>JAGCDZ010000052.1 GCA_017650905.1 Prevotella sp. | reverse complement strand
CCAGTTTACCATTGGTGAGACAGGTGCGGGCAGTTTCACACCCGACTGGTATTACGATGTGCTGCATAAGAACTACCGCAACGGAGCCATGATGACCAATAAGCAGTTCTTCCGCAGTCAGATGAACCTCACGCTCTATCAGGAGGTTCCCCATGCCGAAGCTCTCGATTCAGCCTTGACGGAGCGTATGCGTGTGGAAGCCAAGAACATTGCCGACCGTACACCGGGCGTGACCGATATTGCCTGGCAGGTGGAGCGGGGAAAGATAGAGTCGAAGTTATCCGTGCTGAAGGGCAACATCGAGCGTATCACGCTGGTGGGCGGCTCTGCCAAGAGTTACACCACGTGGCTGGAATGTTACAATGCCATCAACTGCGGGCTTCAGGCCGTCCGTGATGCCTACATGCCCCAGGGCAAGCGTAAGGAGCAGTATCTGGCCATCTACAAGGACATCCTCCTGAAGAACACCGAGGTCTGCGAGTATATCCTCTATCTCCGCAAACTGAAGGAGGTGAAAAACAGTTCCGGCACAGCCCCTGCGCCCCATCGTGCCAACATCACCACCATCTGCCGTTCCGCTCATGGTCGTTGGAAGGTAGCCATGGCCGCTGGTGGCGGGATAGGGGAGTGAGATAAGGAGAATTATCTGAGAATATGCCGAAGATCTTCGCCCACCTTACCTATTTGCCAATAGGATTCTTCTTCAGGAACCGACTTGTTCAGTATCTGGTTTTCAAAATCTACTTGGTAAGATGAGCATAGCTGATGGCCAATGCTTTTGAGCAAATCATAAAGGTTATGACCACGGACGTGGAGATAGGCGTTCTCCATCGTAAGGCCTAACTCTGCGTACCGTTTCTCTTCTTGATCAAAATCGACATCTGATTCAACGCCGGAATTAGCTATCAGGTCCGTGAGGCCTTGCTCTATGACGCATAGGATGCCGTTCCCGTTGTTGGCTAATTGTTCTGCCTTGCACTGGTGGGGCAGACATGCCGTGAAATCCTTGCGGGAAATCCTCGCATCATGCGTCCTTAAACAATATAGCAAGGCAAGAAACGGATGATACACAATCCGGGAATACTCATTCAGGAACTGGACAAAATCGAACTTCTGTGCTACAACGGGGAGAGCCTTAGCGAGCCTTGCTTGCAAGTGAGATGCTTTGCAGTAGTGGTTCTCCCACGAATAAGTATATGTCTGCGATATGAAATGGTCGCTATCGATACCGGCTTCGTTCAGCAGATAGCGCATATCGCTGTCGATGCAGACAAAGAATCGCTCGGACAGGAACTCCATATATCTCAGGCACTGGCTGCTGCCTGTGGCCCTTTCTCCATTGTCGGCCTTGCTATATGCAAGATAGTTATAGCGTCCCGGTGACACCCGTTGTATCATGGTGTCCCAGAACAGGACGTCTTCCCAATCCTCCAGATGTACTGAAGCCTTTATGCCTCGCTGAATAATCGGCACATTGGCAAAGTCAATGGCCTGTTGCTCTATCAGGTTTGCCATCAGTCTGCCGATTTAATGATGTCCTCCATATAGACAACCTTATCACCCCATCCACGGCCGAAAATGCTTGGTGAGTGTGTGGTGATGAAGAATTGTGCGTTGCTGTTGAGCGATGTCAGTACATCAAGTAATTGTTGCTGCCAGCCAATGTGCAGGGAAATCTCAGGCTCATCCATAAACACGACGGCAGGTTTCTCTTCCAAGAGGAATACCCGAAGGAGGATGAGCAAAAGCTGTTTCTCGCCCGACGACAGGTCGTTCAGTTCGCAGAAATGACCCTTCTCAGTCTTGAACATCAGTTGGCTGTCCTTTATCTGCATGGTCTTGCCTGTTTCAGAGAACATTCTGTTCACCAGTTGCTCAAACTTCTCAATGTTCTTGCGGATTTCGTCATAACGCTCGGGGTAGTCGAGCATCTTCATGCGATAGTTGAAAAACGATACCCCTTGCTTGTTCTGGAAAACGGCATTGTTCAATTCCTGCAGAAGGGGAGACTCCTCTTTCCGTCGGGTGGGGACATCCAAGTTCCTGACATATACAGCCTCCATCGCGGAAAGTTGCTCTGCGAGGGGAGTGCCGTATGTGTCAGTCCACTTTATTTTGCTGAAGGCTTTCGGGTCCCAATAGTAGGCATACATCAGGTTCATCAGCGTCGTCTTTCCGCTTCCGTTAATGCCCACAAGGATGTTCATGTCAGGGTTTATATGTTCCCAACACACGTTCTTTTCACCCCATAGCCTTTTTACGTAGAAGGCTTTTATGCCACTATTGTTCATATAGGATATCTTTTATTAATTTGTGCAAAGGTACACATTTTTTTTAAATCATCAGTTGTTTTATGGGCGAGTTTATGAAAAATTGATTGTTTTTCTTGCAAAAAGGCATCAAAACTCCTTTTCTCGCACAAAAATGTATATACGTCACGCCGCCTTTCGCTGTCCTATTAGATATGTGTTTCTGTTCACGAGTTCTATGATACGCTCATGATATTCTGTGAATTGGTTGTCATATCCGTAGCACTGAAGGATTTGCAGTGTGCTGAGAGACACCTCTACGGTCTCTATGCTCTCTCCGTCAATGGTCGCAGAGAGAATAAGCGAGTCTTTTTTGAGATAATACTTATTCTCATATACGCAGTGGTTCATCGTCTCTCCTTCCTGCCTATATGCTTCTATGCTGTCAAGGACGTGAACCTTGATTAGTCCGTCGGTGAATGTAATGCCGAAGAACTTGGATTTGAGGTTACGGAACACCTCTTCACGTTCGGCTGCGGTCTTTTGTTCCCATTCAAGGCGCTGTAATTCGCGTTCGCGTCGTTGCGCCTCGTATTGCCTTTGAAGCCGCTCATATTCTTCTTTCCTCTGCTTCTCTTTCTTGTCATAAAGGCGGTCATGCTCGGCTTTAAGGTCATTGGGACATACAAACTTGGGGTTGCTCAAGTCTTTCTTGTAATACCTGAGTAGGTCTATATAGTCTCGCCACATATTCGCGTCATTGATATGGTAGTGGTTGCGCAGGGCGATTTTCAGTGACGGCCAGTAACTATCAACATTGTTATGGCTGCTGTGAATGAACAGTCTCGCCACCTCATACTGCCTTGCTTTCCAAAGCGTTTCAATCTTCGGGCTTTTCAGTAGTGCCTTGAATAGTAATGACGGTACAACTTCGTGCTCATTGTCCGCATATCCGTTGCGCATAAGTGCAGGGATGACGGTTGACTTCGGGTAGTAGGGACAGTCGGCCACATGCTCGTATATCCAACTATCCGTGCGTATTTCCAACGGGCTGTTCAGCGTCCAACATTCTGTATTTGAATAGCACATGCCGTTTCGCCGCCGTGCTGCATATACGCAGTTGCCTTTATCATTCAGCCATTGCTGCACTATTTCGTCAAAGAAGAAACGGGCTGGCTTGCCTTTCTCGTAATATGCACTTACCATAATGATACGCATGACCTGCATGTCGTTTTTGGCGGTGCCTATGCAGAAAAAGCCCTTTTCTTTATGCTTGCGTTTCAGGGTATTCTCTACTCTGAGATATTCCCCGCAGTTGGGACAGACACATTGCGTCTGCCCGTCCTCCGTGTGGAACACATGACCGCAGTCAAGGCAAGTTGTTCTTCCGCTCTTGACACGATAGGCATAGTGGTAGACTGCGCTCTCCCTGCCGTATCCTTTTTGGTCTTTGTTGATGGGGCGCAGTCCTTTCATAGCGGCTGCGACTTGCTTTTGGAACTTGTTTCTTGGTTTCATAATCAGTCGAATAATGATAGTTGTTGTACTTGGGTGGTCTGCTCTCTCTTGGGTTGGGGCTTGTGGCGGTTGGCAATGCGGTTATAGCAGTCTCTTTGGTACTGCGCCATTGCCTCGTGTCTTGCCTCTGCCTTTTCCTCGTCGGTCAGTTCCACGACGTGGTTGACTACGATTTGGGCGTGGTCGATGGGTTTGCCAACCTCGATGTCGTCTTCCTCGTAGTAGTGGACTGCCATAGAGTAGATTTCGGAATCGGTGAAGCCGTTGCACTTGCTCTGCATCACTTTGTTGAGGATGTAGGTCGTGCAGTCGTCGATGTTCTTCTCCGGCTTGCTGAATGTCTGGGCGAAGATTTCGTCCTCTGCTGCCATGCCTTGCAGATAGTTGCGGATGGCTTGCTTGAAATGTTCTGTTGTCTGCATGTTGATGATGTTTAAAATGTTTTTTATTTTTATGCGGATTCCAAGAGCCGGACGTCTTGTTTTCAATCCTTTTATTTGTCTCTCGCAAATCCGACATTTTTTTTGCGTCTTTCCTGTCCCCGTATCGTCTTGTTTCAGTGGCTTCGCATAGGTCGCACGGTTGGATAAAGCAAGACTTTCGGTAAAAATACTACCCGCATGGGATGGAGATTTTTCCCGAAATGTCTTGCTGTTCCAAGCTGCGGGTTTACCTTTGCCGCTGAAACATGTCGATTCGGGTAGGACGGAAAGACGGATGGGAGGTTTGCGAAACAAAAGACAAATAGGTTCTTTTACGTCGGGATTATCTTTGTCCGAATTATCAATGTCATATTAGTTCTATGAATTGTTAATTTGCAAACTTAAATTTCATTTCATGGGCTATATCGGGAATATGCAGTACTTTCGCGGCAAAAAAGCAAGATGGGAGTTTCAAGTTTGATGTTGCAGGCAGGCGGGATGCCGGAGGTTGTCGATAGTATCGTCAACAATATCGGTATCGACATGTTCGACGAGGAGATAGATGATGTCATCTTCCAGACGAACGAGTTCCTGACGGATGCGACGTTTATCGGAGCAAGCGGGCCGTTCTGGTGGATACTGGAGATGTGTATGGCCCTGGGAGCGATGTTCGCCATCATCATGGCGGCGGGCATGGCGTATAAGATGATGACTAAGGGCGAGCCGTTCGACGTGCTGAAGGTGCTGCGCGTGTTGGCCATCGCCATTGTGATGTTCTGGTGGTATCCTCACGGAGGCAGCGGGGCATCGGTATTGGGCGTACTGGCCTATATTCCTAACTGTATCGGCTCTTATACACACGACCTGTATGAGATAGAGGCGGCGCAGGTGCAGCAGAAGTTCGACAACCTGCATGAACCATTGAAGCAGCGTCAGGACAGCATCGACCACTATATGGCGATAGCGAAGGTGACGGTGGACGGTATGCAGAAGGCCGGAGTCTCTGACATAACGCAGTATGTGGGTTACCAGACGCTGACGGACTCGGAGAAGAAGGCCTGTAAGTTCTACTTGCAGAGCACGTACACGGGCCTGATGATAGGACTGGATAAGATTATCATGCTACTGTCGCTTGTGGTCTTCCGCATCGGCTGGTGGGGAACTATCTTCTGTCAGCAGATACTGTTAGGCATGTTGACCATCTTCGGACCGCTGCAATGGGCCTTTTCGCTATTGCCGAAATGGGAAGGTGCCTGGGCGAAATGGATTACGCGGTATCTCACCGTGCATTTCTACGGCGCAATGCTCTACTTCGTGGGATTCTATGTGCTACTGTTGTTCGACATTGTGTTGAGCATCCAATATGAGAACCTGCAGGCGATTCTCGACGGAGGATTCTCAGGGTATTTGCAGAACTCGTTTATGACGGCGGGTTATCTGTTGGTGGCCTCGTTGGTGGCCCTGAAGTGCCTGAACCTTGTGCCGGATTTGGCAGCATGGATGATTCCAGAGGGAGATACGGCTTTCTCGACGAGAAACTTCGGCGAGGGTGTGGCCAGTCAGGCCAAGACAAGTGCAATGTCAGTAATGCGATAAAAATGTAAATGAGATATGGTAATAAAGAATCTGGAGAATAAGATTAAGTTGGTGATGATAGTGAGTTGCCTGTTCATGGTGGGCTGCATCATCATCTCGCTGGGGTCTATCTTCACCGCCAAAGGCATGGTGGACGATGCCCACAAGAAAGTGTATGTGTTGGACGGCAATGTGCCTATCCTGGTGCAGCGTACAACGATGGATGAGACGCTCGACGTGGAAGCGAAGAGTCATGTGGAACTGTTCCACCACCTCTTCTTTACCCTTGCGCCTGATGACAAGTACATCAACTATACGATGGAGAAGGCCATGTATCTGGTCGAT
>JAGCDZ010000051.1 GCA_017650905.1 Prevotella sp. | reverse complement strand
TGGCCAACGCCTCTATCCAGATCACTTGTTACGACCGCAACGGCGACGTTGTGAAGCGTGTGACCTCTGCCGACGACGGCACCATCGAGGATCCCGAGGGCGACGAGAATGGTACTGAGAATGGTACTGAAAATGGTACTGAGAACGGTGGCTCCCAGAATCAGGGCGGTTCACAGGGTGGTGAGCAGAATCAGCCTACTGGCTTCGCGCTGACGATCAGCACTAGCGGTAGCGGCTCCGCAACCATCAACCACGATGGCAATGCTGTGACCTCTGGCGCAGAGCTGAGCGAGGATGACGAGGTGGAGATCAGCATCACGCCAGCCGAGGGTCAGACGCCTACGGCAACGCTGAACGGCTCGGAGGTGGAGCTCGCTGAAAGCGGTGGTGTGTATACCGGCAACTTCGCGATGCCCGCACAGGCCAGTACGCTGCTGATTAATACCGGCACGGCTGAGGGTGACGACGGCTTCGATAAGGATTAGACGTCATCTAAGTGACACACATGGGACAGTCCCTCTGTACTCCGCAAGCTGCCCACAGCAGGGACAGTCCCCATGTGTCACTCCAACGCCACTAGAGATTCGGACGTAAAAAGTAAATGACTATGAAAAAGAGAGTGATTGAGATTGCGGTGAAGGTAGTAGTAGCTGCACTCACGGCCTTCCTGACAGCCATCACAACCACGAGCTGCATGGGCTACGGGCCATTCTGATGAATAGTGAACAGTGCGCTTGTGCGCTGATCGTGAATAAAAAAATCCCCACTCGGGATTGAGCGGGGATTTTTTAAGTTATTTCGTCATGATGCCTCGTTTCGAAGACCCGAGGAACTCAAGAATCGTCTGTATCTCAGGACTGTCGGGCACCTGCTCCTTGATCTGGTTGATCACATCGAAGACGCTCGTCTTTCCGTGGAAGAGCAGACGATAGGCATTGGCGATGTGCTTCTGAACCTTCTCGTCGATACCGGCATTGTCCATCATGGTGGTGTTGGGACCGCTGTACTCGACGGGTTTGCCACCTGCCACAACGAACGGGGGAATATCCTGCGAGAAGGAGGTGCCGGCCTGTACCATCGCCAGACGGCCTACGCGGGTGTTGGCATTCTGAACGACGGAGCTGGAGAAGATGGCGCCATTGTGGATCTCACAATCGCCCGCAATCTTCACACCATAGCCAAGCACGCAGTGGTCGCCAATGACGGTGTCGTGACTGACGTGGGCACCCTCCAGAAGGAAGTTGCCGTTACCAATCTTGGTCACACCACCCTGGTTGGTACCACGGTTGATGACGACATTCTCGCGGATGACATTGTTGTCGCCAATCTCCACATACGACTTGGCGCCACGGAAATTGAAGTCCTGTGGCAGAGCAGCGATGACGGAGCCCTGGTGGATCTTGTTGTTCTTACCGATGCGCGAGCCGTCGCAGATAGAGACGAAGGGGAAGATGATACAGTTGTCGCCTATCTCTACATCGTCCTCGATATAGACGAAGGGGAATATCTTACAGTTGTTGCCGATTTTCGCCTTTGGGCTTATCTCAGCTTTGGGACTAATTTCACTTGCCATACTCTATTTTTTTCTTTTGAAACGAATGATCCTAATTGACCTTGATTTTATCCACAAATTATCTTAATTCTATTTCTTCATAAAATAATTAGAAAAATTCGTGGTCCAAATTAATTATAATCAGGTGAATTCGTTTCTAAATATATTCATTTCCTTACTCTGTTACTTCGCGCCGCCGCCGAGGGCCTGATAGAGGTTGACGACCGACTGCATCTTGTAGAACTGATCCTGCACCTCGTTGATCTCGGCATTGAGCAGGCTGCTCTGGGCGGAGATGACCTCGAGATAGGTGGTGTTGCTGGATGATGCCATCAACTTCTTCGTATCCTCGACATTCTGCGTCAGCACTCTGACACGCTTGCCGTCGAGTTCAGCCTTCTCAGCGTAAGAGTTGTAGCTGACAAGGGCGTTCGACACCTCGTTGCCTGCCTTGTAGATAGCGTTCTGCCAATTGTTGAAAGCCTGCTCATACTTGTCCTGAGCCACTCTCAGACCGGCTACGATCTGTCCGTGCTGGAAGATGGGCTGCACCAGACTTCCCACTGCGGAGAGCAAGAACTTGCCTGGATTCACCAAGCCATTGTTGTTGGTGAAGGCAGCGGTACCCGTAATGGTGATGTTCGGATAGAAGCGGCTGCGGGCCGTCTCCACATCGTAGAAGCACTGGGCCAAGGACATCTCGTAAGAATGCACGTCGGCACGGTTGTTGAGCATCTGGATGCCTACACCGGCTGCGAGCGTCTGAGGCAGACTCTGGTTGGCGAATGTGCCGCGCTTGATGGTCTGTCCCGGCTGTCCGAGCAACAGCGAGAGGGAGTTCTCGATCTCGCGGATCTGACGCAGCAGGTCCACTTTCTGTGACTGCACCTGATAGTAGGCAGCCTCAGCACTCTGCACGGCGGTAGAGCGATAGCCCACACGGTTCTCGTGCATGAACTTCATCTTGTCCCAGGTATCCTTCGTCAGTCCCTCCATATCGGTGATGATCTCCACCTGACGGTCGAGCATCAGCAGTGTGTAATAGAGGTTGGCGATGCCAGAGATGATGTTACACTTGACCACCGTCTGATAGTCCTTCGTAGCGATGAGCTGCATCTGTGCTGAACGCTTCACGCTGAGCAGGTTGCCGAAGAGGTCGACATTCCAGCTGGCGGACACGGGCAGCGAATAGGCCTTTGTGGCAGCAGCACCGTCGAACGACGAGAGCGTTCCCTGCGGACTGAAGGTCACAGAAGGCAGGAAGGCGAGCTTGGCAACCTTCAGGGCCTCGTTCACCATGTGTACGTTGAGGGCTGCATTCAGCAGGTCAGGGTTATTGTCGAGACCCTGCTGGATGAGCGACTGCAACTGCGGGTCGGTAAAGACACTGCGCCAAGGCATGTTGCCGAACGACGTGGTATCCTTCACGGCGAGCGTATCGGTGAGCGACAGGGGGTCGCGCACAATGCCATCGGCCTTCACCTCCGGACGCTCGTACTTATTATAGAGTCCGCAACTCGACAGCAGCAGGGCTGCGGACATATAGACTAATAATTTCTTCATATTACTTTTCCAATTCATAATCAACGGGTTTCGCATGTGCATACTGAGCCAGCTCGGCGGCTACCTCCTGATTCTCCTCATCCTCGAACTTCATCGGACGGAACTTCTCCTGCAAGGACTGGAAGATGACGAAGAGCGTGGGTACAACGAAGATCTGCAACAGTGTACCGATAAGCATACCGCCCACGGCAGCAGCACCCAAGGTCTGGTTACCATTCTTACCCACTCCCGTGGCAAACATCATCGGCAACAGTCCAATCACCATAGCCAGAGACGTCATAAGGATAGGACGCAGACGGGCAGCAGCACCCAGCACGGCCGACCATGAGATGGCCATACCCGTTGCACGGCGCTCGAGGGCGAACTGCACAATCAGGATGGCGTTCTTAGCCAACAGACCGATCAGCATGATGAGCGAGATCTGCATGTAGATATCGTTGGCGTGGCCGAAGATCATCGTGAAGAGGAAACAGCCAGCCAGTCCGAAAGGTACAGAGAGGATCACACACAACGGCAGGATATACGACTCGTACTGTGCCGACAGGATCAGATAGATGAACACGATACACAACAGGAAGATAATACCCGTGGTATTCGATGACTTGGCTTCCTCACGTGTCAGACCGGAGTAATCGTAGGTATAGCCAGCGGGCAGAATATTCTCACCGATCTCCTCTACAGCCTTGATGGCCTCACCGGTAGAATAGCCGTCAGCTACGGTGGCTGTCACGTTGATCGACGTAAACAGATTGAAGCGGTTGATATTGGTCGGGCCATAGACACGCTCCAGATTACAGTACTCCTGAATGGGCGCCATACCCGCTGGCGTACGTACATATATATTATTAAGCGACTCTTCCGTCATGCGGGTCTCGGGCGAGGCCTGGATCATCACACGGTAGAGCTTACCGTAGGCATTGAAGTTCGAGGCATAGAGACCACCATAATAACCTTGCAACGTGGTGAGGATCGTAGAGGGCGAGATACCGCTCTGCTTACACTTAGCCACATCAACGTGAACCATATACTGCGGATAACTCGGGTTATAGGAAGTCTGAGCCATCTGGATTTCGGGGCGCTTGTTGAGCTCAGCGATGAAATCTTTTGTGATATCAAAGAATCGGTTCAGATCGCCACCAGTACGGTCCTGCATTACCAGCGACACACCGCTATTGGCTGAGAAGCCGGGAATCATAGGCGGTGAGAATGCCAGGATAGAGGCATCTTTGATATGGGCCGTCTTGATGAAAATCTGGGCCACCACGCCATCGGCACTCATCGGGTCGAGGAAGAAACGGAATACACCGTCGCCCTGCCACAGTCCCGATAACTTCCACCAGAATCCCCTCTGACGCTCAGAGAAAGGCTTCAGCTTCAGGATAAATGTGGCCTGGTCACTACCGGCACCGGCAATGAAGTTATAACCCTGAATCTGCTCGCGGCTCTGGATGGCGGGGTCGGCTGCAAGGATCTTGTCCACCTCGTCGATCACCTGACGGGTGCGCGCCACAGAGGTTGCTGGCGGCATAGAGATAGTACAGAACAGCGTACCTGTATCCTCGGAAGGCACAAGACCAGTCTTCGTGGTAAACAGCGTCGTCACCAGCACGGCGATACCGATAATCACGGTGATACCGATGGCCAGCGGCTTCCGCACCATTTTTTCCACACTTTTCTTATATTTGCCCAGCACCTTGTCATAGGCGGTATTGAATGAGGCATGGAAACGGTCGACCATCGACATCTTCTTCTCATGACCGTTCTCGTCGTGCGGCTTCAGGAAGATGGCACAGAGAGCCGGCGACAGCGTCAGCGCGTTCAGCGCCGAGATGAAGATGGAGATAGCCATCGTCACACCGAACTCACGGTAGAACGTTCCCGAGGTACCACCGATGAACGACACGGGGATAAACACCGACGCCATCACCAGCGTGATGGAGATGATGGCTCCCGAAATCTCGTTCATGGCATCGATTGAGGCCGTCAGCGACGACTTATAGCCCTGATCCAACTTCGCATGTACGGCCTCGACCACCACGATGGCATCATCGACCACAATGGCGATGGCCAAGAGCAAGGCCGACAGCGTCAGCAAGTTGATGGAGAAACCGAACAAATTCAGGAAGAAGAACGTACCGATCAGCGATACCGGCACAGCAATCAACGGGATGAGTGTCGAACGCCAGTCCTGCAGGAACACGTAGATGACGAGGAACACGAGTACCAACGTGAAGAACAGCGTGAATACCACCTCTTCGATAGAGGCATACAGGAACTCTGTCACATCGTAGTTGATTTTATATGTCATGCCTGGAGGGAACAGTTTGGCCTGCTCTTCCAACTCGGCTTTCACCTGCTTGGCAATCTCGTTGGCGTTAGAACCGGCAATCTGCTGCACCATACCCATCACAGATGGCAGATTGTTGTTTCTCATCGAGACCGAATACTGCTGACCGCCCAGTTCGATCTTGGCCACATCCTTAAGTTTCAAAGTCGTACCATCGGCCTTGCTCTGAATGATGATGTCGCCAAATTCCTCGGGGGTTTTCAGACGACCGGTATAGCGCAACGAGTACTCATAGGCCACATCGGCATCCTCGCCAAATTTACCCGGCGCAGCCTCAATGTTCTGCTCAGCCAGCACGCCGCTGATGTCAGAAGGCATCAGGTTGTACTGTTTCATCACGTCGGGCTTCAGCCAGATACGCATAGAATAGGTCTTCAGACCCGGACTCTGCACATCGCCCACACCCTGAATACGTTTGATGGCAGGGATGATGTTGATGTTGTTATAGTTCGTCAGGAACTGGTCATCGTAACGGCCGTCCTCAGACGTCAGTGTGAACATCATCACCTGCGATGTTTGGCGCTTCATGACGGTCACACCGATACGCGTCACCTCGGCGGGCAAAAGCGCCAGGGCCTGCTGCACACGGTTCTGCACGTTCACAGCACACATATCGGCATTCATGCCCTGGCGGAACAGCACAGAGATGCTGGCCGAACCAGAGGAAGCCGACGAACTCAGGTAGTCCATACCTTCCACACCGTTGATACTCTCTTCCAACGGCACAATCACGGAGTTCTTCACCGTCTCCGCATCAGCACCAGGATAACTGGTGAACACCGCAACGGTTGGCGGTGCAATATCTGGATACTGCTCAATAGGCAGCGATACCAGTCCGATAAAACCCAGCAAGACGATGAGGATAGAAATCACCGTCGACAGCACCGGGCGTTTGATAAAATTCGTAAAAGTCATTTCTTTAAAAATTTAAGAATTTAATTCTACTTATTTTTTCATCGCGTCCACGATGTCGCCGGCACTCATAGCCTTAGCCTGCTCCTGGATCTTCTGCTGATAGCGCTCAGGCGTGATGGGCACGATCTCCATGCCATCGTTCAGCTTGGTGATACCATTCGTGACATACTTGTCACCCACCTTCAGACCGTCGGTCACGATATAATTGTTACCATCGGTCTGCGGGTCTACCTGAATTTCGGTGTACTTCACCTTGTTATCCTTGCCCAGGAGGTAGACGAACTTCTTGTTCTGAACCTCCGAGACACATGCCTGCGGGATCACGATAGCCGATGAGTTGCTCTTCGGGATGATGATCGAGCCAGAGCCGCCGCTCTTCAGCATACGCTCAGGATTGGGGAAGAGGGCGATTACCTGAATCGAACCCGTGGCAGGGTCGATCACACCGCTCATCTTCGTCACCTTTCCCTCGTGGGCATAGACAGAACCGTCGGCCAGCTGCAACTGCACGTTAGGCATAGCACCCAGGGCAGCCTTCTGGCCTCCCTCGGCCTGCGCCATCAGCAGCGCGTCCTTCTCTGTCAGTGAGAAGTAGACCTCCATCTGCGAGTTGTTCGACACGGTGGTCAGCACCGAAGCGGTATTCACCAAAGTACCTTTCTTATAAGGCAGCGTGCCTACCACACCGGCAGCAGGACTCTTCACATAGCAGAAGCTCAGCATCTCCTTGGCCGAAGCCAGACCGGCCTGAGCCAAAGCCAAAGCTGCCTTCGCACTCTCGTAGCTGTTGGTGGCCGACTGCAGTTCGAAGTCGCCGATCACCTTGTTCTCATACAACTTCTGGGCATTCTCAAACGACAGCTTCGACGTGTTGCACGAAGCCTGGGCCGTGTTCACCTGAGCCTGCGACTGGCGCACCTGGGCCTGATAGGTCGCATTGTCAAGCACAAACAGAACTTGTCCGGCACCTACCGCCTGACCTTCCTTCACGTTAATCTGTGTAATGAATCCCTGTACCTTCGGGCTGATCTGTACATCCTGCACACCCTTGATAGTAGCAGGATAAGTGGTCTGCATCTGGGTACTTGACGTACCGACCGTCACGACCGGATACTCGTTGTCGCCAAACGTAGGACGACCACCGCCGCCACCGCACGATGCAAACAGCACTGCTGCGGCAGCAAACATCAAAATCTTGTTCTTTTTCATACTTAAAAACTATTTTGTTTAATACGTATCAAAACCAATAGCACCTCGAAAACTTCCAAGGTGCTCTGTAGTTTCCGAGGTGCAAAGGTACGAAAAATATATCAATAGATATATTCCGAGGCAGCTATTTTAACAAAGTTTATAATGACCTTGCACTGGTTTTCTTTCCCTCCTTGCTCCATGTGAATATCCAACGAAGCATTTTCCATTAAATTTTCTGCTCATTAACAATCTTTATGCTACTGGAATATGAAAAAAATGTCGTATTTTCGCCCTCATTCACAATTGCCCTTTTTGTGCCTGCAAAAAGAATGTAATGATAATCCCCATTGTCATAATCAGATTTACTCTCCATATCGTAACTAAGAAAATCTGCAATCTTGATATGATCTTTATCAAGAATATCAGCTTCAAAGTCAAACGAGAGATTTGATGCGACCGACTTACTTACATTAGCTCCCAAAGACGATTTGAGAACTATTTCCCCATCTTCTTCAATCTCTTCTTTCTTGATGATTACTTCATCATCAAAATTTAGATATTCTCCAAGCGCACCAAGGTCAACCTCGACAGTTAGTTTAACTTCATCATTTTTTCCAGATTCTCCACACGATGTTAGGCAAGCCATAATCATCACCATTAAAATAAAATTAATTGTTTTCATAAATGTTACATTTTTGCCTACTCTTCATAGGATTTTCGGCATATTCCTAATTTATTCGTTTCTTATAATCTAACTGTCAATAGAGATTTTCCGCTTTATTTGCCCACACGTAGCGCTGTATTTCTAAAAGATGACTTCATGCAGCATACTAATCAACCCAACACATGATGGTTCTCTGCGTCAAAATGATCATTGGGAACCTTCCATAGTGATTCCGTTACTTTATAATGCGGAACATCTCATTGCGTCCCTTCCAGAAATCATCCTGTGGACTGGCGAAGACCATCTGTCTACCATCGTTGTAGAGTACCTGCACAATAGCCGACTGTTTTATCAACATCTTCAGTTGTTCCCTTTTGCCCTGCATCTGCTCGTTCAGATACTGTTTGAATAGCGGAATCTTGTCGGCAGGGAGTCCGTTTTTGACCAGTTCATTTTCGTCCAGTAGGAAGTCGAACTTGATATCAATCTTGCTGCGGTCGAAATTGAATGTCAGTGCCTTTTCTTCCTCAATGAAGTAAAGGCCGGGGGCAGTAATGATGACGCGTAGCTCGGCTCCTTTTATGTTGGTGAAAGATTCATGAAAGTAAATCTCCTGTATGGCTTTTCCATTAGGCTCAAACTTCCACGTGCACGTGCCAGAACCACCTGTCTCTGCTTCAATCTCGTCCGACTCCCAGGTGCCTACGATACCCTGTGCCAATGCCGTCAATGTTGCTAGCTTCAGGATGAGTGCTAATATGATATTCCTTTTCATTATGTATGTATTTATTTGTTTTTGAGTTATTGACTTGGGTTATCTAATCTGGTGGCCTACGTAAATGACACGATGACTAGCCCAATGGAACTTGACGTAGCCATCGAAGGCATCGGCACCCGTATTGTAATTAGTGATGACAATGGCATAGGTTTTGCCACTCTTACGTACGTTGAACTCGACGTCACTTAGTGTCACTGGGTGGCGTATCATGTGGCAGCCTAACTGGATGGCACGGTCGATGAGTGTCTGGGGCGTTCCCTCCAGGATGCGGAAGTTGTCAAAGATGGAATTGACATAGTAAGGTGCGAAGCCTTCTGACAGCAATATCTGCTTCGTGGCCAGCGTCTTGGCCTTCATTACCTTAAGTTCCTCAGCCGCAGTCTCGTTTATCATCTCGACAACACGCTCTAAGTTCTGGACTATCTGGTTGTTTTGTTTATCACTGAGTCCCTTAGTGAATGTGAGCGTCTTACCGTTTGCCTTGGTCAGAGTACCGTTATCGTAGTAGATCTCGAGGTCGGCGATATTGGAATTGTTGATAATGGCCCAGGCAAATTGACTGTAAGCGTTAAATCGGTCGCCAAGAGTGTTGCCTGCCATCGTACCGTCAGAAGCAAAGATCGCTACATGACCCGTACCCTCATACTTGTCACCATTGGCATAATTGATGGTCATCTTGCCACCACTGATGTCGAGCGTAGCATCTTTGAATTGATAGTGCAACGACTCAATGTTCCCGCTGCTAACAGAGTACTTGATGAAGTTTTCTTCACGCTGCTCCTGTAGGGCAGCCTTCGTCTCGGCATCATTGTCGCCAAAACGTGAGAACAAGAACTGGTCTTTTAGAGTGATATAGCGTTCGCTTACGTTGCTTGCCCTGACCTGTCCGAGCTGACTAACCATGGTGTCGAAGCATCGCGACATTTTTATAGCCTTTTTGTTGAGAGACTTGGGATAGTTGTCTTTGCACTCATACATCAGTTTCATGCCCGAATCCTTTTTGTCGCCATAATTCCAGTTGAAGATGATGTTTTCGCCAGAGAGGTTATAGGTACCCATCACCGACTGTTCATTGGATACGTAGTAAGGGTGCGAGGCGTAGTCGACAGCATAGGTGGCATAGTAGTCGGTAGTCAGTGTGAGCTTGGCCGTGTTGTCATCGTTGATGGTCAGCATGTAGTAAGAGAAGGAGCTGAAGGGTTGGTTGACGTTTTTCATGCGCCACACGCCCGTTAAGTCTATCTTCTCGAGTGTCAGTGGCGTTCTCTCTTCGATGGCCTTCTGGCGGGCCTCCTCACGGGCGTTTAGTTGATCCTCGGTATAGCCCCTGATGACATCGACCTTACTGCTGTCAGCCTTGACAATGGTGCCGTTGATGAGTTTTGGGCTGAAAGCGTCGAGCGACTGCGACTTCATGATAGTGTTAAAGACGGTCTTCACGTCGTAGTTCCTCAGCGACTTATTATTATTGATAATGAAACTGCCATTCTTCATTATGACATCGCCAATCTTTCGCGACTTATCGGTCTCGTGAAGGATCCAGGTATCACTGTATTCATCGTCGTCGATATATCCCAACTTGCGACCGTCACCGTACGTCTTCAGCAGGTGGGTGATTTTCGAGCTATTCATTGTCCAATGGTACATGAATATGTCGTCCTTAGATGTCTCAATGATAAAATCGAGCTCGTTGCCAGTTTCCATTTTCTGAATCTTTGTTCCATCGGCCATGATAACCATTTTGGAACTATAAAGAAAGGTCCACGGCTCGGTAATGCCTGCAAAATCCTTCTCGATGAGATTTCTCATGGGATCAGTTCCTAAGCCGTTGGGGTTGTTCACCTTGGAGGTGGGCAGAATGGTGCAGCTGGCTTCGATGGCGCCCTGTTTTTTGTCACCGATGTCCCACAGTGACAATGCCTCGGGGAAGTCGTCATTGGCCATTGTGCCTGGCAGTACAAAGTCAAAGACGAACTTCTTTAGGTCGATACTTGTCGGCAAGGGTGTTCGCACCAATGTAACGGGATGCAGTGAGTCAATCTTCAGTGTCGTGTCGAAGATGTCATTCTTAACCATTGAAGCGGACACGAGGTAGAGGTCGCCGTTCTTTAGCGTATAAGTCACCTTGCTGCCGTCAATCTCGACCTCATAGTTTAGTGTTCCCTTGAATTTCCAACCAGAGGGGAACTTCAACTGAGCATTAGTTACTGAGCCGTCACCCATGAAGTTGCCCATAAGAATGTCGGTAAACGTGCCAGCAGTCGTCGTGAGCGTTCCCTCACCGGTAGGAATGTTTTTTTTGGCTTTACCATCATAAAGTACTTGCGTGCCATACTTTATTTTCTTTGCATGTACTGAGAAGCATAGTGTCAAAGCGCCTAACAGAAACAATAGTGATAGCTTTCTATTTTTCATCGGTCAGTTGTTTTTGTATAATTTAAATAATAATCCCTCATATACTATATGTATCATATGGAAAAAACAGAATACTAGAAATCAGAAAAAGACAAATAATTACTAACTTATTCATAATTTGTTTTTTGCCCACTCTTCATAGGTTATTCAGCACTTTCCTTTTTACAAGTTATTAATTGTCGATAATCTCCAAACTACCCATAGGTGAATAACCAACAATAAGGCAAATACTATCACATAGTAGGGCATGGTGACACCAAAGACTGCAAAGCAGAGATTGACAATGGCCCTCGAAGTCAGTGATGATAAAGGTCATCGTTCCTCTCACTGCCATTGGCTCTCCATGGTCAGGTAGACGAGGGTCAAACACGTCAAAGTATGGCACAGCAAAGCGCACTTGGTTGTTGCCAGCCAAATTGATGAAGTAAATCTCAGCCAGGAAAGGCGACTGTTTTCTATTTTAACTAGTTATATTTCATTTACCGTCCCCTTCTTTAATATAAGAAAAATACTTCCATCCTCCTGTAGCCTTATACTGCTCCAAGGTACCTACTGGAACATACAACGTTGCATTATGATATGTATTATCACTGAAGTTATCTGGATCAATAGCAAACGGATTTTCAATCTTTGAAATCACTGTTGATATATCACAGCCAGAAAAAACAAGGCCTCTTATTCTCGTAACACTGTTAGGAATCGTTATGGATGTCAAGCCACTGCAACCTTGAAAAACGCCACTTCCTATTTTCGTCACACTGTTGGGGATTGTGATGGATTTCAGGGCTTTGCAATTAGAGAAAGCTCTATCTCCTATTGTATTAACACCGTTGCCGATAGTGACTGATTTCAGGGCTGAGCAACCAGAGAAAACGCCTTCTTCTAAAATCGTAATGCTGTCGCCGATAATGACTGAGGCTAAACTGCTGCAATAATTGAATGCATAATTTCCTATGCTCGTCACACTATTGGGAATGGTAACAGAGACTAGGGCGGTACACTCCATGAAAGTACCAATTCCTATACTTGTTACACTGGTGGGGATGGTGATGGAGGTAAGTTTGTAGCATTTAAGGAAAGCACGATCTCCGATTTTCGTTACGTTGTTGCCAATCTTGACGGAGGCCAGATTGGAACACTCTTGGAAAGTACTATTTTCGATGTTTGTCACACTGTTGCCAATCGTGACGGAGGTTAAGCTAGAGCAACCATAAAAAGCAGAACCTCCAATGGTAGTCACGTTGTTGGGGATAGTGACGGATGTCAGGCCCCGGCAATTATAGAAAGCTCTCCCTTCTATACTTGTCACTTTTCGTGTCCTATTCATAAAAGTGACTTCGTTCGGTATAACCACAACACCACTATAATTACCACTAGCAACCTCCAACTCGGTTCCATTATTAATGTAATTGTAATAAATAGTTACTCCTTTGGCATTCTTTGCCTCAAAATCATAAGCCATTGTTTTTGTTCCGACCATACTCAATAGTATGCCTAACAGAAAAAAAGATTTTTTACTCATATTCTATTTCTATTTACTTAATGCCTACTCTTTAAAGGATTTTCGGCTAACTCCCAAATTTATAATTCTTTTTAACGAACTATTGTTTTAAAAGAATTGTTTTATTTCATTAATGTTAATATTCCGCCCAGCACCTCCATAGCTGTATTTTACTATATTCTTTAAGGTTAGATACCCTCCCTGAGCACTTTTGAGACAGAAAAGATTAGAATACGAATCCAAATAAGGAATTCTCTTAAGCCACTTTCTTTTCTCTCTCATAATGATAATCATTTTTCTATCTTCCATTGCCTGTTTTATAAGGGCGTCTGTAAATATATAAGAAGGGAGGTTACAAGGAAAATCAAAACCATAAGTAGAATGATATGGGAAATACTCGACAAAGAATATATCCGGATGGCGTCCAAGAATTTTTTCTAACTCATTAGTTCTTTTTGTAAGCCACATTACGCCATCATGTACTTTTCCACAACTGTTTTTGATGTTTTCTGCCCAAAAGCATGTAATTTGCTTAAGATTAAGGTTTTCTTTTGTAGCTTTCTCAAAAGAAGCATTGCCCACAAAGCACTTATCGGGTTCACCAGGATTCTTATTAAGGCAATACACCTTACATTTGGGGTCACCACAAAAAGGATCTGGCAAGCATGAGAAATCCAACTTTGGTTTAGGAAACTGAGAATTAATCATATTCTCATATTTTGCGACATTTCCATATTGATCAAAGAAAGATTGATCACATTGAGCAATATTTTCCTTTGTCAGTAATGTCCACGGATTGGTGGGAATGACTGATGCTATTGACATACTTTGCACTATTTAGTTATTGAATTATTTTATCCATTATTTCACTAACACACAAAGAGTGTGAGCCTTCTCGCATCCTTAGCCAGAAGGTTCTGCAATACCCGTATAAGTAAGAATGAAATCAGCTCACACCTGCAGGGATATATGTGAGCTGACTCCTTGACGGAGCAAGCAGTATATATGCTACTGCAGGAGAAGCAACTTTCAGACTTTTCACCCTTATACTTCGAATTTTGCAGATTCTCTGGCGGGTCAAAGCTTAATCGCTCTCCTCGATGTTGTCGAGTGTTTCCAAACGACGCCGCAAATTTAAGCATTTTTTCTGAAAGTTGCAACATTTGTGAGCTGTTTTTTTACATTTGGTGGCAAAATTAAGGCGAAAGGACGAAATGTGCAAGTCCTTTTCTGTCCTTTTCGTGTCATTTGATACAATTATTGAGTTATTATACAAAAAAGCGTTACGCAGATTTGTATAATTGGGGCATTGATTGGCCATTTATGTTAATAATATTTGTAATCGGCAGAATAGATTATATTATATTTTGCCGATTGCTATATATTGACTATATTTGCGGCAAAATAAGGATATTATCAGACAAGAATGATCGGGCGGTGACTAAATGATTTGTCTTCTTTGCATCCAGAGTCTGAAGAAATGATCATACACGTAGTATTCTCCGTCGGTCTCAGTGATAAAGTCTTTCTCTAATAGTCCCTTTACTGCCGAAACGACGGAACTGACAGATGTCAATCGATATTTACGCACGAACTGCCCACCAGAGATAGACTTCACACGACCCTCTGCCGCTATTGCCAAGAATACGTTACGCTGTTTCTCCGGCATCTGCCTTAGGAGAGTCTCATACGCCTCTGACGACATTCGCAGATAAGTATCAATGGCTGGGGCTATCATATCTTTAGTGCATACCTCACCTGCTGGTGTCTGCATATAAAGGATGTTCATAATGCGTTGTACATTTGCCGTAACGCCTACAAAGTGGCTATGAACTTCTTCTACAACATCCTTTGTGATGCGTCTGCCTCCATTCTTTGCAAACTGCGATTCTGCAAAGGTCCAATAGCGGTCGAAGGGTATCGGCTCCAACGACATTGGCACTACTGACTGATAGAACGGTCGTGAGGGTGAGAGAAACATCTTGCTCATCAGGTGACGCTGTGAGCCTGAGAAAATGAAGTTGGCATTAGGACAACGCTGAATCTGGGTGCGCAACTCGGCTTCAATATTCTTGTTGTCATTGTAATACAGAATCTGCTGAAACTCGTCAATAGCCACCAGACAATGTTTATCAGCGCTACGGAGATAGGTGAAAATCTCATCAAGCGTTGTCTGCGGTGGTGTCATTGCACCCACGCCCAAGCCCCATACTGGATTACCCGAGATGTCAAAGGAAATCTCAGAACGTATGGAAAACAGCATATCCAAAAATTTCTCCCAGACCTTGCGTCCTTTGGGCTTTAATGCCTCGAGAATGGATTTACCAAATACATTGACGAAATCACGAAATGAATCTGTGGCATAGATATCTACAACAAACGTATAGAAATGGTCACTGATGACTGGCTGGTTGAAACTATGCTTAATCAAGTCTGTTTTGCCGAGTCGCCTTGGCGACATCAATGCCATATTATTGCCGTTGGTCAGGAACTCAACCAGCATCTTCGTTTCTTCCACTCGGTCGCAGAAATACTCAGGTCCTGCATATCCGTTAGTTACAAAAGGATTTTCTGTCATACGATATTTTGCACATTCTGGGTGCAAAGATATGAAAAATATCATAATTATCAAAAAATAATTATCAAAAAGTGACAAATTTCTGTCTCGCGCAGAAGAATCAGAGGAAAATTCGTATCTTTGCAGCATGAAACAGGATTTGTTGAAACAGGAGGTGGAACGGACATTTGGTCGTCAATTGACAGAGACAAGGGACTTTGAGCAACTGAGCCACCTATTATCATCGCATACGCGCGAAAGGTTGTCACCCACCACGCTGAAACGCTTTTGGGGATATTTAAAGAACGAGGAAGTGCAGCCCAGGCCGCATACGCTCGATGTGCTGGCACGGTTTGTGGGCTATAAGGGCTATGAGGACTTTTGTGCTCAGGCAGAGCGATTAGATGAGGTGCAAAGTGGTATCAAGACTGAAGAAAAGATTACGACGGAAGGGCTGAGACGCGGACAACGACTCATTATCACATGGCGTCCAGACCGCAAGATTGTGGTCAGGCACTTGGGCAATAGTCAGTTTGAGATTGTTGAGGCTGAGAACACAAAACTGAATGTGGGTGATACATTCCGCTGCCACTTGATGATACAGCACGAGCCGCTCTATTTGGATGAGGTGATGCATCAGGGCATACCTCCTATGGTCTATGTAGCAGGACAGAAAGACGGTGTGGTGATAGAGGTGTGCGACTAAGTTAATCGAAGGGCAGTTCTTTCATCCGCTTTATCCAGGGTTTACGGTAGCGATCCTGAATGTATTCCTTTAATTCCGGCTCTTTGGTTTCTTTAATAAGAGTATCGGTGATTCTCAAGAATGGAATGGTGATGTTACGCTGGCAAGTTACTGTGTCGAACATCTGCTGGATGCCATACGCCGCCATCTGTTGGTCTATCTTTCTCTTTGCAGCAGCGATATAGTCTTGATGTTTTTGGAGAGTGTTTTGTTCTGCCTGTTGCTGTTCGTGGATATGGTTTATCTGAAGTTGCAGCGAGTCTGTTGTTGCCTGCTCAATAGTCGTTTTTGCATGGCTCTCTTCCTTGAGAACTTTCAATGAGTCGCTGACCGTTTGCTGTCCTTGTTGTGTATACATACGGTTCAATTGGGAGAGACCTGTTGCCAAAGCCACAAAGCAGATGAGGAGAAGCATTCGTCGTGGCCACTGCCAACAACGGTGCAAATCTCTTTTGATGGTCTCAACATCGGTATAACGCTGATTACTTGGTGCACAACATTTACGTATGACCATACGCGACCACCATCCCAGATGGAGTTCACGGAGAATGCAGCCCAGCGAATAAATGTCAGAAGATCCTTCTGGTGCCATATAGCCCTCTGTGCCTGCTGGTGCTTTCAGAACGGCATGACTGTCGGTATCAGATAGTCCGAAGTCGATGAGTTTCAGGTGCAGACCATCGTGAGTGATTATGATGTTCGAGGGTTTCAAGTCGCGATGCTGTGTCTGTCGGCTTTGTACATAGGCCAACACTTCCAAAAGCATGTCTGCCACATGTCGACGTTGTTTCAGCGTATGTTTTCCCTGTGCAAGCCATTCTTTCAGCGTCTGTCCCTCTATCCACTCCATAACAATACAAAGTCCCAATCCCTCAACCTCTTCAAGAGAAAAGACGGAGGCCACCATCGGGTGCTGCAACTGGCTGGTGATCTCATACTCCTTTTGCAACAGAACTTGATAGACGGTATCATTACGATAGGGTTCCTTCAGTCCTTTCAACATCCACCACCGTCCATGACGCTTTGCACGTACCAGCAGACTATATCCCCTGCTTGGCACTGTTGAAAAATCCGTGAAGTGTGTTGTTTGGATAATGTTGTCTGGCTTAATAAAAGCAGATGTTGGCTCTGTATATGCCATAATTAAACTGACAGAACATAGTTATTACAGTCCGCCATATTTCTAAAAGTACCGAATTCGGTACAATTAAAATTGGGATTGTAAAGCATTTCCCATTCGCCAAGGTACTTAATCATACTTTTCAGACTGAGCCAACGGAAGATGATGTGCTTCTGCAACTGGCTACGAGCCATGTCAGTCAGTGAAATGTAATCATCGTCATTATGTGAAACGACGGCTATCTCTGTGCTCTGAACATTAATCTTTGCCATAGGTAATCGCACTTTTATGATTTATGTGTGCAAAGGTAGTAAAATAAATCGAAATAGAAGCATAATCCACATAAAATTCTGTAGAAGGACGTAGCCTAATACGCACTTTTCTGGCAGGTGCCACATAAGATACCACAATCGTTCAATGGCCAATGAGCAAGCTCAGAAGAAAAAAGATATGGATAGATTTGGCTTTTTCGAAAGAAATGATTACCTTTGAAACTCCATCTCGAAGTTACTCACGTTCGAAAATACTCAAATAAATTTGGTATTTTGCTCACTTATTCGTAACTTTGCACCCGATGATGAACCATAATACGGCTGGTGGCTCACCGTCGGGTGTTCTTTGATGCAGTTTATAGCAGAATGTGGAATTGAGTACTGTTGCCAATTCGTAACCCCATTTCCTCTCAATCCCCCAGACTGCCTTTATACAAAGAAAAGCTGAGAATTCTTACAAAGTTACAGAATTTTTCTGTGCCGTGGATGAATTTTGCAAAGAATTTGATAAGCAGATAGACAAAAAGTCTCTTATGTCCTCTGATGGTAAGTCACGTCGCTATCGCAAGGCATCCCTCTCCGACAGTGAGATTATGACGATTTTGATAGTGTTCCAGTTTGGTTCGTTCCGCAATTTCAAACACTACTACCTGTTCTTCATCAGGCAGCATCTGAAGTCCGATTTCCCCAATACCGTATCCTACAACCGATTCGTGGAACTCCAAAGCCGCGTGTTCTTCCAGATGATGTTCTTTCTTAACCTCTTCGCCTTCGGTCGTTGTACAGGCATCAGTTTCGTGGACTCCACGATGGTGCCTGTCTGCCACAATCTCAGACGTTATGCCAACAAGGTATTCAAAGGCTTGGCTACTGATGGGAAGGGGACGATGGGATGGTGCCATGGCTTCAAACTGCATCTGGTCTGCAACGACAGGGGTGAAATCATTACGTTCTGTTTCACTGGTGCCAATGTGGATGACAGGGACCCTAAGGTCTGGGCAGTCCTGGCTAAGACGCTCTACGGGAAACTCTTTGCCGACAGGGGATACATCTCACCCAAGCTCTTTGACATGCTTTTCGAAGACGGGGTTCATCTGGTGACAGGTATCAGAACCAACATGAAGAACAAACTCATGCCCATGTGGGACAAGGTCATGCTACGTAAGAGGTGTATCATCGAGACTATTAACGACATGCTAAAGAATATGGCACAACTGGTACACTCAAGGCACAGGTCGGTCAACAATTTCATCATGAGTATGATTGCGGCACTGGCGGCATACTGCTTCTTCGACAATAAGCCACAAGCACTCGAGGGATATTGTATTGAAAACACCAAGCAACTTATGCTGTTTTAGAACTTTTTATCCCGAACTGGCGTAAAAAAAGCAAAAAAATTTAGCAAAACGCCCCAAAAAGGGCATTTTGTATAGAAACGGGCCATATTGGCATTTATTTAACCAAGGTTGTACGTCGGTAATTGCATGACTGCCAATAATAGTGCTTTAGCTTTTCTAACAGGAAAGAGCGGGAAATGAGTTCCTTCGCAAGAGGTTGTTCAGTTGCAAAGTTGTCGAGTTCACGTTTCACCAGTCTGGGTGCAAGACCTATTCGGCGACCAAACTCTTCAAAATCTGCACGAGTGACAGTGCGGGTATCAGAAAGTTGCATTCCTTCACGGAACAATCCTTTGTCGAGAGCAAAGATTCGTGGTTCGTAGAGATGAAGACTGGTGTTTATGAGGTCATAAGCAGGCGAAAGGTGATACTCGCCATCACCACGATTGATCAATGAGAAATTCTTAAGATTAGCTGATAGGTTGAATGGTGACGGCACCAATGGTGTCATTTTGCGCCGTGGCGAGTAATATGCCAAAATCGTCGTTCTCATCGATATGGAGTAGTCTTGACTGCAACTCACGATTGGCACCTTCTGAGAGCATATTAAAGAAATAAGGAAAGAGAAAGGTTGATTGGTAAGGGGCTGTGCGTACAGGCATAGCCAAGCAGACAGGATTACCTTGATAGTCTGCACGATAAGTGAAGACATACTGACGGTCATCAGTTTCCTGCAAGATACCCGCCTCTTTATCCTGAACAAATACTTTACACTGTCTCATATGTTAAGTTCTTGATTTTCAAGTCCATCTGCAGACCAAGGGTATTAAGTATTGTCAAAAGTGTGGAGAGTTGGGGATTTCCCTCTCCACGTTCAATGGCCACGAGGGTATTGATACCCACACCAGCCAAATCAGCCAGTGTCTGCTGTGTGACCCCCAAATGCTTACGGCGTTCCTTAATGACTGTTCCTATCTCTTTCTGATTCATACCTATTTTCACATCATATTGTGATTTCAGTGCAAATTTAGAAAAAAGAATCGAAACTTCCAAGTAAAATCACAATAAATTGCGATTTTTGTGCAAAGAATTCAGAGTTTGATGTAGATCTTCTTGCGGTAGAGGATGTAGCCGATGGCAAAATTGAGGGCAACGAAATAGAGGGCATAAGCGAGAGAAGCCCACTTCAAAGGCGGGATAAGCGCATGAATCCAACCATAGACGGTCTCGGAGAAACCTATGTTGCCCAGGATAATCGCAAGGAGTTCGCTCGACACATAGAGAGCAAGAGCGTTGACACCGAATACCCGGAAAAAGGTAGTCCATCCTGATTTCTGTTGAATATCAATCACATACATCAGGAATGCCTGAAGCAGGGAGGCGAGACCGCAAGTGACCATCACATAGCTGGGACTCCAGATGCGCTTGTTGAGGGGCAGACCATAAGAGAGGAGATAGCCTCCGATGACGAGCACCGTACCTACGACGAAGAGGGCGATGACCTTCTGATTGATGGTATCTTTCTGACGGATGAGCTTACCGCAATAGAAACCCAACAGCACATGAGCGACAGAAGAGATGGTGCCCAACAACCCCTCGGGATCAACAGGACTCTTGTGATAAAGATGATCGTAGCCGAAGAGGTTCAGGTCGACCTGCGCCAGAACATTGATGCTGGCATCCTCAGCATAGCCGTTGCCAAAGACAAGAATGGCAGAATAAATCACCAGAAGGCCGATAACAACAGGAATGGTGTACTTGTGGTTGCAGAACAGGGCGAACAGCGACACGATGCCATAGCAAACGGCGATGCGCTGCATGACGGCCCAGATGCGGAGGTGTCCAAAGCACAGGAAATCGCCCTCGATGGCATGATCGAACCAGTTGATAAAGAGGCCGATGACGAACAACAATACCGTACGCTTGACAATGCGACGGATGACCTGCGGGGTGGGCTTGAACTCGGACTTCACCAAGGAGAGATAACAAGAGATTCCCATGATGAAGAGGAAGAAGGGGAACACGAGGTCGCAGGGGGTCATGCCGTTCCACTTCGAATGTTCCAGCATTTCGAACGACTCTCCCCAGCCATTATTCACGAGGATCATTCCTGCCACAGTAATTCCGCGCAGAATGTCGAGACTTAAAAGACGATTACTTTTTACCATAATTATTTGATTAGTTCCATAACTTCACGGGCAACGTCGACAGGAGAGCCTTCAGGGGCGGCGGTGTAGGGATTCTGACGGAGGGTCCAAGGTTCCTCGATGGCGTAATAGTCGAGGGTGACTTCCTGAGGAAGAGCCATCTGGAACAGTTCTGCAGCTGTCTTAGAGGCATTAGGTCCTCCTCCGAGCAAATCGGGCTGTGGCTTCTGTAGCGCCTTCATCTGATCAGCGAGGGCATTGAAATAAGCATCCCAGCGCGGATAGTAAAAATCTTTCAGTAATCCCTGCCACTCTTTATGGGCATAATCACGCAGACCTCCGGTATCTGCACAGTAGCGATTTCCCCAGGTGGTAATCTGCACACGGGCATTCCATTCGTAGAGCTTTTGTTCGTCGGGGGTAGCACCACAGGCGATGGCAGCCTGTGTCCAATGTCCCAAGCGGAACTCAGAGCGGGTGCCCAACAACTTATCCTGCATCAGCAGCATCAAGAGGAATCGGCGATAATCGCTCTCGAATTCCTTCACAGCGAAGGCCTTGTAATCGGCAATGGCTCGCTGATATTGCAGGCGTGCCTGATCGGCTAAAGCCTGACGGGTGATATCAACCAGATCATACTCAAAATTATTGTTGCAACGATAATTCTCAGCCACACTGTTCATCATCAGCGCTGCCTCATAAGTGGAATAAGGATCGTAATAGTTTTTCATCTTCGACCACGAGGAGGCCTGGAAGTTGTTCAGCGAAGGTCGTCCGCAGAAAATGCTCTCGTGAGGACCCTGCTGGTTGTTGCCCGCAGGACAATTATAGATGGTACGTGCCAAAAGCAACCATGCCCTTTCAATCAGCGGGTCGTCGACACCATAGCGGGCTTTGACATACTGGCGCACCCAGTCTTCCTTCTTGAATTTCCCAGGTCGCCAAGGCAGTTCGCTCATCAGTTCGAACATCACGGGATTATTCTCCGAACCCTCCATCGTGAAACCGATACCCTTGCATTGGTTCTTCGGTCCATAGAAGTTATCCAACAACTGATCCATACGGCCATGCAAGCCAACGTTGGCACCGAAGTTCTCGAGGAGGCAGAAGAGCCAATGGTGCTGTTTGTAGCCCTCGGGGCGTTTCCAAATGCTAGGGATGCCGAACATAGGGCGGCACTCACTGAAGAGGTCGAGCACGAGCAAATCACCCGCCTTCATACCGTCAACCATCTGTGGGCGGGGATTCTCTGTCCATCCCTGAATCACCCAGACGGCTTTGGGATTGACACGCTTCATGGCCTGCATCATCGCCTCACCAGCCTTAGCATAATCGATAGAGGCATCGTCGTTGCTCTCGTGGAAGGGGTCCATTGAGTAATAATCAGCCTTACCGAAGAGCTTTGTAAGTTCATCAAAATAGAGCTTGGCAATCTCGGCAAAGCGAGGGTCTGTGGGCAGGAGGTTCGCAGGACGCTGGAAACCGTTCCAAAGGCCCGCATCGGCGACATTCAATCCAAGACGCGCTTTGGCATCGTGGGGCACCATACCACTATAGCCGGGCAATACAGGATGCATGCCCAATTGCTTCATGCGGGCAAGAATCTGTTTCTGGAGTTTCTCCTGACGACTATACCACGAGAGGGGCAGCGGACCACCCCACCCTTCGAGGTTGTTCATCTCCCACCAGGCAAGAAAGGCCGGACCAGCGATAAACTTTCCGACTTCCTCTTCAGTATAACCGAGCTTCAGAAGCATATTGCGCCAGACGCACTCCTCACCAACGATGGCGAGAGGAAGATTGACACCGTGCAAGGCCATCCAGTCGATTTCCTGCTCCCAGCGCTTCCAATCCCAGAAGGCCATAGAGTAAGAGAAAGTACAGTAGTTGAAATCATAGCGCAAGGTGAGGTCGGTCTCATGACGCTCTTTGGCTTTAACGGCAGGGAGCACTGCAGGGAGCTTTGTCTGCATCTGGTTCCAAGAAAGGTGAATGCCGGCATAGTATTTCAGATACCAGTTGATGCCCGAGGCAATATTCACCCAAGTGTTGCCACGAACCACGACCTTCGAGCCTTTCTGATCGAGCTCGAAGAAGTCCTTTTCGCTCTTCACCAGTTCGGTTTTAAACTTTGCCGAAGCGCCCTTATCAATACGCTCCAACAACTCGTCAACAGGATTAGCCCAACTCCCTAAGGCCAAACAGACCAAAATTGAAAACAGAATTTTTCTCATGTCCTTTTTCCTCTTTTAGAAACGAATTATCCTAATTGTATTTAATTCTATTCACGAATTATCTTCATTCAAATTCTAAATTAAATTATTAAAATTCTTGGTTCAAATTAAAATGAATTAGTTGAATTCGTTTCTTTATTAATATTTCGTTTTTAGTTATCTTCATTAATATTTTAAATCAATTTCATTTCTTTGGCTTTTATCATGAGGAGTTGCATGAGGGGTTCGCGTTCGTTCTCGACGCGGTTGTCGAGAACGGCGTCCTTCAGGTATTGTTTCAACACGCCCACTTCACGCGAGGGTTTCAGATGGAACAGTTCCATAATCTCGTTGCCATCGATCACGGGCTGTAGCAGTCGCACATAGTCTTTCTCTTTCAGGTCAGCGAGTTTCTCACGCACCATACGGAAGTTTTCAAGGAACATTTTCTTCCTGCCCTCGTTCTTCGAGGTAATGTCGGCCTCGCAGAGTGTCATCAGATCGTCGATATCCTCGCCTGCATCATTCAGAAGGCGGCGCACAGCACTATCCGTCACCACATCATCGGCAATGGCGATAGGCCGCATGTGGAGGTCGACGAGTTTCTGCACATACTTCATCTTCATATCCAGGGGCAGCATGAGCCTCCGGAATATCTGCGACACTAACTTGGCACCAATTATATTGTGGTTGTGGAAGGTCCAACCGACAGCGGGATCCCAACGTTTGGACTTGGTCTTGCCCACATCGTGCAGAATGGCTGCCCACCTAAGCCATAAATTGTCTGATTTCGAAGCCACATTATCCAGAACCTCGAGCGTATGATAGAAATTGTTTTTATGCGCTCTGCCGTTCTTCTGCTCCACGATATCGAGAGCTGCGAGCTCAGGCAGGATGATGTTCAGCAGACCACAACGCTGCAAATCGACAAAGCCTTTGGAAGGCACAGGCGAGAGGATAATCTTATTCAGTTCGTCCTTAATGCGCTCACCACTGACGATCTTGATTCTGTCGGCCATACGTTCCAACGCCACGAAAGTCTCGTCCTCAATCTGGAAGTTCAGTTGTGTGGCGAAACGGACACATCGCATCATACGGAGGGGATCATCGGAAAAGGTAATATCGGGCTCCAAGGGTGTAGCGATGATACCATCCTCGAGATCCGCCAGACCATTGAAGGGGTCGACGAGTTCGCCGAAACGGTTCTTATTCAGGCAGATAGCCATCGCATTGATGGTGAAGTCGCGACGGTTTTGATCATCCTCCAAGGTACCATCTTCAACGATGGGCTTACGCGAGTCGTGGCTATAGCTCTCCTTCCTGGCTCCCACAAACTCGACTTCTATTTCATTATTTTTATCTGCCTCATTCCCGGGCAAAGCTTCCTTACCCGTCGTCTTTCCCTTCTTACCTCTGATTTTCACCTGTGCTGTCCCGAAGTTCTTAAATACACTCAAATACGCCCTTCGGCCTAACTGGCGTTTCAGTTCCTCCGCGACCTTAATACCGCTGCCCACCACCACTACGTCGATGTCGTTGGAAGGGCGTTCGAGAAAAATATCACGCACATAGCCTCCCACCACATAACATTCCACTCCGAGACGGTCGGCCGCCTCGCTGATCTGGTGGAACAACTCCTGGTCTAAAATGGTTGCTAACTCTTCGTCAGTATATAATTTCATTAGTTCTTTTTCACAAATTTGCTGCAAAGATACAAAATAATTCATAATTCATAATGAATAATTAATAATAATTTTGTAATTTTGCACCGAAATACGAGAAATATGGCAATTAGAAGACTGGTTTTGAGCGTGATGAGCACCCTGTTACTCGTGTCTTGTGGGGAGAATGCAATCCAGAAACAGGCAGAGGAAATGCTTGAAAAAGCAGGTACCTGCTACGAGCAAGGGCGATACAACGAGGCTTTGACGGTGATCGACAGCCTGCGCAAAGTATTCCCTAACGCCATCGACACCCGCAAGAAGGCCCTCAAACTCTATCAGGACATCGAGTTGAAGAAGGCCCAGGAGGAATTGCTCCTGACTGATAGTCTATTGCAGGCCGTAAATCACGACTATGCCTACCAGCAGGAGAAGGTGGAGCGTGACAAAGCGGCGCTGCGTGCCACGCCCGAGGAACTGACGATGCTCACGCTCACCCGTATGAAGCGCGACTCGCTCCGTACACAGTATGAAGTGCTCGGTGCCAAAATCCGTTATATTCACAAGAAACAGAAGGAGACGAAGTAACCATGGACCGATTTGAGAAGACGAACCAAGAGTTTGAACAGGCCATCGCTGAATGCCGCGCCCTGTTTGAGAAGAAACTCCACGACTATAAGGCCTCGTGGCGTATTCTGCGTCCTACTGCCCTCACCGACCAGCTCTTCATCAAGGCTAAACGTATCCGTTCGCTGGAAATCAAGAAGGAGTCGATGGTGGGCGAAGGCATCCGTCCGGAGTTCATCGCACTCATCAACTACGGTATCGTGGGGCTTATCCAGCTCTATAAGGGTTTTGCCGACATTGTCGACATCTCCAACGACGAGGCTATGCGCCTCTACGACCAGTATGCCCACGAGGCCCTGGAACTCATGAAGCGCAAGAACCATGATTACGACGAAGCCTGGCGCTCGATGCGCGTCAGCTCGTATACCGACTTCATCCTTACAAAGATAGAACGTATCAAGGAGATCGAGAACCTTGGAGGCGACACGCTCGTTTCTGAGGGTATCGACGCCAACTATATGGATATCATCAACTACGCGGTCTTTGGAATGATAAAACTGGCATGAGGAAGATTCTTGTCAATATCGCCCGATTGCTGCTCGCCCTGACATTCATCCTGTCGGGATTCGTCAAGGCGGTAGACCCGTTGGGCACACAATACAAGATCAATGACTACCTCGGCGCCCTGCATCTGGGCGATCTGGTGCCCGATTTCGTAACGCTCTCTGCCTCAGTATTGCTGTCGGCAGCGGAGTTTGTCATCGGCATCTGTCTGCTCTTTGCCATCCGGCGACGACTGATATCAAGGATCACCCTCTGTGTGATGATTGTTATGACACTTATCACGCTTTGGCTCGCCATCGACGACCCAGTCAGCGACTGCGGATGCTTCGGCGATGCCCTGGTGCTCACCAACTGGCAGACGTTCTGGAAAAATGTGGTGCTACTCATTGCTGCTGCTATCATCTGCTGGCGACCACTCGATATGGCACGCATGATCAGTCGCAGCAACCAGTGGATTGTGCTCAACTACGCGACACTGTTCATCCTGTTCATCGCAGGCTATTGTCTCTATGACCTGCCCATGTTCGACTTCCGCCCCTATCACGTGGGAGCTAACATCCAGGAGGGGATGGAAGTGCCGGAGGGAGCCCCGCAGCCACAGTTCGAGACCACCTTCATCATGGAGAAGGACGGTCAGAGGCAGGAGTTCACAGTCGACAACTACCCCGACTCCACCTGGACCTTCATCGACTCGAAGACCATCCAGACAGCCGAGGGTTATGTCCCACCCATCCACGACTTCACCATCGAGTCGGAGGAAGGCGACATCACCAGCGAGATACTCGAAAAGGAGGGCTACACCTTCCTGCTCGTATCCCCGCATCTGGAATATGCCAACGACAGCTATTTCGACCGCATCAACATGGTGTATGAATACTGTCAGGAGAATGGCTATCCCTTCTATTGCCTCACAGCCAGTACCGATCGGGCCAGAAACCGTTGGCGCGACATGACTGGGGCAGAGTATCCCTTCTGCACCACCGACGAGATAACGCTGAAGACCATGATCCGCAGCAATCCCGGACTGATGCTCCTGCGCCAAGGCACCGTTATCCGCAAGTGGAGCCACAACAGTCTGCCTAAGGAGCAGCAGTTTACAAAGAAGCTGGAGGACAGCGAGTTAGGCAAGATGCCCGTCGACAGCGTGCCAGGCAAGATTGCCAAGCTGCTCTTGTGGTTTGTGCTGCCCCTCATGCTGCTCACCATCGCTGATCGCCTTTGGGCCTGGACGCAATGGCTGAGAAAGAAAAAAGTAAAAAATGAAAAGTTAAACCCTTTAAATAAAGAAAGTAAAAAAGTTATGAGAAAGAAAATTGTAGCCGGAAACTGGAAAATGAACATGAATCTCCAGGACGGCATTGCTCTTGCGAAGGAGCTCAATGAGACACTGAAAGCTGACAAACCCAATTGTGGCGTCGTCATCTGCACACCGTTTATCCACCTGGCAAGCATCGCCCAGTTCCTCGATCAGGACATTATCGGTCTGGGTGCTGAGAACTGCGCCGACAAGGAGAAGGGCGCCTTCACCGGTGAGGTGAGCGCTGAGATGGTGAAGTCGACAGGTGCACAGTACGTCATCCTCGGCCACTCCGAGCGTCGTGAGTACTATAAGGAGACTCCCGAAATCCTGAAGGAGAAGGTAATCCTGGCTCAGAAGAACGATCTGAAGGTAATCTTCTGCATCGGCGAGAGCAAGGAAGAGCGTGAGGCTGGCAAGCAGAACGAGGTTGTTAAGGCCGAGCTTGAGGGCAGTGTTTTCAATCTGTCTGAAGAGGATTTCCGCAAGATCGTCATCGCCTACGAGCCCATCTGGGCCATTGGTACCGGTCTTACCGCTACTGCTGAGCAGGCAGAGGAGATTCACGCTTATATCCGCAGCATTATTGCTGAGAAGTATGGTCAGGCTGTTGCCGATGATACCACTATCCTCTATGGTGGTTCTTGCAAGGCTTCGAATGCTCCTGAGCTGTTCGCTAAGCCCGACATCGATGGTGGTCTGATTGGTGGCGCTTCACTGAAGGCTGCCGACTTCAAGGGTATCATTGACGCTTGGAAATAAGAAGAGAGAGATGAAAAGTGAGAAGTGAAAAGTAAATTGTTGAAAAGATGAAAGCATTATCAAATCAAAAATTGGTGAATGTGAAATGGAAATTCATAGTGCTCATGGCACTTTTCACTTTTCACTCTTCACTTTTCACTTCTTCTGCACAGACTTTCACCCAAAGGCTCCAGAAAAGCAATGCCGGTGAGGGGAAGGTAACCGTGACACAGTCAAAAGAGATCGACGACCTCGTCAACGGTCCCCAGGATGTAAATACTCAGAGTCCTCAGAATACGACTCAGAATACGCCGAGTACTCAGACCACCCAGAAGCCCCTCAACACCCAGAAACAGGCTGACGAGAAAGAGAAGCCTCAGCAAACCCAGCGTCCACAGATAAAGACCCAGTCTGAGATGACCGCTGATACCACCTATTCCGACGAGCCTCGCAAGAAAGTGTTGAAAGGCTATAAGGTGAACGGCTATCGCGTTCAGGTATTCGCAGGCGGCAATTCCCGTGATGCTCGTGTCAAAGCTGAGAAGACAGGCCGCGAGATCAATGCGCTCTTCCCAGGTGAACCGGTATATGTACACTTCTACTCTCCCCGATGGATCTGTCGCATGGGTAACTACCGTACCTATGAGGAAGCCCATCAGATACTCAATGCCGTCAGAAAACTGGGTTACAAGTCGGCCATTATCGTCAAGGGAAAGATTACCGTGCCGTATCTCCCTGCTGACACAACTACAACAACCAATCCATGAATCCAGAAACAGAATACCGCGAAGGTTTAGAGCAACTGGCTCAGCATTACCGTGAAATCCTCACTCTGTTGGGAGAAGACCCCGAGCGCGAGGGTCTTGAGAAAACACCCATGCGTGTGGCGAAGGCTATGCAGGTGCTCACTCGCGGCTACCAGATGGATGCCCATGAAGTGTTACGACAGGCCCTTTTCAAGGAAGATTATTCCCAGATGGTCATCGTCAAGGACATCGATTTCTTCTCGCTCTGCGAGCACCACATGATACCCTTCTACGGCAAGGTGCATGTGGCCTATATCCCCAACGGCTACATTACGGGACTTTCGAAAATAGCCCGTGTAGTCGATATCTATAGTCATCGTCTGCAGGTACAGGAGCGCATGACGCTTCAGATTAAGGAGTGCATCCAGCAGACCCTCAAACCATTAGGCGTGATGGTGGTGGTCGAGGCCCGTCACATGTGCATGCAGATGCGGGGGGTGGAGAAGCAGAACAGCATTACCACCACCAGCGACTTCTGCGGTGCCTTCAACCAGGCCAAGACGCGTCAGGAATTTATGAACTTAATTCACAATAATAAAATTTAAATAACAATCAACTATTATGAACCAGACAAGTACAGGAGGTTTCAAGAAAAACGAATCACCATTTCAGGCGTTTTACCATAGCTGCCTTGGCAAGCTCGTCATTTTAGCTGGTATCCTGATTATCCTCTTCATCGTCGGCATCATGACCAAGCCCACCCAGGAGGAGATGGAAATGGAGATGGTCGACAACATCCTGCAGTGCATCGAAGCCAACGACAGCATCCAGGGCGATGATATCGACGACCAGGTAAACAACATGAACAGTATTTTCAGTAGAGCCGATACTGCCAACATCAACAAGGATCTGCTTGTATCGCTGAAGAAGAACAACCGTCTGGAGATTTACAACCATTCCTTCTTCCGCACGGCCTATATCGTCAACAACATCTATCCGCAGGGAGTACGAGTAGGCTTCGGCATGTATGGCATCGTCTATCCCACCGTTGTCTACAAGGATCTCCTGCTCAACGTGGGGCCCATGCAGAAGGATTACAAGGATGGTGTCATTCGCACTACGGTCAAGCCCGCGGATCTGGGTTCGAATCCCCCTGTGAAAGCCTACCACTATCAGGGCGATCCCGATCAGTAAAGTCCTATTTACTTTACCCATGAATATTCTCGTTTCGCAAGAGATAGCGAGCGTCTGCCCTGGCTTCGTAGGAGCCGCGGTAGACGCTCATGTAGTCAATACCCCCTACAGTCCAGAACTGTGGCAGGAAATCCATACTCTCGAAGACCGTCTGCGTCAGGAACTTTCTACTGAGACACTCAAGGAACAGTCGGGTATCGCTGCCACCCGTCGTGTCTACAAGGCCTGCGGCAAGGATCCTTCGAGATATCGTCCTGCCAGCGAACAGCTCATCCGGCGCATGCTGCAGGGTAAGGAACTCTATCAGATTGACACCCTCGTCGATTTGGTGAACCTCGCCTCCATAGCCTTCGGTTACAGCATCGGTGGCTTTGATGCCGACAAGTTCGTAGGCGATACCCTCACCTTAGGCATCGGACGCGAAGGAGAGCCCTACGAGGGTATCGGACGTGGCCCGCTGAACATTGCAGGGTTACCCGTGTATCGTGATGCTGAAGGCGGCGTAGGCACCCCTACCAGCGACCACGAGCGCACCAAGATCACCCTTGCCACGACTCATCTCGTAGTACTCATCAACGGCTATGACGGCAACCGTGAACGTGTCGTCGCCAATGCCGAGTTTATCCAGGATCTGCTCCGGAAGTATTGTCAGAGCGATGGCGGTTCGATTACCGTCTATCCATAACACCCCTAAAACCCAACATCAATGAAGAAACTAAGTTTGATTCTCACCGCCCTGCTGATGGCCTTCACAACGGCCTCAGCACAAGAAAACAAGGAAATCATCAACACCACCTGCGGCCCTGTGAGCGGCATTATCCAAGAGGGCACGATGGCCTGGCTCGGCATCCCCTATGCCAAGGTGGAGCGCTTCATGCCCCCACAGCCCGTCAAGAAATGGAAGAGCGTACGAAAATGCGACAAATGGGGCCCGATGACCATGCAGCAGCAGAACCGCCCGATGACTGAAGAGCAGATGTCGGAGAACTGTTGCGTGCTCAACGTGTGGACCACTGATGTCAAGGCCAAGAAACCTGTCATGTTCTGGCTTCACGGTGGCGGTTTCGACAGCGGCACCTCCGAATGGGATCCCGGCATGTGTCTGGCCAAGAAGGATGTTGTCGTAGTGAGCATCAACCACCGACTGAACATCCTCGGTTTCCTCGACCTCTCCACCTGCGGCAAGAAATATAAATACTCCGGCAATGTCGGTATGCTCGATGCCGTACAGGCTCTCGAATGGGTACGCGACAATATCGCCAAGTTCGGCGGCGACCCCAATAATGTCACCATCTTCGGCGAATCAGGTGGTGGCGGTAAAGTTGGCACGCTGATGTGTATGCCCAGGGCTAAGGGACTCTTCCACAAGGCTATCATCATGAGTGGCACCATCCTTAACGTCAACACCAAGGAGATGACTGAGGAACTGGGCGAGGCTGTGCTCAAGGAACTGGGCCTCAACAAGAAAAACGTCGATAAGATCAAGAACGTTTCCTATAAAGACCTTTATGCTGCTGGACAGCGTGCGATGGCTGCCAGCATCGGCACCCGCAGACCTGGCACCCCGATGATGTGGGGCTTCGGACCTACCCCTGATGGCGAAGTGCTCCTGCAACAACCCTTCCAGCCCGCCTTTGCCAGCATCAGCGATGATATCCCCCTCATGATTGGCACCACCTTCAACGAACTGCAGCGTTCACGCTATGGTCAGAAGATATCCTTCGAACAGGCCCGTACCGAACTGCAGCGCACCTTTGGCGACGAGACCGATGCCTACATCAGTGCCTTCATGGAATCCTATCCCTCTCATACCCTCGACCGTCTGCCACAGGATCTGCTGTGCATCGACTGGCTCTTCCGTCCGAAGACCATCATCACCTCTGATGCCATTGGCGGCAAGCGCAAGGCCGACACCTATGTATATATGTACACCGTAGGAGAATCAGACAATCGCGGCTACAAGGGTTCTGCTCACGGCTCAGAACTGAAGTACTGCTTCGATGTGCTCCACCACTATACGAACCAGCTCTCTGAGGCTTGTATCAACAGCAACAAGCGCTGGGCCGAAACCCTGAGCAACGTATGGGCCAAATTCGCACACGATGGCAATCCCAATTGCAACGGACTGCCAGACTGGCATCCCTATACACAGGAAAACGGTGAACTGCTGGAATTCGGTGGCGACAAACCCAGTCTCCACCACAACCACGATCGCCGCTTAGAGGAAATCATCAACCGCCACTGCTTCAAGCAGCTCGACGAGTTCAACAAAAAACAGAGGGGTGCTCAATGAGCCCCCCTTTTTTTTTGCCGTCTGGCATCACACAACGATTAGAAACCGCCTGACGGGAACGAACCACCTGGGAATCCACCACCCGGGAATCCGCCACCTGGGAAAGGCATACCACCTCCACCGGGGAATGGTGCTCCACCACCGCCGCCGAACGGGTTACCGCCTCCACCAAAGGGGAAGCCGTTACCAAACGGCATCTGGATTTCCTTTAGCTCTTGGATGCGGGGCTCCCAATCTCTGTCGAAACGGTCGATGTTCTTATCGAGGAAAGCCAGACGATCGGCAAACCATTGCTTCAGAATGGTGATTTCCTCCTCGTAGCTGCTCACACGGTAGGCAGTAAACATGGCGAGGGGATCGAAATTGAAGTTGCGACCTGCAAACATCCCGAAGCCGCCACCAAAACCACCTCCGAAGCCGCCTCCAAAGCCGCCACCGAAGCCACCCATCGGGGGCTGCGAACCGTTCATCTGCTGAGGTCCGCCCATCTGCGATTGAGGTCTGTTTGTCTGCTGCTGCCGATTCTTGTCTACAAGCAGTTCGGGATAGGTCTGGAAATGATGGTCTTTGACCTTTTCTAACAGTTTAGCCTGATTGTCGATGATTTCATTGATGTGCTTATTGCTGAGCACAGTCTTGCGGAGTTCCTGATAGCGCACCTTAACGGCTTTCCTGAAGGCAGGATCCTGCAACAGGCGCTGCCAGAAAGCGGGCGTAGGCTGAGTGTTACAGCCTTCATAGCACCAATCCTCAAACTGGTTGGAACCGCAGAAGTTGTTATTGCCGTAAGCGAGGTTATAGTCCCACACAGGGCCTGCATGCATCTTTCCGCCCGTACCGTCTTCCTGTAGCTTTTCCTTGTAGAAATAGGCGCTTCGCTTGTAGCCGTCAGCATTCAGGCTGAGTTCGGTATGGATGAAGTAGTCCACGAACGAAGGCACATCAATGTAGCGTGCATAGCCCTTCTGAGGATCGGCAAAGTCATCGCTCTGAATCACAGCCTCCATCGTGTCGACATAGTTCTGGATATACGTCATCTGCTCCGGCTGGAGACTCTTTTTCTTGGGATAGATACACGACCAGGTAATCTGGCTGGTCATAATGCCCGGACCCACACCAGGCACTTTCGACGGGAAGGTAGCATCATCATCGTTGTAAGTATCGATGCGGAGGATATAGCCACCTGTGACGTCGCGACCTTTAACGTCCGACTTCTTGAGTTTGTTGACATCCACACGCTCATCCCCGCGCTTGATGGCTTCGCAGAGGATATAGATACCACGATAGTCGCCATTCAAGACCACTTCCACCATCTTGGTACGTGGGCCCCAGTGCCCCATCTCGCGCCAAAGCTGGAAGGCCAGCGGGTCGCGCACCATCGAGACGTCGTTGTAAGGCGCCAGCAGCACCCAGTCGCTGTGGGCGGGCATTCCCAGCAGCGATACATCCTGCTCCTTGCCATTTTCGTCGCGCGTCTCAAAGGTGTATTTCTTCTGATTGAAACTGAGCGAGCTGTTACCTCGCAGCTTGATACCGATGGCGCCGTCGTAGCCCTCCATCTGCATGTGGGCCGTTACTTTCTTCGTAGCGTTCAGTTCGGTGTCTGCCGTGATGTTGATAACAGGCAGACCGGAAGGCTGCGCATCCACCTTGCATGCTGTCATCATGCACATAGCCGCCATGAGGCAGCACCATCTCCACTGTTTCATTACTCTTTGTTTCATAATTATCTAAATTTTTTCATATCTATTCTTTGAAAATTTTTACGACCTGACCATCCTTCTTTCTGATGATATTGATACCATGCTGAAGGGCGTTGATACGATTGCCTTTCAAGTCGAAGATAACAGCATCCTCCGAGTTAACCGTGACGGATGAGATGTCTGAAGGTATATCGTCGACGATTTTAGAGAAATCCATCCAATAAGGCGCAGAACTGTAAACCTCCTTACAGCCAGACGGCACATGTAACGTCAGCTGCTGTTTCATTTCATCATCAAAGGTCTTTCTGATAATTTCAAGCGGTGTAGTCTGATGAATATAGAGATCGGTCATTGCCGTACAATTAAGAATAAAACATACACCTATGCTTGTCACACTCTCGGGTATGGCAATGGATGTAAGGCTTGTGCACCCATCGAAGCAATGCGACTCAATCGTCAACACACCATCGGGGATGATTACAGACTCCAACCCCGTACATCCCTCAAAGGCAGCATTGCCGATGGTAGTTGTGCCCGCTTTAAACTCTACTGATTTCAGGCTGGGGCAAAAAGCGAAAGCCCACATGCCGAACCAGCTAACGGCGCCAAGGAAATTGACTTGCGACAGATTGTTGCAAAGGTTGAAAGTAGATTCACCCAGACCGACCCCATCGCCAAGGGTCACTGTTTCCAACTGTTGACAACTCGAGAACGTTTCCACGCCCATTGTAGTCACACTACCTGGTATCGTGACAGACTTGAGGCCAGTGAAATTGATAAAAGCCCAACTCTTTAATTCTGTAATCCCATCAGGAATCACCAAGTCGGTGATTTCCTCATTATTTATATACAAATGACCTGCATATAAGAGCGGATTGGAAGCCAGATCGTCAAAACTGATCCTGCACCATGTAGCCACGTCAGGAACATGGACAGCCGTCAGACTAAAACATTCCTCAAAAGCACACATGCCGAATGCGTTGACGTTCTTGCCTATCACAATGGACTCCAATGCCGAGCAACGGACAAAGGCATACTGCTTTACCGTTGTCAACTCATCAGGCAGACTGATGGATTTTAGCCCTGTACAATCCATAAAAGCGTATGCCCCAATCGTCTCCAGATGCTCAGGCAGGTCAAGGGTTTCCAACTGATTGCATCGTATAAATGCGCTACCGCCAATAGTCTTCAGGCTCGAAGGCAGCTGCACGGTTTTCAGACTGGTACAACTTTCGAAAGCCGCACCGCCTATCGATGTCAGGCCATTGCCGAACTTCACCGACGTCAGAGCCTCACAATAAGCGAAAGACTGAAGACCGAGTTCTTTCACACTATTGGGAATGCTTAGCTCCTTGATATTGCTACATCCCCAGAAAGCATTTTGTCCGATGCGCTCTGTTCCTTCATTGAGTGTGACTGAGGTGAGGTTTTCACACCACTCGAAGGCATTGTCGCCAATAGTCTTCACACTGCCGGGAATCACTACCGACGTAAGTCCTTTCCCATTGTGGAACACCCCAGAGTTGATGATCGTTGTACCCTCAGGAATCACCAGATCCGTGATCTCATTGTCACCTAAATAGAGGTGTCCTGTCAGTGATAATGGATTCGCCTCCATATCTTCGAAAGAGATGCCGCACCAGGCTGAAATATCAGAGATGCGGAGGGTGGCCAGGCTGTTCCAGGAGAAGAAAGCGCCCTGACCTACAAACCTGACACCACTGCCCATGGTGACCGTCTCCAAGGCACAATAGGCGAAAGCCTGAGCACCTATGTCCGACACATGGTTGCCGATAACAAGCGACTTGGCACTAAAGCACTCATTGAAAGCCATCTCACCAATCGTCTTCACACCATCGCCGATATGAATAGACTCGATGTTTTCACAACCCCTGAAGGCCTCATTCCCAATAGTCGTCTCACCATTTCCGGGAATCGTAATCGAGGTTAATCCGCTCCAAGAGAAGGCCCGAGGTCCGATCACCTCTACACTTCGGGGAATATTAATCGACTGAAGGCTCTTACAACCATCAAAAGCATATTCGCCGATAGTCGAGAGATGCTCAGGCAGTGTGATCGACGAGAGTGCATAACAACCCCCGAAAGCGAAATCGATGATAGATGTCACCTTATCCGACAGACGAACGGTCTCTAAGGAATACATCGAAGAAAACAATGGTACAACTGTCTCGCAATCAAAAGACACTTCTCTTAATTGAGTACAGTCTTCGAATACATACCTATCATAGGAAGGACTGCATAACACCTTCACGGAAACAAGGCTACTGCAAGCGTGGAAAGCGACTTCTCCTATATGGGTTATTCCCTCTGGAAGTGTGATTGAATTAAGGCTACTACAATCCCAGAAAGCAGCCTCGCCGATAGATGTCACGCTCTTGGGGATGGTCACAGAAGTCACTTTCTCATTGAATCGGAAAGCATCTCTGCCGATTGAGGTTACCTTATAGGTCTTACCCCGATAGTTGACTGTCTCTGGGATCACAATATCTCCGACATACTCGTTTTCAAAGTCGTTTACATATTCTCCTCTATAGGTGACAGATAACTCCGTTTTTTCTTCATTGCCCCAGTTGTAATAGATGAGGACATTATCGGCATTAGGAACTTGAATGTTGTCGGCAGATACTTTTCCACCGTACATACTCATAATAATAAAAAGAACAATGGTTAAACTTTTTCCCATCATATTAGTTTGCTTCATCCGTGTTTGATTCTTCATAGGCGGCTGCTCTTATTATTTAAGCTGCTCCTTCAGTCGATTCAATCCGTAGTCGATGTTGAAATGACCAGTAATCTGGAGATCGTCGCGCACGCGGCGGCCTTCGGGCGTTATCGTCTCGTAATGCGGGATGCCGTTGAAGCGGAAGAGCTCCTGCATACGGGTAAAGTCAATTTTGCCCAAACAGATGGTCTCCTCGTCGGCGAGCCATTCCTTGACATAGTTGTGATAAGCCTCGCTACCCTCGGCTGTGCGCTCCTCAGCAATGAATACCAGTTTGATGTCGTCGCGTTTGGCCACTTCTGCACGCAGGGCTTTACTCTGTTCGATGGCCGATCTACAAGGCCCGCAGCCCATTCCCCAGAAGTCGATCATGAGATATCGCCCGGGATACTTTGCACACAGCGAGCGGATGAGGTCGGCAGAGGCGTTATCGGCAGGCAGCGGTGTCGAGAATTCCGTCTGCGCCATCTTATAGGCATAGAACTGCTCAGCCTTCTGGTGAATCACCGGGTGCGAGATGGCGTCCAGATAGAGCGGCATCATCTTGCCGACGGTCTGAATGGCGGCAGCGGCCTTCTCACGCATCTCAGCAGTGATGGTCGTGTCGGCGAGGATTCTTGAATAGAGGTCTTCATTTTTGCGCCAGCCGTTGAAGTAACCGAGCATAAACTTATAAGTGGAGAGCTGGGCCATGAAATTGTCGCCTTCGCTACCCATCAGTTCGCGATAGGCCGCAAGACTATTAGACAGTATTATCTTGTCGTTGTCCACGTTACTCTCTATCACGCCGTTCTCGTCGATAAGCCCATCGTACTGACGCTCCCTGACGGGTCCGGCAAACTGAATGCGGTTGAGGGTGATGGGATAGTGGTTGTTGGTGATAAGCAGTGGATTATCGAAATCCACACGGTGTAGTGCTTGGTAAGTCTCCATCTTGCGCAAACCTTGCCACTCTACGCTATCGAGAATCACCAATTCGTAGCCGCCGTCACGTACCTCATATTTCATGACGTCGTCCTCATGATACATTGGGTAGTCCATCACGGCATAGGCGAAATTCACCTGCAGGTCGGCCAGCGCCAGTTGCATCTCCAGAGGCGTGAAATGACTGCGACGACTCTCCATCTGCAAGCGGTAGAGCATATTCTGCCACGTGCGTTCCGTCGCCTCGCCCACTTCGCTGATCTTCCCCTTAAACATGTGCAAAGGATAAGCCACGTCGTTCATTTTCAGATTCGACTTCAGCCAGCGTTCCACCTCCTTGCTGCTGCCGCTGTTATAGTAGCACTCATAGAATCCACTCTCGTTAGGCTTGACGGTGATGTCGATAGTCTCGCCAGGACGGGCAAAGAAGGGCAGTTCATAGAAACCCAGTTTCGAGTCGTTAGCAACGAATCGATGATGGATGGGATAACTGGCCTGGAACTTCTTCTCGAAGGTGCCGTCAGGAGCGATGTCGAGCACCAGTGTCGCATCGTCCTTCTCGAACACATCCTCGTAATAGCACTCCATCGATGTGAAGCCGAACTTCTCTGCATCGTAGCCCTCGAAACGGCCTCGGATGGTGATGGTGTCGGTGGTGAACCAGTCGGCAGGCACGGTATAGGGATTGGCGTCCGACAACTGCTGAAGTGTCGGAGGCGCTATCTTGTATTTCTTGTCGTGGATGCCTAACAGCATGAAGGCACCGTTCACGTCGCCCTCGGTGAAGTCGAAGATCTGCACCGTCTTCGGCAGCGGCTCGAAGTGCATAGTGAAATCGGTGATGCCGTTCTCTGGCGATTTGATCCAAGCATTGAGGGGGATGCCCTCACAGGAACGTAAGGGATAGCGGTTGCCGTCTTCGTCCAAAAGATAACTGCCCTTGTCGAAGCGGAAAGTATTGCCTTGTGGGTACTCGATGGTGAAGTGTACGGTGGTTGCCGTATCTCGCATGATGACCTCGCGGGCCCTGATCTCGCCCCGGAATACGTTCACACACGCCATAGCCTCTGGGGCCTTAATGGTCTTAAAAGTCTTTGCCTGCCCTACTAATGCTACGAGGACGAGCAAGGTGGTCATGATAGTTTGCTTCATAAGTGGTTGATATTTGACAATGCAAAGATATTTTAAATTTTTGTAACTGCAATAAAACCACTGTATAATAGCCATTTTTTTCGTGTTCTTTAACCACATTTTTTAGTTACTAACATCATTTGGATTCACCTTTGCTTTAAAAGGAACTGATCAGGACTGTCTTCCGAGGCAGTCCTTTTATATATTCATTTATTCAAATATTCAATTATGACAGGAAGGTTTTTCGAATGGGATAGTTCGACAAAGTCAAAGTAATCGCAAGTTATTCACTTATTCACTTTGGACATTTGGGTATTGGAATACTTCGTAAGCATAAAGTAGAGAATTATTAATTTGTAATATTAAATTTATATATATTAGAATATATATAAATTATATAATACAGTATTTGGCAAATCGAGAACCTAAATGTCCAAAGTGAATAAGTTATAACTTTATAACTTGCATTTTTTTGAAAAAATGCCGTTTTTCTTGCATAATTCAGGAAAATTTCGTACCTTTGCATTATTGATGCAAAAACGACATAAAGCAACGAAATTTGCGGCATAACTATCGCGAAAAATTTTCTTAGTGCACGAAGGAGTTTTTCATAGGCATACCGCAAAACGAGGCAGAAAGGAAAAGATTTTAAGGTTGCAGAAAAATTTTACCCCCCAAGGATGCCTTTTTATGATTTTATGAATAAAAAATTAGGAAGTTACGGAAAAAATGCTTATCTTTGCGAAATAAAACCAATTTAAACAAGATTTGACGTCTATGAATACGAGAAGAATTAATATCTACGAGGAGGCGAACCGATGTCTGCTTTGTCAGGATGCGCCTTGCACCAAAGCCTGCGGAAACGGTGATCCAGCACGCGCCATCCGCGCCATCCGTTTCGATAACCACAAGCCCGCCCTGCGCTGGGTGAAGGACTGTTGCGATGAAGACCTGGAACGCGCAGAGCAGGCCTGTATCCACTACAACTGGCCCATCCACATCAAGGAGATACTGCGTAGCATCCACCCCGACGACGTGGACGACAGCCACTACCCCTCCCTCCAAATCGAGTTCTGCGGCATCAAGTGCGAGAACCCCTTCTTCCTCGCCTCGTCGGCCGTATGTACCAACTATGAGATGGTGGCACGCGCCTTCGAAGCCGGCTGGGCAGGCGTATATTACAAGACAATTTGCCTGCAGGAAATCAAAGAGGTGTCGCCACGCTTCGACGCCATGCACTATGATGCCACCCACGGCGACTTCTACGGTTTCCGCAACATGGAGCAACTGAGCGAGAACCCCGTGGACATGGATTTCGACTTTCTGCGCCGACTGAAGCAGAACTACCCCACGAAGGTGGTGATAGCCTCGATCATGGGACAGACCGAAGAAGAGTGGATTGCACTGGCGAAGATGGCCGAGGAGGCTGGCTGCGACGCGGTGGAACTGAACTTCTCATGTCCGCAGATGAAGCATGAGGGCATGGGCAGCGACGTCGGTCAGAGTCCAGAACTGGTGAAGACCTATACCGCCTGCGTGAAAAACAGTGTGAAGATTCCCGTCATTCCGAAGATGACACCCAATATCTCGCATATCACTGAACCAGGAGAGGCCTGTGTAGAGGCAGGTGCCGACGCCATATCCGCCATCAACACCATCAAGTCGGTGACGATGGATACCGATGCAGAAGTGTCAGGCAACCGCACCGTCTCGGGCTATTCCGGACGCGCTGTGAGACCCATCGCCCTGCGTCATATCCTGGAACTGGCACAGATGCCTATGAAGACAGAACTGAGCGGTATCGGCGGTATCGAGACGTGGCGCGACGCCCTGGAGTATATCCAGCTGGGCTGCGGCAACGTGCAGGTGTGTACAGCTGTGATGCAGTACGGCTATCGTATCATCGACGACCTCATCTTAGGTTTGCAGCGCTATATGGCCAAGCGCGGCATCAGCGAGTTGCAGGCATTGGTAGGTGAGCTGTTGCCGAAGTTCAAGAAGCCCGACCATCTGGACCGCGAAACAATCATCTATCCGAAGTTCGACAAGACACGGTGCATCGGCTGCGGACGCTGTGAGGTGTCGTGCAGCGACGGTGGGCATCAGGCCATCGTCTTCGACAAAGACACCCGCCTGCCCCGTCTGATTGGCATCAAATGTGTAGGTTGTCACCTCTGCCGTCTGGTCTGCCCTGTCGGCGCCATCGGCCTGACGAAGCGCATCATGAAGAAACAGGAATAAAACACAATGGTTGATGACACAAAAAAGGCACCCTTCCGGATGCCTTTTCTTGTTTTGGTCGGGATTACTGGACTCGAACCAGCGACCTCGCGCCCCCCAGACGTGTGCGCTACCAACTGCGCTAAATCCCGATCCTAAATAAGCTTAGCAACTGACCGTTTGGTCGAATGCGGGTGCAAAAGTACACACATTTTTCCGTTTGACCAAATTTTCCGGCCACTTTTTTCGATTTTTAAGTGTTTTTTTAATGTCAGATTTGTTTATACCAATAAAAATGTATACCTTTGCAGCCCGAAATCAAGACTACAACAGGAAAATGACTCAATATCTTATCAAGGCTTCCAAACAACAGCAAGTGTTGGTGAGCCTGCCAGCCTCGAAGAGCATCTCAAACCGTGCCCTGATCATCTATGCACTCAGCGGCGGGCGACAGATGCCCCAGAACCTTTCCGACTGCGACGACACGAAGGTGATTCTCAATGCCCTCCGTTACATGCCGGAAGTGATAGACATCAAGGCTGCAGGTACCGCCATGCGTTTTATGACAGCCTATCTGAGTGTTATGAGAGGAACGCATGTGCTCACGGGTACCGCCCGCATGAAGCAGCGCCCCATCGGCATTCTGGTAGATGCCTTGCGCAAGCTGGGTGCCGACATCACCTACGAGGGTGCGGAAGGCTATCCCCCACTCCGCATCACGGGAAAGACCATCGAAGGTGGTGAGCTGGAGATCGAAGGCAGCGTGAGCTCGCAGTATATCTCGGCACTGCTGATGATCGGTCCTGTGCTGAAGAAAGGACTCGAGGTGAAACTGACGGGTGAAATCATCTCGCGCCCCTACATCGATCTGACGCTGTGGATGATGCGCGAATACGGTGCTGATGCCGAATGGACCTCCAACGACACCATCACCGTGAAGCCGAAGCCCTACGTGAACCGCGACTACGTGATTGAGAACGACTGGAGCGGCGCCAGCTACTGGTATGAGATATTGGCCCTGACCAACGACCGCGAGGCACAGGTGACACTCAACGGACTGATGGACGGCTCGAAGCAGGGCGACTCTGTGGTAAGGTATATCTTCAGTCTTCTGGGCGTGAAGACCATCTTCCAGTCGAAGACTTCGGGCAAGCCTCAGAACGTGACGCTGAAGTGCAACGGCCGCCGGGTGCCGAAACTGGAATACGACTTCGTGAACTCACCCGACCTTGCACAGACGGTAATCGTAGCCTGTGCCGCCCTCGACATCACCTTCTACTTCAAGGGTCTGGCCACACTGAAGATCAAGGAGACCGACCGCATCGAGGCCATGAAGCGCGAAATGCGGAAACTGGGCTATGTGCTCCACGACCGCAACGACAGTGAGCTCTTCTGGGACGGAGAACGCTGCGAGCCATCGATGGAAGAAGGCATCGACACCTACAACGACCACCGTATGGCCCTCTCATTCGCACCCTTCGCCATGAAGTCGGGCAGTCTGATTATCAACAACCCGCAGGTGGTGACCAAATCCTACCCTCACTTCTGGCATAGCCTGCGCGAGGCCGGATTTGAGATTGAAGAGATAAAAGGTGAGAGGTAAAAAAGGCTACGGGTAGGCGAGCTTTGCTCGGGAATAGTAAGAGAAGTATGGAGTTTGCGCTGGTGTGTATCGGGATGATTGCGGTTCTGGGCATTTTCGCCTGGATTGCTAACTATTTCGACAAGGGTAGCGACACCATCGAGACGGGACATGACTGCAGTTCTTGCAGCGTTGCACAGGAGGGAAACTGTAAAATTCACTGCCTTTTAGAGGAAAAACAACAAAAAGACGCCGCATCACACAATAAAACAACCTCTAAAGAGGTTTAATAATAGGATGCGCAAATTTACCTATATCTTGACAGTCGTTGCCGTCGTCATGCTGACGATGGTGGGCTGCTCTACGCAGAAAAACACAGCGGGCAGCCGCTGGTGGCATTCGTTCAACGCCCGCTACAACATCTACTATAATGGTAAGGTGGCCTTTATCGACGGTAACCTGGAGAAGGAGAAGGGCAACCGCGACAACTTCACCGAACAGATTCCCCTCTATATGGTGGGCAACAAACAGAGCCGCTCGTTGGGCAGCAGTCATTACGACCGTGCCATCGAGAAGGCGGAGAAGGATATCCGTCGCCATAGTATCAAGGCCAAGCCTGAGTGGAAAGGTGGAAGAAAGAAGACCGACAAAGACAAGGAGTGGCTGGGGCGCAAGGAATACAACCCCTTCCTCTGGAAAGCGTGGTTGCTGCTGGGTAAGTCGCAGTTCCAGAAGGGCGAGTTCGACGAGGCTGCCGCCACCTTCAGCTATATGACGCATCTCTACCAGACACAGCCCATGCAGAGCGGAATAGCCAGAGCCTGGCTCGCGAAGTGCTATACCGAACTCGACTGGATCTATGATGCCGAGGACGTAATCCGCAATATGAGCCGCGACTCCATGCACTTCCGTGCTGTAAAGGACTGGGACTACACCTATGCCGATTACTACATCCGCTCGAAGGACTATGAGAAGGCTATACCCTACCTGCGCAAGGTGATCAAGCATGAACGCAGGCACCAACAAAAGGCCCGCGAATGGTTCCTGATGGGACAGATACAACAGGAGCTGGGTAATCGTGCCGAAGCAGAACGCGCCTACAGAAAGGCTATCGGCTGCCACCCCTCGTATGAACTCGAATTCAATGCCCGCATCGCCCAGACCGAGGTATTGGCAAAGGGTAATGCCAAGGCGATGATCAGCAGGCTGAAGCGTATGGCTTCCAACGACAACAACAAGGACTACCTCGATCAGGTGTATTATGCGATGGGCAATATCCACATGATGCAGAAGGACACGCTGAAAGCCATTGATGCCTATGAGATGGGTAATAAGAAGGCTACCCGCAGTGGTATCGAGAAGGGTGTGCTGCTGCTGACCTTAGGTAACCTTTATTGGGAGATGGAGAAATACAACGATGCCCAGCGCTGCTATGGCGAGGCTATCGGACTATTGGATAAAGACCGCAAGGACTATGAGGAACTGTCGGAGCGTTCGAGAGTGCTCGATGCGCTCGTGCCCCATACCGACGCCATCTATCTGCAAGATTCGCTGTTGGTTCTGGCCGATTTGCCAGAAGAAGAACGTCTGGCGGCCATCGACCGCGTGATTGAGGAACTGGAACGCAAGGAGAAGGAGGAACGTGAGGCAGCAGAGATAGCCGAAGTAGAGCGTCAGTTGCGTGAAAACCAGGCTATGGCGCCGATGGGAGGGGATATGGCGAATATGCCGCCTTCACCCTTAGGGCAGAACAACGGGCAGTGGTATTTCTATAATCCCACCGCTGTAAGCCAGGGAAAGACGACCTTCCAGCGCCAGTGGGGACGGCGAGAGAATGCCGATAACTGGCAACGAATGAATCAGACGGTGGTGAGCTGGGCGAATACAGAATCAACAGATAGCTCTCAGGATTCGGAGGCCTCGGAAGGCTCTGAGAATCCAGAAGATTCGGAGAATTCAGAAGATTCGGAGAACTCAGAGAATTCGGACAACTTGGATAAATCAGGGAACCCAGAGAATCCGGAAAACTCTGAGAACCCTGAATTCGCAGACTCCCTCGGCGCACAGGGCGCCCTCCCCAGCGACAGCTTACAGGCTCAAACACCTCAGGACTCCCTCGCCAACGATCCTCATAACCGCGAGTATTATCTGGCACAGATTCCTTTCACTGACGAGCAGAAAGCCGCAAGCCACAATATCATCAAGGAGGCCTTGTTGCAGTCGGGTATCATCTTCAAAGACAGGCTCGACAATCTGAAGCTCAGCGAGAAGCAACTGCTGCGTCTGACGAAGGACTATCCCGACTTCGAAAAACTTGACGATGCGTGGTATCACCTCTTCCTGCTCTACTCGCGTTTAGGTCGCCACGATACGGCTGAAGCCTGTCTGAGCCACCTGAAGGCCGAGCATCCTGAGAGCGAGTGGACCACACTGCTCTCCGATCCCTACTTTGCCGACAATGCCCGCTTCGGAACCCATATCGAGGACTCGCTCTACGCAGCAACCTACGCCGCCTTTAAGAATGACAAGTTCGAAGAAGTGGCTGGTAATGCCCGCATCTCTGCCGATCGTTTCCCATTGGGTGAGCACCGTGCGAAGTTCATCTTCATCGACGGTTTGAGCCGATTGAACAACGGTGATGCCAACGGCTGCTTGGAGCAGTTGAAGGAGGTGGTTGAGAAGCATCCCCAGAGCGAAGTGGCCGAAATGGCAGGTATGATTGTGAAGGGCGTACAGGAAGGTCGCAAGCTGCATGGCGGCAAGTTCGATATCGGCGATGTGTGGTCGCGGCGTGACATCACTCTCACAGCAGACTCCACAAAGGCAGATACCCTCAGTGCCGACCCCAACCAGCGCTTCATCTTCATCCTCACCTACGAGCCTGACAGCGTAGACCAGAACCAACTGCTCTTCGAGATAGCACGTTATAACTTCACAAACTTCCTGGTGCGTAACTTCGAGATTTCCACCGACGAGGACGATGGTCTGCAGCGTATGCTCATCAGGGGATTCCAGAGCTATGACGAAGCCTTGCAATACGCCCGTCAGTTGTATGCCAACGAGGTGATGGCGGAGAAACTCGCCCCCTGTCATAGCCTCATCATCAGCGAGGTGAACCTGCCTCTGTTGGGTGTGCAGTTCAGCTACGACGACTATGAGAAGTTCTACGAGGATATCTTCGTGCCGATGAAGACGAGCACCGACAAGCTGCTCATCCGTCCGGAAGATGTCGAGTTCTTAGACCCCGAGGACATCCCATTAGAGAAGAAGGGTTCAGATGATGATGACGATGAATATGATGACGAGGACGAGGATGGTCCTCTGCAGAATAACAAGAAGAAGCAGAAAAAGACCAAGGACTTCGATTTCGACGAGGACTTCTGGTAATTTAGAGGTGAGAGGTAAGAAGTAAGAGGTAAGATTGATTGTTAGAAGTTAGAAGAAAAAAGATATGATAAACGGTTATTTACTTTGGGTGGATGATGAGATAGAGCAGTTGCAGGCTCAGCGGCTCTTTCTGGAAAGCAAGGGTTATGACGTGGTGACGGTAAGCAACGGCACCGACGCCATCGACCTCTGCAAGGACCGGAACTTCGACCTGGTATTGCTCGATGAGCAAATGCCTGGCCTCAGCGGACTGGAGACCTTGCAGCGCATCAAGGAGATACACCCTAACCTGCCTGTGGTGATGGTGACCAAGAGTGAGGAGGAGGACATTATGAATCAGGCCATCGGTCAGAAGATTGCCGACTACCTCATCAAACCCGTGAACCCCAACCAGATCCTGCTGACGCTGAAAAAGAACATCCATCGTGAGGAAATCGAGACGGAGGTGACACAGACACAGTATCAGCAGCAGTTCCAGCAGATAGCCATGCAGATTATGGATTGCAGAACCTGGAAAGACTGGGTAGAGGTGTATAAGAAACTCGTACACTGGGAACTGGAGCTGAGTTCGACAGACAGCAACATGACGGATATGCTCCGCATGCAGAAGGAGGAGGCGAACCTGGGCTTTGCGAAGTTCATCAAGAAGAATTATCTGGACTGGGTGGCGCAGTTGAATCCGACGACCGCTTCCGGTGACCGTCCTATTCTTTCGCCAGAGGTGTTCAAGACCAAGGTATTCCCTCTGCTCAGCGAAGGTGAGAAGGTGTATCTGGTGGTTCTCGATAACTTCCGTTACGACCAATGGCGCATGTTGGCACCAGAACTCAACAAGCAGTTTGACATTGAGGAAGACCTCTATTTCAGCATTCTGCCTACCGCTACGCAATATGCCCGCAACGCCATTTTCTCAGGTCTTATGCCTAACAAAATCGCCCAGATGTTCCCCGACCTCTGGGTTGACGAGGATGAGGAGGAAGGTAAGAACCTGAACGAGGCACCCCTCATTCAGACCCAGCTGGACCGTTATCGTAAGAAGAACACGTTCTCGTACCACAAGGTGAACAACTCTGCTGATGCCGACAAACTGATGATGCAGATGGCAAACCTCGGGAAGAACGATCTGAACGTAGTGGTATTCAACTTCATCGATATGCTGAGTCACGCCCGCACGGAATCAAAGATGGTACGCGAGCTGGCTAATAACGAGAGTGCCTATAGGTCGATCACCCTCTCGTGGTTCAGGCATTCGGTCATCGCCGAATTCTTCCGCCATCTGGCACAGGAGGGCTGCAAGGTGATTGTAACCACCGATCACGGCAGTATCCGCTGTACACAGCCCATTAAGATTGTCGGCGACAGAAACACCAATACCAACCTGCGCTATAAGTTGGGCAAGAACCTGAGTTACGACGACAAGAACCTCTTCACCATCCGCGAGCCGCAGAAGGCACAGCTGCCGGCACCTAACCTCTCTACGAGCTATGTGTTTGCCACAGGCGACTCCTTCCTGGCCTACCCCAACAATTACAACTACTACGTGAGCTACTATCGTGACACCTTCCAGCACGGAGGAATCTCAATGGAGGAGATGATTATACCGCTCATCATCATGACAGGAAAGAAAAGATAGTGAATAGTTATGGAGATTAAGATACAGGATCTGGAGCATATCAACGAGGCAGCGCGGACGTTTATCGAAAATATCGGCGACCACACTGTGTTTGCGTTCTACGGCAAGATGGGAGCCGGCAAGACCACATTTATCAAGGCCATCTGTGAGGAGTTGGGTGTAGACGACGTCATCACCTCCCCCACCTTTGCCATCGTAAATGAGTATTCTTGCGACACATCTCTCACCTCTGAACGTATTTTCCACTTCGATTTCTACCGCATCAAGAAATTGGAGGAGGTCTACGACATGGGCTTTGAGGACTATTTCTACTCTGGTGCCCTCTGCCTGATAGAATGGCCGGAGCTGATTGAAGAGGTATTACCTGAGGATGCCGTAAAAGTGAGCATCACCGAAAATACCGACGGCTCACGAACCGTCGATTTCTAAAAACCACAAATTACACGGATTATACGGATTTGGCGATACTGGTTATCAGCAGCTAAATCCGTTCAATCCGTGTAATCCGTTGTCAGAAAAATTACAGGTTCTGTTCCTGAAAGTCGAGGTCGGCCTGTACGACGAAGAGCACATATTCCGGTTGGAGGTTGTTGACACCCTCTTCCTTGGCCTTCTTGCAGACATAGTCGGCTACAGCCTCAAGGTCGATGTCCACCTCTTCCTCATCGCTCTCCAGGATGCCACTTGTATAGTAGTAGTCTACTATCAAGTCCATCATATACAGGATGGTTTCATCGCTATAATGCTTCTTGGCATCAAACGGGATCCGCTCGCGGATGAACGCCAATTCCCTTCTGTTCTCCTCCTCATCGAGGCGGATTTCTTCTTCAAGACTTGCCATTGCTTACAGGAGTGACAGGAACTTTTCTTCTAACTTAACCTCACTCTGGGCACCGACCATCTTGTCGACAATCTCTCCACCCTTGAAGAAAAGGATGGTTGGGATGTTGCGAATGCCAAAAGTAACAGCCATGTCTTCGTTTTCCTCAACGTCGCACTTGCCTACGACAATCTTGCCGTCGTACTTCTCTGCCAACTTCGAGATGATAGGACCAACCATACGGCAGGGACCGCACCAGGTAGCCCAGAAATCAACCACTAATGGCAAATTGCCATTCTTCAGGCTCTCGAAATTCTCACTTGAAATTGTTACTTCCATAATGATTTGTTTTTTGATAGGTGAATATTAATGTTTAATTGATCTTATAATCCATCACATTGGGATGACTCTCGATGTAGTCGATCAGGGTGTGACGCACATCAACACCCTTGTTGGGAGATCGCAGCAGCACGTGGTTCTTGCCTAAGGAATCGCGCAGCTGGAAAAACAACTTGGTCTTACCGGGATTCTCGGCAATCAGTTCGTTGAGCTCGGCTACAATCTGTTCATCAAGCACCTCAGGATCGGTAATAAGCGAGATGGTGATGCGTTCGATGGCATGCTCCTTGACCGTCTGCAGGTATTCTACGCGGTTCACCTTCAGTTCCTTGGGACTGTCCGGGTTGTTCTGATAGCGCGCACGTATCTTGCCTACCACATAGACGGAGGCACCGATAGAGAACATACCGCTGTTCTGACCCCAGTTCTCGCCAAAGAGAGGCAGTTCGCCAGAGCCGTCGAAATCCTCGAGCGTCACAATGCCAAAGGGTTTGCCATTCCTGGTGAAACCCGTTCTGACGGCTGTAACGATGCCACCCAATGCCACATCCTCTCGACCAGTGATGCTGCCGATATCCGTCAGTTCTGGGCAACTGGTGTTACACAGGTTGTCAATAACAATCTTAAACTCGTTGAGCGGGTGGGCAGAGAGATAGATACCCACGAGGTCACGTTCTTTGTTCAGGCGTTCGATATCACTCCAGCGCGTATCACTCTTAGGCACTGGCGGCTGGGCAATCTCAACACCGTCGCCGAACATCCCGAAGAGGGAATTCTGCATCTCAGCCTTTTCCTGCTGGTAGGTCTGTCCGTAGCGCACAAGTGTGTCGAGGAACATCTCACCCTTGTGATTGAGTGCGAAATAATCTTCACGACGAATGCCGAAGCTGTCGAATCCGCCACTCAGGGCAAGACTTTCGTAGGCCTTACGGTTGACTGATGAGAAGCTGACACGCTGGGCGAAATCGTAGATATCCTTGTATGGGCCGTTCTTCTCACGTTCCTCAATGATAGCCATAGCCGCAGAATCACCCATGCCCTTGATGGCACCTAAGCCGAAGCGGATCTCACCATGATGGTTCACACCGAACTTCTCATACGACTCGTTGACATCGGGTCCCAAGGTAGCAATGCCCATCGCCTTACACTCATCCATGAGTTTGGTGATTTCCGTAATCTGGTCACGCCGACGGCTCATGATAGCAGCCATGAACTCAGCTGGATAGTTGGCCTTGAGATAGGCCGTCTGATAAGCCACCCACGAATAGCAGGCAGCGTGCGACTTGTTGAAGGCATAGGAAGCGAAAGCCTCCCAGTCAGCCCAGATTTTTTCGAGCACCTTCGGATCGTGACCGTTCTTCTTGCCACCCTCGATGAACTTGGGCTTCATGGCATCGACGATATCCTTTTTCTTCTTACCCATCGCCTTTCGGAGGGCATCGCTCTCACCACGGGTGAAATCGGCTAACAGACGTGACAGCAGCATCACCTGCTCCTGATACACCGTAATACCATAGGTATCCTTCAGGTATTTCTCCATGATGGGGATGTCGTAGGTAATCTGTTCGTCTCCATGCTTACGACGGATAAACTGAGGGATATAACCCATAGGACCGGGACGGTAGAGCGCGTTCATAGCGATAAGGTCCTCGAAGACAGTGGGTTTGAGTTCGCGCAGGTATTTCTGCATGCCCTGCGATTCAAACTGGAAAGTACCGACGGTGCGTCCCTGCTGATAGAGTTCATAGGTCTTGGCATCATCGATAGGGATGTTGTCAAGGTCGATGTCAATACCCCGTGTACGCTTGATATTGGCGCAGGCCTCCTTCAGCTCCGAGAGGGTCTTCAGTCCTAAGAAGTCCATCTTGATGAGACCTGTCGACTCAATCACATGACCATCATACTGGGTGCAATTGGTCTTGGTACCCTTGAAGTCGGGGTCATCGGCAGTTGATACGGGCACGTGGTCACTGATGGGATCGCGGCAGATGATGAAGCCGCAGGCATGGATACCTGTGCCTCGCACCGTGCCCTCAAGCATCTTGGCATATTTGATGGTATTGGCGAGGGCTTTGTCGGAAGAGGCCTCCGCCTCGCGCAATTCAGTCACATACTTGATAGCGTTAGAGAGGTTCATCTTCGTAGCCTTGCCATCAGGACCGTCAGGCAGACGGTCTGGAATAGCCTTACAGAGGGCGTTGGAGATACTCAGGGGCACCTTCTCGACACGGGCCACATCCTTGATGGAGTTCTTGGTAGCCATCGTGGCATAGGTGATGATATGGGCACAGTTCTCGTGACCATACTTATCCTCCACCCACTTCAGCACCTTGCCTCGTCCGTCGTCGTCGAAGTCGGTATCGATATCAGGGAGCGAGATACGGTCGGGATTGAGGAAACGCTCAAACAGCAGGTCGTACTTCAATGGGTCGATCTTCGTGATGCCTAAGCAATAGGCCACCACACTACCTGCTGCGGAGCCTCGGCCAGGTCCCACCATCACGCCTAACTCATCGCGGGCGGAGTTAATGAAATCCTGCACAATGAGGAAGTAGCCTGGGAAACCCATCGTCTTCATAATATGAAGCTCGAACCGGATGCGCTCCTCAACCTCCTTGGAAAGGGGATCGCCATAAATGCGATGGGCACCTTCGTAGGCGAGCTTCGCCAGATAGTCGGCCTCAAACTTGATGCGATAGAGCTTGTCGTAACCACCCAGTTTCTTGATTTTCATCTCGCCTTCTTCCTGTGAGAGCTGATTCTGGCCATTCTCGTCGGAGGTGAACTCGTCGTAGAGCTGCTGTTCCGTGAACTTCTGTCGCCACTCCTCCTCGGTTCCGAAGTCCTCGGGTATGGGGAAGAAAGGCATGATGGGATCGTGGTCGAGACTATACATCTCCACCTTATCCAGAATCTCGAGGGTATTCGACAAGGCCTCAGGCACATCGCTGAAGACATCGTTCATCTCCTGACGCGTCTTAAACCACTCCTGCTTGGAGTAGAGCATACGCGTGGGATCGTCGAGATCCTTACCCGTAGAGAGACAGAGCAGATGGTCGTGGGCCTCAGCATTCTCCTTGTCTACGAAATGGGCATCGTTGGTACACACCAGCTTAATGCCGTATTCCTTGGCCAGTTCGATAAGCACCTTGTTAGCCTGCTGCTGCAAGGGGAAGGTCTCGCGATTGGCTTTCTGCAAGGGATCAGTCACCTCGTGGCGCTGCAGCTCCAGATAGTAGTCATCACCCCAAAGGCGCTTGTGCCATTCGATAGACTCGCGGGCACCGGCAATATCGCCTTTCAGGATCTTCGCAGGCACCTCACCGGCGAGACAGGCAGAGCACACAATCAGATCCTCATGGTATTTCTCAAGCTCCATACGGTCTGTACGCGGACGGTTGTAGAAACCTTCAACCCAGGAGTTGCTGACGAGCTTGATGAGATTCTTATAGCCGTTCGCATTCTTGGCCAGCACGATGAGGTGGTAGCCACCGAGGTCTTCCTTGCTCTCGCGCAGACTCTTGTCGCCGCGACGGGCCACATACATCTCGCAACCGAAGATGGGCTTGAAGGGTTCAAGGCCCGCCTTCTTACGGCCCTTGTTCACATCCATGCAAATGTCGTAAAATTCCTTAATGCCGAACATGTCGCCGTGATCGGTGATGGCCATGCCTCGCATGCCGTCCTTAACAGCTTTGTCTACAAGCCGTTGAATACTCGACTGTCCATCGAGAATTGAATAATAGGTATGTACGTGCAGATGTATGAAATCTTCCATATTTCCAGAAAAATGCCCTATTGGCAGATGGCAAAGATACGGCTAAATCTTGAGAATACCAAAAGAAATGGCAGAAAAATTTGCTTCTTACGTAAAAAAGATGTACCTTTGCACACAAATTCATAAAGACACCTAATTATTAATGGGAGATAGAATCAAGAAACTGAAGAAAATCAGGATTCACCGTGAGGGCACCCACGAACTCACTTGGAGTGCGTTGGCCATCATCGGCATTGCTTATCTGCTCTGGTATTCATTCAGCACTACGATACCCTTCTGGATCTTTATCGTCATCTTCGGCGCAGCATGGCTGATGGCCCTGAACTTCTACCGCTGTCCTATCCGCTATTACAATGGTGATACGGAGAAGCTGGTGGTAGCACCTGCCGACGGAAGGATTGTGGTGGTAGAAGAGGCTGAGGAAAACGAATACTTCCACGATAAGCGCCTGATGATCAGTATCTTTATGAGCCCGCTGAACGTGCATGCCAACTGGTTCCCCATCGACGGCAAGGTAAAGTTCGTTCACCATCAGGACGGCAATTACCACAAGGCCTGGCTCCCCAAGGCCAGCGAGGAGAACGAGCATGCCGACATCATGATTACAACCCCCGACGGCGAAGATGTGCTGGTGCGCCAGATAGCAGGCGCTTTGGCCCGTCGCATTGTGACTTACGCCAAAGAGGGTGAGGAGTGCTATATCGACGAGCACCTGGGCTTCATCAAACTTGGCTCCCGCGTGGATGTCTACCTGCCTCTGACCGCCAAAGCCTGCGTCACCATAGGACAGCCTACTACCGGCGACCAGACCGTGATAGCCAAGATGAGATAAGTAATTAGAGGCGAGAGAAATGAAGAAGCATATTCCCAATACGATTACGTGTTGTAACCTGATTTCAGGCTGCATTGCCACCTATTTCGCCTTTACGGGTGATGCACAGCTGGCGTTGCTCTTCATCGTAATCGGTGCGATGTTCGACTTCTTCGACGGTATGGTGGCCCGTCTGCTGCATGTCTCTTCCCCTATCGGAAAGGAACTCGACTCATTGGCCGACAACATCACTTTCGGCTTTGCTCCCTCAGCCATCGTGTTCGACTATCTCTGCACGTTCCATATCCATTGGCCCGTCCTCCCCTTCCTCGCTTTCATTATGGCAGCCTTCTCTGCCCTCCGACTGGCGAAGTTCAACCTCGATGAGCGACAGGCCCTTGGATTCATCGGACTCCCTACCCCAGCCAACGCCCTCTTCTGGGGCTCGCTGATTGTGGGCTTGGGCAGCACCATCTCCACCATCCCCCATGCAGAATGGATCATCCTCTGCGGCACGTTCATCAGCTGCTGGCTGCTTATTTCAGAAATCCCCATGTTTGCCCTGAAGTTCAAGACCTGGGGCTGGAAGGGCAATGAAATCAAATACATCTTCATCCTCTCCTGCATACCGCTGCTGCTCTTCTTGGGTGTAAGCGGACTTGCAGCCATCATCGCGTGGTATATCATTCTGTCTATTATTACCTCCAGGATAAATAAAACAAACTAATAACCTGTCATGTTTAAATTCCTCATCGGCGTCATCATCTTCGGCTTGATAGCCTTAGCCATCATCATACTGGTGATCATCAACTTCACCTATAAAAGCTTTCGTCAGATGCGCAAGGTCGCAGAAGACCAGTTCGAGTTAAACCAGAAGCGGAAGGAGCAGAAGGGGAAGAATCCCTTCGGCGACGACTATTTCAAGAGCAGCGACGATCCACAAACCCAGCAGAAGCGCCGGCAGAGAGCGCAGCAGGGTGCAGAACAAAAAACTGCCCGTAGAACAACTACGAGCAGTGGTGTAACGATTATCGACGAACGAGAGACCGATAAGAAGATCTTCAGCCACGACGACGGCGAATACGTTGAGTTCGAAGAGGTCCACGATTAGCGGACTCGTCGCAGGTTGGCTTACGGATGCACGAGTGTGCCGATCTGTTCCCCGTCCATCACCTTTTTCAGATTACCGACTACGTCCATATTGAAGACGTAGATAGGCAGGTTGTTGTCCTGACACATGCAGACAGCCGAGAGGTCCATCACCTTCAGACCGCGCTCCAGCACCTCCTGATAGGTAATATCCTCAAACTTCGTCGCTGTGGGATCCTTCTCCGGATCAGCGGTATAGATACCGTCCACACGCGTACCCTTCAGCATCACATCGGCCTCGATCTCCACACCACGCAGGCTGGAACCCGTATCAGTGGTGAAATAAGGCGAGCCTGTGCCTGCTGAGAAGATGCACACATAACCGGCCTCCATCGCCTCGATGGCCTTCCACTTGCTGTAGAATTCACCGATAGGCTCCATGCGGATAGCGGTCAGCACCTTGTTCTTCACCCCTTCTGCATCGAGAGCGCTGCTCAGAGCCAACGAGTTGATCACAGTGGCACACATGCCCATCTGGTCGCCCTTCACACGGTCGAAACCCTTCTTGGCGCCACTCAGACCGCGGAAGATGTTACCGCCGCCGATTACGATGCCAATCTGAACACCCATCTCTGCCACTTCCTTAATCTGACGCGCATAGTCGCCCAGACGCTCAGGGTCGATACCGTGACCCTGCTTGCCCATCAGGCTCTCGCCCGATAACTTCAATAGAATTCGCTTAAATCTTGCCATAATGAATTGTTTATATTATGAATTGTACTTCTTTAAAAGCATACGTGCGCACTTGACCCGTGTCGTCACGCAGGACAAGCCTGCCATCGGTTTCGACATCCTCCAGCGTTGCCTTGAAGCGCCCCGATGAATCTTCGTAGAGCGCAGGGATGCCTTTCCGGAAAAGCCTTGCCCTATAGTCAGAACTGGTGGTCGGGGTTTGGGCGACACGCCCGAAGGCTGCGAGAAACTGATGTAGCAACGCATCAAGGTCGGTCTCCTGCCCCGTCAGCTGATACATTGATACTGGATTGGGAGCATCGCTCAGAAACACCCGCTGATTCACATTCAGTCCGATGCCGATGATGCTGTCCCTGATTGTAGCACCCTGCAGGCGGTTTTCTATCAGGATGCCGCAGATCTTCCGGTCGCCCACATAGATGTCGTTCGGCCATTTGATTTCCACCTTATTATTTATATAGGGCTCCAGCGTCTCGCAGAGGGCAACGGATACCACCTCCGTGATTCTGAACTGCTCATTCGCAGGAATCCCCTCTGGATGAATCAGCATCGAGAACGTCAGGTTCTTGCCCCTTTCGCTCTCCCATGAATTGCTGCCACAGCCCTTCCCCGCCGTCTGATAGTCTGCTACCACGCAGAGCTCACTGGGGACGATTCCGAGTGAGTTCTCATGCGAAGACTCATTCAGAACCGTCCCCGATGAGTTCCTCAGCCAGCGGTTGGTGGAGTCCGTCTCGTCGATATGAATAATCTTAAAATCCATAATCCGCTTGCAAAGATACAAATTATTTTGTAATTTTGCAGCATGATTGAGCAAGAACAACAGAAAAAAGACGAATTCTACATGCAGCGGGCGCTCGACGAAGCCCGTATGGCCTATAAGCAAGGCGAGATTCCCATCGGTGCCGTCATCGTGTGCAAGGACCGCATCATCGCCCGCAGCCACAACCTCACAGAGACGCTCTGCGACGTGACGGCTCATGCTGAGATGCAGGCCATCACCTCGGCAGCAAACCTCCTGGGCGGGAAATACCTTAACGAGTGTACGCTCTATGTCACCGTCGAGCCTTGTGTGATGTGTGCCGGCGCCATCGGCTGGGCACAGATCCCGCGCATCGTCTACGGCTGTCTCGACGAGAAACGGGGCTATCATGAGTTTGCGCCCAAAGCCATGCATCCCAAAGCCACCATTGTGGGAGGCGTCTTGGAAGAAGAGTGCCGCCAGTTGATGCAGGACTTCTTCAAACAGCGAAGATAATCAGAATTTATGGCTCCTTCAGCGAATCAGGCTGAAAGGCATCTTGATGGAATATCAGGGTGTCGAGGCAGACGTGATTGTTATTGCCGATACCGATGGCCAGATAGAAGAATCCATTACGCGCAATCGTGTCCGTATTCGGCAGCACGCGCAGCCAGTTCAGCTTGCCCGTTTTCTCAGTGCGGGTGTCCGTGGAGTCCTTCTTACGCGTATCCTCCAGATATTGCGCCAGCGTCCCCGTCACATAGAGTTGCAGGCTGTCCGGAGCATTCGTCCTGAAAGTCACTTCCAGCATACCGCCTTCAGCACCAAGGCTGAATTGATCCTGGTCGAACTCGGCATATTCGTCACGCTGCTTCACGTCGACGGTACACATCTCGCCATCAGCCTCCAGGGTGACAATGGCCGTCCGCTCCATACCCGTGAGATTCTTCTCCGTAGTCATCACCTTGAGCGTGTCAGTACCACCAGGCCCCGACGCCTTTAACACCTGCAGCCAAGGTTCAGAACTGGTAGCCTTCCAAGGACCGCTGGAATGAAACAGGAACAGCCCCGTCTGATTAGGAATCGAATACAGCTCTGCCGAAGGGTCCGTATACACCTTGACACCTCCGACCTTATCCTGCAGGCATCCCACCATCAGGAGCACCACTGCAGCCGCTATCAATAGCCTCATCTGTTTCATCCCTGCAAAGGTACGAACAAATAACTGAACCACCAAACTTTTCCAGTCAAATTCTGAGTTTTTTCACCCTGCTTTGGACAAAAAACCAAACCTATACCCCCGTTTTGTCCAAAAAATGCCCCTTTGTCCATACAACTTGCGAAGAAATACATATAATAATTTGTAACAAGCTTCCATAGTTCCTATCTTTGTAACGTCAAAAGACGTAATCAGAGATAAAAATAAGATGTCGAACAATTTAAAACTTACAATTATGAAAACTAAGAATTCAATGGTAAAGTCGATGCTCATGAGCATCCTTACCGCAGGTATAATGATCGTAGGTTTCACTGCTTGCAGCGATGATTTGGAACTGAAAGACAGCAATTCGACTAATAATAATGAGAACACTGAAGCTGTTATCCCCGCCGAGCAGAGCAACGACGAGATGAACGTCAGAGTAACCAACAACGTTGACGGTGCCGTACTGAGCAACTTCAACGACAACTCCGTAGGTGCAGCGCTGGCCCGCAGACTGTCTTCTACATCAAGTAAGGTTGATAGGGACACACGTCTCATCCTGGTCAATGGTAACGATATCGCAGACTATACCGGCAGCGACATGCAGGCTTGGGCAGCCGTCTATCTGAATGGCGGAAGCATAGCCGTTGAGCGTCCTACAGGCGATCAGCTCAATGCACTGGCCGACGCTTTGTCAGAGCAGATGGCAGCAGCCAGGACAGCCAAGCTTACTGCCGATGGTGACATCGTCGTCAAGTCACGTGGCAACCGCCGCAGCCAGGGCACCTTTGAGGGTGATCTGATGAAGGCAAGAGTGCAGAATGTGAAGAACTTCGCTACGACCCGTTCCAGCGTCGCCGACACGGAGAATGGCGTTGTGGCCGAACTCGTCATCTTCAACACTGACGGCTGCTACCAGTATGTCACCAAGAACAGTGAAGAGCACTATGACGGCTGCATCGATCAGGATGGTGTGGTGACCGAAGAGCCCGCTATTCCAGCCAACAGCAAGGTCTCGGCCTATCGTAGCGGTTTGATAGCCGACGGTGCAGCAATGTGGCTGATGGACGAGAAAGTGGCTTCAACGAGGACCACCAGAGGCGCCGCAGAATCGAGCATCAACGAAATGATGAGCTGCAGCGATGAGTTTACCGTAGAGAGCTATATCAGAACCCACGACTGGCGCAATCTGGAGGTGTCGCGTGACGGCTGCTTCCGTACCACTTACAGAGTGTGGGGCGTGAACGATCACGGTAACAAAGCCAACACCGACTACTACTACGTGAAGCAGAACAGTCTGATCCGCGTGGGTGGAAAAGTGTACGACTGCGACACCGGCAATGGTTACTATGACACCTTCTACTGGGGTGCCTATGAGCCACGATGGTACAGAACAGGTTCGAACTGGGAAAACGGCCACGACCTCTATTACGGCTCATGGCTCAATAAGTACGAGAGCATGATGGAACTGACCGGCAATGGTACAATCGCCGTTGTGCAGGCACTGCCTACCACTGACAACAATACCAACAGCCAGACGATTGCCATCGGCACCAGCAAGAGCGAGAGCAACAACATCGGATTCACTTTCACTGCCGCAAAGGACCCATCGGTGGGATTCAACTACTCACACGGATGGACCAGAGGCACCTCATTCACCATGTCGAACACCTCTGTATCCAAGGATCTGAAGGTGGTGAAGAATACAACTGGCAATAAGGTGAAATGGACCTACGAGTGCGGTATGGAAATAAAGCTGTACACTGACAATAATGACAAGATCTGTCACCCGATAGTACCAGATATTGTTGTCAACGATGCAGACTTTGAGAATCAGATATGCTGGTCGGTTAAGAACCCCAGCGGCCGCTACACCATGAAAGTGGAGAACTACCGCCAGATGCAGTGCCTGACGAAGAAGAAAGGCGAAGGTAAGAAATGGACAGACAGATGGTATAGCACCAACAGGAACAATAGCTTCACCTTTCTGGAGCCCAACCGCGCAGAACAGACATGGCACTTCGACGTAACGCCCTCAACGCTGGGTAAGGAAGGTCACAACGGCGACAAGCAGAAGCTGACGGAAGCCCTGATGAATCAGTTCCCCGAGGTGTTCCAGACACTCACCCGCGTTGCCGACCGCACGATTGACAGTGAGAATGCCATTCAGTACACGGTAGCCTACGCCAAGAACATCATCAACGACAAGAACGGCGGACGCACCATGCGCGAATACGCACTCGACCTCGGTTGCGACAGTTATGTCATCCGCTGGTACTGCATGGATGGTAACCACAACGACTACGAACTCACGATCAGCGTAAAATGATCAACGACTCAAGAGACAAAGGAGGATGTGCCGGGCACATCCTCTTTTTTAATGCACGATTATCTGCAGTCGAAGAGAATCTTCCTGCGGTTATCCTTCGGACGCACCGCGAAGTGAACCCAATAAGTAGAACCGCGCTTCTCCTGAATCAGCTCATCAAAATCCCGCTTAGTGCCGTCTGCGATATCCAGCAATATCCCCACCATGCGGATCATCTGCTCAGGGCCATAGCAACGGATATCCACCGCGCAGCCTGTCAGATGATTCGAGCCTTTCGCGCCGCCACATTTCCGATTCACTTCCTCACTCCGATAGCCAGAGTTGATGATGATAGGGATATCGCCTACCCCATTCAACAAAAACAAGGGTTAAGAGATAATCATTCAACTTCTGCCAGGGATAAGGATTAAGGTA
>JAGCDZ010000050.1 GCA_017650905.1 Prevotella sp. | reverse complement strand
GCGACCAATGCTTCTGCAGAGTCCCTAAACTCAAAAATCAAGCAATTCCGTGCACAGCTTAGGGGAGTAATCGATGTGGACTTCTTTCTATATAGGCTGTCAATGATATACGGATAAACACAGGAATTTACTGGTGAGCCCGAATTTTCCCAATTTTAAACTAAGAGAATTAAGGATAAATTAGGGGAATTCGTTTCTATTAATCACCAGTCGGTGAGGTCGGCTTTGGCCTCGATGCGGGTCTCTGTAGCGTCTTCGAGCGCAGGGAAGAAGTCTATACCTGTGAGAGCCTCGATCTCGTCGACAGTGCGCAAGGCCTCGTCCATCGTCTGCTTCACGCCCTCATTGCGATAGATGAAGCCGATGGCCTTAGGCTTGCCCTGACGACAGAGAATCACCTTGAAGAAAGCATCCGGCACCCATACCTTGTTGCGTCCGATGGTTTTCTGATCGCCAGTACCCTTGTAGATTGGTCCGCAGACGATGTCGATGGCACCGTATTCGCGTGCCCAGTCGCGACATTGTATCTCCAGATCGTTCCACTCGTATTTGTTCAGTCCGTGATTCTGCGGACAGATGTTCGTAAACAGAAACGACTCCCGCATGGCCTGGGCATCCCATTTGTTGTCGCCAGCAGGACACATGTGGCCACGATCATAGCGCGAATTATAGTAGTCATTGTCAGTGGCCCGCTGATTGCGCTCGATGGACTCGTCCTCGAAAAACACCTCGTTCTTGCGCTGATTATTGCCATAGGTATGAGCTTTCGTCAGATGCCAAGCCACCCAGTTGGGCGTCTTCGACTTGCTATTGTAGGAGGTCGTATAGCCCCGTCGTCTGAGAATCTGCTCAGGACGGTCTGTCAATGGTGCAGGCTGCTCATAGAGCGTGATAATCTTCGCCTTCTGCACCTCAGGGTTCTTAGCCTCGACCTTCATAGCCTCAGCCGCACCTGTCTGATAGAAGGTCGTCGAGCTCTGATCATCAGCCACTTGCGTCTCCTCGACCTTGCTGTTCCTGCACGACCACACAAATGCCGTCAGCACCAACAATAACCAATACTTTCCAGTTATTTTCATACTTTACTTTGTTTTTTCGCCACAAAAGTACAAAATTATTTTCTAATTCCAATCTTTTTACGTAACTTTGTGCCGAATTAACTAGAAACAATAAAATATGAAGAAATTTTTTCTGTCGCTGGCCGTTGTCATCATGGCCCTGTTTGTAACCGCATCTTGCCAGAACAAGAGTCAGAATGAGACTCAGGACAAGGCAGGACAAGTGAATAATTTCCGCATCAAGCGCGGCACCAACGTCAGCCACTGGCTCTCGCAGTCAGAACAGCGTGGCGAGGCCCGCAGGCTGCATATCCAGGAGGACGATTTCGAGCGTCTGCACGACCTGGGCTTCGACTTCGTGCGTATCCCCATCGACGAGGTGCAGTTCTGGGATGAGCAAGGGCAGAAGCTCCCTGAGGCCTGGGATCTGCTGAACAACGCCCTCGACTGGGCTCGCAAGTATGACCTCCGTGCCATCGTCGACCTGCACATCATCCGTTCGCACTATTTCAATGCCGTGAATGAATCCGACCAGGCTGCCAATACCCTCTTCACCTCAGAGGAAGCCCAGGAAGGACTGATCAACCTCTGGCGCCAGCTGTCGGAATTCCTGAAAGACCGCAGTAACGACTGGGTGGCCTACGAGTTTATGAACGAGCCTGTGGCTGAAGAGCATGAGCAGTGGAACCAGCTGGTGGCAAAGGTACACAAGGCATTGCGTGAACTGGAGCCACAGCGTACTTTGGTCATTGGCAGTAACCTCTGGCAGGGACACCAGACCATCAAGTTCCTGAAAGTGCCTGAGGGCGACAAGAACATCATCCTGAGCTTCCACTATTACAACCCGATGATCCTCACCCATTATGGTGCTTGGTGGTCTCCACTGTGTGCTGCCTACAAGGGCAAGGTGAATTATCCTGGTGTGCTCGTGTCGAAGGAGGATTACGATGCTGCTCCAGATGCTATCAAGCCTGAACTGAAACAATTTACCGAAGAGGTCTGGAATATCGACAAGATCCGCGAGCAGTTCAAGGATGCCATCGAGGCTGCAAAGAAATACGACCTGCAGCTGTTCTGTGGCGAATGGGGTGTCTACGAGCCTGTGGACCGCGAACTGGCCTACAATTGGTATCGCGACATGCTGACCGTATTCGACGAGTTTGATATCGCCTGGACCACTTGGTGCTACGATGCCGACTTCGGCTTCTGGGATCAGCAGCGCCACACTTTCAAGGATCGCCCGCTGGTAGAGCTTCTGATGTCAGGCAAGAAATTAGGAGAGTAAGAAAAAGAAAAGCTTCCCCTGGTTGGGAAGCTTTCTTTATGTCTTTTTGGTTGGGATGCTCTTTACTGCAGTTTGCCGAACTTATCGAACAGCTGACGATCAGCCAGCCAGAGGGTGACGGCGAGGGCGATGACTGAGGCTGCCAAGCAGCCGAAAATCAACTGCAGCGTCACCACAAAGGCATTGATAGGTGCGACACCTGCGATGAAGATACCACAGAGCAATAACGGCATCGCATAGATGCCCATCACAGACAGATTAGCCGCTGTGGGGGCGAAGACCTGTTGCAGAGCCCTACGCACAAAGGGCAACACGGCTTGCAGATGGTTGGTACCATTGCCACGCAGGAACTCGTATTGCTGTTCGTCAGCCTTCAGAGCCGAATGATAGGTGCTCAGGCCACGAATGAGGGTGGTCAGCGTTTGTCCCACCAACAAAGCCATCACAGGAACAAACCACCTGGCGCCAAAGCCATTCTTCGCAGGTAGACAAGCCAACAGCAGATAGGCTCCCACGAACAAAGCACTCACCAATAGGCCTGCACTGACAGGCAACAGGAACTTCAATAACGGGAGTTTCATCCGACGGAGGGCCAGCACACCCGATACAACAGCCAGCAATACCAGCCACAACAGGCTGAGCCAGATATTGTCGTACTTCACCAGAGCCCAGACAATCAGACAGAGCACCAGCAACTGAACGACCATACGTAACACGGCAATACCCATCGTACGGAGCAACGAACGATCGAAAATGAATAATGCTCCTGCGGGGATAAACAAAAGGAGCAACCCCAAGAAAATATGTAATTCCATCGTCATTACGTGTTTTGATTCATTTCTATGACCAAGTCGGCATGATCCACCAGCAAAGGACGGCGACTAGCGATAAGCACCGTCTTTCCGGCATCTGCCTGGCTACTAAGCAGTTGGAGCATACGCTCCGAGAGTTCAGGGGTAAGGTTCGCTGCAGGCTCATCAGCAATGATGATCTGCTTGTTGGAAGCCTCTTGTAACGTCTGTTCTGCCAGGCGGTAGATGTCGTCTGGTGACAATGGCGCAGGTTGTCTGGAAACAACGACCTTTGGCGGTAGCGGATTCCAGATGCCAAAGTTGTCGGGCTCATAGACTGGAGCCTGCGTAGGCTCTAATTGATGACGAAGCATTTGTATCTGCTGAGGCAGATAGGCCATCATCCTACGGAAAGCCTGAGACGACTTGACAGTAAGCAACTCGCCATCGACACTAACATAACCGCTACTGACAGGAAGAAAACCCATCAGTGTACGCAACAGCGTCGTCTTGCCAGACCCCTCAGGGCCTGTGATGCAGGTGAGCTGCCCGTCGCGCGCCATAAACGACAGTCCGGTTGCCAATATCTGCCCTCCAACGGCAATTGTAGCGTCTTTTACTTCTAACATACCACTAATTTGCTGCAAAAATACAAAAAATTATCAATTATCAATTATCAATTATCAATTATTTTGTACCTTTGCGCCAAAATATGTGCAACAAGGCAGATCATACGGTCAGAAAATGGCGACTTCCAGCCGAATGGGAGCCCCAATGGGGTGTGCAGCTGACGTGGCCGCATATCGATACGGATTGGGCCCCGATCCTCAATGATATCATCGAGACTTATCACCAGATGGCACGGGAGATTGCCAAGCGTGAACGACTCATTGTAGTAGCACCTCAGGATGCTGCGAGAGACATGCTGCGCTTCGTCTGTCCTACTGACGACACCTGGGCACGGGATCACGGGTTTATCACACTCACTGACGACGAAGGTCACCACCGCCTGCTCGACTACTGTTTCAACGGCTGGGGAGAGAAATTCCCTGCTGATAACGACAATGCCATCAATCGCAGGATGTACGAGGCAGGCATCGTAGAAGGAGAATATACAGACTGCTTGGACTTCGTATTGGAAGGCGGTTCCATCGAGAGCGACGGCAAAGGGACAATCTTCACCACAACAGGCTGTCTGACGGCTCCACATAGGAATCAGCCACAAACGAAGGAAGAGATCGAAGCGCGCCTGAAGCACGACCTATGTGCGGAACGCATCGTATGGATTGACCACGGACAGCTGACAGGCGACGATACCGACGGGCATATCGACACCTTGGTGCGCATCTGTCCTGACGACACGCTGGTGTATGTGGGCTGCGATGATCCTGACGACGAACAATACGAGGAATTGAAGTTGATGGAGAAACAATTGAAAACCCTCACGACGCTCGAAGGCCAGCCATACAGGCTTCTGAAACTGCCTATGCCCCATCCTATTTATGATAGAGATGAGAGATTACCTGCGACGTATGCCAATTTCCTCATTTTGAACGGAGCTGTGCTCTGTCCCACCTACGGACAGCCAGACCTCGACAATGAGGCCATCCGCATCATCAGCAAGGCCTTCCCTGATAGGGAGATGGTGCCCATCGATAGTCAAGTCATCATTAAGCAGCATGGATCCATCCACTGCTGCACCATGCAGTTTCCAGAGAAGTGAATAGTGAAAAGTGAATAGTGAATAATGAGAGAATTGAAGATAGGTTTTTTGCAGCAGCACAACACCGCTGACACCAAGGACAATCTGCTCAGATTGGCAGAAGGCATCAGCGACCTGGCCAAGCGAGGGGCACAACTCATCGTGCTCCAGGAGCTGCACAACTCGCTCTACTTCTGTCAGACAGAAGATGTGAACCATTTCGACCTGGCTGAACCGATACCAGGGCCCTCTACCCGATTCTTCGGCGAACTGGCAAAGGAGTTTGGGGTGGTAATCGTCACCTCACTCTTCGAGAAACGGGCTCAAGGACTGTATCACAATACGGCTGTGGTGTTGGAGAAAGACGGCAGCATAGCCGGCATCTACCGTAAGATGCACATCCCTGATGACCCTGCCTACTATGAGAAGTTCTACTTCACCCCTGGAGACCTTGGGTTCCATCCCATCCAGACCTCTGTGGGCAAACTGGGTGTGATGGTTTGCTGGGACCAGTGGTATCCTGAGGCTGCACGTCTGATGACGTTGCAGGGGGCAGAGTTGCTCATTTACCCCACCGCCATCGGCTATGAGTCGAGCGATACAGTTGAGGAACAACAGCGTCAGCGCATAGCCTGGCAGACGGTACAACGAGGGCATGCTGTGGCGAATGGTTTGCCTGTAATCACTGTGAACCGTGTGGGTCATGAGCCTGATCCTTCAGGACAAACCAACGGTATACAATTCTGGGGCTCCTCGTTTGTGGCTGGTCCTCAAGGCGAATTAATCTACGAAGCCTCAACGGATGAGGAAGAGAGCATCATCGTGGAACTCGACATAGAGCACTCCGAACAGGTGCGCCGCTGGTGGCCCTTCCTCAGAGATCGTCGCATAGACGAATATCATGACATTTTAAAAAGATACATAGACTAATTATGAAAAAGTTTTTTGCTTTGGCTCTCGCAGCCATAACCAGCATGCCGCTATTGGCACAAGACAAAATCGAAGCACAGGACGAAATCACTGCAACCATATCCACCGACCTCGTCAGCCATTATATGTGGCGTGGTATCGATATGGCTGGGCCCAGTATCCAGCCCGAGTTGAACGTCGCGTGGAAGGGGCTGTCACTGGATATTACCGGCAACGCCCCCTTTGACAAGGATGACTTGAAGGAAATCAACACTACCCTCGGCTATAGCCTCTTTGGCTTCAATATCGGCGTCACCGATTATTGGACAGCCGACGTTGATCCCAGAAACCGCTTCTTCTACTATGGTGGCGAGGCGGAGTGTCCACATCAGTTGGAGGCTAACATCGGCTATTCCTGTAAATATGGTTCACTGCAAGCCTATACGATGGTCTATGGCAACGACTATAAGATTGACGGCAGTCGTGCCTATTCCACTTATATCGAGCTGAGCGTGCCATTTAACCTCGGTGGTCTCAACTGGGATATCCGTGCAGGTGTAACACCCATGGAAAGTGCCGGCACTACCTACCAAGAGAAAGTCGTAACGGAAACAGGTGGAGTCAGGACCGTCACTCGCGGCGACTGGTATTATGGCGAGTCATTCACCTGTAATATGGCATCTGTCCGCGCTACCAAGAAGTTCATGTTCAAACATTTCAACCTGCCCGTCTTTGTGGAGCTGCACACCAATCCCTATCTTCAACGCGCCAACCTGCTCTTCGGAATTACCATCTGTTCGCTATAACCCGTATAGATAAAAATCGCAAATTTCAAACATCCAATACATGAGTAACCTTAGATTCCAAGTAGTTGAAGAAGCGTTCAAGAAACAGGCCAAGGAAGTCATAGCCCCCTCTGAACGCCCGTCGGAATATTTCGGCAAATATGTATTCAACCGAGAGAAGATGTACAGATACCTGCCAGCTGATGTCTACACCAAACTCATCGATGTGATTGATAACGGCGCCCGTCTGGACCGTAGCATTGCTGATGCAGTGGCTACTGGTATGAAGCAATGGGCTCAGGAGATGGGCGCCACTCATTACACCCACTGGTTCCAGCCCCTCACAGAAGGTACAGCCGAGAAGCACGATGCCTTCATAGAGCACGACGGCAAAGGCGGTATGGTGGAGAATTTCAGCGGAAAGTTGTTGGTACAGCAGGAGCCTGACGCCAGCAGCTTCCCCAACGGTGGCATCCGCAACACTTTCGAGGCCCGTGGCTATTCAGCCTGGGACCCTACCTCACCTGTGTTTATCATCGACGACACTCTCTGTATCCCCACCATCTTCATCGCCTATACAGGCGAAGCCCTCGACTACAAAGCCCCTCTGCTGCGTTCGCTCCACGCCATCGACAAAGCAGCGGTTGACGTCTGCCAGTATTTCTACGACGATGTTCACAAGGTACGTGTCAATCTGGGTTGGGAACAGGAATATTTCCTCGTTGATGAAGGACTCTATTCCGCCCGTCCTGATCTGATGTTGACAGGTCGTACGCTGATGGGGCATGAGAGTGCGAAGAACCAACAGATGGACGATCACTATTTCGGCACCATTCCTGATCGTGTACAGGCCTTTATGAAGGATCTCGAGATTCAGGCCCTTGAACTGGCCATTCCCTGTAAGACGCGCCATAATGAGGTGGCTCCCAACCAGTTTGAGCTGGCTCCCATCTACGAGGAGTGTAACCTGGCTGTCGACCACAATATGCTATTGATGTCGCTGATGAAACGTGTAGCCCGCAACCACGGATTCCGCGTGCTCTTACATGAGAAACCATTTGACGGCATCAATGGATCAGGCAAACATAACAACTGGAGTCTGACGGCAAATAATGATGTCTTGCTGCATGCCCCAGGCAAGACTCCTGAGGAGAACCTGCGATTTGTGACCTTTATCGTAGAGACGCTGATGGGTGTCTATAAGCACAACGGATTGCTGAAAGCCTCAATCATGAGTGCCACCAATGCCCATCGTTTAGGTGGCAATGAGGCACCTCCTGCCATCATCAGTTCGTTCCTCGGCAAACAGCTCACAGAGTTACTCGACCATATCGAACTGAGTGACAAGGACGATTTGTTCATCCTAAAGGGCAAGCAGGGTATGGAGATTGATATCCCCCAGATCCCTGATCTCATTATCGACAATACCGATCGCAATCGCACGTCACCCTTCGCTTTCACAGGAAATCGCTTTGAGTTCCGTGCGCCTGGTTCTACAGCCAACTGCGCCTCAGCAATGATTGCCCTTAACTCTGCCGTTGCCGAAGCCCTCGAAAGCTTTAAACAGCGCGTGGATCAGAAAATCTCTGAGTACTCCAAAAACTCAGATAACTCCGACACTTCCGCCAAATACCGTGCTATCCTTGATGTCCTGCGTGACGACATCAAAACCTGTAAGCCCATCCGTTTCGACGGCAATGGTTACAGTGATGCCTGGGTAGTGGAAGCAGCCAAGCGTGGACTCGACGTGGAGAAATCATGCCCCGTGATTATCGAGCACTACCTCGATCCTGAGAGTATTCAGATGTTCGAAAGCACGAAGGTGATGAACCGCAAGGAACTCGAAGCCCGCAATGAGGTGAAATGGGAAACTTATGTCAAGACAGTACAGATAGAGGCCCGCGTGATGGGCGATCTGTCGATGAATCATATCATTCCTGTGGCCACGCACTATCAAAGTCAGCTGATCAAGAATGTGCAAGGCATGAAGGATGTCTTCTCTGCAGAACGTGCCGAGCGTCTCTCCACCCGTAACATGAAACTCATTGAGGAGATTGCAGAGCGTACGGAACGCATCGAACGTCTTGTGGAAGAACTGACGGAGGCCCGTCGTGTAGCCAACCAGATTGCCGACATCCATCAGCGCGCCATCACCTATCACGACACCGTCTGTCCAAAGATGGAGGACATCCGCTACGAAGCCGACAAGCTGGAGATGATTGTAGAAGACGGTCTCTGGACCCTACCAAAATACAGAGAATTATTGTTCATCAGATAAAAGAAATCCCCGCCAAATCTGACGGGGATTCTTTTTGTTCATATTTCTAGGAAAATTACCTTCTTGGAGCGCCAGGAGCACCAGGAGCGCCAGCGCCACCAGGTCTGCCACCGCCTGAGAAACCACCAAAGCCGCCAAAGCCTTGCTGAGGAGCAATCTCAGGCTCACCGAAGACAGAAGCCTCTGCATCCTTGTCGTTCAGCTTGAACACCATGAACTTAGGATTCTTCTCGGTGCAGGGTTGCCATGCGCCACCCTTCGGGCCGTTAGGATCGCTGTACTTGGCAAAGTTAGTCCAAGCCGTCAGCATCTTCTCTGAAAGGTCCCAGTCGCCTTTAGTCCAAGGACGCCAGCAATGCTTCAGACTCTTGAATACAAACCAGAGGTCGCTGGAGTGGAAAGCACCACGCAGACGCTGTGTCACCTCAGGATGGCTGCCATCATCGGGCAACGGACGAGCGAACTCGTAAGCCCAGGCCTTACCACCCTTCTCTGCGCGAACCTTACAGAACTCAGCAATGTTTGGAGCCATATTACCCATATCGTTAAGGGTGAAGCCAATCATATAAGGTACATCTGCCAAAGTTCCCTCACGGGTTGCATCGTCAAAGCTCTTCACACTGACATAACCATCGAGCATTGGCATATAGCCCATGCCCATACGCATCATGCCACCAAAGCCGCCCTGCTGTTGCTGGCCGCTGTTAGCCTGCTGATACTGCTGATATATGGTAGGCAGTGCGAAAACGGTCTCCGTGCTAGCCTGACGCATCTTCTGCAGATCGGTCATTCCTGCCCAGTCGAACATCTTCTTAGCGTTGTTAGCAGCATCCTCAATGCTTCCACCGCTATAACGGCCACCCATCATACCACCGCCATTGGGATTGGGGATGCTCAGTCCCTGCGCACTCATAATCACAGCCTTGTGGAACAAACCACGGGCCAAGGGAGATTCGCACAGCGTACGAACACTACCACCACCTGCACTCTGTCCGAAGATTGTCACGTTGTTGGGGTCGCCACCAAACTGAGCGATGTTCTTCTTAATCCACTTCAGAGCCTCAATCTGGTCAAGAATACCATAATTACCTGACACCTTGTTCGGGCTTTCCTCTGCCAGCAAGGGATGAGTCAGGAATCCGAAAATACCCAGTCGGTAGTTAATAGAGACGAGCACCACATCTTTGGCACCCCACTCCTGACCGTCAAACTCGGGCTCAGAGCCGAAACCTTCGCGATAGCCACCACCATGAATCCACAAGGCTACAGGCAACTTCTTATTTACCTGTCCAGGAGCCTTTGTCCACACATTCAGATACAGACAGTCTTCACTGAAAGCGGCTTCCTTACCATAGCCCCACTCAGTATAATAGCCACCAGTATACTGGATGGCCTGATAACTCGGACGTCCGAAAGTGTCGCAGATCTTCACACCCTTCCAGGGCACAACGGGCTGAGGAGCCTTCCAACGGTTCTCACGAATGGGAGGAGCAGCATAAGGAATGCCACGATACACAAACACATCAGGATGATCGTCAGCCAAGACGCCCTTTACCTGACCACCTTCAATCGTTAACACAGGATTGTTGTCTGCCGCATTAGCGGATACTGCTACCATCAGCAGAAGAGGTAATAATAGTTTTTTCATCATAAGTTGTAATTAAAAATAAGAATAGTTGATGGTTTCGATTGCAAAAGTACACAAAAAAAGCGAAACTTCCAAATGTTAAGCAGAAATTAATCAAGAATTATTTTGAATTTCAACTGCTTTTCCTTAACTTTGCAGCCGAAACCAATACATAAGTATGGAACAGAGAGAAATCAACGAGACGCTGCGCCGCAATGTGGGCGTGCTCTCAGAGCATATTGAGGATGAGATCCGGATGATGCCCACATCGACTGAAACACCCCTGCCATCGGTGGAGGACGTAAAGCAGATAGTGAGCCTCATCAAGAGCATCATCTTCCCCGACTATTTCAACAAACGCCAGCCCGATGAGCAGTTGCGAGCTTATCAGATTGGTGTGAGTATGGAAAAGCTCTATCAGCTGTTGCGTCAGCAGATAGCACGCGGTCTGCAATTCTGTGAGGAATGTTCTGAGGACGATGTTAAGGCATCGGGCGAAAGGTTGGCTTTGGAGTTTATCGACTCACTGCCAGAAATCAAGCGTCTGCTCTATACAGATATCCAGGCAATGTTCGACAACGATCCCGCTGCTGCGACCTACGGTGAGGTGATTTTCTGCTATCCTGTGGTGAACACGATGACACACTATCGCATTGCCCACCGGTTGCATGAGATGAATGTGCCCGTGATTCCACGCATCATCACCGAACAGGCGCACTCGAAGACGGGTATCGATATCCATCCAGGTGCACAGATAGGAGAATTCTTCTCAATCGACCATGGTACGGGTGTGGTAATCGGTGAGACCTGTATCATCGGCAACCACGTGACGCTCTATCAGGGTGTGACGCTCGGTGCCAAGAGTTTCAAATACGACGAGCAGGGCAATATGCTGAATGTGCCCCGTCACCCGATTATCGAGGACAATGTCACCATCTATTCCAATGCCTCGGTTCTAGGGCGCATCACCATCGGCCACGACTCAACCATCGGTGGTAACATCTGGCTCACACACGATGTTCCACCTTACTCCCGGATTCTGCAGAGTAAGGCGGTAGACGCAAGCTACCAAGACGGTTTAGGAATCTAAGCCGTCTTTTTTCTTTCCAAACTCAGGATCAATTTTCAGTAGCGAGGAGACGATATACGTCATAGAACATGCCACGATGACGATGAGGAAGAATGTAGAGTAACCCACGGCCTCCTGCAAAGCACCCGCAAAGAGTCCTGGAATCATCATCGACAGCGCCATCAGAGCCGTACAAAGGGCATAATGAGCCGTCTTGTGTTCACCTTGGCTATAATATATAAGGTATAGCATATAGGCCGAGAAGCCGAAGCCATAACCAAACTGCTCGATAAACACACAGATGTTGACAACGAACAGACTCTGAGGCAGGACATAAGCCAAATAGACATACACCAGGTCAGGCAATGTGATGGCCATCACCATAGGCCACAGCCAGCGCTTCAAACCGTCGCGGCTGGCTACGATACCTCCAAGGATACCGCCCAGCGTCAAACCAATCACACCTACCGTTCCCTGTACCAAGCCGTATTCCGCTGGCGAAAGGCCTAAGCCGCCATTGGTTGTGGCATCAATCAGGAACAAGGCGCTCACCTTTGCCAACAGACCTTCCGGCATACGATAGAACAGCATGAAGCAGATACCAGCCCACACCTGAGGCTTCTGGAAGAAGGTCTTCAATGTGGCCCAGAACTCCTGCATAATCTGGGCACCGTGCATCTTTTCGATACCCTTATCTTCTGTTGGACGCGGCAGAATGTAGTGATGCCATAGCCAGAAGGCGATAAAGAGACCTGCCATACCATAGAACATCAGGCTCCATGAATATTTCACATTACGCGTGAGCACCTCCAGATTACCTGCCAACATCACCAGCAGACCCTGACCCACAATGGTGGCAATGCGATAGAAGGTGGAGCGGATGCCTACGAAATAGGCCTGCTTATGCTCGTCGAGACCCAACATATAGAAACCGTCGGCAGCAATATCGTGGGTGGCACTCGAGAAGGCCATCAGCCAGAAGAAGGCTAATGACCCCTGCAACCAATAGGGGCCCGGAATCGTGAAGGCCACACCACCCAATGAAGCACCAATCAATAACTGCATTGCGACAATCCACCAGCGCTTGGTCTTGATGATGTCAATGAATGGACTCCACAGCGGTTTAATGACCCACGGCAGATAGAGCCACGATGTATAAAGGGTAATATCGGCATTCGAGAGGCCGAGACGTTTATACATAATCAGAGAGATGGTCATCACCGCCACATACGGCAGACCCTCTGCAAAATAAAGGGTGGGCACCCAAGCCCATGGATTTTTCTTACTCATATAGATGTTTAATAATTGCATTGCGATAATAGAACAGCAGGATCTCATCGTAGGTCTTGCCTTGCTCACCCATGACGGCAGCACCAATCTGACAAAGGCCTACACCATGACCCCAGCCAGAGCCGTGGAGGATGAATCGGTCACCATTCTTCTCCACCTCAAAAGCGGAAGAAAGCAGATGCGTCTCGCTGAGAGCACGACGTATCTCCAGTTCCTTACCGATGGTGAAGGTCTTCTTGGTTCCCACAATCTTCAATTTCCAGATACGACCACTCTTTCCGCGCTCCAGGGGAATTAAGTCAATAATAGTGCCGAAGTCATCTTTCAGTTTGCGATTGACCAACTCAGAAAGTTCTTCCTGAGTATACTCCACCGTCCATCGGTAGAAATCAGGCGTCTCCTGATCGAAATCATTCAGCACCTGCGAGAGGATATGCTTGTCGCTGGTATTGCAGTAGGGATCAGGGAATGAAACGAGGTAAGGTTTCGGCGTATCCTCCCAACAATATTGGAATTCCTCGGTCTGTCCGCCACAGCACTTCGAGAACCTCGTGTCGCAAATTTCATCCTCATAGGCGAGAATCTGTCCACGAGTGGTCTGAACAGCCTGTTCCACAGCGGGACTCGACTGCTTGGTGATGCCCTGATAACGCTGACAATGATCATCGGCACACACATCGAAGATGGTATGGTCATCGCGGTCGTACCAGCGTATAAGTTCATCATCCTTCTTGATGAACGAGAAGAACGAGGCGCCTCCTTTCTCCATCTGCTGACGTTTGGCCATCTGTGCCAGAAGCCATGAACGGGAAATGACAGCATGCGCCTTGAGAAACTCCAGAGAGGCTGTGGCCGACATCTCACTCGAAATGACACTGGTGAGATAACGCTCCACAGGCAGTTCGTTGATAGCCACAATCTTATCGGCCTCCACTACCAGACGAAGAGTGCCACAGAACACCTGCGTTTCTTTACGCTCCCAATGGAAATTAACGCCAATCGTGACATCGTGGAGTGAGAACGATGCATCGTCTTCCTGAGGCGTGAAGGTGAGTTCGCGATATTGATTACCGCGCCACAGGATGCCACCTTCTGAAAACGCCACCGTTTGAAGACCCGTCAACACCTCACCCTTGGCGGTATAGGGTTTATTGAGCACAAACGAGATCTTCTCTGCACTGACAATGCCCACCGTCACGTTTGGCTCTTTTTTCATTGACCATTGACTATTGACCATCGAACTGTTATTCTCGACAGTAGCTTTTATAGCGACTATCAATTGTTGCAGGGCCTCGCCCTTCAATGTAATCTCATCGAGGATACCCAATGCCATTTCCGGTGTCAGGCGCTCAAAGTCCTCCTGTCGCGGAGTGATGATGAGTCCTGCCATATCAAGGGCACCTGGTGAGATGACAAATTGTGCTTCACCTTCTTTATAATAACAATCAGGACGATGCTTCGTACGGGGGAACACAACGGAATAGAAGACATCGTCATGCCGCCAGGCCACAATATTCATCATAGGTTCTGGATCCGTTGCAGGCAGAGCCTCATAAAGCCTGCGGAATAACTGCTCATCACCGTACTGCGAACGACTTCGAATCAGCAGGGCCGTACAAGGATAGTCGTCGATGAGTGAGATATCCTCATCATCGTTCAGACTGATGAGAATTGTCAGGTTACGCGATAGGCGCTGCCACGACATCTGTAGGGGCAGCAGACCGCTGGTTCCTGCCTGGAAATGGGCATGATCGGGCGCAGAGGCACCACACTGCGGACCATTATAAAATACCATCATCTCAGGAAATTCCTCCAATAGCTTATGAATCTCGCCATACGAATCGAGGATACGCTGAGGCTGGTGCTTCAGTGCGGGGATGGTAAAGTGCTGTTGCAGAATTGGGAAGGGATTCACGAGCAACTCATACTGCCCGTCGACCTCTTTCTTAATCTGTTCCTTGGGCCGATTCTTCTCACAGAGGAAACAAGGCCGCTCAGCGATAGTCTTCTGGTCCATCTTGGCGCCAGTCGATACCATACGGGCGGGATTCCACTGCACCTGAATGCTAGAGGCACCCACCGCCAGTTCACGCGTCTTGGCACTGCGAAGGTCCTGATAGCGTTGGCGGGCGTCCTCCCACTTCTCCAGCTGACGATTGAAGAAACGCTGTAAAGGAGAATCGGCCATCAGTTCCTGTTTACCTTGAAGCATCTGTTGGCGCGCGGCAATCTCAAGCGTTCGCAAACGATCTTTATAAAGGTTATTGGCATTAATCTTATCGATGCTAAGCGCGGCATCGCTATTTCCACCCCAACGGCGACACAAATAGAGTTCTGTATAGATACGTCCGATGCGATAGTGCCGTGAGAAAATAAGCCCAAGGGCATAATCCTCACCATAGCTGGTATTAGGGAATTGGATCTGTCGCAGCAGAGGGGTAAAGAAAGCACGGGGTGCACCAAGGCCATTGATACGCAAAGCATTGTTAGGACCATTGTCATCCGTCCATTCCTTATGATCAATCAGGCCCGGTGGCAAGGTATTCAGTTCAAAATCGCACATCCGATAACTGCCTACAACCATCGCAGCATTCTGCTTATAGAAAGCATCCACAATCAGCTGCAGCGTCTTCGGTGAGGAATAAAGATCATCGGAATCCAACTGTACGGCGAATCTGCCACACCTGTCATCATTGATTGCCACATTCCAACAACCACCAATACCCAAATCATTACGCTCAGGGATGATATGTATTAGGCGTTCATCGTGCAAACCGTCAAGCAATTCCGTGGTCTTATCGGTAGAATGATTATCCACCACAATGACATTGAACTTGAAATTGGCTTTCTGACCCAACGCACTGTTGACAGCATCCAGAATGGTCTTCTCACGATTGAAGACTGGAATCACCACAGAGGCCTCGATATTGAAGTCCTGTTCATTGAAATCAGGCCGGCGATAGAACGAGGGGTCTATCTTGGCTCCAATCTCTGCCAGATGGGCGGTAGCAGCATGCTCCATCTCAATCTGCACCTCACGATTGCGGGGATTCACATAGTCAAATTGCTTCACGCCAGAGGCTCTCAAGTCGGTCTCCTCTTCGGTATATAAGCATTCGTTGATATGGAAAATCTGTCCCTTACGGCTCAGGAACAGACGCAGGGCATAGAGGCCGGCATACTGGTAGTCGTGCTCACCAGCCTGCATGGCAAAGGTATGTAATAATGAGGTCTTAAACAGCCACAAACTGCCGAAATCGAAATCATCGCGGATACTACCAGGGAAATAGTCAATCACGGGATGTCTCCTTGTTTCCCAATCTCCCTCACTCCCTGATTCCTTGTCTCCCAGTCTCCTTGTCTCCCAATAGTCAGAATAGACCATCGCCGCATTAGAATCGCTGGCCACACGGAGCATTCGGTCAAGTGCCCCCTGCCCCAACGACACCTTCACGGGTTTCGTCAGCAGCAGCACATAGTCGGCTTTGGCATTCTCCGCCACCTGCATCAGGGCATTGCTACTCAGCAAACCGGTTTCCAATAAAGTGATATTCTGCACAGTCTTGCTGTTGCGCAGTTTTGAGACGATTTCCTCTGCAACGCTTTCATCAAGGGCCGGCAAGAAACAATCTATCTTTTCTCTCATGATAGTTCTTATGCTTGGATATTGTAAATTTGTTGCAAAGATACGCATTATTTTTTAAAAACTCGAATATAATTTGGTTTTTCGCCCGAATTGCACTAACTTTGCACACGAATTTAAAATATCAGACCTGGATGGACAGTGAAAAGCAGATGCTCATCGGTAAAACGCTCGGCGAACTGAAAATCGTCGTGGGTGAACTTGGCATGCCTGCATTCACGGCCACACAGATTGCTAAATGGCTCTATCAACAGCATATCGGCAGCATCGACGACATGACCAATATCTCTAAGGCCAACCGTGAGAAGTTGAAGGTTCATTATGAGATAGGCGCCATGCCTCCAATCGATTGTCAGCGCTCCAAGGATGGTACCATCAAGTACCTTTTTCCTATCGCCAGCTCTGAATTATCCGGAGATTCCGCTAAATACGTGGAAACGGTCTTTATCCCTGATGGTGATCGCGCTACATTATGTGTCTCTTGTCAGGTGGGCTGTAAGATGAATTGCCTGTTCTGTCAGACGGGGAAACAGGGCTTTGATGGCAACCTCACGGCGGCTGACATCCTGAATCAGATATACGCTTTACCTGAGAGTCAGGAACTGACAAACATCGTTTTCATGGGTCAAGGTGAGCCGATGGACAATCTAGACCAGGTGCTCAGAGCCACACAGATTCTCACCGCCGACTACGGTTGGGCATGGAGTCCAAAGCGTATCACCGTGAGCAGTGTCGGCATCAGAAACAAGCTCAGACGCTTCCTCGATGAAAGTGAGTGTCATGTGGCCATCTCGATGCATTCACCCCTGCCCGAGCAGCGGCAGATGCTGATGCCGGCAGAACGGCAGATGAGCATCACGGAGGTTGTCGACATGCTACGCCAGTACGACTTCACCCATCAGCGTCGATGCTCGTTTGAGTACATCTGCTTCGGCGGACTCAACGACACCACAATGCATGCCCGTGAGATTGTCAAACTGCTGCAGGGGTTGGAATGTAGGGTCAACCTCATTCGCTTCCACAAAATCCCAGGTGTCGACCTGCTCGCCAGCGATGAGAAGCGCATGGAATCGTTGCGCGACTACCTGACGGCACATGGTGTATTCACCACCATCCGCGCCAGTCGCGGACAAGACATCTTCGCTGCCTGCGGACTCCTCTCGACAGCGAGGAAAAATGAAAAATGAAGAAATGAAAGAATGAAATAATGGAGAATAGAAAGATACGCGTGGCTATCACGCACGGAGATACAAATGGCATCGGCTATGAGATTATCCTCAAGGCATTCGAGGATAGCGGGATGCTCGAAATGTGTACACCTATTATTTACGGCAGTCCGAAGGTTGCCACCTTCCACCGCAACGCCATGAAACTGGAGACGCCCTTTAGCATCATCTCCAAGGCAGAGGACGTCCATCCTGACAAGCTCAACCTGCTGGCCACTTTTGATGACGAGGTGAAAGTAGAGTTCGGCTCTCCCACCCCCGAGTCAGCCTTAGCTGCCCGAAAAGCTATGCAACGCGCTAAGGAAGACCTGAAAAATGGGCTTTACGACGTACTCGTCCAGGCACCCGTGGTGTCCAGCCACACCCCCGACCCTGATGACAAGTCGCTGCTTATCATGTTTACTGATGACATCCGCATCGCACTGGCTACCAACCATCTGCCCATCAAGGATGTCGCCACCAGCATCACCTCCGACAAAATCGTTGAAAAATGTCGTTTGCTGCACACCTCACTGAAACGCGACTTCCGCATCAATAACCCCCGCATGGCCGTGCTGGCCCTCAACCCGCAGTTGGGTGCCGAAGAGGAGAAAATCATCTGCCCTGCCCTCAAGACCGTCGAGGAAACAGGCATACAGGTCTATGGCCCATATACTGCCGATGATTTCTTCGGCAACAGCCTGCAAAGCAGTTTCGACGGCATCTTAGCGATGTACGACGATCAGGGCAATGTACCCTTCAAGACACTGGCCTGTGAGTTTGGCGTGAAGATGAAGACAGGATTCCCCTTCGTCATCACCACCCCCGACCACGACCCATGTTTCGACATTGCCGGCAAAGGCATCGCTGACCCTGCTTCGCTGCGCCATGCCATCTATGCTGCTATCGACATCTTCCGCAACCGCATCCATTACGATGAGCCCCTGGCCAACCCGCTGCCAAAACTCTACCACGAAAAACGTGAAGACGGCGAGAAGGCACGCTTTGCCATCAAAGCCAAGGATCAGTTTAAGCGCGAAGATAAGGTCCCTGAGGACGACAAAACAGAGAATGAATGAAGACATCCGAACTACAAAGTATCAAACAGCGCTATAATATCGTAGGCAACTGCGAAGCACTGAACAGCGCACTTGACGACGCCCTGAAAGTAGCGCCTATCGATATCAGCGTGCTCATCATCGGCGAGAGTGGTGTGGGTAAGGACATATTGCCAAGGCTGATTCACGATAACTCCCCCAGACGACGGGAGAAATACTTCGCCATCAACTGCGGTGCCATCCCCGAGGGTACCATCGACAGTGAACTCTTCGGTCACGTAAAAGGCTCGTTTACCGGTGCTATCAACGACTCCCCAGGCTATTTCGGTGTTGCCAACAAGGGTACCCTTTTCCTCGATGAAGTAGGTGAACTGCCCATGGCCACCCAAGCCCGACTGCTCCGTGTGCTGGAAAATGGCGAATATATCCCTGTAGGAGCTACTGAAGTCCGCAAGACCGATGTTCGCATCGTGGCCGCTACCAACGTCAACATTGAGAAGGCTATCAGCGAGGGCCGCTTCCGTGGTGATCTCTACTATCGTCTGAACCGTGTGAACATCCAGATGCCGGCCCTGCGCGACAGAGGCGAGGATGTGGTTTTGCTGTTCCGTCTGTTTGCGATGGAGATGTCTGAAAAATACAAGATGGACCGCGTGACTTTGACCGACGAGGCCAAGCAGATGCTCATGCGTTACAAGTGGCCAGGTAACATCCGCCAACTCAAGAGCGTCACCGAGCAGATATCCATCTTCAGCAAGGAGCGCATCATTACCCCCGAGATTCTCGCGAAGTTCATTCCCCAGGACCAGGACACTACCCAACTGGCCACCATTCCCCATGAAAGCGGTGACCACTCGTTTGAGAACGAGCGTGAGATCCTTTACAAGATCCTGTTTGAATTGCGTGGCAATGTCAACGACATGCGCCGTGAAATGAGCAATCTCAAAAAACAAATCGAAGAAGTGCAAAACGTCAAGACCATCCCTGCCGATGCAATCCCTGGTACGCAATTAGCACCGATCACCCCCATACAATCCCTTTCACCTACGCTCGAAGACGCTGTGGCGGAGGAATATGTGGAACCCGAGAAAGAGCCCGAGAACCTCAACCTGAACGTGCTTGGCAAACAGATGCTGGAAAAGGCCCTTGAGCGTAATAATGGCAATCGCAAGAAGGCTGCCCAGGAACTGGGCATTAGCGACCGCACCCTCTACCGTCGTCTGAAGCAATACGGCCTGGTGTGCCTCCTCTCTTTCTTCTGTCTCCTCAGCCTCTCGTCGTGCAAAGTCAGTTACACGTTCAATGGCGCCAGTATCGACTACACGAAAATCAAGACCATCCAGATCAGCGAATTTCCTGTTCGAAGCAGCTTTGTATGGGCACCCATGGGCGCTATCTTCAACAACCAGTTGAAAGACCAGTTCCGTAACAGCACCAAACTCCAACAGGTGAAGCGCAACGGTGATCTCAAACTCGAAGGCGAGATAACCCGCTATGAGCAGCGCAACAAGGCCGTCTCAGCCGAAGGCTATTCAGCACAGGTTGAACTCTCGATTACTGTCAATGTGCGCTTTACCAACAACAAGGAGCACAAGCAGGACTTCGAAAAGCAGTTTACGGCTCAGAAGTCGTTCGACTCCACCCTGTCGCTCAGTTCCGTACAGGAAGAACTCGTCACCCAGATGATGAAGGATATATGCGACCAGATATTCAATGCCTCCGTGGCACAATGGTAACCCCAACATACAGCAAACAATGGACATTGCAGAACTGACCCAACATCCCGAACGCCTGGACCGCGACACGCTCTACGAGTTACGCTCCTTGCTGGCACTCTATCCCTATTATCAGACGGTTCGTCTGCTTCTGCTCCAGAACCTATATCTGCTTCACGACCCCACATTCGACGAGGAGTTGCGCCGTGCTGCCATCTATATCACCGACCGCCGGGTACTCTTCCAGATGATCGAGGCCGTACATTACCGCCTCCGCATCCCCGAATCAGGAGGAAATGAATCAGAGGAGAAGGTCAACGAACCATCCCCCAACCGTACACTCTCGCTCATCAACAACTTCCTCGACTCCATCCCACAGGAGGGCGAGACCGACGAAGAGAAGAAGAGCAAGCGCAAACCCACGCCAGCTGATGCTGCCGTCGACTATGTCGCCTATCTGTTGGAGACCGAAGGTGAGACCTTGGGCGCCGACACCGTGCCGCAGATGAAAGGACAGAGTTTGATTGACGATTTCATAAATATTGACAAAGGTCGGTTTAACCTCAGCGATGATCCCATGAGTCCTCCACTTGCCGAAGAAACACCCGAAACTAACGAAAATGGAGCTGGAGAGGGTATCTTTACCGAAACTTTGGCCCGAATTTACATAAAACAGGGCAAATATTCGCAGGCTCTTGAAATTATTCAGCGATTAAGTTTGGTTTATCCGAAAAAAAATGCTTACTTTGCAGACCAAATCCGCTTTTTAAAGAAGTTG
>JAGCDZ010000049.1 GCA_017650905.1 Prevotella sp. | reverse complement strand
TATCGGTCGCCTCGCTTTCCGTCAGATGTTCGAGGCTGAAGGTTATGAAGTAGTCGCTATCAACGACCTGACCAGCCCCAAGATGCTGGCTCACCTCCTCAAGTACGACACCGCTCAGGGCGGTTTCTGCGGCAAGTTCGGCGAGAACAAGCACACCGTGGAGGCTACTGAGAACTCTATCATCGTCGATGGTAAGGAAATCATCATCTACGCTGTTCCCAACGCTGCTGAGCTGCCTTGGGGTCAGATCGGCGTTGACGTAGTTCTGGAGTGCACAGGTTTCTATACCTCTAAGCAAAAGTCAATGGCTCACATCCAGGCTGGTGCCAAGAAGGTTGTCATCTCTGCACCTGCAGGCAACGACCTCCCCACCATCGTTTACAACGTGAACCACAAGACTCTGAAGAAGGAAGACAACGTCATCAGCGCTGCCAGCTGCACCACCAACTGCCTCGCTCCCATGACAAAGGCTCTCAACGACTACGCTCCCATCCAGAGCGGTATCATGACCACCGTACACGCTTACACTGGCGACCAGATGATTCTCGACGGTCCTCAGCGCAAGGGTGACCTGCAGCGTGCCCGTGCCGGTGCTGCCAACATCGTTCCCAACAGCACAGGTGCTGCCAAGGCTATCGGTCTCGTAATTCCCGAACTCAACGGCAAGCTCATCGGCGCCGCTCAGCGCGTACCCACCTTCACAGGCTCTACCACCATCCTGCACGCAGTCGTTAAGGGTGACGTTACCGTTGAAGGCATCAACGCAGCCATGAAGGCAGCTACCAACGAGAGCTTCGGCTACACCGAGGAGAAGCTCGTCAGCAGCGACATCATCGGCATGAAGTTCGGCAGCCTCTTCGACGCAAACCAGACCATGGTAAGCAAGATGGAAGACGGCAACAGCCTCGTACAGGTAGTCAGCTGGTACGACAACGAGAACAGCTACACAAGCCAGATGGTTCGCACCATCAAGTACTTTGCTGAGCTCTAATCGTTAAAAAGCATCTATACAATGAGAGGGTACCCAATGGTGCCCTCTCTTTTTTTGTATTATATTTAACTTTCCGAACTTCAGCATTATGCATGATGTCTCGGCAATGGTCCTTGTCTGCGTCGCCACTTCCTCATATATAAAATTCGGTTCTTAGCGGGCGCCGTGAATATTTTTGGCGGGCGCTACGGCTTCTTTTGGCGGCCGCCGTGAATTCTTTTAGCGGCCGCTAAAACGTCACGCGACCTGTTGAGTATCCCCGCACGGCACGTTGTATATCCCGATTTGGCACGTTTCATTGCCCTGCCAAACACGCTTCGTAATTTGCCAATCTGCACTCCCATACCTAATCTTTTCTTCTCTGAGCTTTGCAGATACGAGAAAAATGTGTATCTTTGCAAGCGAAAGGGCAAAAATAGCCTCAGTGGAGGCGCCCTCGGAACTTAATGGTATTAATAATCTCGACAAGAGCAATTATTAGAAGATATAGAAACGTGACAAATTTCTAAAAGTAAAATGAATTCGATAATTGTGATTGTCTGCGTTTATAGCGTGGACGTCACTTATCATTCATTTGGGCAATGTCACGGCCTCTATATCTGGTAAGGAGCGGACACGCTTTTTATCGCATATAGAGGCTTTGTTGCATAAGCCCAAAGATTCCATAAGTGCTTTTGTCTAAGCAAAGGCACTTATGGCTAAGAATAGTAATCTTGGCGCTGCAAAGGCTGCCAAGAATGATGAGTTTTACACTCAATATGCCGACATCCAGAAGGAAGTGAATGCCTATCTGGATTATAATCCCGACACTTTCCGCGAAAAGACTGTGTTGCTCCCTTGTGATGACCCCGAGTGGAGTAACTTCACGCGTTTCTTTGCGCAGAACTTCGAGCGGTTGGGATTGAAGCGGCTCATCAGCACATCGTATGCCGTCGAAAGCAAAAAGTACAAAAACTACCAACCTACACTCTTCGAGACAAGCAGTGCCTGGTACGATGTGGACAAGACACGCATCAAGGGTAAGATATTTGAACTGACTCGTGATACCAATGGCAATGGACGCATCGATATAGATGACTTGGAGTGGAGTTATCTCGAAGGCGATGGCGACTTCCGTAGCAAAGAAGTTTGTGAATTACTGAATCAGAGTGATGTTGTTGTAACAAACCCACCATTTAGTCTATTTATTCCATTTTTTCAATGGGTAATTGCAAGTGGGAAGAGTTTTCTTATAATTGCCAATAAAAATTGTGTTACTTATAAAGAAGTATTCCCTTACATTAAAAATAACAAAGTGTGGTCTGGTAGAACAGAATGGGCTGGCGGTATGTGGTTTGAAACGAAAAACAATAACGATGTCGACAAAATAATTAATGGACTTCCCATGAAGAATGTTCCATCTATTTGGCTAACCAATATGGAGCATGGAAGACGTCACGAACAATTAAAACTCATGACAATGTCTGATAATTTAAGGTATTCAAAACATCTTGATTTGAGGAAGTATGGATATATAAAATATGATAATTATGACGCCATAGATGTCCCATACTTTGATGTCATTCCATCCGATTATGATGGAATCATGGGAATTCCTTCAACCTTTTTAGATAAATATTGTCCTGAACAATTTGAAATAATTGGGATAGGAACTGGTAATTCCGCAAAAGAATTGGGAATAAAAAAGAATTATAGAGGACGTTCTGACCTTTCTTTTACGCATCCAGAAACAGGGAAACCATCTTGCCCATATTCACGAATCCTTATCCGCAAAAAACAATAACCTATATGAAACCAACATTGATAACAGACTGGACGATTGGCGACATTTGCAAAGGTTTCCAGTATAATGAATATGAAGGTAAGGGCTTGTACGGCCTTTCTGGCAAACTGACCATTCAACCTGAGTTTCAGCGTCATTACCTTTATGCAGAGAATGGCGGCAAGAAAGAAGTGGACGTCATACAGTCAGTTAGGAATGGCTATCCTCTTGGATTGATTTACTTCTCGAAGGTGGATGAAGACCATTATGAAGTCCTTGATGGTCAGCAACGCATCACTTCCCTTGGTCGCTTCTACACAGAGAAGTTTGCTTGGATAGACGCAGACGGCAGGCCTTGGTACTTCTCTGCGCTGAATGCCGATGAACAGGAGAAGTTCTTGAACACAAAGCTCCTCATCTATGTCTGCGAAGGCACAGAGAAGGAAATCAAAGACTGGTTCCGCACCATCAACATCGTGGGCATCCCTCTCAACACTCAGGAGACGCTCAATGCCGTCTATTCAGGACCTTTCGTCACCAAAGCAAAGGAAGAGTTCTCGAACTCGAACAACACGAACATCAACAAGTGGAGTTGCTTCATTCCAGGCACAGCCAAACGGCAGGACTACCTTGCTGCCGCCCTCGATTGGGTGAGCAAAGGGAATGTGGAAGACTATATGGCAGCACATCGTTACGACAATGACATCACAGAACTTAAGGCCTACTTCACTTCTGTCATTGATTGGATAACCTCTGTCTTCGACATCACACCGGAAAAGGAAATGTGTGGTTTGAAGTGGGGTGAACTCTACGAGCGCTTCCACAAGACAGCATACAATCCCGCAGAAGTGGCAGAGAAGGTGAAGGAACTCTACGAAAGTTTCTACGTGAAAGATAAGAAGGGCATCTACGAATATATCTTGGATGGTTGCCAGAACACGAAACTGCTTAATGTAAGAGTCTTTGACGAGCCGACCAAAAAGTCTGTCTATGCCATGCAAACAGCAACGGCAAAAGAAAAAGGCGAGTCGAACTGCCCACTTTGTGCCATCGGCCATGATGCAAACCATACAAAGATTTGGGACCTCAAAGACATGGATGCCGACCACGTGACGGCATGGAGCAAAGGCGGCGAGACTTCAATCGAGAACTGCCAGATGCTCTGCAAGACTCACAATAGAGCCAAGGGAAACAGATAGACAGAGGCAGTCAAAAACTTTGACCACCTCGGATGTCGAAGTCTTAAGTCATTTCGACACACAAGAAGCCCCTCTGCTTTTATCGGCAGAGAGGCT
>JAGCDZ010000048.1 GCA_017650905.1 Prevotella sp. | reverse complement strand
CCTTCACTTCTTTCATACCCAATGGCTTGGCAATATAGTCGTCAGCACCGATATTCAATCCTTTTACCAAATTGTCCTCACTGTCGAGTGCCGTAATGAAGATAATGGGAATCTGTGTCGTAGCGGGATCGTTCTTTAGTCTGCGCGCCATCTGGAACCCCGACATTTCTCCCATCATAACATCTAGCAGAATAAGCGAATAATCTTGTAGGGGTAGTTCCAGTGCCTCCTCTGCTGAATTGGCTGTAACCACCTCAAAACCTTCATTCTCGAGGTTATATTGCAGTATTTCACAGATATCCTGCTCATCATCTACAACAAGTATCTTCATAATTTTTCTGAATTTCAAGGCGCAAAGTTATATACTTTTTCCGAAAAATAGAAAGGATTTATATTACAATGCTATTAAATCTCAACATCGTAGGTGTTTTAACATGATAATTATTGGATTTTTCTCTAATTATGCAAATTCATAATTGCTTCTAAGCATTTTCTAAAAAATAATGGCTAACTTTGCAGGCAGAATGAAACAGAAGCGCAGTTTTATTTGGCTTTGGACAGCACTATTAGCTGTATGCTTGACAGTCTTGCAGAACTGGCAAGAACAAAAAACTGTGTATTCGCAAAGCTTGCCAGAGCGTGCTGAGTCATCGGTCATAACTCCTCAGCAACATCACCATCATGAAGCCACGCTGACTGATGCCTCACAGCTCTATCGTGTCTGCAGTTCACGCCCTCAGCGCATCCTGCCCTCACAAGGCTCTAAAACAGAAAGAACCATCACGCCGCTCGGTAGCTTTGCCCTGCGGCAACATATTGTCAAACAGCTTAATTTCTTTTACGACAGCAGGTGCCGCCAGGAGACGGCTCCATTCTGCATGTCGGCCTCGTGCGACTACTATGTCATCGCACTGAGGCACATCATTCGTTGACGTAGTTGTCTGATTTCACAAGGACACACATAATCAATTCACTTTATTAATTTATAATATGTAACAACTATGTCAAGTATCAAACACTTGGAGATGGCTGCTGCCCTTTCCGCATATACGCATATCGAGATTAAGAAATCATTGTTTTCAACCAAGGCCATCTATACGCCTACTCAGAGCCAGGTTAAAGTCTACATACTGGAATACAGCCCTACAGAGGGAGAGCATTTGGAGCGCCTGCTGGAGATGCCCTTTGACAAGATGGCTGTTGACATCGTGCAGAAGGGCAAACCCGTGGTTGGAGTTAACGGCAACTTCCGCCTGGAACTCTGTCTGAGCGACGATCATCAGTTCTGTGGCCTTCAGTTGTTCCGTTTTGGCGATTTCAAATACAATCCCATCTTCGAGCCTCGTTTCTACGAAGGCAAGCATGTGGAAACAATCGCACAACTGATTTAGTTGATGACATTCGTACTGGAATCAGCAAGTGGGGGCATCGCTTCGGCGACCCCACTTTGCTGTTGTTTTTTTGAAATGTAACACAAATGTAATCATAGCATCATTGCTGTTATCGCATTTTATTAGTATTTTTGCACCATGAATTTGATGGTATTGCCCCTTTGGGCTTGGATTGTTTTCTATGTGTTAGTATTGTTCATGCTGGTAGCCGACCTGAAAATGTTCGGAAAGAAAGGACAGCATGAGGTGAGAGTGGGTGAGGCTCTTAAGATGACTGCCGTATGGATAGGCGTCTCTCTGCTGTTCTGCGCAGGCATCTATTTCTTTTATCCAGGCGACTCTCACGAGATGGCTTTGGAGTTTCTTGCAGGCTACCTGATAGAGAAGTCGCTGTCTATGGACAATCTGTTTGTGTTTCTCATGTTATTCTCGTTCTTCGGCATCGAGCGCAAGTATCAGCATGAGGTGCTCTTCTGGGGCATCTTTGGTGCATTGGTGTTGCGAAGTTTTTTCATCTTTGCTGGTGTTGCCATCATAGAACGTTTCGAATGGGTATTGGGAATCTTTGGTATCTTTCTGCTCTATACAGGTGGCAAGATGTTTATCCACAATGACAATAAACAGTCAGACCTTTCACAAAACATTGTTGTGCGATGGTTTCGCAAACTCTATCCTGTGACAGACAGAATGCACGGCGACCACTTCTTTGTCGTGGAAAATGGCCGACGCATGGCTACACCGCTATTTGTAGCCCTGCTGGTCATCGAAACTACTGATGTGGCCTTTGCCGTTGACAGCATTCCAGCCGTGTTCAGCGTCAGCCGTGACCCGTTCATCGTTCTTACATCCAACATCTTTGCCATCCTCGGCCTTCGTGCCCTCTATTTCGCGTTGGCTGCAGTAGCCAAATATTTCAAGTATCTGAAGTATGGTCTTGGAGTTATATTGATTTTCGTCGGTATCAAGATGCTGCTGGCAATGAATGAGTACATCAACAGTCTGGGGGCACTCGTAGGCTTCAATTTGAACGCCCCTCATATAGAAGTGCCTACCCTCATAAGTCTTGCCGTAATCTTTGGTGTTCTTTTGTTGTCAATGTTGTTTTCTGTATTATTGACACGTAAGATAGGAAAGCAGACTGTAGAAACTTGACTTGCGAACACCGAATCTGAAATATCAGTAAATAGGATGTTTACAGCAATTCTTCAAAAGGGCTCCGTGTTCGCAAAAAGAAAAATCGGCAATCTCCGAATCTTCGTAAGTTGCAGTTTTTTAGCGTGGACCAGGTAGGGCTTGAACATATGACCTCCAGAATATGAGTCTATTGCTCTGACCTCTGAGCTACAAGTCCAGATTCATGTGGGTGCAGAAGTACGAATTTTTGTTTAAAACGTGCTATGATACCCTATAAAATGCTTGCCAAAGTATCTCTGAATGTCATGATTTTATATGAGCTGATACTTAAAAAAACGTAAATAGATAACCAAAATTTGTTCAGATGGAAAAGAAAAAGGAGTTGCGATTTCTCGTAACTCCTTGATTTTTAAGGCGCTTCAGGATGGGCTTGAACCAACGACCCCCTGATTAACAGTCAGGTGCTCTAACCAACTGAGCTACTGAAGCAGGTGCTTGTTGTTAAGCGGGTGCAAAAGTACGGCGAATTTTT
>JAGCDZ010000007.1 GCA_017650905.1 Prevotella sp. | reverse complement strand
GGTACGTCCCCACCTTTATATATACCGCCAATGACATAAGTAAAGGTGTTCTTACTGCAAGCGCCGAAATTCATTTCCGCACAGGTAGCACAATTGTGGTTGGGAATGTCGCATGTGCAAAGCCCGAACTCACCAACCCCATTGTCGAAGGCAACCTTCTGAAATGCGTTGGGTGCTTGTTTCTCAAACACTACAGGTTTGATAATCTTTTCTACATACTCACCCCAAAACTTAGGGCATTCTTCCTTCGCCTCGTTAAAGGCAATCTTCTTGGCCATGCCAATAATCTGCGCATCGTGCAGTTCAATAATCTCGTATTTCATATTACATAAGTTTTCGATTGCAAAATTACGAAAAATTGCGGATTCCACCAAATGAATTGTTGCAACTCTGCCAAATTGCCACTAGATATTGAAATCATCTTCTTTTGGAAGTTCTACATCATCATATTCGCTTTTTGTGTAAGTCTGTCGGAACTGCATGAGAAGCTTCTTGCCCTCAATAGTTGCACTACATGTCACAAGGTGAGGTTTGCCGACAGAGTCGATCCCTGCTGTGATGCTGGCATCGTAAGGCTGATTATTATACGCTGCAAGCTCAATCTGGCCATTGCATGAAATCGCTGTGCTGTCAGCATTATAAATAATGTCGTCAGAATAGAACCTAGCGAAATTATTAATACCAACTACCAAACCATATCCAAACAAGTATTCTCCATCTTCGCCGTCAACGGTACGATAGTGAGCTGTACGTTTTACATACTTCGTATAGCCTTCCATGATGCTGTCATTATCAAAATATCCACGTATCTTGATTTCACCATTCATGAAGAATCCTTTTTCAGAATAGTCGTAATAATTAACCTCTTGATCCTCCTCATTTAAAGCAATCATATCATCATCTTTATAGCATGACGCGAAAGAACCACATAATAACATGGCAACGAAAGCCATAAAAATATTCTTTTTCATATCTTTTTCCTTTCTCTTAAATTCGACTAATCTACTGTATATTATATTCGTTTTACATACGGGCTTTCTGCTTTTCGCCGGCACCAGAGCCACGATACTTAGAACGGGCCTCGTTGAACTTCCAGACGAGGTCGATGAGGAAGGTGCGGCGGGCAGGATTGTCAGTCGACAATTCACGGATACCGTAGACGGTGGCGTCGGTCTTGTTGGTATTGAAGATGTCGTTGCAACGCAAATCGAGAGTCAGCGAACCGAGACGACGGAGGTTGAAGTCGCGCTGCACGCCGAGCGTGAAGTTGAAACGCTGGGTGTTGATGCTGAAGTTGTTGTAGTCGCCCTTCGATGCCCATTGGGCATTAGCCGTCAGACGAAAACTGTGAGGCAGTTCGATATCGTTGTTCCAGACGAGCGTGACGTATGGGTCGTTGAGGGTCTTGATGGAACCGTTGGCCGTCGGCGTCTTGTAGTTCTGGAAGATGGTGAACGCATACCAAATGGGATGCCAGCAACCGATAGTTGGGCGTGCGGAGAGGCTCAGTTCGAACTGGTTGTAGTCGTCGGCACTGTTGATGGGACGGACAAGACTGATGAGCGGATCCGTGCTGCCAGGGAAAGGCTCGGTGGACATGGTCACGCTGTTCTTCATGCGACCATATCCGACGGTTAGATTTGCCCACTGATAGGCCGCATTCAGCACGAGGCTGTGGTTGTAGGTCGGCTTCAGATAGGGGTTACCGCTCTGATAGGTGTAACGGTTGACGTACATTGTTGAACTGGTCAGGTTTGAGTAGGCCGGACGCTGGATGTCGCGGCGATACGACAGACTCAGTTGCATCTTTCCGATGGGAGCAGAAATGGTGGCGGTGGGGAACCAGTCGCCGTAGTTACGGCACACCTCGTCCTCGCGCTTGCCGAAGTTGAAGTAGTCGTTCGTCAGATACTCATAGCGCAGACCAGCCTGGGCGAACACCTTGCCAAACTGCCTGCCGTACTCGGCGAAGACTGATGCCGACTTCTCGTTGATCTCTGTGTCGGTAGTCTTGACGGGCACATAGTCGGAAGCCTGAAATGTGTAGGCATCCGTGCGATGGTTATAGCTGTACTCGCCGCCAACGGAGAGGTTACCCATCAATATGGGATAGCTAAAGATAAGCTTCGAGGCCCAGAAATTATTGGCGCTGTTGGTATTGCTCTCAATAATGCGGTCAACGGGGGCTGCGCTAACAACCGCCGTCTGCTCCGTTGTGCGGCCTGGCGTCTTCGTGTCATCGAAGAGTCCGTCAATGTTCAGGTCAATACCCAGCTGTCCCACTTTACCATTGTAATAAGCGTTGAAGATGTGCTTCTTGACACTTTGGTCTTGCCAGATGTAGCTCGCAGAGTGCTCGGTGAGGATGCCGTTCTCGAACATATCTGTCAGGTAGTCGCCCTTTGTCTCGCCACTGGGCGTACGGTCGTATTTGTAGTAGGCGCCAAAGGTGTGATTCTCATTGACCATATAGTTTAACTGCAATTGTGGCGACCATGCGTGCCAGGGATGTCTGATTTCCTGGGTGGAGTGCCCCGTCACCTGATTTGGCCCAACATAGTAAAGCATGTCGTTGACCTGCAAACCCTTAAAGTGATTATACGTGCCCACCCAGAACGAGCCCGTCACATCGAGTCCGCCCGTACGGTAGTTAGCGGTGAGGTTATCGTTCAGCGAACCGCCGTACTGGTACATGAACTGTGTGCTGTTCTGGAAACTGAAGCCCTCGCCCTGAGCCTTCTTCAAGGTGATACGCACGACAGCCTTCACTGAAGCAGCATAACGGGCACCGGGATTCTGGACGACATCGACATGCTGGATCTGGTCGGAACGCAGACGGGAGAGTTCCTTCATGTCCTGTACCCTACGTCCGTTGATATATACCTCGGCATCGCCACGTCCCAGCACCTTTACACCGCCATCGCGTTCGGCTTCCAATGAGGGAATCTTGGAGAGTGCATCGCTCACGGTTCCTGCTTTCTCTAAGATGGTTCCTGCAACGTTTGTCCGCATGGCGTCGCCCTTCACGTGGGTCTTCGGCAGCTGACCTTTCACAACCACTTCGTTAAGCAGTTGGGTGTCTTCCTTCATTTGTATGGTCAAATCCTGACCAGCTTTAATATATAAGGTCTGGTAGCCCACGCTGGTCACTTTGAAGAGGCCATCACTCACATCCGTCATAATTTTAAATATGCCCTGCTCATCAGTCATACCACCCTGAACAAAGGCAGAATCGGGCAACGACAGCAATACTACATTTACATAGGGTATCGGTTCACCCTTTTCATCGATGACGCGTCCGCCCCAGTCTTGTGTCTTTGCTTGGGCTGTCATCGTAATCATCATTAATGCCATGATGGCTGTTAACCTAAAAACAATCTTTTTCATATCCTTAAATAGTTGATTATTCATTAATTCTTGATATCCACGCCGCCCAAGAAGTTGTCGGCTATAATGTGGAGGCAATGGGCATCCTGACTTACGATTCTTGATGCATGATTCCCTACCCCACCGATGAAGCTGCGGCTGCTGACCACGACATTCACCGTCTGAGGCACGATGAGTTCTATGCCGCCACAGAAGGTATGAATCTCGATTTCTTCATCCTCTGTGATGGTGGCATTCCGCAAGTCCATTCGGATGCCGCCACAGAAAGCGTCAAGACGGGCACCGTGGAACGCTTCGCCACGATAGATATACTCATCACCACCATAGTGCACACTGCAACAGATGCGCTTACCGTCTTCACCAATGGGCAATGGACGCTGCAACCACTGATCCGGGTCGCGACGATAACTGTCGACAATGAGACTCACACCTACATATATCAGCAGACAGATACAGAAATAGGTAACCCACGGTTCCTCGGATACTCGTGCAAACCAGCTCCATTCGATGAGTCCCCAGATGATTGCCAATTTTGTTAAACTGGCTACAATGAAAACTATTCCAATAATTGTTCTTACTTTCATATCTTTACTTTTTAAACATTAAACATTTCTGGGTGCAAAGTTATGATGTGTCATTTATCCCTCCAAATTTCTGGGATATTCTGCATAGGTTTGTGATAAACGGGCATAAAAGTGGGATAAAATGGTCTAAAAGTGACAAGCGGAAGCAAATTTTTCACTTTTCACTCTTCACTTTTCACTTCTTTTTCGTACCTTTGCCGACTGTATGAACAAAGCGCATAAAGAAACATTAAGTGTTCGACTTATCAGCACCGCCTTCATGGTACTGGCGATAGCTATTTTCAAGCCCTTCGGACTCGAAATGTGGCAATGGCAGGCCTATGTCCATTTGCTGGCAATACTTGCATTAGGTTTGTTCAGTTGTTTCCTGACGGAAATCATTCTACGATACGTCATCCGCATGCCCCGCTCCTACAATCGTGGTGTCAGCTATATTATCAGCCGCAATCTCCGTTTCCAATGCATCAACACGCCGTTGGTGTCGCTGTTCATCTGTCTCTATCGCCACTTTGCGATGAGCGATCTGGTTGAGGGCAACAGACTGTCTTTGAGCAACTATCTGGAGACACTGGTGATTATCGCTTTCCTCTCCTTCGCCATCGGACTCTACTGGCGATTCAAGTTCCGTAGCCGTTATTTGGCTGCAGAACTCGAAGAAACCAGACAGTTGAACGAACAGCTGAAGAAATTGCAGACTTCAGGTCAAGATTCACAGCCAACGCAGGATGGTAGCATCAATCAGGACTCACATATAACATTAGAGGGTAGTACAAATGAGCATGTTTGTCTCGAGATTTCAGACCTATTATATATTGAGGCCGTTGGCAATTATGTGAAGGTTTGCCAACTGCAAGATAATGAGGTGCATACCACTATGCTTCGTGCCACAATGAAACAGATGGAAGATGCGCTGCAAACCTATCCCATAATAATCCGTTGCCACCGTGCCTTCATGGTCAATCTCGGCCAAGTGGAACAAATCTCCTCTAATTCTCGCGCCATGCAACTCGTGATGCGTCACAGTCACGATGCCATCCCCGTCTCGCGCAGCAATATCAGTAAGCTGAAGGAACAGCTGGGATAAATATGCCCTGTGCAAACAGATGATGGAAATTACCGACGAGGAGATAGATGCTTACCGAAAAGGAAAGAGAGCAGATAAATAAAGATAAATATAATGAGTATGAAAAGATTTATGCTTCTTACTATATCAGTGGTACTAATAAGTATTTCAGCATTTGCACAAAGAAGTACCGCTGAACTCGTGACTCCTCCTGAAACGGCTAATGTGGAGACTTGGTATACCGTGGATGGCGCACTTTATGTGAATAGCCCCACCGGCACACAATCCAGACAACCGTCCATTCATGTGGCTATTGACGGAACAGATATCTATTTACAGGGGCTGGCCTATTGGTTTGATGAAGGCTGGATAAAGGGTACTATCAGCGGAACCACCGCTACTTTTGCCAACGCCAGTTGGTAGGCGAGGATGAATACGGCGCGGAATATATCTGCGGTACCAATGATCAACAGACACTGACTGACATCGTCCTTGAATTCAATGCCGAAGAAGGTATTCTGGCGGCTGTTACATCTTTCATTCTTGAGAGCAACACGACAACTTCGGTTAATCCTTATTGCTATTGGTTTATGCCTACTTTCAGTAAGACTGCACCTGAAGATACTAAAATAGTGGTTGCTCCCGAGGACTTGGTAACCGACGAATGGGCTATCAGCGCAAAGGACAATTCTGGGAATCCCGTTAACGGCTACCTGAATATCGGCTTCGACGGCAACGATGTGTATCTCCAGGGCTTGTGTACCAGCCTGCCACAGGCATGGATCAAGGGTACGCTGGATGGTACAACCATCACCTTCGCCGGCAACCAATATTTCGGAACATACGATTATGGGCAATTCTATTATTATGAGTTCTTCTTCTGCCCTGAAGGCGCCACCTTCACTTATGATGCTGCAGCAAATAAGATGTCGGCAGAGGGTGAGATATACATTTATACAGGAGGGTCAAACTTAAAGGGAGATGTTTATAACAATCCCGTGATTTCCAAGGTTGTTGAAAAGGCCGCCACGCCTGCCACACCAAACATCTCTGAGGTCTATGATTCGTTTAACGGTCCGATTGTCTTCTTTACTCTATCTACGACCGATGTCAATGGCGACGCCATGGTTTCTTCTAAACTGAGTTTCCAGTTCCTGAAGGAAGTTGACCAGGAAGTCACTCCTGTGACCTTTGCCCCTGCCGATTACCCATACCTGACGGAGCCGATGGTTGTATTCCCTTACGGCTTTGAAGATAATATGGATTTCTTCCCCACCTATATCTACTTTAAACAGTCTGATTACAGCACATGGGAAAGGATTGGCCTCCAGGCTATCTATGAAGGTGCTGGCGAATGCAACAAGTCGGATATCTACTGGATTGATAATCCCTCCTTCACTAATGGTATCAGCGATGCCATGTCTGACATGAAGTCTGACAAACCCTTAATATTCAATCTTGCCGGACAGCGTCTCACCGCTCCTCGTCAGGGGCTGAACATCATCAATGGTAAAAAAGTGATAATAAAGTAAGATTAGTTCATGCAGATGCACATCATCGTGAGGTCATCGTTAGGCTCGGTACCGTCACGATGCCGACTGATAGCATCAGCTATTGTTTCAACGACCTGTTGGGCAGAAGCAAAATGAGTCTGCCTCAATAGGTCGAGCATGTAGTCATCGCCAAACTGCTCCTGCCGGCTGTTTTCGGCTTCGTTCAATCCGTCGGTATAGATAAAGAGCGGACGGCCTTTGATTGTATCGATTTCCTCACCCTCGTACTTTAGTTCAGGCCATAGCCCGATGGGGGCGTTGGGTATCATCTCCAGAAAGTCACCCCCATGTTCGCCACCACCGATGACGGGCGGATTGTGGCCGGCATTGCAGAACAAGAGATGACCCGTCTGCATGTCGAGCATGCCAATAAACATGGTTACAAACATGCCATTAACATTGTCCTCACCCGAGAGTTCGCGGTTCATACGCGTACAGATGGCAGCAGGCTCCATGCCTTGGTTGGCCATCGTACGAAACAGTCGCGTGACCTGAGCCATAAACAGTGAGGCGGGCACGCCCTTGCCAGAGACATCTCCAACCGTGAAATAGAGCAGCGAGCCGTTTATAACATAGCCATACAGGTCACCACCCACCTCTTTGGCTGGTGACATTGAGGCATACATATCCAACCCCTTATAGTCTGGGAAAGTGCTGGGCACCATCGACATCTGTATGTCGCGGGCAATGTTCAGTTCATTCTCTATGCGTTCCTGTGCAGACCTCACTTCTGCCAGACGTTTGGCCGACCTACGGCGATAGATATCAATAACCAGGAAGAACACTGTGATGGCTATGATAGCAATGATGAATCCCACCGTGCGCTGATGCGACAATTCTTCATGCTGTTGGGCTATCTTCGCCTCTTTCTCCTGCGTCTCGTAGATAGTGGCCAACTCGGCAGCAGCGTCAGCCTTTTGCTTGACAACGGCAGAATCTATCAGCGAGGCAATCTTTACAGCTATGGCCAAAGCCGAGTCCTTACGGCCAGCCATATAATTAATGTTAAACTTAGGGTACAGAAAATCTATGATAACATCGAGATTGGGTTCCATACCCCATTCCTCTGCCATGTGATCAAAGTTTTTAAGATATCGGCAGCCTCGGTATAGCGTCCGGCACAAGTCAGATAGTCGATAGAGTTGAGGCGGGCATCGTATGTCTTCGAATAGTCTGTCTTCAGGAATTGGTCATAGGCCTTTGCAGCCCCCTCTTTTTTCCCTTGTTTAATGAGTATCTCTGCCCGTTTCAAGGCAATCTGTCCATCCGTTTTATCTACAAAATTGGGCTCAGCTTCCGGCTGATTTCTATACCAGGCGAGTAATGAGTGGCAACGTTCAACCCATTTCTTCTGTTCTTTCAGTGTTTCTTCAGTCGTATAAATGTTGAAAATGTTCTGTACGCTGATAATGCAACTTGAGAAATCGAAATAATTCAAATCATCCTCTTTCATATATTTCTCAAAGTACCGATAAGCCTGCTCAAAGCTTTTTTTAGCCTCGTCTGGTCGGTTCAGTTTCTCTTGGCAGGCCCCAATAATGGTGAGCAACCTGCCTTTACGGTCCGAAGGTATGGTTGGGTCTTGACCAAACCTGGCAATGGTAGGTAGGGCCACGCGTAGCGCCTCCTCATACTGATTTTGCGTCATATATTGATCGGTCAGGACGATGGCGGCCCTGGTATAGATGATTGGATCCTCATCGCTGTTTTCGTAAGTTTTGATGAGATTCTCCAAATACTCAGTCATTTTTTCTATATCTCCTCGGCGGTAGTAAGCATAGGACTTATAGAAGTCAGCCTTGATGGGCTTCAGGCGGTTCTGGTCTACAAGGCTGTCTGCCAATTCGAGCGTGCGTTCCACATTGCCCACACTCGACACAGAGTTAACCATATTCTCCGCTGATATATCCAGTGAATCAGCCTCACTGCTTTCATTGACGATGTGGCTGTCGTTTTGGCACGCCGTCATGTTCAACAGCAGTACTATCAGTACCATTGCAGGCAAAATATGATTAATCAATGCCTTCATATTGTGTTAGTATTTATTTATTTGCTGCAAAGATAGTCATAATTTCCCGTTTTTCGTATCTTTGCAGTCATATTTAACAAATAATTAAAAAAGGAGGCCCTGAACAACAATAATACTTAGCACGCAACGGCACGAATCCTAACAACAAAAAATAATACTCTTAACTGAAAAATCGAAAACTCTTAACACCCAACGCAACGAACCTTAACATGGAAGAAAAAAACACTTAACTAGAAAATTAAATTCTCTTAACTAAAAATCCGAAAACACTTAACTGAAAAATAAAAAACACTTAACCAGAAAATTTTTCATGGCAAAGAGTATTTCTAAAAATTGTTAAAAGAAAAATAAAAACCAGTTAAGGTATTATTTCTTGTATGCTAAGGAAAAAAACTGAACTGCTACTGAGAAAAAAGTTAGAAAAGTAAGAAAGACAAAAAAACGAACAATCAAAAAAAACTCCCGTAAGTCATCGACTCACAGGAGTTTGAGGTGGGTGCCCAGACGGACTCGAACCGTCGACATTCAGAATCACAAGCAATCTATCAAATTCTCCGATAGACCCTCTGTTAATCGATGTTTTCGACTTTATCAAAAATCGGTTTTGCGTCGATTTTGCATCGATTTTAGCACCCGTTATTTATCCTAAGAAATTATTTCAATGAACCCTCGTACTCCTCTTCTGTGCTGCAAATGCCATCAACTAGCTTTTATATATAGTAGCATTGACGTATTTCTTTGGATTTTTTCGATTACGATCTGATTATTTCCTTGGATTTTTTCGATTTTTACCAAATTATTTGTTTGGATTATTTCTTTTTTGTATCTTTGCGGCGTGAAAATTCATACCGAAAATGTACTACGAACGAATCATAGATCAGTATCTTAGCGAATGGGCTGCACGTCCATCCTATAAACCAGTGCTGTTGCGAGGTGCCCGACAGGTAGGTAAATCTACAGCCGTCAGGCATTTGGGTGAACAGTTTAAATACTTCGTCGAAATCAACTTGGAGAAGCAGTCTGAATACAAGGCTCTGTTCCTACAAAACCTTGACGTGAAGCGTATCGTGCCCCAGATGGCTGCCATGCATGGCACCCCCATCATTCCCGGGCAGACACTCTTGTTTATCGACGAGATTCAGGATTGCCAAGAGGCCATTATGGCTCTGAGATATTTTAAGGAAGATATGCCTGAACTGCATGTCGTTGCTGCAGGTTCACTGTTGGAGTTTGTGCTGGATGATATTCCGACATTCGGTGTAGGCAGAATCCATTCGATGTATATGTACCCCATGACTTTCGATGAGTTTTTACTTGCCAATGATGAAAGGCTCCTGATGGAAGCACGTAACCAGGCTTCGCCCGCATCCCCGTTACCAACGCCACTCCACGACAAGCTGACCTCTCTGTTGCGTACCTTCATGCTGGTGGGCGGAATGCCAGAGTCGGTGGTAAAGTGGGTGGAGACTCACGACTACCTGCAATGCCAGGAAGTACAGGACGATCTCATCACCGGTTATGAAGCCGACTTCCCCAAATACAAGAAAAAGATAGACCCGCAACTTCTGAGAATGACCATGAGGAGTGCGGCACAGCAGGCCACCAAGAAATTTATGTATTCTCAGGTGCCCGGCGAGTATAAGACAGCTGAAGTAAAGAAAGCCCTCGAACTGCTGATCAAGGCCAACATCATCATCCCCGTCACCCACACCAATTCCAGCGGACTTCCTTTAGGCGACGGAAAGGATGACAGTATTCGCAAGATGCAGGTATTGGATACCGGTCTGATGCTGAGACTGCTGAATATGACAATGGGAGACATCACGGAGCTGACGACTCACATCCTCACGGCTACAGTAGCCGATTTGGTGAACAAAGGCCCTATGGCAGAGATGCTGGCCGGTCTTGAACTCCTCCACTATCGCACGCCTAATCTGCGCCACGAGTTGTTCTACTGGCAGCGGCAGGCAAAGAACGCCACTGCCGAGGTGGATTATGTTCTGTCCAGCGGAACAAATATCCTGCCGTTCGAAGTGAAAGCAGGTGTTCAAGGAGGTATGAAAAGCCTCTGGGACTATATGCGTGAAAGGAAGCTCTCACAAGCCATCCGCTGTTCTTTAGAGAATTTCGGTGAGTTCGATTATATCGATGACAAGGCAGGCAATGCTGTTAGACATGTCCGCATATTCCCGCTCTATGCCATCCATGTTTTTCATAAACTATCAGAAAGATAGATACTTTTTATATAAATGAAAAAGGTATTATTAGACGCACATACACATACGGTGGCATCTGGTCATGCCTATAGCAGTCTGCAGGAAATGGCAAAGGCGGCTGCCGACATGGGACTGGAGGTGTTGGGAATTACTGAACATGGGCCGAGTGTGCCAGGGACTTGCCCTACGCTTTATTTCAAGAATATGTTCGTGGTGCCTCGTCAGATGTACGGCATACGGTTGCTGATGGGCTGCGAGATCAACATCCTCGACACGAAAGGAAGCCTTGACCTGACTGATGAACAGATAGACTGGCTCGACATTGCCATTGCTGGCGTTCATGCAGCGTGGTATCAGGCAGGCACGAAAGAGGAGAATACACAAGGCATGGTGAATGTCATCAAGAATCCGAGGATTCATATCATTAGCCATCCGGGCGACGGCTCTTGCGAACTCGATTTCGAGCCATTGGTATTAGCTGCAAAAGAGGCAAATACACTGTTGGAGGTGAATAACCATTCTCTGGCTCCACGACGGCATAAGACGGTGGCAAAGGACAACAATCTGGAGATCCTGCGCCTCTGCAAGAAGTACGAGGTTCCTACCATTCTCGGCAGCGATGCCCACATCTCATTCCAGATTGCCGACTACGAGCGTCTTTATCCGCTTCTTGCAGAAACTGACTTCCCAGACGAACTGATTATGAACTATTGGCCTGACAAATTCTTCGACTATCTGGGGATTCAGAATCAGTCATAATACTCTATCTTCAGTTTCTCGCCGACATTGAAATCATCATGAAAACCATCATCGTATTGATAGATAATACGCATGCCACGATAGGTTGAAGGGACTTTCAATACCTCCAGCAGATGCCATTTAGGTCGACCAAAATCATATGATTCCCTATCGAGGATGATGCGGTTGGAAATGAAGTCAAAGTGGTAGTACCCACCTCCGATGCACTGGTCACCAGGCTTCAGCAGGTGCTTATGCTGGTTCACCATGCCAAGACGGAAGTAGCCATCCATTGTTATTATGAACTTGGGCAATGTCATTTCTGATGCTGTCTTACCAACTCTATTGCTTCTTTACCTGCCAGATGCTCGATGTCAAAGCGGATGGCCAGCATGCGAGAAAGCCCATTTTCAATCTCTTTTTGCAGGGCTTCATCATGATTCGGATTGTAGCGGTTGCCAAGCATTCGGGCCACTTCCAACTTCTCATGCTCGTCCTCGATGATGTGGATTCTGCCGAAAGCAATCACGCTACGGAAGAAAGTTGTGTACTTCTCCGGCTGAACATCATCCTGCTCAATGACACAGAAAGATGCCTTATCGCACTTGCGGATGGCATCAACCTTATGGCCAGCCAAAGCACTATGGAAGTATAGTTTCCCATCATGATAGACATAGCTGATAGGAACAGCATACGGATAAT
>JAGCDZ010000047.1 GCA_017650905.1 Prevotella sp. | reverse complement strand
CCAGCGGATTGAGGGCCGGGTAGATTTCGAGCGTGCCGTCGAGGGCCTCGATGTGCTCGTTGGCGATGCGTGCCAGTTCGTAGCACACCATCTGCCCTTCCAGTTCGTCGCCGTGCGTACCTGTCACAACACAGAAGCGCAGCCCGTCTTTCCGGCCATGCTGAATGACATTCTTGCGGATGCGGAATTGCTCGTCGATGGGAAGTTCCGTAGAAACTATAGTCTTAATCATATCTCATGTAATGTAACGTGAATGGTGGTTTGCTGCTGTGCCCCACCGGTGTACATGCCTCGGCTGACAGAGCAGTCGCGGGCATCTCGGCCGTGGGCCAGTTTGACGTATCCGTAGCTGATGCGGCAGTTGTGGGTGGGGTCGAAGCCCAGCCAGTTATAGCCGTCGAAAATCTCTACCCAAGCATGGGTCTCCCCCTCGCCCACAAGAAATCCGTTGACATAGCGGACAGGGATGCCTTGCCGTCGGCAGAGGGCTGTCATGAGGTGAGCATAGTCCTGGCATACGCCCTGACGCGACTGCATCACCTCGGCCGCCGTGGTCTCTATCGTGGTGGCCCTTGGTTGATACGCGATGTTCTCATGGAGCCATTGGCAGATGTCATAGGCGGCCTCAATGCTATTACTGCTGACTGGGGAGACCGCTTCGTCAATGGCAGTAAGCGGCGTAGGCTGAAGGTAGAGGAGCAGGTTCTCGCCGCGGTACTTGACCAGATAGGTGTCGGTAGCCACGATGCCCGTGCTGACGTAGGCAAATACGGAGTGTGGACCGGTGGCCCCGCCGAAGAGGATACGGTTGTAGAAAGCATCGTTTCCGGCCTGCAGCCAATAATTCGGCGAGACAACCAGATGTTCCTGCTCCACCGTCTGACAGGCATTGCCGACAGGCTGGCAGCGGAGCATGACGGCATGAGCGGGTATGGGCTCTGAGAACTCGACCAGCGTCTGATAGTTATACAGATAGCGTTTCACACCCTTACCAGTTGATTAATAAACTTCAGCAATTTGTTCTTGTACTCCACGTCGGTCAGATTGAAACGCTCCTCAATGATGAGACTGTTGAGCTGCCCCCCGATATGGTCATCGACGATGGTGGGCATCTGGCGGAGATAGTGCCTCAACGAGTCGTAAGCCAGTGCCACCCGCTCGTAGGGATAGTCGAAACGCAGCAACATGTCGAGATTCTCCACATTGCGCCCGATCATCATGATATAGAGTGCCTTGTGGTTTCGCAGGCGCTGTTCGGCAGAGCCCCAGAATGCCAGCGACCAGTCGATGATGGGCTGCAGGGCCGTGACGTTCATCTCGCCCCGCTCACGGCACTCCTTCATCAGTGCCACACTCATCTCCAGATAACTGAGCGTCTCGCTCATGATGTCCTCGCGCAGGAGGATGGCATTGTCCTTGGCCTTGACCTGTGCTGCCATCACCGAGGCGATATTGTCTTCGTCGTACATCATGCCAAAGGTGAACTCCTCACTCGACTGGTAGACGCCGTTGACATCAAGACGCGTCCATAGCAAGGAATATTCTTCCAATTCGCCGTCGATCATCTTGTCATAGCACTTACGCAACAGATGCAGCGTGATATAAACTCTCTCTTCATAGCGTCCCAGCCAATAAAAGCTATTCGCCTTGGTTGCCGATATTAAATTATTCTGTGTCATCATACTAACTATTCACTCTTAACTGTTCACTATTCTCTTAATTCTCCATAATCCATGTGTCCTTAAATCCACCACCCTGTGAGGAGTTGACCACAAACGAGTCGGGGTTTCTCGAGAAACGCGTCAAGCCGCTCTTCCAAACCTTCACTTCCTTGCCGCTGACGACGAAGGCTCTCAGGTCGGCCTTACGCCAGACGGTCTCGTCACCCTCAAGAATCTCTAAATCCTTAAAGTCAATGACCTCCTGTGCTATCCAACGGCGAGGCTCGCTTCTGACCAGTTCCGTCAGGTCGGCCAGTTCTTTCTCTGCAAGGTCTTTGCCAAACACCACACCATAGCCTCCTGCCTCGCTTACATCCTTGATGACAAGTTTCTGAATATTCTTCAGCACATAGTCTCTATCTTCTTCGAAATACGGTAGATAGGTGGGGGCGTTTTGCAGGATGGGCTTCTCGTCGAGATAGTATTCCACCATCTTCGGCACGAAATAGTAGATGCCCTTGTCATCAGCCACGCCATTGCCGATGGCATTGATGAGTGCTACGTTGCCAGCCTTGTAGGCTTGCATCACATTGGGGATGCCCAGCAGTGAGGATGACTCGAACAGCAGCGGATCCATGTACTCATCGCTCACACGACGATAGATACACCCCACGCGAGTCTTCTCCTTGTAGATACCCGCATAGTACACCTTGTTGTCCTCCACAAACAGGTCGCCGGGATAGGCCAGCGTGGCTCCCGTCTTTTCGGCGAAATAACTATGTTCAAAGTAGGCTGAGTTATAGCGGCCAGGAGTGAGGATGACCGAGATGCCACGGCCATCGTTCATCTCGTCCATCATCGTGGCAAGCAGACGGGCATAGTCGCGGTTTTCGGCCACGGCATTCTGGGTGAAAGTCTGCGGCGACACCTTGCGGGTAATCTCGCGGGCTATCATGGGATAACTGGCACCAGAAGGGATGCGCAGGTTGTCCTCCAATACATACCACAGGCCGTCCTTGCCTTCCACAAGGTCAATGCCCGCGATATGAGCATAGATCTCACCCGTCGGACTAATACCTTCACACTCAGGCATATAGCCCTTCGAGGAATACACAAACTCCTCGGGCACGATACCGTCCTTGATGATGCGCTTGTCGTGATAGACATCCCATAGAAACTTGTTCAGTGCCATCACACGCTGACGAAGTCCTCTCTCCAGATAAGCCCAATCGTCACTGGAGATGATTCGGGGGATGGAGTCAAAAGGGAATAGTTGTTCATTAAATATTCCATGCTTATAGACCCCGAACCTAACCCCAAAGCGTTCCATCCATTTGTTCACCGTATCACGGCTGTCAACCAATTCATTTATCCTGATATTCATATTTGTACTCTTGTTGTTTTACACTATGCTACTTACAGAGTGCAAAGGTATGACAAAATGAAAGAAAAACAAAAGGAATTAAAGCAATTTGTATGTTAAAATACAAGTTTGCTTACATTATGTAATGTATGTATCTGAATTTCGATGCAAATTAACACATAAACGACTCCAAAAGATTCAATTTGCTATCAAATTGTTAATTGGAGAAAATAATTGTTTACAAGTACGGATTCACAGGTGACTGGCGCAAGGAACCTATATGGAAGTAGGTAAATAATAGTAGAACGTGGAATTGAATACGGTCTCCAAATCGTCGCTCGGCCCTATGGGACGCCTGCAAGGCAGCGTGCATGTTTATACACTACGGCTTGCGACAGCAAGTCGGCAGATTACTCCGACCAAACCGGCAAGTTGGTCCGTCCAAACCGCCAGTTTGCTCCGGACAAACCTTTGAGGGGTCTGGGCGCGTATTTTTATGCAAAATGTGCATGGGTATGAAACGTTCGTGCAATTGATCTTTGCCTGAAAGCACTTTTGCTCTGAAAAGAAAAGAAAAACAAGTATTTTGTTCTTACTTCATCGAATTTTTCGTACCTTTGCAGCCTGAAAGGAAAATAACGACTAAATACAGTAAAAAAACTATGGCAAAGAAAGCACTATTGATGATTCTCGACGGATGGGGAATCGGTAAGCATGGTAAGGGCGACGTCATCTTTAATACGCCGACCCCGTATCTCGATTTGTTAACAGCCACCAGCGCACACTCGCAGCTGGCAGCCTCGGGCGAGGATGTCGGTCTGCCCGACGGACAGATGGGTAACTCCGAGGTGGGTCACCTCAACATCGGCGCCGGCCGCATCGTCTACCAGGACCTGGTGAAGATCAACCGCGCCTGCAAGGACGGCAGCATCATGGAGAACCCGCAGGTGAAAGCCGCCTATACTTACGCTAAGGAGAAAGGAAAGAATCTCCACCTGATGGGCCTCTGCTCCGATGGTGGCGTACACAGCAGCCTCGATCATCTGTTCAAACTCATCGAGGTGG
>JAGCDZ010000046.1 GCA_017650905.1 Prevotella sp. | reverse complement strand
GGCGTGGTGCTCGCCACCATGAACTGTCTGACACACGGTTGTACGGAAGTGATGGTGGAGAAGTTCGACCCGCTCGTCGTGCTCGCCTCTATCCACAAGGAACGGTGTACTGCCGTCTATGGCGTGCCCACGATGTTCATCGCTGAGTTGAATCACCCGATGTTTGACATGTTCGACCTGACCTGTCTGCGCACAGGTATCATGGCCGGTTCGCTCTGTCCGGTGGAACTGATGAAGCAGGTATCAGAGAAGATGTATATGACCATCACCAGCGTGTATGGACTCACGGAGAGTTCGCCTGGTATGACGCAGACCTGTCTGAACGACACCTTCGAGCAGCGCTGTACCACCGTAGGTCGCGACTTCCCCTTTGTGGAGGTGAAGGTGCTCGACCCAGAGACGGGCGAGGAATGTCCTGTCGGCGTGCAGGGTGAGATGTGCTGCAAGGGCTTCAACGTGATGAAGGGCTACTATAAGAACCCGACGGCAACGGAAGAGGTCATCGACAAAAACGGATTCCTGCACTCAGGTGACCTGGGTGTGAAGGATGAAGAAGGCTTCTATAAGATTACAGGTCGTATCAAGGATATGATCATCCGTGGCGGTGAGAACATCTATCCGCGTGAGATCGAGGAGTTCCTCTACCACATGCCTGGCATCCGCGACGTGCAGGTGGCTGCTGTGCCTTCCAAGAAATACGGTGAGGCCGTGGGTGCCTTCATCATCCTCGAAGAGGGTGTGACAATGACGCCCGAGGACGTGCAGCTGTTCTGCCGTGGCAAGATTGCCCGTTATAAGATTCCCAAGTATGTGTTCTTCATCGACCAGTTCCCGCTGACGGGCTCTGGTAAGATCCAGAAGTTCAAGCTGAAGGAGATGAGCCTCGACCTCTGCAAGAAGTTCGGTTATGAAGTGATTTAATAGTTGATAGTTTAGAGTTTATAGTTTAGAGATGTTTGAGAATTTATCAGAGCGATTAGAAAGATCGTTCAAGATACTGAAAGGTGAGGGTAAAATCACCGAGATCAATGTGGCCGAAACCCTGAAAGACGTGCGCCGCGCCCTGTTGGATGCCGACGTCAACTACAAGGTGGCCAAGACCTTCACTGATACCGTGAAGCAGAAGGCAATGGGCATGAACGTGCTCACAGCCGTGAAACCCAGCCAGTTGATGGTGAAGATTGTGCACGACGAACTGACGGAGCTCATGGGTGGCAAGGCTTCAGAGATGAAACTCGAGAACCGTCCTGCCATTATCCTCATGTCAGGTCTGCAGGGTTCTGGTAAGACCACGTTCAGCGGTAAGCTGGCCAACATGCTCAAGACACGTCAGCACAAGAAGCCGCTGCTGGTAGCCTGCGACGTCTATCGTCCTGCTGCCATCGAGCAGTTGAAGGTGGTGGGTGAGTCAGTCGGTGTGGATGTCTATACCGAGGAAGGCAACAGGAATGTGGTCGAGATTGCCCAGAACGCCATCCGCAAGGCCAAGCAGGAGAGCTATACCGTCGTCATCGTCGATACCGCCGGTCGTCTAGCCGTCGACGAGGAGATGATGAACGAGATTGCCAACCTGAAGCAGGCCATCAACCCTGATGAGACACTCTTCGTGGTCGACTCGATGACCGGTCAGGATGCAGTGAATACGGCCAAGGAGTTCAACGACCGTCTTGACTTCGACGGCGTGGTGCTCACCAAACTCGATGGTGACACGCGTGGTGGTGCCGCCCTCTCTATCCGCACCGTCGTCACCAAGCCCATCAAGTTCGTGGGTACGGGCGAGAAGATGGAGGCCATCGACGTGTTCCATCCCGAACGTATGGCCGACCGAATCCTTGGCATGGGCGACGTGGTCTCGCTCGTGGAGCGTGCCCAACAGCAGTTCGATGAGGAAGAGGCCAAGCGCCTGGAGAAGAAGATCCGTAAGAACAAGTTCGATTTTGACGACTTCATGGGTCAGATCCAGCAGATCAAGAAGATGGGTAACATCAAGGAACTTGCTTCGATGATCCCGGGTGTGGGTAAGCAGATCAAGGACCTTGATATCGACGACAACGCCTTCAAGGGCATCGAGGCCATTATCAACTCGATGACGCCCAAGGAGCGTGCTAATCCGGATATCATCAACCAGAGCCGTAAATTGCGCATTGCCAAGGGTTCGGGTACGAAGCTTGAGGATGTGAACCGCCTGATGAAGCAGTTCGACCAGACGCGCAAGATGATGAAAATGGTGACCGGCATGGGCAACAGCCGTATGGCTCAGATGGCCGCCGCCATGAAAATGAAGGGCGGAATGCCGAAGATTTAGAGGTAAGAGGTAAGATTTAGAGGTAAGAGGTAAGAAGTAAGAAGTAAGAGGTAAGAAGTAAGAGATATGCAGTTAATTGACGGAAAGGCAACGGCAGCGGCCATTAAGGCTGAGATTGCCGAAGAGGTAAAGGAAATTGTGGCCAACGGTGGCAAGCAGCCCCATTTGGCAGCCGTTTTAGTAGGTCACGACGGTGGCTCTGAGACGTATGTAAAGAATAAGGTGTTAGCCTGTGAGGCCTGTGGCTTCAAGAGCACCCTCATCCGATTCGAGGCAGATATCACCGAAGAGGAGCTTCTGGCTTGTGTCGATCAATTAAACCAGGACGACGATGTCGACGGCTTTATCGTGCAGCTCCCCCTGCCCAAGCACATCGACGAGCAGAAAATTATCGAGGCCATCGACTATCGTAAGGATGTCGACGGTTTCCATCCCATCAACGTAGGGCGTATGGCCATTGGCCTGCCTTGCTTTATTTCTGCCACCCCTCTGGGCATCATCACGTTGCTGAAGCGCTATAACATCGAGACCAGCGGCAAGAAGTGTGTCGTCCTCGGACGTTCCAACATTGTCGGCAAGCCGATGGCGCAACTGATGATGCAGAAGCAGTATGGCGATGCCACAGTCACCGTGTGTCACTCCCGCTCAAAGACCTTGAAGGATGAGTGCCGTGCTGCCGACATCATCATCGCTGCCATAGGCCAGCCTGATTTCGTGACGGCTGACATGGTGAAGGAGGGTGCCGTGATTGTCGATGTGGGTACCACGCGCGTGCCCGACGCTTCGAAGAAAAGCGGCTTCCGCCTGAATGGCGACGTGAAGTTCGACGAGGTGGCTCCCAAGTGCTCTTTCATCACCCCCGTTCCTGGTGGCGTAGGGCCGATGACCATCTGCTCGCTGATGAAGAACACCCTCGCCGCCGGCAAGAAAGAGTATTATAAATGACGGCCGAGGAGTATTATCAGCTGGGTAATGAGGCCCGCAAGCGCGGGCAGTGGCACGAAGCCATCAACCATTATATCCAGGCCATCGAGCTCGATCCTGACAGTCCTGCTGTCGAAGCCAAGCGGATGCTCGACGATATCATGGCCTTCTACTGCAAGGATATGTATAACCCCTGATCACCGTCGGGAGACAAAAAAGACGGGAGACATCGGAGACGTTGGAGACGTTTTCGCATAAAAAAGGGCGGGAATAGCATCCCGCCCTTCATCATTAGTCCTTATCGAACCCGTCATCGCCGCCTGCAGAGGCCTTGATGATGGTGAGCGTCGCGATGGTGGTGCCCTCGCTCTGGATGACCAGCGTGCGGGTGCCTGCATCCACGATACCCTCCAGCTCGCCCGTGGCAGGCGTATAGCTGATGCCGCTGATGCCCTGACCGGAGAAGTCCGACGTGCTCAGCTCGTCGATGTCCGTACCCACGAGGAAGATACCGAAGCCGCCCGTATCCACGTCGGCGTCGACGCTCGTAGCAATCGACTGCGTTGCGCCGTTGGCACCGAGTTTCCAGCCCGTCACGCTGACACCGGGCGTTACGGCCACGAGGGCGGCAGAGAAGATCTCCTCATCGTTCACGATGACCTTGAAATCGCCGGCCTGCGCATTGCCGATGGTGGCATTGATCAGCGTTGCCGACTGCGAGGTGATGGTTATCGTCGTGCCCTGCGGCAGCACGAAGTTCTCGGCAGTCAGGTCGCCCAGACCAGCACCGGCAATCTGGACATTGTAGTCCGAGCCGGCAGTGATGTTGGTGGTAGAGCCGTTGTTCAGGGGATCGCCGTTGGCGGTCACCGACACGATGCTCACGCCTCCGGCCTCGCCGAAGCTGATGTTGTAGACATTGGCAGCGGTAGAAGCCGCCTTCACGCTGATGGGCGCATTGCCCGATGCCAGCGGGGTGTAGCTCAGGGTGAGCTTGCCTTCACCCACCTGACTGGGCGTGATGTCGACACCGGCCACCTTCACCTCGTCGACAAACGTCGACTGCGAAACGAGCATCCTGATCTCTACGGTCTCGCCGGGCTTGAAGGGATAGGTGCCGTTCTCTGCCAGCGGCTTGCCGTTGATGCAGACGGCAGAGATGGCGGGCGTATCCTCAACGGGTGCGGCAAACTCCTTGGAGAAGTAAGTGTTGTCGTTGTCGGAAACCTCCACCTTCTTGATGGCCACGTAGCTGGGATAGTTCTCGGCGATGCGCTTCAGATTGACCACCAGCGCATTGTAGCTCTGGCTGATGTACTGGCCGCCGAACGAGCTGGTGTGCTCTGCGCCCGCGCTGTCGATGAAGGTGAGCTTCAGGGCGGTAGCCGGGAGGTATTTGGCGGAGAGTCGCGAACCGTTCATCACGATGCGCGTGAGGGGCTCGAGTTCGTACGGGCGACCGGCGTTCATCGGGTAGAGCACATTGTTTGCGCCGAATAGGGCAGAGGTGACTGCAATCACGCCTGCCGACTCATAGCCCTCGTCGTCGACGGAGGTGCTGATGGCGGTAGAGGCAATCATGCTCTTCAACTCCGGATCGGGCAGGAAATGAATCGATACGCCACGCAGGTTGCGCTCGAAGTTGTTGGTAAACTCGGCCTCGCTCTCAGACGATTTCACGCGGACACTGATCGAGAACGTGCCCAGGTTGGGAATCTGGACGGAATGGCCGTTCAGCACGAAATAGTTCAGGGCATCGAAGATGGCATCCATCGACATATCGATACTCGACTCCGGCACGGCAGCCGCCTTGGCAGCGTAGGCCACGATGGCGTCGTAGGCGATGGTAGAGTAGCGGCTGGCCTGGCCCACCAGCTTGTCCTGGCCGTTGAAGGCGATGCGTCGGCCCTTGTAGGCAATATTGATCTGACCTTTCTTCATAGTTGTACTGTTTTAAAAGATTAAACCTCAGTCTGAATACGCATCGAAGCAATGGCCTGCTTGATTTCCACCGAGGGGGTGAAACCGATGGTCACTCGCTTGACGAGATCAGCCTTTACCTGCTCGGCGTCGGTGGCAGACTTCTGCTTGGAGCGGATGCCGAGAATACCGAACTTGCCCAGATTGACGTGATGCCCATTGAGCACGAAATAAGAGATCGCCTCCTTCATGGCGAGGGTGGCGGCGCGCAAAGTCGCTTCCGGGATGTGGCTGGAACCAGCCGCATAGGAAACGAGCTCATCAGCTTTTACCGTGCTGTAGCGGACAGCGCGGCCAACGACGCGGTTATCGTTGATAACGGCGAGACGTTGCATTTTGCCTTTGACTTTGATTTGTCCCATGTCTTTTTACTTTAAATGAATAAATCGTGTTAATTGAAAAGAAAGCACTGCAAAATTACAAACGCAAATGCGGTTTTACAATACATGTGTTGCTTTATTTTCTGCTTTTTGTAAAAAAACATGGCAAATTTTTGCCAAAATCCTATCGCAGTGAACTGTTTTTTGTTTTTCTTGTTAAGCGTTTTTGGCGTAGTCGTTAAGAGAATTTTTGTCAGGTGTTCGATGCGGTAGGTTTTTCAGTTAAGAGATGAACAGGAAACCTGTGTAGGATACGGATGGATCCTGATTAAGGATTGATTGATTTCAAAAAAAGCGTCTCCAGCGTCTCCAATGTCTCCCGTCTTTTTTGTCTCCCGACTGAAAAAAAATATTCGCTGTTTTTTTATATATATATAAACTCTGTTTTTTTATATAAATATAAAAATTTATAAATAAGTAATGTCATATATAAATACCGGATTTTCTGCCAGTCCGACCAAGAGACAAAAAAGACGGGAGACATCGGAGACAAAAGAGACACTGTTACAAATGCTCCGGAAAACGACACAAAGAGATAAGAAGGGCACTTTTATACGCCAAAATTTGTTAAAAAATGAATATATTCTGACTTGTGTCGTAATTGTTTGCTTATCTTTGCAATGTGTAATTCTATACCGCTGATATAATTATTTTAAAAAAAACGACAATGAAAAAGATTTTAGTAATGGTAGTAGCCGCCATGATGGCTACAGTAAGTGTTAACGCACAGGATGAGTTAAAGCATGAAGTAGGTGCGTTCTATGGTATAGGATCAGCCTCAAACCTCTTTTCAACCATCACGAGTTCTATTTCAGCCGCTGCGGGCGATCAGAGTTCGTTTTGGGGTCCCATCGGCGTGGAGTATTATTACCACGTTTCGCCCGTTGTAGGTTTAGGTGCTGTGGCAGCATACGCCGGTTGTAAGGCTGAGGACAAGAAAACCCACAAAGATGATTTGAGTGAAACCTTTCTCACCTTCATGCCGTCTGTGAAGTTCAACTGGCTGCGCAAGAAGCACTTTGGCATGTATTCAGGTCTTTCTGCCGGCGTCATGCTCCTATCGGTGTCTGTCAACGACAATGCCAAGTCTTCTGATCCAGATGCTAAGGACGAGACGGTGACAACGTTTATGTTCCAGGCTACAGCCTTGGGTGTTGAGTTCGGCAGCGAAGCCTTCCGTGGATTTGTCGAGGCGGGTCTTGGCGAGAAGGGTGAGATTTGTGCCGGCCTGCGCTATAAGTTCTGATGTAACCAAGCAAGTTTATCAGCGGGACGGAGCATTCGATATATCGAAAGAACCGTCCCGCTGATATAATAGTGCATATATTAATAGGTGGATATTGTTGGTTGTGGCGCTGGATATCGAGTCGCAACCATTTTTTTAACAACATCAATAACTAAATTATTAACGGTATGAATAACAAGTTTTTATTGTTTTGCAAAAAGCATTGGAATCGCCCATTTACCCTGGGCATGATATTGGAGTATAGTTTAAAACATACGAATCAAACGACTGCACCTCCGATATTTTCCATGATCAATTGGGTTCTCCTTCATATGGGGGACAGCACTCCGGCGGAACAGGAAGTCGTTGACCATGCGGAGTATGTTTTGTTGAACAACCTGATTGGCAACATTCGCTTCTTTGAAGACCTAATGGATGAAATACAATCAGAAAGTACTGGAGATGATAAATGCAGATGCTTCAGGTTCGCGAGTGACTTCATCAAGGAGATGGTTCACAGAATCGTAAGAAAATACTATCAGGGAAGTGCTGCGAACCTTGCGCTGATAGAAATCGCATTTTTTGATCATAACATTCTGAAGAAGCGGAATGCACATACAGGCCTGATAAATACGCTGATCAAATGGGGCGCTTTAGACAAGCTTTCTGATAAGGAAATAAAGAGATTGATGAATGGAATGGCCACCAAGATGCATTCTGTTCCTTCAGACGGGTATATGGATTGGAACGGGTCAGACTATGTCAATGACAAGAAGACCTGTTTGGATATCGGCAAGGAATTGGGATCAACAATGCCCTATTGCAGGAAAAAAGAGGTTTGAATCATCTAAATTTTCTAAACATAAAAACTAAACATCACTAAACCTTGCTCAACCTCCTAAACATTGCAGGTTTAGGAGGCTTTTTTGTGTATCCGGGTTCATTGCGGTATGGGGAAACAAACCTAACTTTGCGGCAAAGAATTGCGATATGGAGAAAATTGTTGTAAGCCCCAAGGACCGGAAAGAGCTGGTAAAGAAGTACGGCGCATATAATGTGTCGAAGGCTCTATCCTTTAAGTCGGACTCCCAGATGTCGAAGGAGATCCGGCACGAAGCAATGAACCAGTTTAATGGTTATATATTAACACTTTAAATTTTTAGATTTATGGAAGTAAAAGCTAAAGTCAAGAAAGTGCTCCCCGTCCGTTCGGGCGAGGGACGCAATGGTCATTATGAGATTCATCCGATGATCATCGAGTTTGAGGAACAGGGTAATAGTGGCCCGATCACGCATGCCCTCAAGGTTGAATTCAGTGCCGCCAAGGTGAAGGTTGAGGAAATCCAGAAGCTTTGCGACACCAACCAGCAGATTGACCTCTATCTGGGGTTTGATGTGGAGCAGTACAAGGATGATTATTACAATCGTATCATCGCCTATTGCAGGACCGAGGCGTATCGAATTGAAAGAAGCTACTGAACAGGAGATGCAGCATAGTAATTTGAAGACGATGGCAGTTGTCCTGTTCAACGGGGGCCTGCTTCAGTATTGCGGAGAGTTGTATGAAGCTACAACGCAGCATGATGATATCAGTTGCACCGATTGCGATCTGGCGCATGGTATGTCGTGCGGATTCGCTCGGCTAAATGATCTCTGTATTAAATTGGATGGTTTGGTGTGTTTCACCAAAACATTTATCTTCAAAAGATATACAGGCGTATTACCGTCCGAAAAGACTATTATAACATTTTAGGATATGAATCAGGAAGAGAAACTGGCAAACATAGAATTGCCGGATTATACAACGGAATCGGATATGAAGTTGGAGGTGGGTGTAACCTACCAGGGATCGTTCAAGCTATCCCGCAACGGCATGATTGTGGTGAAGCCCTATCAGATGGGCAGTAAGCCGAATAACTTAAAGAAGGTGGTTGACGGAGACCGCCACGCCATCTATCTCTCGAAAAGACTTGTACGCATTGTCATCAGTCTGCAAAAGACGGATTTGGTATCTGTACGCCAGGCGTATAAGGATGTTATTGTTGACTGTTATAAAGACTTATGCGATTTAGCATTATGATACCATTCAGATATTGTGCATTAAAAACAGACTTGAAAACCAAGCCTCTGAACGAGAAGGTGTTTGAGGCGATGAAGACAGACGCATTCGTCATCTCGCATTGCGATGCTGCCCGCAAAGCAAAGGAAGAGGGGAATGACGATGCCTACGAAAGCAACAAGGGCCAGCTGCCCATGATATTCTGGAGCGGCTTTAATAAGCAGGGTAAGCGTGAGGCGGAGGCTCTCACGCCTACCCAGTATTACATCATGGATATCGACCATGCCAGGATGCCGGCCAAGGAGATCTGGGCCGACATCCAGTCGAAATGCAACGTGAATGACTATGGCATCAGGCTTGCCCATGAAACGCCCAGCAACGGCCTCAGGCTGGTTTGCAGGGCCGTTTTGGATTTCCCCACCATTGAGGCGCATCAGACATGGATTGCCGAAGCACTTGAATTGGCCAGATATGGCGATGTGGACGCTGTGGTGAAGGATCTGTCGCGCGGCTCATTCATGGTGAAACATGACTGGGTGCTCTTCCTTGACAAGCGCATCTGGACCGACGAGCTGAGGGACTATCCCATTCTGAAAGATGCCGGATCAGAGGACGGTAAGGAGCAGGCAAAGGGCAAGGTGACGGTGCCGGAGATTACAGACGACATGCGGCAGGTGGAGCTGGAGGGCAGGAAAGTTTCAGACATCGCGCTTGAATACATTGCCGACCTGGGTGGTGTGCCGCAGAAAGGCCAGCGTCATGCATTCTACAACGAGCTGGTCAAGAACTTCCGGAACCTGTGTGACTCAGACCCCAGAATCGTCTTTGCGGTGTTGCCGCTTTGTGAGGGAACGCCCGAAAAAAGATGGTCGCAATGCGCTTCGATCTGCAAGTCAAACAACACCACCATGATTCCAAAGGAGTTTTATAAATGGCTCGTCAAGCGGGGCTACAAGACTTCGAAGAAGGACAAGACGATGGTGGAATACATGGAGTCGGAGGATGAGCCTAAAGTGCCCGTGCCCCCACTGCCGCCCGTGTTCAAGGAGTTCTGCAGCGTCTGCCCGCCGGATTTCGTCTATCCCACCATCGTTGCGCTGATGCCCATCATGGGCACGCTGACCAGCTATGTGAGGGCCGACTACATCGATCTGACAGAGCAGTCGACCACCTTCTTCTCCTGCATCTGGGCCCCGCCATCCGGTGGTAAGAGCTTTGCCGTGAAGCTGGCGGATATCCTCATGAAGAAAATCAAGCTCAGGGATGAGCTGAACAGCATCAGGGAGCAGCTCTGGCTTGTAGATACGCGTACCAAGGCTGATGATGAGAAAGGCCAGGACCTGCCGCACGTGATGGTGAGGATCATGCCTGCCATCAACTCATTGCCCGAGTTCCTGGAGAAGATGCGCGACAACCGCGGCTATCACATGTTCACCCTCGCTGAAGAGGTGGATACCTTCAAGAAGGGTTCTTCGTCGGGAGGTGCCGACAAGAGCGACCTGTTCCGTATGGCCTGGGACAACTCGATCTACGGTCAGGCCTTTAAGAGCACCGGCACCTTCAAGGGTACTGTAAGGGTGTTTTATAACATCCTGCTGACCGGAACGCCAGGTGCCGTGAAGAAGTATTACTCGAATGTGGAGGATGGCATGGTGACGCGTATCTCGATCTGCGAAATCGAGAATCAGCAGTTTGCCAAGTTCCAGGCGTGGAAGCCGCTCAACAGCAAACAGAAAGAGGTGATTGAGCGGTTTGTGGACCGGTGTGACCAGAACACCTATAAAGATCCTGTTGAAATGACGGAGGAGGAGGCTCATCTGTATGAGAGCTCCAGTTCGAACTACGACAAGAACGTGAAGTGGAAATTCAATCTGAGGGCGCATCAGCACATCGATATGAATTGGATGTATCCCACTATCCTCGACTGGTTGGAGAAAACCCGCAAAGAAGCTTCATTGGCCAATGATGTTGCGGCTGACGTGTTCCGTCGCCGCTGCGCCGTGAAGGGCTTCCGGCTGGCTTTGGTGTGCTACTGCTGCTATGTGCAGGTGCGTGAGCGCGAAAAGAACGTCATCAGGAATTTCGTGCGCTGGTTCATGGACAGGGATCTCAAGGAGAGTCTGAAGATGTTTGGTGAGAAATACAACAAGCTGCAGGCCGAGTCGGCAGTAGAGTCGACAAGACATCAGAGCCTCTTTGATGCATTGCCTGATGAGTTTACCAAGAACGATGTGATAGCCCAGTGCTTGAAGCAGAATATCAAATCGAAGGTAAGGCAGATCATCTGGCGATGGAAGACTGATAAGGTGATTGCAAAGGGCGAAGGGAATACATTCAAGAAAGTCAGGAAAACAGAGAAATGATAGAGTTCAATCTAAAACGAATCAAGGGGAACCGGTCGGTCACACATGGCCGGCTCTCCATCCCAAGGTTTAACTTTGCATGCCACACCTTGGAGTTGGCTGACGGCAATGATCTGATGTTTAAACAGAACTGCTGCATCAATACGGGCACCTATCAGCTGGTGGCGGGCTTTGACCAGAAAGAACCGCTTTACCCCGTTTTCAGATATAAGCCCGTTGGCTTTGCCAAGAAACCGAGCTTCAATCTGGAGGTAAACGATTATCTGCACCTCGTAACGGGCGACATCGCCCTCGGTGTGGCGGTGGATTCAGAGTGGGCTGTCAGGCAGACCATAGAGTTTGCCGATAAGTTCCGCGAGCTGTGCAGGGAGATTGCGTTGCAACGCGAAATCATGGTTCTGACGGTTTACAAATCCAGACATTATGAGTTTGAAGACCGTTGCTACGAGGATGAGATACATGTCATAGATGAAATGAACTTCTTTGAAGGTGGTTCCGATGATGAAGAATAAACTCAATTGGATATCGACGACGAGCAGTGATGATAAGTATCTCTATCTTACCATCATGCGCGACTTGAAGGACTATTGCGCACGGGGCTACTGCGAAGTGGATATAGCGCTGTATCATTTCATTGAGCTGCCACAGAGCCTGATCAAGCGGATACGCCCCACCTTGGCATCGGCCAAGCTGGTGAAGCATTTCATCATCGATTGGGCTGACTATGACTCGGTTCATAGGTTCTACCGCATGATGATTGCCATCATCGTAGAGTTGAATCACGTGAATTTCAACACCAACGCATTCAATGACGCCATCAACGAATTTACCCAATATCTGGACAAAAAGGGTCGCCGTTAAGAAAAAGCGTCTCCAGCGTCTCCAATGTCTCCCGTCTTTTTTGTCTCCCGACAGAAAAAGGCATCGGATACAGCCCCGTTGCATATCGCTACGGGGCTGTTTTCAGCCCTTGGAAAATGCGCAAAATGACAAAGTGTAAGGAATGGGGTAGGGAGAAAGGGTGATGGATTTCAAAATGTAAGTAAAAAGGATGAAATTTGAGCAAAGTGTCATACAAGTCAATTTTTAACGGAAGAAAAGTAAGCAAATGTTTTGTTGAGATTACAAAATGATATACCTTTGCACCCGAATTCGTACAGATTGACACAAAAAAGTAAGGATAATATGACACATTGCAAACTTCAAACGCAACACAAAGGACTATACCGAAGCGAATACGAGCACGATGCTTGTGGTGTGGGTATGGTGGTGAACATCCACGGCGGCAAGAGTCACGTATTGGTCGACAATGCCCTGAAGGTGCTGGAGAATATGGAGCACCGTGGTGCTGAGACACGCGACAAGACGGGCGATGGCGCCGGTATTATGGTGCAGATTCCCCACGAGTTTATTCTGCTGCAGGGCATCCCTGTGCCTGAGAAAGGGAAATATGGTACGGGCTTGGTGTTCCTGCCGAAGGACGAACAGGCGCAGCAGGCGATTCTGAGCGTGATGATCGAGGAGATAGAGCGCGAAGGACTGCAGCTGATGCACCTGCGTACCGTGCCTACGCATCCGGAGGTGCTGGGAGCAGCTGCTCGGGAGGTGGAGCCAGACATCAAACAGATTTTCGTGACGGGTGTATCTGAAGAGGATGTGCCCGTGTTCGAGCGTATATTATATAAGGTACGCAAGCGCATCGAAAACCGCATCGACGACAAGGACTTCTATATCTGCTCGCTGTCGAACAAGAACATCATCTACAAGGGTATGCTGACGAGCGGACAGCTGCGTCGCTATTTCCCTGATTTGTCGAACGACTATTTTACAAGCGGATTGGCATTGGTGCATTCCCGCTTCAGTACAAATACATTCCCCACATGGTCATTGGCTCAGCCTTTCCGCTTATTGGCTCATAACGGCGAGATTAACACCATTCGAGGCAATCGCGGTTGGATGAAGGCGCGTGAGAGCGTGCTTTCGAGCGAGGCTTTGGGTGACATCAAGGACCTGCGGCCGATTGTACAGGAAGGTATGAGCGACTCTGCCAGTCTGGACAACGTGTTCGAATTCCTGATGATGAGCGGACTCTCGTTGCCACAGGCAATGGCGATTCTGGTGCCAGAGAGTTTCAACGACAAGAACCCCATCAGCGAAGACCTGAAGGCCTTCTACGAGTACCATTCTATTCTGATGGAACCGTGGGACGGTCCTGCCGCACTGCTGTTCAGCGATGGTCGCTATGCGGGCGGTATGCTCGACAGAAACGGTCTGCGCCCCAGTCGTTATACGATTACGAAGCAGGGCATGATGGTTGTGGCTTCTGAGGTGGGTGTGATGGACTTCGAGCCTGGTGACGTGGTGAGCAAGGGTCGTCTGCAGCCAGGAAAGATCCTGCTCATCGACACGCAGGAAGGTAAGATCTATTATGACGGCGAGATCAAAGAGCAGTTGGCTAAGGCGCATCCCTACCGTGAGTGGTTGAGCGAGAACCGCGTGCAGTTGGAGAAACTGAAGAGCGGTCGTCACGTGGACAACAGTGTGAGTGATTTCGACAGGAAACTTGTGAACTTCGGCTTCGGTCAGGAGGATATCGACAAAACCATTGTACCGATGGCAACAGCCGGTCAGGAGCCTGTGGCTGCCATGGGTAACGATACGCCGCTGGCTGTGGTGAGCGACCGTCCGCAGGTGTTCTTCAACTATTTCCGTCAGCAGTTCGCTCAGGTGACAAACCCCGCCATCGACCCCATTCGTGAGGAGTTGGTAATGTCGTTGACGGAGTACATCGGTGCTGTAGGAACCAACATCCTGACGCCTGATGCCTCAAACTGTAAGATGGTGCGCCTGCCGCAACCCGTATTGACCAATACACAGCTCGATATATTATGTAACATCCGTTACAAGGGCTTCAATACCAAGAAGCTGGCCATGCTCTTCGAGATCGAGAAGGGCGAAGAAGGACTTCGCAAGGCGCTCGACGACCTCTGCAAGGAGGCTGAGGTGAGCGTTGACGAGGGTGTGAACTACATCATTCTGAGCGATCGCGACATCGATGAAAAGCACGCCGCGATTCCAAGTCTGCTGGCTGTGTCGGCCGTTCACCACTATCTGATCAGCGTGGGTAAGCGTGTGCAGACAGCCCTGATCGTAGAGAGCGGTGAGATTCGCGAGACGATGCATGCGGCGCTGCTATTGGGCTATGGTGCTAGTGCACTGTGTCCGTATATGACCTTCGCCATCCTCGACGATCTGGTGAAGAAAGGTAAGATTCAGGAGGAATATGCGACAGCAGAGAAAAACTATATCAAGGCAGTGGACAAAGGCCTGAAGAAGATCATGTCGAAGATGGGTATCTCGACCATTCGTTCCTACCGTGGTGCAAAGATCTTCGAGAGCATCGGACTGAGTGAGGATTTGCTCCGCAGGTACTTTGGCACTGAGACGAGCACCATCGGCGGTATCGGACTGAAGGAGATAGCCCGCGACGCCATCCGTCTGCATGCAGAATCATATCTCTCACCTCTTACCTCTCACCTCTCACCTCTTAAAAACCAAGGCCAGTTCTCTTGGCGTAAGGATGGTATCTTGCACGCTTGGAATCCTGAGACGATTGCAAAACTGCAACTGGCCACACGACAAGGTAACTATGGGAAATTCAAGGATTGGGCAGCCCTTGTGGATCATGGTGAGAAACCTATCTTTATCCGCGATTTCTTCGGATGGAAGAAGGCTGCCACGCCTACGCCGATCGACGAGGTGGAGTCGGTAGAGAGCATCGTGAAGCATTTCGTGACGGGAGCAATGTCGTTTGGAGCCTTGAGCATTGAGGCCCACGAGGCTTTGGCGCTGGCCATGAACAAGCTCGGTACGCGCAGCAACACGGGTGAGGGTGGTGAGGATAACGCCCGCTACCACACAGAAGTGGATGGCGTCAGCCTGAGTTCAAAGACCAAGCAGATTGCCAGCGGACGCTTTGGCGTGACTGCTGAGTATCTGGTGAATGCCGAAGAGATTCAGATCAAGGTGGCTCAGGGCGCAAAGCCAGGAGAGGGTGGTCAGTTGCCGGGCTTCAAGGTCAATGAGATCATCGCCAAGACGCGTAATGCCATTCCTGGCATCTCGCTTATCTCACCGCCACCGCATCATGACATCTATAGTATCGAGGACTTGGCACAGCTGATCTTCGACCTCAAGAATATCAACCCCACAGCTGCTGTCAGCGTGAAGCTCGTTGCAGAGAGTGGCGTAGGCACTATTGCCGCTGGTGTGGCAAAGGCCAAGGCCGACCTCATCGTAATCAGTGGTTCTGAGGGTGGTACGGGTGCTAGCCCAGCCAGTTCAATGCGCTTCGCAGGTATCTCACCGGAAATCGGTCTTGCAGAGACTCAGCAGACGCTCGTGAAGAACGGTCTCCGCAATCAGGTACGCCTGCAGACCGACGGTCAGTTGAAAACTGCAAAGGATGTGATTATCATGGCAATGCTGGGCGCCGACGAGTTCTCGTTTGGCACGCTACCACTGATTGTCTTGGGTTGTGTGATGATGAGGAAATGTAATACGAATACTTGTCCGATGGGTGTGGCTACTCAGAACCCTGAGTTGCGCAAGCATTTCGAAGGCCGTGCCGAATATGTGGTGAATTTCTTCACCTTCCTCGCTGAGCAGGTGCGTGAGTACCTGAGTGAGATTGGCGTGCATAGTCTGAAGGAGATTATCGGACATACGGAACTCATTGAGGTGAACACTGCCAACGCTACTGACAAGCAGAAGACCATCGACTTCGGTCGCCTGCTGCATAAGCCGGAGAGCGATAAGCCCCTGTTCTGGGATCGTGGCGAGTTTACGAAGGTCAGCGGTGTGAAGGACGAGGAGATCATCAAGGCCGCAGCAAAGGCGATTGAAAGTGGTGAGGAAGTGACGCTCGATTACATTATCAAGAATACAGACCGCGCCGTGGGCACGATGCTTTCAGGTGTTATCGCCAAGAAATACGGTGAGGCAGGTCTGCCTGAAGGCACCATTAAGATTAAGTTCAAAGGCTCGGCAGGTCAGTCGTTCGGCGCATTTGCGGTGAAAGGTCTTGATATCCGTCTTGAGGGCGAGACCAATGACTATTTCGGCAAAGGTCTCAGTGGAGGTCGCATCAGCATTCTGCCACCAGCCCGCTCTGGAGAAGGTTTCCACGCTGAGGAGAACATCATCGCTGGTAATACTGGCCTTTATGGCGCTACCTCAGGTGAACTCTATATCAATGGTAAGGTGGGCGAGCGCTTCGGTGTGCGTAACTCTGGTGCTATCGCCGTTATCGAGGGTGCTGGCGACCACTGTTGTGAATACATGACGGGTGGTCGTGTGGTTGTGCTCGGCAAGACGGGACGTAACTTCGCTGCTGGTATGTCTGGCGGCGTGGCTTACGTCTACGATCCTGACCATACCTTCGACTACTTCTGCAATATGGATATGGTGGAGCTGTCGTTGGTTGAGGATTCTGTTTCCCGAAAGGAACTGCTCGAACTCATCCGCCAGCACTACCTGCACACAGGCTCTGCTCTGGCAGGCCGTATGCTCGACGATTGGCATCGCTACATCGAGGACTTCATCCAAGTTGTCCCCATCGAGTACAAACGTGTGCTTGAAGAAGAGAAGATGGCGCGACTGCACGAGAAGATCGCTGACATCCAGAGAGATTATTAATGTTCAATGTTCAATGATCAATGTTCAATAAATAAAATGGGAAATCCAAAAGCATTCTTAGAGATACACCGCCAGGAGGCGGGTTACCGTCCGATTCACGATAGAATCCACGACTTTGGCGAGGTTGAGCAGACGCTCAGCACCCGCGAACGCAAACTGCAGGCTTCGCGCTGTATGGACTGTGGTGTGCCTTTCTGCCATTGGGCTTGTCCGCTTGGTAACAAGGCGCCCGAATGGAACGACGCTCTGTATAAGGGCGACTGGGAACTGGCATATCATCTGCTCAACAGCACCAACCCCTTCCCAGAGTTTACAGGCCGCATCTGTCCTGCCCTCTGTGAAAAAGCCTGCGTGTTGAACCGCTTCAACCATGAGCCCACCACCAACCGCGAAGACGAAGCCTCTATTGTTGAAGCCGCCTTCCGCGAGGGCTACATCCAGCCTCATACTGAAATCGTACGTAATGGTAAGTGTGTGGCTGTTATCGGCGCAGGACCTGCTGGGCTCGCTGCCGCCAACGACCTTAACCTTATGGGTTACAGCGTCACGGTCTTCGAGAAAAACGAGGCCGCAGGCGGGCTCCTGCGCTATGGTATCCCCAACTTTAAACTCAACAAGGCCATCATCGACCGTCGTCTGAAGTTGCTGGAGGCCGAAGGCATCGAGTTTAAATATGGCGAAGCTATTGCCCCAGACGCTATAGCTGGGTTAGAAGGGCTAGCCAAAGACTTCGACGCTATCGTCATCGCAACTGGCACGCCTACTGCCCGCGATCTCAAAGCTCCTGGCCGCGAACTGAAGGGTGTTCATTTTGCACTCGAATTGCTCTCGCAGCAGAACCGTGTGCTGGCTGGTATGGAATTCTCTAAAGATGAGCGTATCACTGCCAAAGGCAAGGATGTACTCGTGATAGGTGGTGGTGATACTGGCTCTGACTGTATAGGCACGGCCCATCGTCAGGGATGCAAGAGTGTCACTCAGATTGAGATTATGCCTAAGCCCGTAGAAGGTCCTGAAGATCCTCAGAACCCCTGGCCTAATTGGCCTCGTACCCTTAAGACCACTTCGAGTCACGAAGAAGGTTGTACCCGTCGCTGGAATATCAACACGCTCGAGTTCTTAGGCGAAAACGGTAAACTCACCGGTGTCCGCGTTCAGGAAATCGACTGGAAACCCAACCCGGAGGGGGGGCGTCCTATTATGGTTGAGAAAGGCAATCCTGAAATCATTAAGGCCGAGCTTGTGCTCTTGGCGATGGGCTTCTTGAAACCTGAGCATCCTCAGTACGCAGACAACATCTTCGTCTGTGGCGATGCCGCCAATGGTGCCTCATTGGTGGTCCGTGCAATGGCCAGTGGCCGTCAGACTGCCCAGAAGGTCGCAGCTTTCCTACAGAAATAATCAGAGTTTGACTGAGGAAATGTCGACGAGGTTGTTAACAATGGCGTAGATGGTAAGGCCCGCAGGCGAGTGGATCTGCAGCTTGCGGGCGATGTTGCGACGATGGGTAATGACGGTGTTGACGGAGATGCAGAGATGGTCGGCAATCTCTTTGTTCGACATACCTTGCACTAAGGAAATAATCACGTCTTTTTCACGATCGCTCAGAGCCTCGTCACCATTCATGCCGTTCTTAAACACCATGTCCGAGATGTTGCGTGTCACATCGTTTTGCTTGACCAATTGTTCCAGACGGCGGATAGCAGGTACAAAAATGTGATCCTCGACCATTGCGTGCTGACGCAGCCATACCTCGTTTTCGTAAATGTCATGGAGGGTGGCGGTGAGTTGGTTGTTGTGTAGGCCATCCTGTGGCAGGTACTTGATAATCAGCAGTTTCAGTTCTCGCAGTTTCTTGTCGGTAGCACCGTGATGCTTCGAGAAGGTGTCCACATTATAATCATTGGTGGTCTGCCCGTCAATTAGCGACTGTACATAAGGAAACAATGTTTTCTGCTCGTATTTCATGTGACGGCGAATCTCGTGGGCATATTCGTCGTAAAAACGTAGGATGAGTTTGGCCAGGGATTCTCTTTCATCAAGTGACTCCTGTAACTCGCGACGGATATAAGGCAACTGAAAATCCAGGAAATAGGTATGACTGGCTTCAAGATAGTGCAGAAGTGTGGGAACTGAAATCTTCTCATCTTCTTCAAATTCTCCATAACCATTGATTGTGAAGTTGACCACCGTTAAAAACGTATAAGTATCCACACTGTTATCCTCGCATGTCTCCTTAACGGTCTTATCGCCAAAGCCGAGTCTGATGCCGAAACTGCCCAGCATCTGCAGCAGATCGTAGTTGTCTCGAATCAGCGAGATCATCTTGTCGTCGGCCTCATACATCTTCTGATTTTTCATATCTACCTATTTTTGATTACCGGGTGCAAAGGTAGGTATTATTTCTGATATACACAATAATCACATTTAGGTATTTTTTCTTCCGTATCCTATCTCCATAGGCCACTTTCAGGCTATTTCACTATTTTTAGGTATTGGTAGACTTTCTGAAAAGCCCTACCTTTGCAGTCCGAAAAGGATAAAAGTAAAAAGGTAAAATAAGAATATGAGTAAAATAGGAAAGAGTAAAAAAGATGTATATGAGTGGAAGAGATGTGTATTACTTCTTACATCTTATTTCTTGTTTTTTACCTCTTCATTGGCGCAGGTCAATGCCTCTGATAGTGTGATGCAGCATGCCAAGGGAAATCGTTTGAGCGTTGGTGGCTACGGAGAGGTCGCTTATAGTCGTGAGTTTTTCAGTGATCATGTCAACCGATACAGTTCCCCCGCCAATTATAAAGACGACCCCAGTCATGGTAAATTCGATATCCCCCATGCCGTCATCTACATGGGCTATGACTTCGGAAAGGGTTGGACATTAGGTACGGAGATTGAATTTGAACACACAGGCACAGGCTCTGCCATAGAAAACGAAGCCGACGAAGCCGCCGAATGGGAATATGAACAGGAAAAGGGTGGTGAAGTGGAACTGGAGCAGTTGTGGATCAATAAACGGTTCTCGAAGGCTGTTAACCTGAAGTTCGGCCACATCATTGTCCCCGTAGGTCTGAATAATGCCCATCACGAGCCACTGAACTATTTCACCGTCTATCGTCCTGAGGGTGAGAATACCATTCTGCCATCGACATGGCACGATACGGGTGTCTCTTTCTGGGGACGTTATGGCAAAGTGAAATACGAGTTGCAGATGGTGGCAGGACTGAATGCGATGCTCTTCAACCGTGACAAGTGGATTCACCATGGAGCTGGTTCGCCCTTCGAGTTCAAGCCTGCCAACCAGTATGGCTTTGCTGCCCGTGTAGACTATTTCGCCCTGTCAGGATTCCGTATGGGCATCAGTGGATTCTACGGCAATTCGGCCCACAATACTTATCCTAATGATTTGAAGGGCAATGGTAAACCCTACGACGATGTGAAAGGTACGGTGGCCATAGGTTCCGTAGATTTGACGTTGAATCGCTGGAACTGGATTGTACGTGGCCAGGCCGACTATGGCTATGTGGGCAATACCAGTCAGCTCAACACCATTAAGGATGCTAAGGCGCACGCCTCCAACTCGCCTGTGAAGAGTGCCATAATTGGCAAGAATGCCATCGCCATGGGTATTGAAGCTGGTTATGATGTTTTCTCTCAGATCACGAAACTGCGTCACGATGAACAGAAATTATATGTATTCGGGCGCTATGAATACTACGACAGTTATATTCCTGCCAGCAATAAGGAGATGTTTGATTATACCAATGTACATCGTATGGCTTTTGGTCTGAATTACTATCCTATTCCGCAGATAGCCATCAAAGCCGACTACAGCCTGCGCAAGCTGAAGGCACCTTATAACAACGAGTCGAGCCTCAACATCGGCATAGCCTACGAAGGATTCTTTTTGTAGTGAATAGTGAATAATGAATAGTTAATAATTAAGTACAATGAAAAAGATTTTTTATTCTATGGCGGTCCTGGTTATGGGACTGGCTTTCACTGCATGCAGCAGTGATGATGACAACAGTGGCGACAACAAGCTGACTGAGAAAGAACAGGCTATGCAGGCCATTACCGATCAGTATGTGAACAATGTTGTTTTTCCCATCTACAAATCATTGGCATCGCAGACCTCGACGCTGTTCGACCAGTTAGTAGAGGCTAAGAGCAAGTTCCGTGCAGGCACTTTGACGCAGCAGGATGTCGATAAACTATGCAATACGTTTATTGCTGCCCGTTCGGCTTGGGAACAGAGTGAGTCCTTCCTCTACGGTGCCGCTACCGACTTTGGTATCGACCCCCATATCGACACGTGGCCCCTTGATCGTACGGCTCTGGCCAAGGCTCTGAGCAGTGCAGAGATTATCGAGGATCTTGATGACCTCAACGAGGGTGGTATCGACAATGCCCGTGCTCTTGTGGGTGAGCAGCAGTTGGGTTTCCACGGTATCGAGTTCATCATTTTCCGAAACGGAAAGAACCGCAGTCTTTCAGCATTGCGGGGTATCGAAGAGGATGAGGCTTTTGTGGGTCGGAATATTACTGGCGAACAGGAGTTGGTATTCGCTGCTGCCGTAGCAGGTGACCTGCGTGACAAGTGCTTCCAGTTGGAGGTTAGCTGGCTTGGCGATCAGGCTCCCAAATCGCATCAGGAGCGTGTCGAGGAGTGTGAATTCCCGTGTACGGTAGCTGGCGGTGAGGCCTCTTACGGAGAAAACATGCTCAACGCCACCAAGGCTGGCAGTACGATGTCTACTTGGCGTAGTGTGATGTCAACCATCCTTGTGGCTGGCTGCAGTGGCATCTGTGCTGAGGTGGCAGGACAGAAGATCGGACAGGCCTATTTGGGTACAGACCCCGATTATATTGAGTCGCCATATAGTCAGCGCTCCTATTTTGATTTCTTCGACAATATCAGCAGCATCCAGTATAGTCTCTATGGTTATCAGGGTATGACGGCAAATGCCAACAGTATCATGGCCTACCTACAGAAATACAACGCTACGATGGCCGCTGATTTGAAGGCCAAACTCGATGCAGCCCTTTTGGCTCTCAATACCGCCAAAGCTGGTACTCCTTTCGTAGTTGACTCTCACAGTGCTAATGCCAAGGCAGCGATGGACGCCATCAATGCCCTCGATGAAATACTTAACGAAGCAGCTTCCTGGATTGCAGCAAATTAATAAGTAAAAAATATGACTATGAACAAGAAACTACAATTCTTGGTCATGGCAGTCCTCTTCGTGGGGTCTGCCATGATGTCGTGTACAGACGATGATGACAAGGGTGACAATAGCACCTCTGTCATCGAAGCCGATTATATCGGTAAGGCTGTGGGCAATTTCACTGCCGAAGAATGGTTCGTGGGTGGAGAAAAAGGCACCACAATGAACATCACACAAGGATGTTACGAGGATGAGACTCCATCCGTCACGGAGATGGGACTCACCGAGGCCTTCAATCGTGGTGAGCAGTTCTTTGAACGTAATGTTACTGAGTATCAGGCACCATTCAACGGTCTGGGGCCTGCCTATGTCCGCAAGTCATGTCTCGATTGTCATCCTGGCTATGGTCATGGCAAGCGTGTCACACAATACAATGCCGAGTGGGGTAATGGCTATCTGCTTGTTATCTATCATCCTGCCGATGGCATGAACAGTGACGATGGTCCATATGTAGCTGAGGTGACGGGTATGCCGCAAACGCGTGCCGTCAGCCCCTTCCTGCCACCTGTTGAAGAAAGTGGCATTCATTTGAGTTGGTTGCCGTTGATGGCGATGGCCGACGACAGCGAAATTTCTGCTACGCAGTTTCCTGATGGCGAGCGTTATGAGTTGATATATCCAGAACTGAGCATTGACCGCGAGGCTTTCAACACTAATCCTACACCTTGGGAGACAGGTAATGGCGCTGTGGCCTTCCGTTTAGAGAGCACTATCGGCATTATTGGCTCAGGTCTGCTCGATGCCATTCCCGATGACAGTATCAAGGCACAGTATCAGCGTGAGGCTCGTTTCGTAGAACTGAATCCTGCTTTTTGGGACAAAGAGGCTAATGACTTTGCTGCCTCTGCTTGGTATGTCAATGCATCGAGTGGGGTAGAGCAGGTGAACCGTCTGAAAAAGTTCACCTATGCTATGACGCGAGGCTCTCTACAAGACGGTGCTGGCGCCAATGCTATCTGGAATATTACCAACGTCAGCCGTAGCGACCGTCCGAAACTCTATACCACTGCTGCTTGGGCGAAAGCCATGTCAGAGAATCCGAAGGTAATTGCCGCCATCAAGGCCGACCCCACATCGCCCTATTATGCTGATGGTACGGTAGAGGGTATCAAAGATGCTGTTTACAATCTTCTGTTGCCCTCAACCAACCAGTTCGATAACCAGTGGCATAATTTCCCGCCTGAGATGTCTGATAATAATTTCTGGGCCTTCCAGGTGTGGCATCGCGGTCTGGCTATTCCCCGTGCCCGTAATCTGCAGGATCCTGAGGTGCAGCGTGGTAAACAGGTGTTCAATGAAATCGGTTGTGCCACTTGTCACCGTCCGTCATGGAAGACCACAACCGATGACTATTGGAATCCACAGATTATCGCTAGGCAAAATCTCCAACTACCTCGCTATCAGGATCAGACCATCTGGCCATATACGGATATGATCCAGCATCGTCTCTATATGAAGAATGGTATCCACGGTTCATGGTGTCGTACCACACCGTTGTGGGGACGTGGACTCTCACTGATAAACACTGGTGCTGAGGATCGTCTGCACGATTGTCGCGCCCGTAATGAGATAGAGGCCATCCTCTGGCATGGCTATTCGAAGAAAAGCGATGGCTATGCTGCAACACTGAAGTTCTATAAATTGCCAAAGGCAGATCGCGATGCACTCGTAAAATTCCTAAGAGCCATTTGATGAAATCTTTTATAAAAACAAACCTGATACTGGCCCTGCTGATGATGGCAGGGTCAGTTTTCGCAAAACCCCGTGTGTTGCCACAGAAACAGGCTGCACACTTCTGTCGTTTGCTGGTCAATGGTGGTAATGGGAAAATCTATCCGCTCTCTATCTATGCACGTCGACTTACGATGTTACTCTGTCATGACGACCATTTTGGTGACTATACTGCCGAGCAAGTGTTTACAGGTCTTATTTTTTTCTATAATGACTGGACTTATGAACTTATGCCTAGTTATGGAAAAGCTACGGGTAAGCGCATCAGCGGGAATGAGGGGCGTATATTGATGGAGGAACTGCACAGTGGTCAGACGCTCCGTCTGTTTCCACATGTCATGAAACGTCATGTAACCTGGTATGCTCCGACCGATCCTCTCCCTGCTTCCATTGGCAGTGAGCACCAAAAATATATCCGAGAAGTCTTTTCTCGCCTCAATGCCTTAATACAGACTGGTAATTGGAAGTCTGTCGACACTTTTATTGATCGCATGATCCGTTATCAGTGTCAGTTCGGAAGCCTAAACAATTAATCTACTGGATATGCGTAGCGCTTGCCATAGGCCGCATTGTGCTCGTTCTGGTTTTGGTCACTTTGTATGATTTATGTCAATTAAGTAACACTTTGCAAGAAAAATACTGAATAAAATGGCAGGGTGTAAACAAAATGACATAATTTGTGGTTGAAGAGTTTGCAAAATGATAGTTTTTCCATTTTTCTACAAACAAAATGGATATATTTCTTTGTGGTTTATGACTTTTTGCATACCTTTGCACTCGAAAAGATAACAAAAAGATAGCAAACTTCCAAAAAAGATATCAAAATGAAAGAGAAAATTAGGTTTACGAAGATGCATGGTTGCGGTAACGACTACATCTATATTAATATGATGGAGTATGACATTGCCGACCCGCAGTCAGCAGCTATCGCCTGGAGCCATCGCCATAAAGGCATCGGCTCTGATGGACTGGTACTGATTGGGAAGTCTTCGATTCCTGAGGCAGACTTTTCAATGCATATTTATAATGCGGATGGAAGCGAGGCTATGATGTGCGGCAACGCAAGCCGTTGTATCGGCAAGTATCTTTACGAGCGTGGTCTGACTAAAAAGACGGAGATCAAACTGCTGACGCTTTCTGGTGTGAAGACACTGCAATTGCATGTAAACAACGGTATTGTGGAGAGCGTTACCGTTGACATGCTCGAGCCTGTGTTCGAGGACGAGAATCAGTTCCTGGCCGGTCGTTTGAGCAAAGGTGTGTTCGTATCGATGGGCAATCCGCATTATGTGATTTTTACAGACCATGTGGATCAGGTGGAAGAGACGGGACGCATACTCGAAATGCATCCAGCCTTTCCGCAGCGCTGCAATATTGAGTTTGCCAGCGTTGGGCAGGACGGAAGTATCCGTACCCGTGTCTGGGAACGGGGCAGTGGTATTACGATGGCCTGCGGAACAGGGGCCTGCGCCACTGCTGTTGCTGCTGCCTTTACTGGCAAGGTTGGTCGTAAGAGTAATATCGTGATGGACGGTGGTACGCTCAGTATTGAGTGGCGCGAAAGTGATAATCACGTCTACATGACCGGACCAGCAGAATTCGTCTTTGACGGCGAAATAGAGTTAGACAAACTTCAAACAATATAAGTACTATGGCACTAGTAAACATTCATTTCTTAAACCTGCAGAACAACTACCTGTTCGCTGACATCGCCAAGAAGGTGAATGCCTTCAAGGTAATGCATCCTAAGGCCGACGTTATTTCGCTTGGCATCGGCGACGTGACGCAGCCGTTGGCGCCTGCCGTTGTGGAAGCAATGCATAAGGCAGCCGACGAGATGGGCAGTGTAGAAGGATTCCGCGGCTACGGTCCCGAGCAAGGCTATGACTTCCTGCGTGAGGCCATCCTAAAGAACGATTTCCTGACACGTGGTGTTCACCTTGACATCGACGAGATTTTCATCAACGATGGTGCAAAGTCGGACACAGGCAACTTCCAGGAGTTGCTGCATTGGGACAACTTTATTGGCGTGACCGACCCTATTTACCCCGTCTATATTGACTCGAACGTAATGATTGGTCGCTGTGGCACCTATCGCGACGGTCGTTGGACAAATGTGCGTTATATGCCTTGTACGGCGGAGAACGGCTTCGTGCCGCCGCTGCCCTCAGGTCGTCCTGTGGACGTGATCTACCTGTGCTATCCTAATAACCCGACGGGAACGGTGATTACGAAACAGGAATTGCGCAAGTGGGTGAACTACGCACTGAAAAACGATGCGCTCATTCTCTACGACGCTGCCTATCAGGCCTATATCCGTGATCCGGAGATTCCTCATAGCATCTACGAAATCCGTGGTGCGAGGAAGTGTGCCGTTGAGTTTCACTCGTTCTCGAAGACGGCTGGTTTCACAGGTGTGCGCTGCGGCTATACCGTGGTGCCGAAGGATGTGAGTGTTTCGACTTTCGAGGGTGAGCGTATTCCGCTGAACCAGTTGTGGTTGCGCCGGCAGTGCACAAAGTTCAATGGCACGAGTTACATCTCGCAGCGTGCTGCTGAGGCCATCTATACGCCTGAGGGCAAGCAGCAGATTCAGGCCACCATCGATTATTATATGGACAACGCTCACCGCATGTTTACTAAACTACGCGCCCTCGGCTATGAGGTGTATGGTGGTGAGAATGCGCCGTATATCTGGATGCGGACACCCGATGGTATGGGTTCGTGGCCATTCTTCGAAGCTTTGCTCTATGGTGCGAATGTCGTCTGCACGCCGGGTGTCGGCTTTGGCCCCAGTGGCGAGGGTTACGTGCGCTTCACCGCCTTCGGTAGCCATGAGAAAACAGAAGAAGCATTAAAGAGAATAGAAAATTGGACTAAACAACATTAAAAACAAACACGATTATGGAAGCATTAAGATTTCAGGTTGTCGGTGAGGCATTCAAGAAGAAGCCGCTCGACGTAAAAACACCAAGTGACAGACCCGCGAAGTATTTCGGACGCAAGGTCTTCAACCGTGAGAAGATGTACAAGTACCTGCCAAAGGACGTGTATGAGAAGATGATCGATGTGATTGACAATGGTGCACGACTCGACAGAACCGTTGCCGACGCTGTGGCCGTAGGTATGAAGCAGTGGGCCACGGAGAACGGTGTGACACACTATACTCATTGGTTCCAGCCACTGACGGAAGGTACCGCCGAGAAGCATGACTCGTTTATTGAGCACGATGGCAAGGGTGGTATGGTAGAGGAGTTCACAGGTAAACTGCTTGTTCAGCAGGAGCCAGATGCCTCGTCGTTCCCTTCTGGCGGTATCCGCTCGACCTTCGAAGCTCGCGGCTATTCGGCTTGGGATCCCACATCGCCAGTGTTCATCATTGACGACACACTGTGTATTCCCACTGTATTCATCTCCTATAGTGGTGAGGCTCTCGACTACAAGGCTCCGCTGCTGCGAGCTCTGCACGCCGTGAACGTTGCTGCAGTCGATGTCTGCCATTACTTCGATCCAACTGTGAAGAAGGTGACTTCGAATTTGGGTTGGGAGCAGGAGTATTTCCTCGTGGATGAGGGACTCTATGCCGCCCGTCCTGATCTGCTTCTGACAGGTCGAACGCTGATGGGTCACGACTCTGCTAAAAACCAGCAGATGGACGACCACTACTTCGGAAGTATTCCTGAGCGTGTGGCTGCCTTTATGCGGGAACTGGAGATTGAGGCTTTGGAGCTCGGCGTACCTTGTAAGACACGCCACAACGAGGTGGCTCCCAACCAGTTTGAATTAGCACCGATTTTCGAAGAGACAAACCTCGCAGTAGACCATAACATGTTGCTGATGTCTGTGATGAAGAGAGTGGCCCGCAAGCACGGTTTCCGCGTATTGCTGCATGAGAAACCATTTGCAGGTATCAACGGTAGTGGTAAGCACAACAACTGGAGCCTCTCGACGGACACTGGCGTGCTGCTGCATGCCCCAGGCAAGACGGCTGAGCAGAACCTGCGTTTCGCCACGTTTATCGTTGAGACGTTGATGGGTGTCTACAAGCACAACGGTTTGTTGAAGGCCTCGATTATGAGTGCCACTAATGCCCACCGCCTCGGCGCTAACGAGGCTCCTCCTGCCATCGTGTCGTCGTTCCTCGGCAAGCAGGTCAGCGAACTCCTCGACCACATCGAAAAGGCTGATAAGGACTTCCTCGCCATGAGCGGCAAACAAGGCTTGAAGATGGACATCCCAGAGATTCCTGAGTTACTGATTGATAACACTGACCGTAACCGTACATCACCATTCGCTTTTACAGGTAACCGTTTTGAGTTCCGCGCTGTTGGCTCTGAGGCCAACTGTGCCAGTGCGATGATTGCCCTGAACTCAGCAGTCGCCGAGGCCCTCGTTTCGTTTAAGAAGCGTGTCGATGCTCGCATCCCTGAGTTTGCCAAGAAACTCGAGGGCACAGGTCATAGTGCTACCTTCCATGCCATCATTGATGTGCTGCGTGAGGATATTAAGACTTGCAAGCCCATCCGATTTGATGGTAATGGCTATAGCGATGAGTGGGTTATCGAGGCTGAAAAGCGTGGTCTCGATGTGGAGAAGTCGTGTCCGAAGATTTTCGAGCGCTATCTTGACAAGGAGAGTATTGATATGTTCGAGAGCCTGGGCGTGATGACGAAGAAGGAGCTCGAAGCCCGCAATGAAGTGAAGTGGGAAACCTATACCAAGAAGATTCAGATTGAGGCTCGCGTATTAGGTGACCTGTCGATGAACCACATCATCCCGGTGGCTACCAACTACCAGAGCCAGTTACTAAAGAATGTGGAGAACATGGCAGCTATCTTCCCCGTTGATAAAGCTGAGAAACTTTCAGCCCGCAATGTCAAAATTATTGAGGAGATTGCTGAGCGTACCTTAGCCATCGAGAAAGGTGTAGAGGAATTGGTCAATGCCCGTAAGCTCGCCAATAAGATCGAGGATGAGCACGACAAGGCCATTGCCTACCACGACAAGGTGGAGCCGAAGCTCGACGAGATTCGTTATGAGATTGACAAACTGGAACTCATCGTTGATGACGCTCTCTGGCCACTACCGAAGTATAGAGAATTGCTGTTCATTCGATAACCTTTTTTGGTTGTTTGAAGTTTGCGAGGGGCTCGACACTGTGAAGTATCGAGCCCCAATTTTATCAAATAAGTGGCATTTTGGCGTTTTTTTTGCGAAAATGTTGGCTGTTTGGGAGATTTAGTGTAATTTTGCGCAATAATTTCGAAATTAAACTAAATAAGGATATGAAACATCAGTTGAGGAGTGCTGTCTGCACAGAGGGTCGTCGTATGGCAGGTGCTCGTGCGTTATGGGTGGCAACGGGTATGAAACATGAGCATTTCGGTAAACCTATCATCGCCATCGTGAACTCCTTTACCCAGTTTGTGCCAGGTCATACGCATCTGCACGAGATTGGACAGATTGTGAAGGCCGAAATCGAGAAAATGGGCTGTTTTGCTGCAGAGTTCAATACCATTGCTATCGACGATGGTATCGCCATGGGTCATGACGGTATGCTCTATTCGCTGCCCTCACGCGACATCATCGCAGATAGTGTGGAATATATGGTGAATGCCCACAAGGCCGACGCCATGATCTGCATCTCGAACTGCGACAAAGTGACGCCAGGCATGCTGATGGCGTCGATGCGACTGAACATCCCTACGGTGTTCTGCAGCGGTGGTCCGATGGAAGCAGGTCGTTGGCGTGGCGAGAATGCCGACTTGATTACGGCGATGGTGAAGGGTGCCGATCCTTCTGTCACTGATGAAGAAATTAAGGAGATAGAAGAATGTGCTTGTCCTGGCTGCGGTTCATGTTCAGGAATGTTCACGGCCAACTCGATGAACTCTTTAACAGAAGCCATCGGATTGAGTCTGCCAGGTAATGGTACCATCCTGGCTACCCATACCAATCGTATCGAACTTTTCAAGGCTGCTGCCCGTCAGGTGGTGAAGAATGCCTTCGCTTATTATGAAGACGGCGACGAGAGCGTATTGCCTCGCAGCATCGCCACCCGTAAGGCTTTCATGAACGCAATGGCACTCGATATTGCGATGGGTGGAAGTACGAATACCGTGCTCCATCTGTTGGCTGTGGCTCAGGAGGCAGGAACGGACTTTACGATGAAAGATATCGATGCGCTGAGCCGCAAGGTGCCTTGCCTTTGTAAACTGGCTCCCAACACGCAGAAATACAGTGTTCAGGAGTGCGGCCGTGCTGGTGGAATCCTGGGTATCCTGAATGAATTGAACAAGGGTGGTCTTGTGGATGGCTCTGCGATTCGTGTGGATGGTATGACGTTGGCCGAGGCTCTAAAGAAATATAGTATTGTAGATGGTGCTACTGATGCCGAGGCGGACCGTATCTATCAGACGGCTCCTGGTAACCGTTTCTCGACGAAGATGGGCTCACAGTCAGAAGAGTGGGGTACACTCGATATCGACCGTTCCGAGGGTTGCATCCGCGACCTGCAGCATGCATATACAAAGGATGGTGGATTGGCTGTTCTCTTTGGCAATATCGCCCAGGACGGCTGTGTGGTGAAGACCGCTGGTGTTGACGAGAGCCTCTGGCATTTCGAAGGTCCGGCTGTGGTTTTCGACTCTCAGGAAGATGCCTGTGAGGGAATCCTTGGTGGTAAGGTGAAGAGTGGCGACTGCGTGGTGATTACCCACGAGGGGCCGAAGGGTGGTCCTGGAATGCAGGAGATGCTCTATCCTACGAGCTATATCAAGTCGATGCATTTGGGTAAGGAATGTGCGCTGATTACCGACGGTCGCTTCTCAGGTGGAACATCAGGTTTGAGCATCGGCCATATCTCGCCCGAGGCTGCCAATGGTGGTAATATCGGCAAGATCAAGGATGGTGACATCATCGTCATCGACATCCCCACGCGAAGCATTAATGTGAAGCTCTCCGATGAGGAGCTAGCGGCACGTCCCCAGCAGCCGCTGAAGCGCAACCGCATAGTCTCGAAGGCTTTGCGCGCTTATGCTCAGAGTGTTTCTTCAGCCGACAAAGGCGGAATTAGAATCATAGACTAGTCAAACTAGTAAGACTGGTCAATCTAGAAAACAAAGACTATGAGAGATAGAATTACAGGATCAAAGGCGTTGATGAGGGCGTTGCAGGCAGAAGGAGTGAAGACCATCTTCGGTTACCCTGGTGGCAGTATTATGCCTGTTTATGACGCACTTTTCGACTACACGCGCGGTGAGAAGAAATGTTTCGACCATATCTTGGTGCGCCACGAACAGGGAGCCACCCATGCTGCTGAGGGTTATGCCCGTGTCTCGGGTGAGGTGGGCGTCGCTTTGGTGACCAGTGGTCCTGGTGTAACCAATACACTGACAGGTGTGGCCGATGCCATGCTCGACTCCACACCGATTGTAGTTATTGCCGGTCAGGTGGCCATTGGTGCCCTTGGTACTGATGCATTTCAGGAGGTAGACCTTGTGGGTGTGTCGCAGCCAATCACAAAGTGGAGTTATCAGATCCGTCATGCAGAAGATGTGGCGTGGGCTGTAAGTCGTGCATTCTACATTGCCCGCACAGGTCGCCCAGGTCCTGTGGTGCTTGACTTTGCCAAGAATGCTCAGGTTGAGGAGATCGACTGGGAGCCGAGCAAGGTTAATTTCGTGCGTTCCTATGTGCCCTATCCGAAACTCGATGCTGAGGCTGTGCGTCAGGCTGCAGAACTCATCAACAATGCCAAGAAACCCTTGGCACTTGTGGGACAAGGTGTGGAACTTGGCAATGCACAAAGCGAATTGATTCGATTCTTGGAAAAAGCAGGTATTCCTGCAGGTCGTACAATGCTTGGTCTGTCCGCCCTTCCCTCAAATCATCCACTCAACGTAGGCATGCTTGGTATGCATGGTAATTATGCCGTCAATCTCAAGGAGCAGGAATGTGACGTGCTGATTGCTATCGGCATGCGATTCAGTGATCGTGTGACAGGCAATCTGAAGACCTATGCCAAGCAGGCAAAGGTCATCCATCTCGATATTGACCGCAGTGAGATAGATAAAAATGTAAAGACTGATGTGGCTGTGGTGGCTGACTGTAAAGAGTCGCTCCCGGCTATCACTGCTTTGCTTCATAAGAATAATCATCAGGAGTGGCGTGATTCGTTCAAGCCGCTCGATCGGATGGAACGTGAGAAGGTGATTGAACCTGCCATCCATCCCAAGGAGGGTCCGTTGTTGATGGGCGAGGTAGTGAATGTGGTGGCAGAACAAACACCAGATGATGCCGTGCTTGTGACGGATGTAGGTCAGAACCAGTTGTTTGCAACTCGTTACTTCAAGTATCACCATAAGCGTAGTATCTGTACCAGTGGTGGTCTTGGCACAATGGGTTATGGCATGCCTGCCGCTATTGGGGCAACCTTTGCAGCACCCGATCGCACCGTCTGTTGTTTCATGGGCGACGGCGGCTTCCAGATGTGTATCGAGGAACTTGGTACCATTATGGAACAGAAGGCTCCGGTGAAAATGATTGTGATGAACAACCACTATCTTGGCAATGTGCGTCAGTGGCAGGATATGTTCTGGTTGCGACGTAAGTCGTTTACCAAGATGATGAATCCCGACTACTCTATGATTGCAAAGGGCTATGGCATTCCATATTTGGCTTTGACTGAGCGTAAGGATCTGGCTACTGCCGTTGAGCAAATGTTGAAGACAGACGGTCCGTTTATTCTTGAATGTGCCATCAAGGAAGAGGACAACGTACTGCCGATGACTCCTCCGGGTATGAATGTTGATCAAATGATGTTGGAGATATAAGAGGTAAGAGAATGGAAGAGAATAAGAAGAAACTATATACGCTGCTTGTATACTCTGAAAACGTAGCTGGTATCCTGAATCAGGTGACGGCTGTTTTTACGCGTCGTCAAGTGAATATTGAGAGCCTAAATGTGTCGGCCTCCAGTATCCCAGGGGTTCATAAGTACACGATTACAGCCTGGAGCGATGAGGATCAGATCATCAAGATCGCCCGTCAGATAGAGAAGAAAATCGACGTGGTAAAGGCCAATTATTTTACGGATGATCAGTTGTTTATCCGGGAGTCAGGTCTTTATAAGCTCGCTACGCCGATGGTGATGGAGAATCCTGAGATCTCACGCACCATCCGTCGTTTCGATGCCCATATGATAGAGGTGAATCCAACCTATACCATCGTGATGAAGTATGGTGTCACAGAGGATATTATTTCACTATATCGTGCGCTTGATGCCTTTGGTTGTGTGTTGCAGTATACCCGTTCTGGTCGTATTGCCGTCACCCGAGGCATGCAGGAACAGGTGAGCGCGTTCTTGGAAGAGAGAGAGAATGGATAAAGTAGGTATCTATCCTTTTATATCAGAGCCTTTCCACTGCGACTTCTCGCAGCGGCTCTTTATGGGACATTTGGGCAACCACATGCTCAACGCTGCCGATTTTCATTCCACTGACCGTGGTTTCGGCATGAAGTATCTACTCACCATTAACCGTTCGTGGGTGCTCTCGCGCCTCGCCATCGAGATGGATGAGATGCCGCTGATGTATACCAGGTTTAATGTGGAGACCTGGGTGGAGTCGGCCATGCGTTATTTCACCTCACGTAATTTCCGTGTAGTAGGGGAGGATAGCAAAATCTATGGTTACGGACGCAGCATCTGGGCGATGATCGATACCGAGAGCCGCCAGCCGACGGATATTTTTGCCATCGACAATGGTGCTATCAACAACTGGATTGTGAAAGATAAGGAATGTCCCATCGACAAGGGTGGCCGCGTGAAGATGACGGACGAGGCTGAATTTGTCAGAACCATTGATACCCATTATAACGATGTCGACATCAACGGCCATATCAATTCCGTAAAGTATATCGAGCATGTGCTCGACCTCTGGGATTTAGACTGGTATCGTGAACACCGTATCCGCCGCTTTGAAATCGCTTATGTGGCTGAGGCTCATCAGGGTGATAAGCTCTCGTTCTATAGGGAAATGCAAGAAGGCAAAAATGAATATTGCATCCGTATCATGAAAACTTCCGATGAGACATCTGATCCCGTAGAGGTCTGCCGCAGCAAAGTGCAATTTGTTCTTTGATACTCATAAGACTCTTCTAATAGCTGAAATAAAAACGCCCTGCCATTCACTGAGAATGGCAGGACGTTTTGTTTTGTTGACACTCTTTTTGATATATGTCAACAATATGTGCACGCACACAAATCTAGCAGATATGACGATTTGTAATGAAATGCAGATGTTATGAGACAAAGTGTAACAAAATGGAATAAAAATGCTTCAAATTGTTTACAAAGTGTCAGTTTGTGAAAGTTTTAACAATCAAAGTGAAAGAAAAACGAATGAATATTTATCAAAACGTTGTAATTTTGCACTCGATAATTATCAAAGTGTAACCCAAAGAGAGGGTTTAGAGTTAGTAATAATTAATAAGGTAAAAAGGTATGAAAAAGATTGAAGCAATTATCAGGAAAACGAAGTTTGAGGAGGTCAAGGAGGCCTTGCTCAATTCGGACATCGACTGGTTTGAGTACCATAACGTACACGGCATCGGACAGAGCCGACAGGAAAGGATCTATCGTGGCGTGCAGTATTCAACGGATGTGATAGAGCGTGTAGCACTGACCATCGTTTGTCGTGAACCACTGGTGGAGCCGACAGTGAAGGTGATATTGAAAGTGGCACACACGGGGGAGGTCGGTGATGGCCGTATCTTCGTGAGCGATATGATAGATACATGGAGTATCCGCACAGGTGAGCACGGCGACACCGTATTAAGAGACAAGAAATAGAAGTTTAACGACAACGGATTAAGCGGATTAAATGAAATATAATGCAATGTTTTAATCCTTGCAATCAGTGAAATCTGTTGTATAAAATAATAATGTTATGAACGAAATTGGATTATCACTCGATACTGTATGGATGCTATTGGCAGCCATGTTGGTTTTCTGGATGCAGCCGGGCTTTGCGCTGTGTGAGGCAGGTTTTACGCGAGGCAAGAACACGGCCAACATCCTAATGAAGAACTTTGTCGACTTTATGTTCGGCTCGTTGCTGTTCTTCTTCCTCGGCTTCGGCTTTATGTTTGGTAGCGAGGGCGCAGGTTTTATCGGCATGCCTAACTGGGGCGACCTGAGTTTCTACAAAGGCGATTTGCCCGTTGAGGGCTTCCTAATTTTCGAGACGGTGTTCTGTGCCACCTCAGCCACTATCGTGAGTGGTGCTATGGCCGAGCGCACGAAATTCTCGATGTATCTTATTTACAGTGCGGTTATCTCACTGTTCATCTATCCCATCGAGGGTCACTGGACATGGGGTGGTGGCTGGCTCTGCAACGATGCAGCCGACAGTTTTATGATGTCGACGTTTGGTGACGTATTCCACGATTTTGCAGGCTCTGCCATCGTTCATAGCGTAGGTGGTGTGCTGGCTTTGATTGGCGCCATGGCTCTCGGACCCCGTATCGGCAAATATGGCAAGGACGGTAAGAGCCGCGCTATTCCTGGTCACAATCTGACGATGGCTGCCTTAGGTGTATTTATCCTCTGGCTGGGATGGTTCGGATTCAACCCTGGTTCTCAGCTTGCTGCTTCTGGTGAAGTGAACCGCATCGCGATTTCGCATGTATTCCTGACCACCAACCTTGCTGCTGCTGCAGGTGGTGTGGCCACGATGTTCCTCACCTATCTGAAATATGGCAAACCCTCACTCTCTCTGACGCTCAACGGTGTGTTGGCAGGTCTTGTTGGAATCACTGCCGGTTGTGATCTCGTATCACCTTTCGGAGCCATTATCATTGGTCTCGTGTGTGGTATCGTACTGGTCTTCGCTATTGAGTTCATCGATCATGTACTGCATATCGATGATCCCGTAGGTGCTTCGTCTGTACATGGTGTCTGCGGTATCCTTGGCACACTGATGACAGGTCTGCTCTCTACTTCGAACGGTGCGTTCTATGGTCATGGTTGGGGATTCTTCGGAGCTGAGTGCTTTGGCATACTGGTCATCGACCTCTGGGCTGCAGCCTGTGGTTTTGCACTCTTCTATGGCATTAAGAAGGCACACGGTCTGCGTGTCGGCAAGCGCGTTGAAGAGGAAGGTCTCGACATTTACGAACATGGTGAGGCATGTTATAACTAAGTGAAAAGTGAATATTGAATAGTGAATAATTAAGAGTTATGAAAAAGATTGTTTTATTTGCAATGGGTATGGTTATGAGTATGACCGCCTTTGCACAGGATGAGATAGAGACGACGATTAGTGGAGATATCGTTAGTAGTTACATTTGGCGTGGTCAGGATTTGGGAAGTACTGCAGTTCAGCCAACACTCGGCGTCGGATATAAGGGCTTAAGTCTGACGGCCTGGGGTAGTTACGGATTGGCCGATCCTACTGACACAAAGGAGTTTGACCTCTCCCTCGGCTACACGGTTGGTGGATTCAATATTGGTATCACGGATTATTGGTTTAACGCTGGTGGTGACCCGGAGAACCGTTATTTCATGTATGATGCACATGGTACGAACCATGTCTTCGAAGCCACTATCGGCTACGATTTTGGACTGGCCTCACTCCAGTGGTACACGAACATTGCTGGTAACGACGGTGTGAATAAGGACGGCAAGCGGGCCTACAGCAGTTATGTTGAGGCTAATGTCCCATTCAAACTTGCTTCAGTCGACTGGACTGCTACGGCCGGTGCCGTCCCATTTGCCACTGACTTCTATGGTACGACGGGCTTTGCTGTCACCAACCTCGCGCTGAAGGCGACGAAAGATATCAAGGTGACCGACTCGTTTTCGATACCGATCTTCGGACAAGTGGTCGGCAATCCTTGTTCACAAAAAGCCTACCTGGTCTTTGGCATCACACTGCAGCCTTAATCTTATCTAGGCATGTGCCCCCCTCTTCCCCTTTCTAAAAAAGAGGGGATTTTTGTTGCTTTTGACGATTTGTAACGAAATGACAGGTTTTTACTGCAAAGCGTTAGCAAAGTGAAAGAAAAGTTTTGCGAATACTTTACAAATTGTAAGTTGCATTGTTTTTTAACAATCAAAAAGTTAGTAAAGTGGTGGCTATTTATGCAAATTGTATTACTTTTGCGCCCTGAAAACAACACAGAAGTATATATAGAGAAAGGTAAAACGATTATGAAGGTAAAAAGACGTTGGATAATCTTGATGGCGGCGATGACACTGATAGCCGTTGCAGGTTTGGCGGTAGGCGAGCCTACTTTTGAATGTGACTGGTCGGTGATTTCGGCGGCCGATGTGGCGTGGCTCATTACGGCCACGATTTTCGTGTTGATGATGACACCCGGTCTGTCGTTCTTCTACGGCGGTATGGTAGGAGCGAAAAATGTCATCTCAACCATGTTGCAATCCTTTATCGCCATGGGCCTGATTTCAGTCCTTTGGGTGGTCATAGGCTTCTCACTGTGCTTTGGCGATGACATCGGTGGTGTGATTGGTAATCCCCTGACATTCCCGATGTTCCACGGCGTGGGTGGAGACGTTTATACCACGCCTGCAGGTAATATACTGGGTGGTGCGACAATTCCGCTGGCTTTGTTCGCCTTATTCCAGATGAAGTTCGCCATCATCACGCCGTCGCTGATTACTGGCTCGTTTGCTGAGCGTGTCCGTTTTTCGGCCTACATGTTCTTCATGATGTTTTTCTTCTTTGTCATCTACTGTCCGCTGGCCCACATGACATGGCATCCCGAGGGCCTTTTCTGCCGTTGGGGTGTCATCGACTTCGCTGGTGGTATCGTGGTGCATGCCTCTTCAGGTATTGCAGCCCTTGCAGGTGCCATTTTCTTAGGTCGACGTAAGGCCGAAACGCGCAAGAGTGAACCCGCCAATATTCCCTTTGTGCTGCTGGGTGCGGCGATGCTGTGGTTAGGATGGTTCGGATTCAATGCAGGCTCTTCGCTTCATGCTGACGGACAGGCCATCAAGGCATTCCTGAACACGAATACAGCTTCGGCAACAGCTATGATGACGTGGATATTCTTTGATTGTCTGCGCGGTCGTAAACCATCGGCTATGGGTGCTGCCGTGGGTTGCGTGGTTGGTCTGGTGGCTATTACGCCATCGGCAGGCTACGTTACCGTAGGACAGAGCATCTTCATCGCCTTTGTCATCACACTCATCTGCAACGTCGCAGTCTATTGGCGTTCGCACTCTCGTATTGACGATGCACTCGATGTGTTCCCCACGCACGGCACAGGTGGTATCTTCGGTACGGTGCTGACGGGTATCTTCATCCAGGAGGGCCTCATTGCGGGCACATGGGATGGTTTTGTGATTTTCCTCTACCATCTGCTGGCTATCGTCATTGTATTTGTCTACACCTTCGGTATGAGTTGGCTGGGATATAAACTCATCGACTGCCTCATTCCTATGCGTGTATCGGCCTACAGTGAAAAGGTGGGACTCGACTTCTCGCAGCACGATGAACACTACGGACTAGCTCACATCGGAGAACGAGAATTGGCGGAGTATGAGGAACATATCAGAGAAAAGGAAAAAAGGTAAAAAGTAAAAAAGCAAACTTCAAAACAACATAGAATGGATACAAAATACATCTTCGTTACAGGCGGTGTGGTTTCCTCGTTAGGCAAGGGAATCATCTCCGCCAGTATCGGTAAATTGCTGCAGGCACGTGGCTACAAGGTTACCATCCAGAAGTTCGATCCTTACATCAATATCGACCCTGGGACGCTGAACCCCTACGAGCATGGTGAATGCTACGTAACAGTGGACGGTATGGAGACCGATCTCGATCTGGGACACTATGAGCGTTTTACGGGTATCCATACCACACGCAACAACTCGATTACGACGGGTCGCATCTACAAGACTGTCATCGACCGTGAACGTCACGGCGACTATCTGGGTAAGACGATTCAGGTAGTGCCGCATATTACGGACGAGATAAAAAGACGGATGCTTCGTGAAGATGAAAGGCTGGGGGGAGGCGACAGTACATCGGGAATGAAGGGTGAGGAATTGGATTTTGTGATTACAGAAGTTGGAGGAACCATCGGTGATATCGAGAGTGCACCATTTATGGAGGCCATTCGTCAGTTGCGCTGGCAATTAGGTCGTGATGCCGTTTGTGTACATCTGACGTATGTGCCCTATCTGAAAGCGGCTGAAGAACTGAAGACCAAACCCACACAGCACTCAGTGAAGGAACTGCAAGGGATGGGTATCCAGCCCGATATCCTCGTACTGAGAACAGAACGCCACCTCGACAACGCCCTGCGTATGAAGGTGGCGTCGTTCTGTAATGTCGATCTCGAGTGTGTGGTGCAGAGCGAAGATATGCCAAGCATCTATGAGGTACCTGTGAGTATGCAGCGACAAGGACTCGATGCTGCCATTTTGCGCAAGATAGGCATTCCTGTTGGAGAAACGCCAGCTATGAAACCGTGGCATGATTTCCTTGATAAACAACGGAGTGCCAATAAAGAAGTACACGTGGCATTGGTAGGTAAATACGATTTGCAGGATGCCTATAAGAGCATCCGCGAGAGTCTTAATCTGGCTGGTATCTACAATGATGTAAAGACAAAAATCCATTTCGTAAATAGCGAGGAGATTACGGCTCAGAATGTGGCTGAGAAACTTGATGGCATGGCGGGTCTCGTTGTTTGTCCTGGTTTCGGCCAGCGTGGCATTGAGGGAAAGATTATTGCTGCAGAGTATGGACGCACCCACGACATTCCCACTTTCGGCATTTGCCTAGGTATGCAGATGATGGTGATTGAATTTGCACGAAATGTGTTGGGCTATAAGGATGCCAATAGTGCAGAGATGGATGATAAAACGCCTCACAATGTCATCGACATTATGGAAGAACAGAAGAATATCACACAGATGGGCGGTACGATGCGACTGGGCGCTTATGAGTGCTTATTGTCAGAAGGAAGTCGCACCTACATGGCTTATGGCAAGGATACGCTGATTAAAGAGCGTCATCGCCATCGCTACGAGTTCAACAATGCCTATAAGGATGAGTACGAGGCTGCAGGTATGAAGTGTGTGGGTATTAACCCCGCTTCGAACCTCGTGGAGATTGTCGAAATCCCTGAAAAGAAATGGTATATCGGCACGCAGTTCCATCCTGAATACTCCTCGACAGTTCTTCATCCGCACCCCCTCTTTATGAGTTTCATTAAGGCTTGCGTATCTGAATAATCTGAGTAATCTGAGAGCAGAAAATGGAACAGCTAAAGCATGAATGTGGTGTGACGATGATTCGTCTGCTGAAGCCGCTGAGTTATTATGAGCGGAAGTACGGCACGTGGCGCTATGGGCTGAACAAACTCTACCTGATGATGGAGAAACAGCACAACCGTGGTCAGGAGGGTGCTGGTGTGGCTTGCGTCAATCTCGATGCCCCTGCAGGCGAAGAATATATGTTTCGTGAACGAGCAGAGGGTAAGGATGCGATAACGGAGGTGTTCAAACATGTTGACAAGTCGTTTGAAGGTCAACTTTATATGGGGCATCTGCGCTATTCAACGACTGGCAAGAGCGGGTTGCAATATGTGCATCCTTTCCTGCGTCGTAATAACTGGCGTGCCAAGAACCTCTGTCTGTGTGGCAACTTCAACATGACCAACATCGACGAGGTTTTTCGTTTTCTCACGGAACAGGGACAGTCGCCGCGTATCTATGGTGACTCCTACATTACATTGGAACTGATGGGGCATCGCCTGGATCGCGAGGTGGAACGGCTGTTTACTGAGGCGCGCGGTCAAGGTTTGGAAGGCACGGATATTACCCAATATATTGATAATCATGTGGAGGTGGCAAATGTATTGAAGACCACTATGCCACATTTCGATGGTGGCTACGTAATGTGTGGACTGACGGGCTCTGGTGAGATGTTTGCAGTACGCGACCCTTGGGGCATCCGTCCTGCATTCTGGTATCAAGATAATGAGGTGGTGGTGCTGGCCTCGGAGCGCCCTGTGATACAGACTACCTTCGATTTGAAGGCTGAGGATATTCAAGAATTACAACCTGGGCAGTCGCTGATTGTTTGCAAGAGTGGAAAAAGCCATTTGAAGCAGATACTGGCAGCGCAGAAGCCATCTGCATGTAGTTTCGAACGAATCTATTTCAGTAGAGGCTCTGACAGAGATATTTATAATGAACGTAAAAAGCTGGGTGAGCAACTCACGCCAACCATCATGCAGGCCATCGAAGGTGATGTACCGCATACAGTCTTTTCGTATATCCCCAACACCGCCGAAGTTGCCTTCTACGGTATGACGGATGGCATCCGCAAGCTTGATCACGATGTACGGATAGAGAAGGTGGTGTGGAAGGATATCAAGCTGCGCACCTTTATTACAGAAGGCACGGAACGTAATGACTTAGCCGCTCACGTGTATGATATCACTTATGGCTCGCTAACGCCCTACGAGGATAATCTGGTCATTATCGACGATTCCATTGTAAGAGGTACAACGTTGAAGGAGAGCATCTTCAAGATTCTCGACCGTCTGCACCCCAGGAAAATCGTGATGGTGTCGAGTTCGCCTCAGATCCGTTATCCGGACTATTATGGTATCGATATGTCACGACTGGAAGAACTTTGTGCCTTCCGTGCCGCTATCGCACTGATTAAGGAACGGGGTATGCAGGGACTTATTGCCGAAACCTATCGCGCCTGCAAAAGTGAGCCTTTATTGGCAAATTATGTTCGTGCAATTTATGCACCATTCAGTGTCGAGGAGATCAACCATAAGATAGTTGAGATGCTTCGTCCTGAAGGAATGCAGGCTCCTGTCGAACTGGTCTTCCAGAGCATTGAGGGCCTGCATCATGCTTGTCCTAACCATCCTGGCGACTGGTATTTCACGGGCCATTACCCCACACCAGGCGGCATTCGTATGGTAAACCAGGCATTTGTGAATTATGTTGAGAAAGTATTGAAATTACAATTATGATAGAAGCAAAACTGATACTCGAAGATGGAACAGAGTTCGTTGGCCACTCGTTTGGCTATGTCGCTGGTACAACAGGCGAGGTGGTGTTCAACACCGCAATGACGGGCTATCCAGAGAGTCTGACGGACCCCAGTTATGCGGGTCAGATACTGGTGACGACCTATCCGCTGATAGGCAACTATGGTGTGCCTGATACGGGCTTGGACAGCAATGGTCTGCCCCTGTTTATGGAGAGTGAGAAAATTCACGCCAAGGCACTGGTAGTAGCCGACTATAGCGAAACTTATTCACATTGGAATGCGAAAGAATCATTAGCCGCTTGGCTGAAGCGGGAGAAAATACCTGCCATCACAGGCATCGATACCAGACGATTGACGAAGGTGCTTCGAGAGCATGGCGTGATGATGGGACGGATAGAATTAGGAGATGAGAGGTCTGAGGTAAAAGGTGAGAAGGATACTGAGGACTATGGTAGTGTAAACTGGGTAGAGCAAGTGAGTTGCAAGGAGGTGATAACCTATCGCCCTGAAACTAATCTCTCACCTCTAAAGAAAGTTGTTCTTGTTGATTGTGGCGTGAAGGCGAACATTATCCGTTGTTTGATCAGACGTGGCATTGAGGTGGTGCGTGTGCCTTGGGACTATGATTTTAATCAACTTGACTTCGATGGATTGTTCTTGGCTAATGGCCCAGGCGACCCAGATCGTTGTGAGAAGACGGTGGGCCATATCCGCACGTTCCTCAATAATGAGAATGTGCGGCCGTGTATGGGCATCTGCCTTGGCAATCAGTTGTTGGCAAAGGCGGCAGGAGCCAAGACCTATAAGCTGAAATACGGTCATCGCTCGCACAACCAACCAGTACAGCGGATGGGTACCACACAGTGCTTCATCACGTCGCAGAATCACGGCTATGCTGTAGACGATTCGACGCTACCTGAGGACTGGGAACCGCTGTTCGTAAACATGAACGATAACTCTAACGAAGGCATCCGCCACAAGACGAAGCCTTGGATGTCTGCACAGTTCCATCCCGAGGCCTGCTCAGGACCAGTGGACACAGAGTTTCTGTTTGATGAATTTGTCTCTCTTTTAGAGGCAAATGATAAGAAACTGGAGGCGAGAGATTACCTTCAGTCTCAGGACAATTCTCTCACCGCTCATCCCTCATCTCTCACCTCAATGAAGAAGGTCCTCCTTCTTGGCAGTGGCGCTCTGAAGATTGGTCAGGCGGGTGAGTTTGACTATAGCGGAGCTCAGGCCCTGAAAGCCCTGAAGGAAGAGGGTATCCACTCCGTGCTCATCAACCCCAACATCGCTACGGTGCAAACTTCAAAGGGTGTGGCCGACACAGTGTATTTCCAACCCGTGCAGGCAGACTTCGTTGAGCGCATCATCGAGAAGGAGCGTCCTGATGGTATTCTCTTGAGTTTTGGAGGTCAGACGGCGCTGAACTGTGGTGTTGAACTCTATGAGAAGGGGGTACTGGAGAAATATGGCGTCGAAGTGTTGGGTACTCCTGTGCAGGCCATTATCGACACGGAAGACCGCGACTTGTTTGTAAAGCGACTCGACGAGATTGGTGTGAAAACCATCAAGAGTCATGCTTGTGAGAGTATAGAGGAAGTCCAGCAAGCTGCCCATGAACTTGGTTTCCCTGTGATCCTGCGTGCAGCCTATGCCCTCGGTGGCTTGGGTTCCGGCTTCTGCGATAACGAAGAAGAACTGTTGGCACAGGCAGAAGAGGCCTTCTCGTTCTCTCCGCAGGTATTGGTAGAGAAAAGCCTCAAAGGCTGGAAGGAGATAGAATACGAGGTGGTACGTGACCGCTATGATAACTGTATCACCGTCTGCAATATGGAGAATCTTGATCCGTTGGGCATTCATACTGGTGAGTCGATTGTGGTGGCTCCCAGCCAGACGCTTTCGAACAGCGAGTATCATAAGTTACGCGCCCTGGCCATCAAGATTATCCGTCACATTGGTATCGTGGGTGAGTGTAATGTGCAATATGCCCTCGACCCACAGAGTGAGGACTATCGCGTCATCGAGGTAAATGCCCGTCTGTCGCGTTCATCAGCCTTGGCATCGAAAGCAACAGGCTATCCTTTGGCATTTGTAGCTGCCAAACTGGGATTAGGCTATGGCCTCTTCGAACTGAAGAACTCTGTGACAAAGACTACAAGTGCGTTCTTCGAGCCAGCTCTCGATTATGCTGTAGTAAAGATACCCCGTTGGGATCTGACCAAGTTCCACGGTGTGAAGCGACAACTCGGCTCGTCGATGAAGAGCGTGGGTGAGGTGATGGCTATCGGACGCACATTTGAGGAGTCTCTGCAGAAAGGTCTCCGAATGATTGGCCAGGGCATGCATGGTTTTGTGGAGAACCACGAAATCAAGATTGCGGATATCGCAACGTCGCTCCATGAACCAACAGACATGCGTATCTTTGTGGTTTCGAAGGCGATGAAGGTTGGCTATTCCGTTGAGCAGATTCATCAACTCACGATGATTGACTGCTGGTTCCTGCAGAAACTGAAGCATATCGTCGATATCGACCAGCGGCTTAAGCAGTTTGCACAGATTTCAGAGTTCATCGAATTTATGGACAATACGGAGTTGCTGGAATATCTGGAAGCCCCTGAGTTTGTATCGATGTTGCGCGAGGCGAAGGTTTATGGTTTCTCTGATTTCCAGATAGCCCGTGCATTAGGACTTGAGTCGCTTATGAGCATGACAGATGCAGGACTGATGGTGCGCTCGTGGCGAAAGGAATTCGATGTTGTGCCCACCGTCAACCAGATTGATACCCTCGCAGCGGAATATCCCGCCCAAACCAATTATCTATATTTGTCGTACCTTTAAAAAATTAAAGAATATGTGTGGAATCGTAGCAATATTGAATGTTAAGGAGCAGACACATGAGCTCCGCGAGAAGGCATTGAAGATGAGTCAGAAAATCCGTCATCGCGGACCTGACTGGAGTGGAATATACTGTGGCGGCTCGGCCATTCTTGCCCACGAGCGTCTGAGCATCGTAGATCCTGAGAGTGGTGGACAGCCGTTGTTCTCGCCTGACAAGAAACATGTGCTGGCAGTAAATGGCGAGATCTACAACCATCAGGAGATTCGTCGTCGCTTTGCTGGGCAGTACGAGTTTCAGACAGGCTCAGACTGTGAGGTGATTCTCGCCCTTTATCGCGAAAAAGGTATTAACTTCCTCGAAGATCTGAGCGGCATCTTTGCCTTTGTTCTTTACGATGAGGAACGTAATGAGTTTCTGATTGCCCGCGACCCCATTGGTGTAATACCCCTCTACATCGGCTACGATAGTGATGGCACAGTGTATGTGGCCTCTGAACTGAAAGCCCTCGAAGGACAGTGTGAACGCTACGAGCCGTTCCTGCCTGGACATTACTACTGGAGTGTTGACCCGGGTTTGAAGTGGTATTATCGTCGCGATTGGATGCATTATGATGCCGTGAAGGATAATCCTGCCAGCGTTGAAGCCATCCATGATGCGCTCGAAGATGCTGTGAAGCGTCAGCTGATGAGTGACGTGCCCTATGGTGTGTTGCTCAGCGGCGGTCTCGACTCTTCCGTGATATCTGCTATTGCCGAGAAATACTCTGAGATGCGTATCGAGGACGATTCAAAGACGAAAGCCTACTGGCCCCGTTTGCACTCGTTTGCCGTAGGATTGAAGGGAGCCCCTGATTTGGCAAAGGCTAAACTTGTGGCCGACCATATCGGCACTGTGCACCACGAAATCAACTATACCATTCAGGAAGGTCTTGATGCCATTCGCGACGTCATCTATTTCATCGAAACCTATGATGTCACAACCGTCCGCGCCTCTACGCCGATGTATCTGTTAGCCCGAGTTATCAAGTCGATGGGTATCAAGATGGTGCTCAGTGGCGAGGGTGCCGACGAGATATTCGGTGGCTACCTCTACTTCCATAAAGCCCCATCAGCAAAGGACTTTCATGAAGAGACTGTGCGCAAGATCGGAAAGCTCTATCTCTACGACTGCCTCCGTGCCAACAAGAGTCTTTCGGCTTGGGGTGTTGAGGGACGCGTACCTTTCCTCGACAAGGAGTTCCTCGATGTCGCCATGCGTACGAATCCTGAGGCGAAGATGTGTCCAGGCTCTACGATGGAAAAGAAGATTGTACGTGAGGCCTTTTCCAATATGCTCCCTGCAGAAGTGGCCTGGCGACAGAAGGAGCAGTTCAGCGATGGGGTAGGTTACTCATGGATTGATACGCTCAAAAAGATTACCTCTGAGGCAGTCACCGACGAACAGATGGCCCATGCTTCCGAGCGTTTCCCCATCAATCCGCCGAAGAACAAGGAGGAATACTATTATCGCTCCATCTTCGCTGAGCACTTCCCCTCTGACTCTGCTGCCCGGAGTGTTCCCAGTGAGGCCAGCGTTGCCTGTTCCACTGCCATTGCCCTCGAATGGGATGCTGCTTTCAAAGGTCTGAATGACCCCTCAGGCCGTGCCGTCAAGGGCGTTCACGAGCAAGCCTATTAACAAAATAATCCCCTGCCAATCAGCAGGGGATTATTTTTGTTTTATCACTCTGTTTTTACCTTATTTCGTTGTATCGGTAAAGGTAGCCACGCGGTTGAAATCAATTTCATCGAAGAGTTCATCGGTAGCACCCATTCCCTGGATGGTCAGACGGCTGGCAGCAATGCCATAACGGTTGACAAGGGCATCCTTCACAGACTGGGCACGATTCTCCGACAAGCGCTGGTTCAGCTCGGGATTACCCTCGGGCGAAGCATAGCCTTTGATGAGAATCTTCGACTCCGGATGATTCTTCATATATTTGGCAATCATCGCCACGCTGGCCATCTGGGCAGCATCGACGGAGCTCTTTCCCTGACCAAATATGACGGTAGGCTGCAGCACATTGTTGTTGACATTCACCACCTTCGTCACCTTGTTCACCACCGTAGGTTTCACTTTCTTTGCGGCCTCGAGTGAATCCTCAAGTTCTGCTATACGGCGGATGTCGCGGGCAATGCGGCGGTCCTTGTTGTCGTTCTCGTCGCGCAGTTCATTGATGCGAGCATTCAGGTCGTCAATCTCCGACTGGTCGCGCAGACGGGCATAGGCAAAGTTCTTGGTGCCGTTGCTGGTACCAAACTTAAAGTTCAGACCCAGGTTGAGCTGGAATAGTCCGCTACGAGAATCGTAGCCGAAATTTTTCGAATGACGGCTCAGCGCGTTGAACATGCGACCATTGTCCCACATGCCGAAGACAAAAGCAGGCTCCAAATAGAATTGTACAGCCCGACTGGAACCAAGGTTGAAAGTCAGGTCAAGGGCCACCTTGGAGTTGATACCATTGGCGCGGGGATAGATTGAGCCAAACTGGTGAGTCCATCCGAAACCACCGAGGGCGACAAGCTCCACACGACGGGGTTTGCCAAGATATCCTCCGAAGAAATTCGACAGGTTAAAGGTTCCCACACCGTCTACGTTGATGGCATCAATAAAGGTGCGGGTTTTCATCAGCGATTTGTCGTCAGACTCGAGATAAGCGTTGGCATCGACAGCCACACCAAACACGGTGGTCAGATTTTTGCCAAGGCGAATACCTGCGCTGGGTGCAATACCTTTCATGAAACCATTATCGCCCCACTTATGCATGGGTGTCGCTGCTCCACCATTGAAGCCTAAATACCAATTGTCAAAGGTTTTGTGGGCAGTTAACACTTCTTTCTCTTGTGCACAGACCGAAGCTGTAAGCACGGTAGCAGCGAGAAAAAGAAACAACTTTTTCATGTCGTCTTTATTCTTTTATTTCTCTTCAATAATCTTAGCACCTTCTTTCAGGGCCTCCATATTCAGAGGGATGAGGTCGTGATGGCGCTCAGGAAGAGTTTTCCTTAAGGCCTTCTCCACACCTTTGTCACTCACAACGGGAGCCACCTTGAGCAGTCCACCGAGCACAATCATATTAAAGACCTTGCCGTTCTTCATCTCAGCAGCCTTGTCCATTGCATTGATTTCGTAGATGGTGATGTCCTTACGAGTGGGCTTGTTGATGATACCAAAGCCATCGTAAATCAGAATGCCACCGGGCTTGATCTTCGGTTCGAACTTCTCCAGCGAAGGCTGGTTCAGCACCACGGCGATGTCGTACTTGCTGAGGATGGGCGAAGAGATGCGCTCATCGCTGACGATCACTGTGACGTTGGCGGTACCACCACGCTGCTCAGGACCGTAGGCAGGCATCCAAGTTACCTCTTTATCCTCCATCAGTCCGCTATAGGCCAGAATCTTACCCATTGAGAGAACACCCTGACCTCCGAAACCACTGATAATTATTTCTTTTTTCATAACTATTGACTTTTCACTATTCACTTTTCACTTCAAAGACTCGTAGTGTCTTTCAGGTCTCCTTTGGGATAGAAGGGGAACATATTCTCCTTCATCCATTCGTTAGCCTTGGCAGGCGTGAGTTTCCAACCGCTATTACAAGTAGAAACGAACTCCACGAGACTCGAACCCTTACCGGCCATTGAAGCCTCGAAAGCTTTACGCAATGCCTTCTTCGCCTTCAGGATAGCACCCACGGTCTCGACACTCTGACGAGTCACATAACAGGTACCCTCCAAACCGGCCGCGATATCCGCCATCTTCAGGGGATAGCCATGCAACTGAGGATCACGGCCATAAGGACAAGTAGAGGTCTTCTGACCAATCAGGGTTGTAGGCGCCATTTGACCACCCGTCATACCATAGATGGCATTGTTGACGAAGATAATCACGATGTTCTCACCACGGTTCAAGGCGTGGATGGTCTCACAAGTACCGATACAGGCCAGGTCACCGTCACCCTGATAGGTGAACACCAGACGATCAGGCCAGCAGCGCTTGATACCTGTTGCCAATGCGGGCGCACGACCATGGGCAGCCTCCTGCCAGTCGATATCTATATAATTGTACGCGAAGACGGCGCAGCCTACAGGTGATACACCTACGGCCTTGTCTTCCATACCCATCTCCTCGATGACTTCAGCAATGAGCTTATGCACCACACCATGACTACAGCCTGGGCAGTAGTGCATATTGTTGTCGTTCATCAGCGTCGGCTTTTTGCAGACGATGTTCTCGGGTTGAACTATTTGATTTCTATCCATAATTCTCTATTTTACTGAAACGAAAAGTTTTTTCTGAAACGAATTACCCTAATTATTTTTTAATTGAATTACGAGTTAAAATTAATTAAATTCGTGGATAAAATTAAATGGAATTTGTTGAATTCGTTTCTAAAATAAAAACATTCGTGTCTCTTCTCCATTCGTTTCATTATTTCATTATCTTTTCTTTTAAAGCCTCTACAATTTCTTCAGGATCAGGAACGATACCACCCAGACGGCCGAAATGCTCTACGGGTACAGCCCCGTTCACAGCAAGGCGAACATCCTGTACCATCTGTCCGGCATTGATCTCTGCTACGAGGATGCCCTTCACCTTCTTCGACAACTCTTCAATCTGCTTGATGGGGAACGGGAACAGTGTGATGGGGCGGAACAGACCGACCTTGATACCCTGCTCGCGGGCAATCTCAACACTCTTCTCAGCGATACGGGCTGCACTGCCGAAGGCTACGATAGCATACTCTGCATCGTCCATCAGCTGCTCTTCAAAGCGAACCTCATTCTCTTGAATCTTAGCATATTTCTCCTGGAGGGCGATATTGCGCTGCTCCATAATCTCGGGCTTCAGCTCAAGCGAGGTAATCACTACGCGCTCACGACCACCCTTAGGCTTACCAGTAGAGGCCCAGGGGCACTGCTTGATCACCTCCTCGTCGGTACGACGGGGCTTGAACGGCGGCAGCACCACCTTTTCCATCATCTGACCAATCACACCATCGCTCAGAATCATAGCGGGGTTGCGATACTTGAAGGCCAGTTCGAAAGCGAGGTCTACGAAGTCTGCCATCTCCTGAACAGAAGAAGGAGCCAGTACAATCACCTTATAGTCACCATTACCGCCACCGCGGGTAGCCTGGAAATAGTCACCCTGTGAAGGCTGGATGGTTCCCAGACCAGGACCGCCACGCTGAACATTCACAAACACGCCCGGCACCTCGGCACCAGCCATGTAGGTGATACCCTCCTGCATCAGAGCGATGCCAGGGGATGACGATGAGGTCATCGCACGCTTACCGGCACCAGCTGCGCCATAGACCATGTAGATAGATGCCAGCTCACTCTCAGCCTGAACCACCTGCATACCAGTGGTCTCCCAGGGCTTCTGCTCTGCCAGCGTCTCGATTACTTCACTCTGCGGAGTAATAGGATAGCCGAAATAGCCGTCGCATCCGCAACGAATAGCAGCGTGGGCAATCGCCTCGTTGCCTTTCATCAACACAACTTCTTGCGTCCCTTCGGTAGCAAGCGTGTTCACGATTTCTTTCTTTTCTTCAGCCATAGTTTAGTCCTCCACTTTTTTACGATACACAGTGATACATCCGTCTGGGCAGACAATGCCACACGAAGCACAGCCCACACAGGCCTCCTCGTTGACAGCTTCCACATAGGGGTAACCGTGCAGATTCACTTTGTTGGCCAGTGCGATGACCTTCTGAGGGCAGGCAATGATGCACAATTGGCATCCCTTACACCGCTCAGTATCCACCACAATGGCGCCTTTCATTTTTGCCATATTATCCTGTAATTAATGCATTAATTCTAAAATTGGCTGCAAAGGTACAAAGAATTCTTGCAATCTCCAAGCAATTTTCCGAAATATCCAAAATTATTTTGTAGTTTGCTCACTTATTCGTATCTTTGTAGAAAAATAGAAGAGTTATGCCGAGAAAGAATTATGGAATGTGGTATGAGGTTCACCCGACGCCGGTGAAGGGCGACGACGGGAAAAACCTGTTGTATGTACGCCCGAAAAGTGGACTGAAGTTGACGATGAAACAGCTGGAAAACTACTGCGAGCGCACTTACAACCTGCGATATGGCGAGATGAGCCGTGCCTTCGACATGTTTATCCGTGCTGCAGGACGCTTCCTGGCTGAGGGCTATCGTATTGAGACGCCTATCGGTTCGTTTGCACCCAGATTGTCGCTTACGAAACAGGTGACTGATCCTGACAAGGTGAAAGACCGCGATGTCAGACTCGACGGCGTAGAGTATAATCCTGGCAAGCTTTGGAACGAGGAGATGAAGAAATGGCACGATGGGTTCCGTCGCTATGATAATCCGAATACACAGGAGCTCATGGCAGACAAGGAGAAACTGGAGCAGATGATGCGTGAGTGCATCCAGAAATATCATGGCTACATCACGGCTGGCATGTTCGCCCGCTATACCGGATTGACGCTTTATTCCGCCCGTAAACAACTGAACGAGTGGACCAAGGGCGACAATCCCAAACTGCTGAAGACACCAAGGGGCAAGGAGCATATCTATACCGAGATATAAGATGGTCATTGTTCTGGAGTGCGTTTCATTTTGCGTATAGGCGCATAGTTGTTTGCGTATAGGCAAACAATCGTTTGGGTATAGGCAAACGATAATTAGTACGGCATTCTTTCCCTTTTCCCCTTAGTCTTTTCCCCCGCGAGCCTTAGTGCTTCTCCCTCCGAGGATGAAAAGGATAGCAATCGGTGAAGAGGTTACAATGTAAAAATGATGCAATGCGGTTAAGCTGCCATGGGGTGAAGAAGAGTTTTTGTTAATGAGATACTTCTGGATTTTGTTGAAGTAGTTCTTAGGACTGGTTTAAATTATTGTTGCCATATCTTTTGAATTATATAGTTGTGCGCATAATAAAGGCACATTTGCAAAAAAACAAAAAAATTGACATAAGTAAACGGTGTTATCGTCTTATCTCCAAGGATAAAAAGTAAGACCTATCGTCAGTGCGCGGTTATTAAACGACTGCAACAGGAAATATGATGGTCCTGTCAACTGCCCAGCAATGTCGTGGAAATCGGCAAACACATTACAGCATTTCCCTAAATCCTTGTTTATCTTCACAGAAGCGTAAAGATGGGCATGTTGGTCGTAAGCCTCTATTTTACTATTGTAAATCAATACGGACGATAGCCTGAAACCCTTTCCTAATAAGAGTGTTGGAGCGAGTTTCAGGGTGTAGAACGTATTGTTCACCGCATCATCGTAACTGATGTGCAGATGGTACACGTTTGCTCCTGCTGTCAGCCGTAATACTCCTTGATGCCAAGTGACAGTCGCTCCTAAACCTATCAGTGACTCGTTGGGTGTCGGCAGGTCTGACAGTAGTGTGTGTGTCACGCTGCCCGTCGCAATAAGCCGCTTCGTCTGATAGGTATAGCGGGCCTCTGACCGCCAGGCAAGGTTGGTCTTATAGTCCGTTGTGTGCTGCATGGGGCCTTCATCCAGATAGGTGTGGAAGTCGCTGGCCATGGGATTGAAGAACGTGCGGCTGAAGACGCCCTGTAGGAAATGGCGCCCCTTTTGATACCCCACGATGGCATGCAGGGCATGATCGTTGCGATTGTACGACCAAAGGCTCCCGTCGCCTTTGTCGTAGTGCTTGTCCCAGAAAGTGTTGTGGCGGAAACGGTCGCCAAGGCTGATAATCCACGGACCATTCTTATAGTCGAACTGCACATAGAGGTCGTTATAGAGATTCTGTTCACGTCTGAGTCCTTGGTACCAGAGATTCGTATAACCGCCCTCATAGCCCGCCGTCATCCAAAGCGACTGATTCATAAAGGGAATGCTGCATTCTGCTATCCAACTACCCATCACCATCTGCAATTCCACTATGGAGGTGTTCGCATAACTTAATCCCGTTTCGAAATGAAGTCCGGCCTCCAGCTCGTTGAGGGTGTGGTCATACGAGGCGGCCAACTCGCCCCACCGCTGCCTGTTGAAATCAGTGTCATCAATGTCAAGGTCAGTATAGTACACTTTGTCCTGCTGCTCGTCATAACCCTGTGAGAGTTTCAGTTTCAGCAAGTCGCGATCGGAAGCCTGCCAGTTCACGAAGAGCATCGCGTTCTCCACGCCGTTGCGCGAGGTGATGCTGGTTCCTGAGAGTTCATCTACCTGACCATACTGCAGGTTGGTCTGTGCAAAGGCACGTACAGTGACGTTCTCACTACCGCTAGCGATATCGGCATACATTCGTCCGTTGCCATAGGTGCTACCGTCCAGTGCCAGTTTTCCTGTCAGTCCCTTGCCTTCACGGAACGTTAAATCGATGGAGCCCGTGGTGCCGTCCATCGCGTTGTTCACAAAACCATATGTACACACAGTCACTTCACTGAGGTCGCAGGCCTTGATGCCCTCGAACAGAGGCTCGTAATCGATGCTCAGGACTATATCGTCCACACTCAGCAGATAGTCATCCGAGAGAGTCTTACCGTCGCTCGACATCAGTTCCGGACAGATATGTAGCACGTCGAGCAGAGTCATCTCGGGATCGGGGTTCAGCTGCTCCACATGGATGATGTATTTGTTGCCTTCGTGCTCAATTATTTTGTCCTGCCCCCTAGCTATGTGCAAAGAGCAGACCAGAAACGAGACCGTCAGAATCAACCACCTTTTCATGTCTGTAAGTAAATCCTCTGTATCTGTTTTTTTTACATTTCCTCCCAACCTTTATCTATGTTTGAATAAATTCTGATCCCAATCTTTAAGATTCGCTAGTGATTTGACAGAATCCGAGATAACTTTAGGAAGAGAAGGGAAGAATGTCATGCCAGTAATACGTTCAATCTCGCTGATGGAATTGACATAGAGATCATTTCTTCTGGAACTATCTGTATTCTTACGAATGAAGCCGATGCCTTTGGGTTCGCCATTCAGACAGAGTACTACTTTGAAAAATGCTTCGGGAACCATGACTTTATTGGGACCGATAGTCTCATGCTCTTGATTGAATAAGATGGGGCCGCAAACGATGTAGATATCGCCAAATTTCTCAGCCCAACGTCGGCATGCCATTTCTATCTGGTTCCAGTCGCCACTATTTAGATTGGCATCCTGAGGACAACAGTTTGTGAGGAAAAAAGACTCATACATGGCATCTGCGTCCCATTTGTTATCTCCTGCAGGACACATGTGGCCACGAGACCACTTCCCGTCTCGATAATCTGCAATGGTGGCTCGAGGAGTTGCAACTTGTGTATCTTCATGCCAAGCACCGCCAGGACGACGATAAGGACCTGTTGCGTGTTCTGCTGTCAGATGCCAAGCAACCCAGTTCGGTAGTTTGGTGTCCTTATTATATGAGACAGTATAGCCCTTCCGATAAAGAATCTGCTCTGATGTCCCTTCGAGGGGCAAAGGCAAATAAGAAGACTGTTCTTCTATCTTGACATGCTGCTGGGCTGCACCTTTGATGCCAAAGATGATGATTACAGTAAATACAATGACTGCAAAGATGGTTAGCCTATAATCCTTTATCATGCTGCAAAGGTACAAAGAATTTATGGATAATTGAAAGTTTTTGTTTATTTTTGCATTGTCAAAAGATGAATATCAGCTTGGCCAACAACGAGTCACCTGTGATGAAGACCATCATCTACTGATAGTTGAGGTTAGGCTGATTGAGAAGATTGGTACCTGCCTAGCGGAGGCAGATATATCTCGGAAATACAAAGAAAAATAAATTTTCCTTTGGTGTTTCGCTCGATTTTCACTACCTTTGCAGGCGATTTTTAGTTAACCCCTCGTCGCACCCTCGGAGTAGGGTGGGAGCGGACTGACAAGACGACGGCTCTCGGGTAGAGCTGGCATGGTACGCAAGGGATATGTATAACATTTAATTTTAGCTATTATGGCACAAATGAATTTTGGTGGCGTTGTAGAGACTGTAGTCACCAGCAAGGAGTTCTCTCTGGAGAAAGCACGTGAAGTATTGAAGAATGAAACGATCGCCGTGATCGGTTATGGCGTTCAGGGGCCTGGACAGGCTTGCAACCTGCGCGACAATGGTTTTAATGTGATTGTTGGTCAGCGTCAGGGTAAGACCTATGACAAGGCTGTGGCCGACGGATGGGTTCCCGGTGAGACATTGTTCTCTATCGAGGAGGCAGCTGAGAAGGGTACCATCCTTTGCATGCTTCTGAGTGATGCTGGTCAGATTCAGCAGTGGCCCACCATCAAGCAATATCTGAAGCCGGGCAAGACGCTCTATTACTCTCATGGCTTCGCTATCAACTGGAGCGACCGTACGGGTGTGATTCCCCCAAAGGATGTCGACGTGATTATGGTGGCTCCGAAGGGTTCGGGTACCTCTCTGCGCACGATGTTCTGCGAGGGCCGCGGTCTGAACTGCTCATACGCCATCTATCAGGATGCTACAGGTAAGGCTACGGAGAAGACACTGGCCTTCGGTATCGGAATTGGTGCCGGTTATATGTTCGAGACCACTTTCGAGCGTGAGGCTACATCTGACCTGACTGGTGAGCGTGGAAGTCTGATGGGTGCCATCCAGGGCTTGCTGCTGGCACAGTATGAGGTGCTCCGCGAGCACGGACACTCTCCCTCTGAGGCTTTCAATGAGACCGTTGAGGAGCTGACACAGAGCCTTGGCCCGTTGTTTGGTGCAAAGGGTATGGACTGGATGTATGCCAACTGCTCGACCACCGCTCAGCGTGGTGCGCTTGACTGGGCTCCTCGTTTCCACGATGCTATTAAGCCTGTGATGGAGTGGCTGTACTACTCTGTTCAGACTGGTAACGAGGCTCAGATTACTATCGACGCCAATTCAAAGCCCGACTATCGTGCCGGATTGGAGAAGGAGCTTGAGGCTATGCGTAATCAGGAGATGTGGCGTGCTGGCGAGACTGTCCGCAAACTGCGTCCAGAGAACCAGGAACTGTAATCGGGGTACTTGGGAAATAGAAGAAGCTCGCCAATCGGCGAGCTTCTTTTTTGTGGGTGCTGATGGATTCGAACCACCGAAGTCGAAAGACAGCAGATTTACAGTCTGCCCCATTTGGCCACTCTGGAAAACACCCTTCCTGCGGTTAAGCGGGTGCAAAGATGGTGCAAATGAGTGCAGTGCTAAGCGTGCTTAAGCAATGCCGAATGCAGCCCATCTTCGCAAAAGCGTTTGCAAAGGTACGATAAAAAAGTGAATAGTGAATAGTGAATAGTGAAGAATTTGAGGATTTTAACGAATTTTTCGGATTCAGTATGCGAAATATGAGAGAAAATGAGTAATTTTGCAGCAAAATTGAGAGAAATGGGAAAATTAGTCATCAATTCGTACGACGAATTTGCAGCCCACTTAGGTGAAGAACTTGGTGCTTCAGACTGGCTGCAAGTAGACCAAGACCGTATTAACTTATTTGCCGACGCAACGCTCGACCATCAGTGGATCCACGTGGATGTGGAGCGTGCCAAGACCGAGAGCCAGTATCAGAGCACCATCGCTCACGGCTATCTGACATTGTCGCTGCTGCCCTATATGTGGGATCAGATCATCGAGGTGCACAATATCAAGATGCTTGTGAACTACGGGATGGACAAGATGCGCTTCGGCCAGCCCGTGATTACAGGTTCTAAGGTAAGGCTGGTTACGAAACTGCACAACATCCAGAACCTGCGCGGCATCTGCAAGGCAGAGATAGAATTCAAGATTGAGATAGAGGGACAACGCAAGCCTGCACTCGAAGGCATCGCATCGTTCCTCTACTATTTTATATAATAAGGTATGGGAGGATTCTTTGGAACCATCAGCACGAAGAACTGTGTGAACGACTTGTTCTACGGCACAGACTACAATTCGCATCTCGGTACGAAGCGTGCGGGTATGGTTATGTATGACAAGGAGAAAGGTTTCAGCCGTAAGATCCATAATCTGGAGCGTGACTATTTCCGTTCGAAGTTTGAAGACGAACTCGACTCATTTTCTGGAAATCAGGGGGTCGGCGTCATCAGCGATACGGATCCTCAGCCGATCATCGTCAACTCTCACCTGGGGCGTTATGCGGTGGTGACGGTGGCGAAGATCAACAACATCAGAGAGATTGCCGACGAGTTGCTGGATCGTAGGATGCACTTCAGCGAGTATTCGGCTAATACCATCAACCAAACGGAGCTCGTAGCGTTGCTCATCAATATGGGACGCACCTTCGTTGAGGGTATCAATTTGGTATACAGGAAGATAGAAGGCTCGTGTTCAATGCTTGTACTCACAGAGAAAGGCATCATTGCAGCTCGTGATTTCCTGGGACGTACGCCAATTGTGATTGGAAAGAAGGATGGTTCGTATGCTGTTTCGAGCGAGACTACCAGTTTCCCGAACCTCGACTTCCATCGTGTGCGCGACCTCGGTCCTGGTGAGATTGTCTATTTGACAGCTGATAAGATGGAGGTGCTACAGGAGCCTTTCAAGCGTGAGCAGATCTGTTCCTTCCTTTGGGTGTACTATGGTTTCCCAGCTTCTGACTATAATGGCATCAACGTGGAGATGGTGCGTGAGAAAAATGGTAAGATGATGGGTGAAAAGGACGATACAGAGATAGATAGTGTCTGCGGTGTGCCCGATTCAGGTGTCGGTATGGCCTTGGGCTATGCTGAGGGAAAAGGTGTGCCCTACAATCGTTCTGTGTTGAAATATACGCCCACGTGGCCTCGCTCATTTACACCTGGTAATCAGGAGCGTCGTGCGCTGGTGGCCAAGATGAAACTTATTCCTAACCCTGCCTTGTTGAAGGATAAGCGTATTGTGATTTGCGATGATTCCATTGTGCGCGGTACGCAGCTGAGGGATAATGTGAAGACCTTCTTCGACTATGGTGCCAAGGAGGTGCATTGCCGTATTTCGTGTCCACCGCTGGTCTATGGTTGTCCGTTTATCGGTTTCACCTCATCAAAAAGCGATTTGGAACTGATCACACGCCGTATCATCCGTGACTTTGAGGGTGATGACCATAAGAATCTGGAGCGTTATGCGACCACTGATTCACCTGAATATAAAAGGATGGTGGAGGAGATTGCCCATCGTTTAGGGCTGTCATCGTTGAAATTTGCTACGCTCGAGGACTTAATAGAGGCAATCGGTATGCCGAAGTGCAAAGTCTGCACCCACTGTTTCGATGGTAGCAGCTATTGTCACGAGCACGATGATGAGGACGAGCGTCAGCTGAAATTTGACTTTTAGTTTCAGACTACTCAGATTACTTAGTGAAGAGGAAACCGTCTTCCTGGAAGATGTATTCCTCGCGCAGCAGATATTCAAGCGCGACATTCAATGGCTCTGTAGGCAACTGGATGTCGCGTAATTCTGTAATATGGTGGGGCTTGCCGTCGGCGAGCAGGTCAAGAATGGCGTGGGCCTCCGGGGTGCTATGGGGCTCAGTCACCTGATTGTGAGGGTGGGAGAGGCACACGTCGCACTGACGACAGTCATGACTATCCTCCTCGCCAAAGTAGCGTAATAGCTGTCGGCTTCGGCAGACGTGATCGTTTGTTGCATAGGTGATCATTGCTTGGATGCGCTCGCGGAACTGTTCCTTACGCTCTTCATAGACCACGGGTGGTAATTGCACATTCTCAGTGTTTTCCCGTCGCTGCAGATAGCGTATGTAGGGCGTCTTCTTCTGGGGGATAAAGTGGAGGATATGCTTCTCGCTCAGATTCTTCAGAATCATATACAACTGCTGGGGTTGCAATCCACACTGCTGGGCGATGAAACTCTCATCGATGAAGTTGTAATCAACAAACAGCCCACCATAGCTTCTCAGTAGGGCCGTGATGACTTTCTCCTCGTTGGGGGTACTGTGTTCCAACCTGTAGAGTTCGTTGCGACTGATGGTGAACATCACGCGGGCTTGATTATCCTGCTCTTCCGTATATTCGATATAACCTGCGCGATTCAGAATCTTCAAGGCAGAGTCAACTTGAATCGGGAAGTGGCGGAAGGCATGGCAGAATTTGTCGATGTTGAATTCGAAAGTGGTGTGATAGCCTGAGCCTACACCTACCTGATAGAAGAAGGCGAGATGCTCATAGACCTTTCTGATATAGTCTTTTTCTGGAAAGGTGTCGCTGATGCGCTTGTCGAGTTTGCGATGGTCAGCATCGTTGTATAGTAAGACTGCATAGGCTTTTCTTCCATCTCGTCCGGCACGGCCTGCTTCTTGGAAGTAGGCTTCCAGAGAGTCCGGACAATCGATGTGGATGACCACCCGCACGTCGGGTTTGTCGATGCCCATTCCAAAAGCATTGGTAGCTACCATCACCCGTACTTTGTCGTCCTGCCAGTCGCGTTGGCGCTGATCCTTAACAGCTGCATCGAGACCTGCGTGGTAGAAGGTGGCACTGATGCCTGCCTCACAAAGCAGTTCCGCCACTTCCTTGGTGCGACGACGGCTGCGGGCATAGACGATGGCACAGCCTTTCACGCTTTCGAGGATATGAATCAGTTGTTCGCGCTTGTCTGTGACCCGTCTGACGACGTAGGCGAGGTTCTTACGCTCGAAACTCATCTTGAAGACATTGAAACTGGAAAATCCGGATACTCCGGACAATCCAGATAATTTCTCTTGGATATCCTGTACAACGGCGGGTGTGGCTGTTGCTGTAAGGGCAAGGATGGGGATGTTGGGTAGGTCCTTTCGGATGTCGGCTATCTGAAGATAGGATGGTCGGAAGTCATAGCCCCATTGCGAGATGCAGTGTGCCTCATCGACAGTGATAAAACTCACCTTCATGTGGCGAAGCTTGGTACGGAAGAGTTCTGAAGAGAGGCGCTCTGGCGAGACATAGAGGATAGTGATGCCTCCGAAGATGCAGTTCTCGAGGGTGGTGATGATTTCTTCTCGTGAAAGACCTGAGTAAATGGCTGCTGCCCGGATACCACGACGTCGCAGGTGCTGCACCTGGTCTTTCATCAGGGCTATTAATGGGGTGATAACGATACAGGTGCCTTCGCTGCAAAGCGCAGGCACCTGAAAGGTGATGGACTTTCCGCCTCCTGTCGGCATCAGTCCCAAAGTGTCATGTCCACTGCCTATCGACTCGATGATTTCCCGCTGAATACCGCGAAAGTCATCGTAGCCCCAATATTGTCGAAGGATATCTTTGTAATTATTCACTCCTCCGAGGGTCTGATGTCCTCTATCTGAAGTTGCACCTCGCTACGCTTGTAGATGTTCTCCTCAATGGTGTAGGCGATGTCGAAGGAGCGCTTCGACTTGATATAGCGGGCATCTGCACTCCGTCCGAAGGCGATGCCGTTCATCACATTCGATGACTTCGAATCCACCAGCTCGAGTTTGATATGCTCTTGCTGGCGACCCACCACCTTTGATGTACCGTAGTCGTAGACATTACGGGTGCAGAAGATGGGCTTCTCGTTGTCTGGTCCGTGAGGGGCAAACTTCTTCAAGTCGTTGTGTAGTTTCTTGGTGATATCCTTGAAATCGATTTCTTCCTCGATTTCGAGTGTTGCCTCTGTCTGTTCCGGGAGGATATGCTCATTGACATACTGCTGGAAACGGCGTCTGAACTCAGGAATGTTCTCGATTTTCAATGAGAGGCCGACGGCATAAGTATGTCCACCGAAGTTCTCTAACAGATCACGACAACTCTTCACAGCGTCGTAGATATCATAACCGGCTACACTGCGTGCAGAACCTGTTGCCAAATCACCGCTGCGGGTAAGAACTACTGTAGGCCGATAGTATAGTTCCGTCATACGCGAAGCCACAATGCCTACCACACCCTTTTTCCAGTTCTCGTCATAGAGAACAATGCTGTTGTGGTGTTTCTGACTTTCCAGCTTCTCAATAATCTGGTTGGCCTCCTCCGTCATCTGCTTGTCCACATCCTTACGCTGCTCATTGTAGACATTGATATGATTGGCTTCTGACAGTGCTTTCTCGAAGTCACGCTCTACCAACAGGTCGACAGCCTCCGTACCGTTCTGCATACGTCCTGAGGCATTGATACGTGGACCGATCTTGAACACGATGTCGCTCATCGTCATCTCACGGCCCGTGAGGCCACTGATTTCGATGATAGACTTCAGTCCCACAGAGGGTGACTGGTTCAGTTGCTTCAGACCGTGGAAAGCAAGAATACGGTTTTCGCCCGTTACGGGCACCATGTCGGCTGCGATAGAGACGGCACAGAAATCAAGCAATGGGATGAGCCTTGAGAAGGGAATGCCATTGTTCTTGGCAAACGCCTGCATGAACTTGAAACCTACACCACAGCCGCACAGGTGTTTGAAGGGATAGGTGGAGTCCTCACGTTTGGGGTTAAGGATGGCGACCGCATCGGGCAGATCGTCATCAGGTACGTGATGGTCACACACTATAAAGTCGATGCCAAGAGACTTGGCATAACTGATTTCATCGATTGCCTTGATGCCGCAATCGAGCACAATAATGAGTTTAATGTCCTTCTCTGCAGCCGCATCCAACGCTTTCTTGCTGATACCATAACCTTCCTCGTAGCGGTCGGGAATATAGTATTCAATGTTGGAATAGAACTGCTGCAAGAACTTGTACACCAAAGCTACCGCCGTACATCCATCGACATCGTAGTCGCCATATACCATGATCTTCTCTTTACGCCCCATGGCGTCGTTGAGCCTGTCTACAGCCACGTCCATGTCATTCATCAGGAACGGGTCTATCAATTCATTTAACATCGGACGGAAGAATCGCTTGGCTGCGCTCTCCGTCTTGATGCCACGCTGAATGAGTAGGTCGGCGAGAATCGGACTCATGCCAATCTTCTCACCCAGCTCTTTAGCCGCCGCTCGTCTTTCTGATGTAGGTGGTTCGTAATTCCATTTGAAATGCATTTAATATATTATTTTTTATTCTTGTCGCTTTGGTGGCCCAAAAGGGTATAATAACCCAAATTAGCGCCCAAAGATAAGAATAAAAAATGAAAAAACGGCATAATCTGCGAAAAAAATGACAGATTATGCCGATTTTTACCTAAAAAAGGTGATTTTCTTGCTTAAAGGCCGAGTTTTTTGCGAATTTCTGCAGGAATGGCATTCTTGTTGATGAGGTAGTCCATCGTGTTGGCAGCGATGAAGGCTTTGGTCATATACCAGATACCCTTGTAGTCGCCTGTCTTACCCCAGGAGTTCTGTACCATATAGTATTCCTTTCCATTCTGGTCCTTGGCTTTACCGAAGATGTGCATACCGTGGTCGTCAGTAAGCTCCCAATTGTCGAAACGCTCTTGACGCATCTGCTGGGTAGGTACAATCTCAGGCACGGTGCAGCCGAGAGAGTCGATGATATCACGCTTTTTCGTGGTCTCGAGTTTCAGCCAACGGGCCATGTCGCTGCCTGCGAGACTCTGAGTGGCCTTGGCGTCGATGGCGTAGGCCAGACCCTTGCGGGTGAATCCGTCTTCCGAAACATCACCGCCCCAGGCGATGGTGTAACCCTGGTCAAGGGCGTAGTCGATAATCTGCATCATCTCGTCCATCGGCACATTATAGCTCAGTGGGAAACGCCAGTTGTCCTGTACCTCAACGGCAAAGGCCGTGTAGAATGGGTGATGGGTATAGCTGGTGATGCTCACATAGTCGTCGAGGTTGATACCGAGAGAGGCCATGAAAGTCTTCGGTGTGTACTCCTTGCCCTCATATCTGAACTTCTCTGGACACTTGCCGAGATAAGCATCGAGGATACCCTGCAAACCGGCCTTCCACTGGTTGGAGATTTTCTTGGCACTGCTCTTGGAGATAGCTGCCACATAGGGCTCAAGCAGTGAGAAGAACTCGTTGAAGTTGTTCAGTGAGTCGCCATAGAGTGAGCCTGGGAAAGGCATGGCGTCAATAGGACAGATGCCGTGGGTCTTCAGAGTATGAAGTACATCCTCGGCTGAGCCGCCTTGTGCAAACTGACAGTCACCATGATAGCGGACCACCTGGATGGCGCGCTCCATATAGGTCTTGTTGGCTACAAACGCCTCACAGAGGGTGTAGCGCTTGCCCGTTGCCTTCAGGATCTCAGACTCGAAGAACGAGAGAGTGGAGTAGTCCCAACAGGTACCTGAGCGGTTCTGGTCCTTGATGGTCGTGATGGGGTTCTCCTTGATGGTGGTGAATACGGGCTTGTTTTGATTTTTTGCTGGCTCCTTCTTCTTGGCAGCCGATGCACTCAGGGCGATCATCGCCATCAGTGCGAAAGTTAAAATCTTCTTCATAATTATATTTTTAAATCTGTGTAATCTGATGTTTACCTCCCAGCTGACATAAAGTCCTCGAGTTCTGTTGGTTGGTAGGGGATGCGCTTGGAGCCGAGGAATCGGCAACCCTCTTTCGTAATCAGGATATCGTCCTCGATGCGGATGCCACCGAAGTCCTTATAAATCTCCAACATGTCGAAATTGAGGAATTCCTTGCAGTGGCCACTGGCCTTCCAGTCATCGATGAGGGCAGGAATGAAATAGATGCCTGGCTCGTCAGTCATCACGAAGCCCTCCTCCAGCTTACGGCCCATACGCAGACAGTTGGTACCAAACTGCTCCAGGTTCGGACGCGTCTCCTCGTCGAAGCCTACGTAGATCTGTCCGAGGCCCTCCATATCGTGTACGTCCATGCCCATCATGTGTCCCAGCCCGTGAGGCAGGAACATGGCATGGGCGCCAGCTGCGATGGCCTCATCTGTATCGCCCTTCATCAGGCCGAGTTCCTTCAGACGCTCCGTCATCAGACGGCAGACGGCAAAATGTACATCCATATATTTTACACCGGGCTTGGCGACATCGAGTACATAGTCGTGACAAGCCTCCACAATGCTGTAAATCTCTAGCTGGCGCTGGGTGAACTTGCCGTTAACAGGCATCGTACGGGTGTGGTCAGAACAGTAGTCGTTGAGCTCGCAACCTGCATCACACAATACCAGACGTCCGTCCTCCAATTTGGCATCGGAAGGGTTGCCGTGCATAATCTCACCATGCTGTGAGAAGATGGTAGCAAAACTGTTGCCTTGAGCCAGACTGCGGGCAATGCCGTCCACCTGTCCTGCTACAAAACGCTCGGTGACACCTGGCTTGATGAGCAGCTGAGCGGTGGTGTGCATCACGTAGCCCACGTCGCAGGCAGCCTCGAGATAGGCAATCTCCTCTGCACTCTTTGTGGCGCGCATCTTCACAACGGCTTTGATAAGGTCGAGCGAGGCGGCCTCCTTCTGCTGAGAGGGATGGATGCCCAATAGGTCCATGATCTGGATCTTCGTGTCGAAGCGGTAGGGCGGGAGAAAATGCTTCTTGACCATTGACCATTGACCATTGACCATTTTCTCTAGGTCTTTCATCGGTGCGGTCTTGGTGACGCCAACCTTAGCAGCGAGGTCAGCAACAGAGGGTGTATAACCCATCCATACGATATCCTCTACGTCGATATCATCGCCGAAGAGCATCTCCGTATCGTTGTCGATATCGATCACACCCACCAGTCCGTCGCGGTGCTGTCCGAAATAATACAGGAACGAGGAGTCCTGTCGCATCGGGGCATACGCGTTGGCGGGATAGTTGGCAGGTGATTCGTTGTTGCCAAAGAGCATAATCACGCCGTTGCCAACGAGCTTTTTCAGTTCTGCACGGCGGGCAATATAGGTTTCTTTACTAAACATTTTTATTTCTTTTTAGGAAAAACAACAATCCAACCTTCATCACCAATAACGTCACCTTCCTTTATCTCTCCAAAGACATCGGTATAGTCAACATGGTTGCCATTCTCATCGTATAGATTGCAAAATGAGCAGGAGTCGACAGCTCGATAGATACGATAAACTGTCTCACCGTGAATGCCAGTAGCTCGACTGATGCTATAGAGTAATGATGGATCACCACTATAGTTCTTGAAGCACGCTTCTAGGTCTTTTGCTTGGGGTATCAGCCATGCAGGCAATTCGTCATAATCATTAGCCGTGCTGTTCTCGTCGTCATTGGAACATGCACCCAAGATCATAGCAAATAACAATGCAATACAAATATATTTTTTCATATTCATAATTTTTTGCAAAGATATGAAATGTTATTGACATTTCCAAATTTTCCTTTCTATTTTAATGCGTTTCAGATAATTTTCGTACCTTTGCAGCCAAATTTGAATTCAAAGACTAAAAAATACAATGGGAAAAGTAATTCTGACAGGTGACCGCCCCACCGGAAAACTTCATCTCGGACACTACGTAGGTTCTCTGCGTCGTCGTGTCCAGTTGCAGAATGCGGGCGACTATGATCGTATGTTCGTATTTATGGCTGATGTGCAGGCCCTCACCGATAATGCCGACAATCCTGAAAAGATTCGTCAGAACATCATCGAGGTGGCCCTCGACTACCTCGCAGCAGGTCTCGACCCCGAGAAATGTGTGCTCTTCATCCAGAGTCAGATTCCTGAACTCGCTGAACTTACCACCTATCTGATGAACCTGATTACCGTGAGTCGTGTGCAGCGTAATCCGACTGTGAAGACGGAGATTAAAATGCGTAACTTTGAGGCGAACATCCCCTTGGGCTTTTTCTGCTATCCTGTGTCGCAAGCTGCCGACATCACACTTTTCAAGTCGACTACCGTTCCTACTGGTGAGGATCAGGAGCCTATGCTCGAGGTGACTCGTGAATTGGTGCGTCGTTTTAATCAGACTTATGCTCCCGTACTCGTAGAGCCGGAAATATTGTTGCCTGAGAACTTAACGGCTCGTCGTCTGCCTGGTACTGATGGTAAGGAGAAGATGTCGAAGTCGCTAGGTAACTGTATTTATCTCTCTGACTCAGCTGATGAGGTATGGCAGAAGGTTCGTTCGATGTATACCGACCCTGAGCATATCAATCTAAATGATCCTGGTCATGTGGAGGGCAACGCTGTCTTTACATATCTCGATGCCTTTTCTTGCGATGAGGACTTCAAGGAGTTCTGGCCTGAGTATCAGAACCTTGATGAACTGAAAGACCACTATCGCCGTGGTGGTCTGGGCGATATGAAGTGTAAGAAATTCCTAAATCAGGTGCTCAATAAATTCTTGGAGCCTATGCGTGTCCGTCGTGCAGAGTTCGAGAAGGATATCCCTGAGATTTACAATATCTTGAAGAAAGGAACCGAGCAGGCCCGTGAGGTCGGTGCCCAAACGATGGATGAAGTACGCAAGGCCATGCGTATCGACTATTTCAACGATGCCGATCTGATTCGCCAACAAGCTGAGCGCTTTGCTAATAAATAAAGAAATCCCCGCCAATCGGCGGGGATTCTTATTTAAGTAAATCTGGCCTGAGGCGTTTGGTGCGCTCCATTGCTTGGTCTAATTCCCACTCACGGATTTTCGCTTCGTTGCCGCTGAGTAGTATCTCTGGTACTTTCCAACCTTTATAGTCGGCAGGACGGGTGTAGATAGGTGCTGCGAGGATATCATCTTGGAAACAGTCGCTCAGCGCACTCTGCTCGTCGCCGATAACCCCAGGTACCACACGCACGATGGCATCAGCAATCATTGCAGCCACCAACTCTCCGCCTGTCAGCACAAAGTCACCAATAGAGATTTCCTTTGTGATGAGATGGTCGCGGACACGTTGGTCGATGCCTTTATAGTGACCTGCTAATATAATCAGGTTCCCCTTCAGAGAGAGCTCGTTGGCCATGTGTTGGTCGAACCGTTCCCCGTCGGGTGAGGTAAAAATAACTTCGTCATAATCGCGTTCTGCTTTCAGGGCGGTGATACAGCGGTCGATAGGCTCGCACTGCATCACCATACCTGCTGACCCTCCGTAGGGATAGTCGTCCACACGACGCCATTTGTCAAGTGTGTAGTCACGCAGATTGTGCAGACGGATTTCCGCCAGTCCTTTCTTCTCTGCCCGAGCGAGGATCGACTCGTGAACGAAGCCTTTCAGCATCTCAGGTAATACGGTTATAATGTCTATTCGCATGATTATCTTAGAAGTTTGAAATTCATGATTATTCATAGAAACACTTAATGGCTTCGATATATCTTTTGCCTGTCTCATGTCCGATGTCGTAGACATGCTGCATCTCTTCGGGGTCGTGCGAGATATGACCAATAGGTAGCGACTTCTCTGGTCGTATTACGAGGGCGCGCCCCGCTTTCTCTGCCTCGTAGACATAGACCAGTTGCTTGTTGTACATTAAGTGTCGTTTGTCCATCGCCTCAATCATCTTTGGATATTTTCTAAGGGCGATGCGCATCAGTGGCATCAGTTTGTTATGCTCTTTCACGTAGCCGTCGGGTTGGGTGAGAATCACTACGTTTTTCTTGTAGCCGATGCTTTCGAAATATTCGAGAGGAATGGAGTCCGCTACACCCCCGTCGAGTACCTTCATGCCTTCGAGCTCTACCACTTTCGAGGCCAGTGGCATCGACGCTGAGGCGCGGATCCAGTCGTAGGTGAGGGGAGTCGCCTCTGTGAGTTGTTTGTAAACGGCATTGCCTGTCTCCACATCCGTACAGACAGCGTAGAATGCCATTGGGTTCGCCTCGAAGGCCTTGTCGTCGAAGATATCGTACTGGGTTGGAATCACATGGTAGCCGAACTCTGCATTGTAGAGGTCGCCCGTCTTCCACCATGATTGCCAGCTGCAATAGCGTTTGTCCTTTGCAAAACGCTTGTTATATCGGAGAGCCCTGCCAGGTTGTCTCGATTTGTAGTTGCAACCAAAAGCTGCCCCAGCCGATACACCGATGAGACCATTGGGCTCCACACCGTGTTCCATCATCACGTCGATGATGCCAGCCGTGAAGAGTCCCCTCATCGCTCCACCTTCTAAGACCAACCCTTTTTTCATTTTACATCTTTCTTCTTCCATCTCACTCTTCTTCCCAATAACTGATGGTACGGGTTTGAGTGACATTCATATTTTGTGCTTGTCGCCCTTTTTCCCAATACATCAGTTTAAGTTCGTTTTTCGTCCAGTTGCCTTCGTCGTCGTGGTCGGTGTAGTCGTTCTTCATATTGATGGAGAGAATACACTCGTTGGTCTTGTCAAACACCTTCTGACTCTGCGTCTTGATATCGCCATCGTCGTTGTAGGTGTATTCGTTTACCGATCTCACCTGCTCCGTCACATTTGTAAGTGTACGACGCCTTAGGTTGCCATCCTCATCGTATTCGTAGTTCAGGATACTCTTTTGACCTGAAGGTTCGAGCATGGCGGCTTTAACCAGATAGCCTGTGGCGCTATATTCGCGGTCGATGATGTCGAACGTAGAGTTCTTGCCGTTCTGGTCAAAGTGCTCCACCTGCCCCTCAAACACAGGGTTCTCGGTGATGATTTCCTGTACATTGCCTTTCAGGCCTAAACTCATCGCGTCTTTGTAGAAGGGAGTGGTGTTGAGATAAAACACACGAATGGTGCGCGACTTATCCTCATGTAGTGTATTCGATATTTTCACGTAGCCTTTGTCGAGCATTATATGCAGCGACCCGTCGCCTTTGGCATCGAAGTTACCATAGTGACGCTGCAACTTCAGCAGGAAGTAGCGGTAGTTACGGTCGTAGAGGGCAAAGGTACGATAGGGACCGCTGGTGACAAGCACTGTAGATAATAGGCCCGTCTTCTCGTCTGTCGACACCACGAAATTGGCCTTAATACCATAGAATTCCCCATGGAAATAGTAGTCGCCAGGATCGGGATCCTCAGGAGTGAACTGCTCCAACCCGATACTTTTAAGCGCAGGCAAGAATACAGAGTCGGGACCTTCGAGGGGTACACCCATCAAATCGATGCATCGGTCATCGAGGGCACCCTTATAGATGATATCATCGCTGGTCGTGTATTGGCCGTACACAGTGAAGAGTGAACAGTGAAGAGTGAATAGGATTGTCAGGAGTCGTTTCATCTCAATCTTCAATTAATTGTAAGAATTCATCTTCACTCATAATCTTGATGCCGAGTTTTTCTGCCTTCTGTAACTTCGAGGGCCCCATGTTCTCACCTGCGAGGATAAATGAGGTCTTATTCGATATGCTACCCACATTTTTACCGCCGTTCTGTTCGATGATGGCCTTGTACTCGTCACGACTGTGATGGCTGAACACACCGCTGATCACGATGCTCTGCCCAGCAAACTTGTCTGATAGGTTTGCCGTCTGAGCCTCCGAGAGTTCCATCTGCAGACCATAGCCACGCAGACGCTCCACAATCTCGCGGTTCTTCTCATCGTGGAAGTAGGTGATGATGCTCTTTGCCATCACCTCACCAATGCCTTCGATTTCCTGTATTTCCTCGAGTCCGGCATTCATTAGGGCATCGATATTTTTGAAATGACGTGCCAGCAACTTTGCTGAGGTCTCGCCCACAAAACGGATGCCAAGGGCGAAAACCACCCGTTCAAAAGGTACTTCCTTCGAGGCTGTGATTCCGTTTACAATCCTCTGTGCTGACTTTGTGCGCGAGCCGTCGCCGTTAATCTGCTGCACCTCAATTTTATAGAGATCGGCAACGTTCTTAATTAGTCCCTGACGGTAGTAGTCGTCGATGGTCTCAGGCCCTAAGGAGTCGATGTTCATCGCCTTGCGTGCGATGAAGTGCTCAATACGGCCCTTGATCTGTGGTGGACAACCTGTATCGTTGGGACAATACCATGCCGCCTCGCCCTCGTAGCGTACCAGTGGAGTGCCACATTCCGGACAGCGTTTGATAAACTGTACTGGCTGAGCAATGATGGGCCTTTGGTCGATGTCGACACCAACGATTTTCGGAATTATTTCACCGCCCTTCTCCACAAATACATAGTCGCCGATATGCAGGTCGAAACTCTTGATGAAGTCCTCGTTGTTCAGTGTGGCACGCTTCACGGTGGTGCCAGCCAATTGCACAGGATCCATATTGGCCACAGGAGTGATGGCACCCGTACGACCTACCTGATAGGTCACCTCATTCAATCGGGTACACACACGCTCAGCCTTGAACTTATAGGCGATGGCCCAGCGCGGACTCTTGGCTGTAAAGCCCAAGGCGCGTTGCTGACGCAATGAATTGACTTTCAGCACGATGCCATCAGTAGCTACAGGCAGATTCTTACGTGCCGCATCCCAGTAGTTGATGAAGTCATAAATCTCCTGCAAGGTCTTCACTTTTTTCATGCCCTCCGAGATTTTAAAGCCCCACTGACGGGCCATCTCGAGGTTTTCATAATGCCCTTCCGCAGGCAGTTCTTCACCTAAGAGGTAATAAAGGTAGGCATCGAGCTGACGCGAGGCTACAAGACTCGACTTCTGACTTTTCAGTGTTCCGCTCGCAGCATTCCTCGGGTTAGCAAACAATGGTTCCTCTGCTGCTTCACGCTCCTTGTTCAGCCGTTCAAACACGACCCACGGCATCAATATTTCGCCACGAATCTCGAACTCATGAGGGTAAGCGGGGATAGCGAAAAGATTACCAGACTGTTTGGAATTTTCGGTGTTTCCGGATGCTCCGGATAATACCAGTGGAATGCTCCGTATCGTTTTTACATTCGCAGTCACATCGTCACCGTGTACACCATCACCGCGAGTTACAGCTTGTGTCAGTTTACCATCTACATAGGTCAGCGAAATCGAGAGTCCGTCGTATTTCATTTCGCAACATACCTCGAAATCCTCGCCAGCCAAGCCCTTTTTCACACTCTCATACCAGTCGGCCACATCCTGTTCGTTGTAAGTGTTGGCCAATGAGAGCATCGGGTATTTGTGCGCCACCTGGGTAAACTCAGCATTCAGGTCGCTTCCCACACGCTGTGTCGGTGAATTGGGATCGGCTATCTCGGGATGCTTCGCTTCTAGGTCCTGCAGCTCGTGCATTAGGAAGTCAAATTCCTGATCACCAATAGTTGGCTGGTTCAGCACGTAATAGCGGTAGTTATGCTCGTGCAGTTCCTTGCGCAGTTGCTCGATTCTCTGTATCTCGTCCATAAATATGCATATTTGGCGACAAAGTTACGAAAAAAAAGAGAAATAACATCTTTTACCTTTTTACTTTTTTACCTTTTTACTTTTTTTTGTACCTTTGCGGTCGTTATGTGGATGATGCTACGTGTGATACCCATCATGTGGCGGGCTGTACGACCTAGCAGGGTTGCTGATATGCCCGCTGTGGTAAACTCCTTTTGGCTCCCCAAGGGCTATGAGGGTCTGACCTTCTTCGGTAAGATCCTCGCTCCTACGCAGGAACTGGCCGATACGTTTAACAGGGGGTTCTCATCGCTCAAGAACCACGAGATGATTCACTTACGCCAGGCCCAGTCGTGTGGCGATTCGTGGATTCGCTTCTACCTATTATATATATGGTATTGGTTGCGAGCCTTGGGAATGAATCGCAAAATGAAGCATGCGGCCTATCTGCTGAATCCCTTCGAGATGGAAGCCTATGCCCGCATGCATGACCTCGACTATTTGAAGGGTCCTGCTACCGAATGGCGTCGCTATGCTAAGATGTCACTCAAAGAACGACTCAAATTATACAAGAAATATGAATAAAAAACTTCAGGCGCACAGCGCCATCTTCTTCGCCAACACTATCTTCGGCCTTGGCGTTCCCGTAACCAAATTGCTGCTCGACAAGTGGGTGACGCCCATGGGCTATATGGCCACACGTTCCCTCGGCGCTTGCATCCTCTTTTGGATTATTGCCGCCTTTCTTCCCCAGGAGAAAGTCGAGCGCAAAGACCTCATTACCATCCTTTTAGGTGGACTTCTGGGCTTCGTTATCTCCCAAACACTGACGGCCTGGGCCCTCGATTTCACCAGTCCTGTGTATTTCTCGCTGATTGCCACACTGACGCCCGTAGCCGTGATGATCTGCGCTGCGCTGACCATCGGTGAGAAGATCACCCCAATGAAATCGCTGGGTGTGTTGCTGGGTATCGCAGGTGCTGTGTTGATGGTGCTGATGAGTCAGTCGCTGGGCTCTGGTAAGAACGACCTCATCGGCATTACGCTTGCCATTCTAAGTGTGCTCACATGGGCCGTCTACCTGATCATCACGCGTAATGTGGCGTCGAAATACTCGCCCGTCACGCAGATGAAGTACGTGTTCCTCATCTCCGCTATCGTCACTGTACCCATCGCCTTGCCTGAACTCTCCATGAATCCCCTCTATACCTGGGAATGCGGTTGGGACGGCGTGCTCGAGATGGCCTTCATCGTCGTCTGCGCCACTGCCCTCGGCTACTTCCTTATCCCCTTCGCCATGAAGTATCTGCAGGCCACTACGGTCAGTATTTATACCAATCTCCAGCCCGTAATCGCCTCGTTTGTGGCCATCTGGCTTGGACAGGATGTGCTCACGTGGGACAAACCCGTGGCTGGTATCCTCGTCCTGCTCAGTGCTTATATTGTCACCGTTGTAACAGCTAAGGAAAAATGAAACAGTTCAGACTTTCTTTACTGGCGATCCTGTTTATTGCCGTTCTTCCCACGATGGCGCAGAGCCGTCAGGTGATGCTCGAGACTACTGCAGGCAACATCCTGTTGACACTCTACGACGACACCCCCAAGCATCGCGACAACTTCCTGAAACTTGTTAACGAGGAATTCTACGACTCGCTACTCTTCCACCGTGTCATCAAGAATTTTATGATTCAGGGTGGCGATCCCGACAGCAAAAAGGCAGAACCGGGCGTTACGTTAGGTGAGGGGAGTACTGACTATACTGTCGAGGCTGAGTTCTTCGACAGCGAAGGCCATCTGCTGCATCCCCATCAGCGTGGGGTTTTGGCGATGGCACGCGAGGGCGACAGCGAGAATCCTGAGCGCCGTTCCAGCGGTTGCCAGTTCTATATCGTCTGGGGTAAGACTTATGCTACACAACAGCTCTATCAGATTGGCGATAAGGTTGAAGCACAGACAGACCATCGTGTCACTATGACGCCCGAACTATTAGACCTCTATCGCAAGGTGGGAGGTGTGCCTCACCTTGACGGCCAGTACACCGTGTTTGGCGAAGTAACCGAGGGTCTCGATGTTGTCGACCGTATTCAGCAGGTCCAGACCGACGACTACGATCGTCCCATTGATGACGTCCGTATCCTCCGAGCCCGTGAGGTACAAAAAGAATAAACTTTGATGCCTATGGATGCTAAACGAATTTTGAAGTTCCTACGCCAGTTGACGGCGAACAACAACCGTCCTTGGTTTCTTGAGCATAAGCAGGAGTACGACGCAATCCGAGCCGATTTTGAACAGGGGGTACAACAGGCCATCTTGCACATCGCTTCGTTTGATGAGTCGATTGCCCACTTGACGGTGAAGGATTGTACCTACCGCTTCTATCGCGACACCCGTTTCTCCAATGACAAATCGCCCTACAAGAACCACCTTGGCGCATATGTTGCGGCTCACGGTAAGAAGGCACTGCATGGTGGCTATTATATCCATCTGGAGCCTGGCCATTGTATGGTGGCGTGTGGCAATTATTGGCTACCCACCAATATCCTTACCTCATGCCGCAACGAAATTATGGCGAATACTGACGAATGGCTCAGTTGTGTCAACAGCCCTGAATTTCTTCGTTTCTTTGGTGGTCCTGTCTCCAGCAGTTTCCCTGCACCTACCGACGTATCGAGTTGGGACCAGCCGCAAGGCTTCGGACTTGAACGGCTGAAGACTTGCCCCTCCGGTTTCCCCCGCGACTGGGAGTACCTTGACTATCTACGACAGAAAGACTATTGCTGCTGGCATCAGGTGCCCGACGACTTCTATCAGGGTGACCGTTGGCTTGACGAGATTGTCCCGATGTTCCGTGCTGCCAAGCCTATGATGGACTTCATCAATGCTGTCATCGATGATTATGAATAACCCCCTGCTGAGTACGAGCAGCTTTGAAGAAATGTAATGATAATAAACGATTAAACATAAAAACAAAATGACTAAAAACTTTTTATTCAGAATTGGGCTTTGTTTGATGGCTTGTTTGATGCTGCCGTCATACGTAGGGGCCAAACACAATCATTTCAAGGTTTCTGTCTATGTGCGTGCCGCTGAGGTACAGAAAATGAAGGATACCCAGTGGCTTGAGTCTTCATGGTCTACCATTTCCAGTCAGTTGGATGTGGACAAGATTTATTTAGAGACACATCGCGATCTGCTGATTGTGGATGACGCGACGATAGAAAAAGCAAAAAAGTTTTTTCTGAAACAGGGTATTGAGGTGGCTGGTGGTATTACCTATACTATCAACGAGAGCAATGAGTTTGAAACCTTCTGCTACTCTGATCCTGAGCATCGGAAGATGGTTCAGAAAATAGCCGAGACGACAGCCCGACATTTCGATGAGTTCTTGCTTGACGATTTCTTCTTTACTAGTTGCAAAAGTCCTGTGGAGGTAGCAGCCAAAGGCCAAATGACCTGGACTGAGTATCGCCTGAAGTTGATGAACGATGCTGCCAAGAACCTTGTTTTAGGACCTGCAAAGACAGTGAATCCAAAGGTGAAGGTCATCATTAAATACCCCAATTGGTATGATCATTTTCAGGGACTTGGCTTCAATTTAGAGGATGGACCTAACCTCTTTGACGGTATCTGGACGGGTACGGAGACAAGAGATCCTGCCAGTGCCCAGCATTTGCAGAACTATCTCAGTTACAATATTATTCGCTACTATGAGAATCTGCGTCCAGGTTATAACGGAGGTGGATGGGTGGATGCCGGAGGTATTCAAATGAGTATGGATCGTTATGCCGAACAGCTTCATCTGACAGCCATTGCTAAGGCACGCGACGTGATGCTCTTTGCCTATCATCAATTGCTTGATGTCGCTCTTCGAGACGAACTCCGTGCACCTTGGCAAGGCACAGGCACCAGTTGGAACTATGACGAGATGAGAGCACCATTTATACGAAATAGTAAAACAGTGACACCTACCACGATGGCCCGTATTGCTGATGTCACCTTGCGTAAGGCGGATAATTTAGTAGGTAAGTTGGGAAATCCCATCGGTATCAAATCGTATAAACCCTTCCACGCACTTGGTGAGGATTTCCTGCAAAACTATTTGGGGATGATTGGTCTGCCGATGGATATGTTTTCAACCTTTGCTAACGACCAGAAAATCATATTGCTGACGGAAGAGGCTGCAGGCGATAAAGATATTATGGCGAAAATGAAAGAGCAATTGCAAAACGGGAGAGATGTTATCATCACCAGCGGACTTCTGAAGGCTATTCCAGAGAAAATTGCTGAGGTGTGCGAACTGCGCTGCTCAGACCTGAAAGCAATGGTGAACGATTTTGGTAGATATGGTCAAAGCGGTCGTGACATTCTGATTCCTCAGGTGCGTTATCAGACGAACGATAGTTGGGAAGTAATTAGTGCAGGGCGTCCGCTGACAGGCGGTGTTTCCGGTTTTCCCATTCTCCACAAGGCAAAGTACACGGATGCTTATCTTTATGTGTTGACAATCCCCGATGATATGGGGCAACTCTATGATTATCCTGCAGCGGCTTTGACTGAGATTCGTCGTGTGATGAGCCAGGACTTGGACTTTTATCTCGATGGCCCTGCCAAAGTAAGCCTCTTCCTGTACGATAACCACACACTGATTGTCGAAAACTTCAATGATGAGCCTGTTGAAGTCAAGCTGGTTTGTGAGCCAGAAAAATTCAAACGTTTCAAAAATCTTGAGGACAACATGACCATTGAAGGTAAATTGGAAGAGTATTGGGTAGGCTGGCATAAAAAGAACGCCACGAAGTTTGCTGTTTCGCTGAAACCGCATTCTTACATGGCGTTCAGTTATGAATAGATTTCAATGAAATCTTTCGGCTTTTTATTTGTTTAGTTTGCTGCTTCGAATTCCTCGAGGAAGCGAGTGTCGTTCTCGGAGAACATACGAAGATCCGAGACGTGATATTTCAAATTGGTTATGCGCTCGACACCCATGCCGAAGGCGTAGCCGGTATATTCCTTGGAGTCGATACCGCAGAGTTCGAGCACGTTGGGGTCGACCATGCCGCAGCCGAGAATTTCCACCCAACCGGTGTGCTTGCAGAATCCGCATCCTTCACCACCACAAATGAAACACGAGATGTCCATCTCTGCAGAGGGCTCCGTGAAGGGGAAATAAGAGGGACGCAGACGGATCTTGGTGTCGGCACCGAACATCTCCTTAGCAAAGGAGAGTAACACCTGCTTGAGGTCGGTGAACGAAACGTTTTTGTCGATATAGAGTCCTTCCACCTGATGGAAGAAGCAATGTGCGCGAGCGGTGATGGCCTCGTTGCGATAGACACGACCTGGACAGATGACACGGATGGGCGCCGTTAGTTTTCCGTTTTCGTCGTGCATGCGCTCCATGACACGAGCCTGTACAGAAGAGGTGTGCGAGCGGAGAAGAATGTTCTTCGTGACCTCATCGGGATGTTGGGATACGAAGAAGGTATCCTGCATGTCGCGTGCGGGATGATCGGCGGCAAAGCTCATCTTTGTGAACACGTGGAGGTCGTCTTCCACCTCGGGACCATCAGCAAGAACGAAACCCATACGTGAGAAGATATCGATGATTTCGTTAGTGACAATCGTCAGCGGATGGCGTGTGCCGAGCTGGATGGGATAGGGTGTACGTGTCAGGTCGATGGTTTCGTCGCCACTTTCCTGCGTCTCACACGCCTCACGCAACTGGTTGATACGCTCGGTGGCGAGTGTCTTCAGTTCGTTAATCTTCATACCGACGGTCTTCTTCTGGTCGGCAGTTACATTACGGAAGTCGTTCATCAGGGCGGTAATCTCACCTTTCTTACTGAGATATTTCAGTCGGAGTTGTTCCACTTCTTCGGCGTTCTTAGCGCTTAATTCCTGCACTTCTTTCAGGAGTTCGTCTATCTTATCAAGTATCATATTTGTGTAAAAATTGCAATTTTGCGTGCAAAGGTACTTATTTTTTTAGACAAATGAACAAAAAATTGTGTTTTTATGTATTTATGTCTAATTTTTTAAGTAATTTTGCCCCAGATTTTGAGAGAATCCGAGAAAGACGATTACTACATTGTGTAGATGAGAAAGGTTTTTGGTGCGTTTTTCGCATGTGTGTTACTGATGTTCTCTTGTACGGGAAAGCAGGCACAGCGGGTGGAAGAGCCGTTGACGGACTCTGTAGCTGATAGTGTCGACTCCGTGCCGCTGGACACGCTGGAGCAGTTGCTTGTGGAAACCCCAACACCAAAAGCCATGGACGAGTTTTTCGATGACTTCTTCTTTAACTTTGCCGCCAACAAGAAGGTGCAGAAAGCGCGTATTGTCTTTCCCCTGACTGTGCATAAGGCCGATAAGGACGAGCAGATAGAAAAAAACAAGTGGCAGATGGAACGTTTCTTCATGCGTCAGGGTTATTATACGCTACTCTTTGACAACGACGAGCAGATGCAGCTGGCGAAGGATACATCAATCAATCAGGCTATTGTGGAGCGTATCCTACTGAAGAAGGACCAGGTGAAGGATTATGTGTTCAACCGGATTCGTGGGGCGTGGATGTTGCGTGAAATCAGGGAGACAAATATCAAGGATAATATCAACGCATCGTTTCTTGCTTTTTATCAGCGCTTCGTGTCGGATAAGGCTTTTCAGGTAAAGAGTCTTAATTCGATGGTGAAGTTCGTGGGACCCGATCCTGACGACGACTTCAATATGATGGAAGGTTTGATTACACCTGATACATGGGAGGCTTTCGCACCACAGTTGCCGTCGAAGACTCTATATAACATCATTTACGGCGAGCCGACACCCGAAGGCAATGACAAGATCTTCATCTTGCGTGGTATCTCCAACGGTATGGAACTGGAACTACGTTTCAGGAAAGTGGGTGAGCGCTGGTTGCTGATGAAAATGACAACTTAGAAATTAGAGGTAAACGGTGAGGGATCTCCAGGATTATAGTCTTAAAACACATAATACATTTGGTATTGATGCCAAGTGTAGCCGATTTATGGAGTATGAGAGTGTAGATGAAGCGCAGGCAATCGCAAAGATTCTGTGTAAAAGTGCTACACCTTATATAATAATAGGTGGTGGCAGCAATCTGCTGTTGACGAAGGATTATGAAGGCATTGTGGTGCGTTCAGACATCTTGGGCTTTTATCTCGATGGAGACAGGTTGATATGCGGCAGCGGTGAAGTGTTTGACGAGATTGTCGAGGCTTCGCTGAAGGCTGGTCTCTATGGTTTGGAGAATCTCTCGCTGATACCTGGAGATGTCGGAGCATCAGCCGTTCAGAATATCGGGGCCTATGGCGTCGAGGCGAAGGACTTTATCCTGAGTATTGAGGCTGTAGAGATTCAGACAGGCCAGGTAGTCGAGATCTTGGCTGAGGACTGTTGGTATGCCTATCGTCAGAGTCGTTTTAAACAAGACTGGAAGAACAAGTATCTGATAACCCACGTAACGTATCGTCTTTCTACCGAGTTTAAGCCCCGTCTCGACTATGGTAATATCCGTATGGAGCTGGAGCGGAAGGGCATTTTTAGACCTACCGCCCTGCAACTTCGTGAGACAATCATTGAGATTAGGAAAGAGAAATTGCCTGATCCGAAGGTGATAGGCAATGCTGGCAGTTTTTTTATGAATCCCATTGTGAGTCGCGGAAAATATGAGGCGTTGGCGAAGCAATATGAGGGTATGCCTCATTATGAGGTGGATGGTGACCATGTCAAGATACCTGCTGGCTGGATGATTGACCAATGTGGATGGAAAGGGAAATCCTTAGGTCGTGCTGGTGTTCACGATAAACAGGCGTTGGTGCTCGTTAATCGTGGTGGTGCGACTGGTGAAGAAATTGTGACGCTCTGCGAAACTGTCCGTGCTGATGTCAAGGCAAAGTTTGGCATTGAGATCTATCCGGAGGTGAACATTATTTAGTGAATAGTAATGAGGCTAACGTTTTTGGGAACGGGAACATCGTGTGGCGTACCGGTAATCGGATGCCAATGTGAGGTCTGCCAGAGTACAGACCCCAAGGACAAACGTACCCGTTGCTCAGCATTAGTGGAAACGGATACAACCCGTCTGCTAATCGATTGTGGTCCTGACTTCCGTCAGCAGATTCTGCCACAGCCCTTCCGTAGGATAGATGGCATTCTGATTACCCATGCACACTATGACCATATGGGTGGTATGGACGATATCCGACCCTATTGTCAGTTTGGTGAAATCAATGTGTATGCAGATCCCACGGCCTGTCAGTCGATGCTGGAGATGTTACCTTATTGCTTTGCAGAGAACCGCTATCCTGGTGTACCCGCCATCGGACTTCACGAAATACTGCCCCATGAATCTCTTCATATAGGTGATTGCGAGATTATGCCTTTTGTGGTGATGCATGGTAAGCTGCCCATCTTGGGCTATCGCATCGGTAAACTGGCCTATATCACGGATATGAAGACGATGGATGAATGCGAGATGGCATATTTAGAGGGAACGGAGTTGCTGGTGGTGAATGCGCTGCGTTTTGATAAACCTCATCATGCGCACCAGCTGGTGGACGATGCCATCGTATTCGCAAAAAGAGTGGGGGCGAAGCAGACTTATCTAGTACATTCCTGTCACGATATTGGACGACATGAGGTGGTGAATCAGAAGTTGCCAACAGATATCCAAATGGCTTATGACGGACAGGCGGTGGTTTTTTAGCTTGAATTAGGCAAAAAAGAGGTTTTGTTGGCTAAAAAACGTTAAATACGATGACTTTTTTGTGGAAAAGCTTGGAAGGGAACGATTATAATCGTATCTTTGCAGTGTGTTTTTCATAGTATTAGATTTAAGGTTAACAAAGGTTGGGTCCCAGCGGGGACCCGTTTTTTTACCCTTTTTTCTTAGATTTTTTGCCGAAAATACCCCTGTAGTTTTTTATTAGTTTCCGTACGACGAGGAAGATGTCGATGGCTGTCACACTGTTCGCAATCAATCCTGAAATATAGTCGCCCTTGGTGTTGCCTTCGCGCTTGATGAAGGTCTGATTCCATAGTGAAGTAAACTTCGTATTGTCGTCCTGTATTTGGCTAATCAGTTCATCTTTGCGGAGACGGATCTCTTCAAGGGTGCGGAAATCTTGGGAAGGTTGTTTCTTTATGGGCAACATGTTGACGGATTATTGACAATTATTTGCTGAGGAGCAGGCCTGCAAGGAAGTGAACAAGAGGCTTTTCAATCCAAGGCTTGCGGAAGATGACAAAAAGGATGAAGATGAGCAGATGGATGGTGCCTATAATCAAGAATGCCTTCGTCATGCCTATGAAATTGGAGAGCCAGAAAGCGAGGGCAAATGAGAAATACATCACCACTGCTACAATGATGAGGATAAAAATGAGGGCTAAAGTGGCCGCCTTCATCAGACGAACCACTTTGTCAATCACGTCCAGCTTCAGATATTCCGTCTGAAGTCCGAGATAATGCTTGAGCACCTCAATGAGTTGCGCAATCGTCTCTACATTCTTGTCACTCGACAGCATCGGAGATTTTCTTATTCATTCTCAGTAGCATCCTCGATGTCATCCACCAGGTCTACTACTTCCTTGCGGCTGAGTTTGATGTTGTGCTTCTTCAAGAAGTCCTCTACAGTATCAGTAATCCTTACGCGAGTGTCTGATCCTTTCTCTGGAGCCATGAGAATGCCCAGAGCAGCGCCGGCGATAGCACCACCGAGGAATGCGCTTAAATAACCTAAACTCTTCATACTTATTATTTATTTGAATTAAACAATTGTTTCAGATGTGCAAATATACGCATTAATTTTGAAAAAAGCGTAAATTCGCCCGATATTTTTTGTTAAAATGCTATTTATTGCTTTATTTAACAAACTTTATGCAGTTTTTTTACGTCAATTTGCGTAAGATTTTGTAATTTCGCAGCAAATATTTGAATTTAAGTATAACATTAATAAAAAACAGAGATGAAAAAGTACATCGTTTTATGCGCAGGATTATGCCTCGCACTGGGAATGACAAGTTGTGGAACAAAGGAAAGTGCCTACAAGAAAGCTTACGAAAAGGCCAAGCAGTATGACACTCAGACTGCTCAGCAGGCAGCTCAGCCTGTAGAGACCTCAACCGCCGTTGTGGCTCCGGTGCAGACAAGACCTGCCAATGATACCCGTGTGACGGATAATACCGACAATGTGTCTGTTCGTCAGGAGCGTGTGTCAATGGTAAGTGGTAACGGTCTGAAAGCATTCAGTGTGGTTGTCGGTTCCTTTGGCTTGGTTTCAAATGCAGAGGGCCTGCAGCAGCGCCTTCGCGATGCTGGCTATGAGGCACAGATTGTGAAGAACGAGGATCGCAATATGTACCGTGTTGTTGCCGCCACCTTCGCCAATAAGGCAGATGCTGCCCGTAGCCGTGATCAGTTGCGTGCTACCTATCCTGATGCCTGGTTGCTTTCTAACCAGTAAGCATTTTGGCGCGGATTCTTTCCATTGACTACGGTAAGAAGCGTACCGGATTAGCAGTCACCGACCCTCTTCAATTGATAGCAGGAGGGTTGGCGACTGTTTCTACATCCGAGCTATTCGATTGGCTGAAAGCTTATTTGGCCAAGGAGCCTGTTGAACGCATTGTTATTGGTGAGCCTCGTCAGCCAAACGGACAGCCGAGTGAGAATCTTGAGCGCGTGCGGCAGTTTGTGAACCGTTGGCGAAAGGCAATGCCTGAGGTGCCCATTGAATTCTATGATGAACGGTTCACTTCTGTACTGGCGCATCAGGTGATGATCGACGGAGGTCTGAAAAAGAAGGCCCGTCAGGATAAGGCTTTAGTCGATGAAATCTCCGCCACGATTATCTTGGAGGATTATCTCCGTAGTAGAAAAGTGTAAATTTGAAATTGTCAAATCGCAAATGATCCTACCTATTTATATATATGGACAGCCTGTGCTTCGGAAAGTGGGCGAGGATATCACACCCGACTACCCCGACTTGAAGCAGTTGATCGCCAATATGTGGGAGACGTTGGCAGAGTCGGAAGGTATCGGCTTGGCTGCACCCCAGATAGGCAAGGCTATCCGTTTGTCAGTCATCGATCTGGATGTGATTTCTGACGACCTGCCTGAGTATAAGGGATTCCGTCAGGTATACATCAATCCCCATATCGTGGAGTATGACGAGTCGAATACGGATACCTCGGAGGAGGGGTGTCTGTCATTGCCTGCCATCCATGAAAAAGTGGTGCGTCCCACGCGCATCCGAGTGGAGTGGGACGATGAGGAATTCCAGCATCATGACGAGTGGATAGAAGGCTATCTGGCTCGCGTGATGCAGCATGAGTTTGACCATTTGGATGGTAAGATGTTCGTTGACCGCATTTCTCCACTTCGTAAGCAGTTGATTAAGAGTAAGTTATCTGCTTTGGTAAAAGGCCGATATCGTTGTGGCTATCGGACGAAACCGGTAAGAAAGTGAATAGTGAACAGTGAATAGTGATGCGGATTTCAATATTTAGGTTTGCTATTCAGAAGCGGATAGTACTGACACTACTATTCACTATTCACTATTCACTATTCATTGCTTTTGCTCAATATAACATCGACAGACTGATAATGATAGGGCGTTCAGCGCTTTATTATGAAGACTATGTGCTCTCTATCCAGTATTTCAATCAGGCAATCTCAGCCAAACCCTATCTTTATGAACCTTGGTATTTCAGAGGCATTGCCAAATTCTATTTGGATGACTATCGGGGTGCGGAAAGCGATTGTACAGAAGCCATCGAGCGCAATCCCTATGTCGTAGGACTTTATGAGTTGCGTGGTCTCTGTCGTATCAACCAGAAGAAATATGCTGCAGCCATTGAGGATTATACCAAGGCCCTTCGCTATGACCCTGAGAGTCAGAACCTTTGGCATAACCGCATTCTCTGTCGTATTCAGGAGAAAGACTATGATCGGGGCTTGGCAGAAATAGATACGATGCTCCAGCATTGGTCACGCTATGCAAGGGCTTATTCCATGCAGGCGGAGATCTATCTGTTGCAAAAAGATACAACACGGGCTGTAAAGTCGCTTGATAAGAGTCTGGAGTTGGACCCCTACGATGGTGGTATCTGGGCTGAAAGGGCCATTATCAGTTTGGCTCGTCAGAAATGGAAGGAGGGAGAGGGTTTCCTCGACAAGTCGATTCATCTGTTGCCTAAGCACGCTGGCAACTATATCAATCGTGCATTAGCACGTTATAACCAAAACAATTTACGAGGGGCGATGGCAGATTATGATACTGCACTCGACCTTGATCCTAATAATTTCCTCGGTCATTATAACCGCGGACTGCTGCGTGCACAGGTGGGCGATGACAACCGTGGTATCGAGGACTTTGATTTTGTGCTTCGTTTGGAGCCCAATGACCTGATGGCACTTTTCAACCGTGCTTTGTTGCTGGAACAGACGGGTGACCTGAGGGGTGCTATCCGCGACTATTCGAAGGTAATCGAGGAGTTCCCCAATTTTTGGTTCGGCCTAGAGCATCGGGCTTCCTGTTACCGTCGCTTGGGTAATACCAAACAGGCCGAACTCGATGAGTTCCGTATTCTCAAGGCTCAGATGGACAAACGCTATGGTGGCAAACAGCCGAGACTCTCGAAACGGCAGATGCGTCGGAAGAGTGATACTGATCCTGACAAATACAATCAGTTGGTGGTGGCTGATGAGCAGGAGGTGGAACACGAGTATAAGAGCGATTATCGAGGAAAGGTGCAGAACCGCAAGGTGGAGGTTGGTTTGCTGCCGATGTTTGCTTTGTCGTTCTATGCTGTCAGGGATGAAATGCATACCTATATTCCATTCGACAAGGATGTGGAAGGCTTTAATCTGCAGTCGAAGTCGAAGCCTTTGCAGATCAGTTGTACACAACCTACGATCAATGAGGACAGGATGCATCGGCACATTGCTTTCATTGACTCTGTAACTATGGCTATTGCTGATGCGAGAGGGGATGAACGTGTAAAGCCGTTACTGATGCTCCGGGCTGTGGCTTATAGCGGTATTCAGAATTTCGACAATGCCATCGACGATCTCTCTACGCTCCAGCAACTAGATTCTGCCTCTGTGCTGGCCTATTGGCAGCGGGCGGTGTGTCAGGCCAAACTGAATGAGTTTAATGCCTCTCAGGGAACGAATATTGAACTCAAGTCAGCCAATGTGCTCAGCGACTTGTGCGAGGCCTTGAAGTTTGCGCCTCATAATCCCTACTTATATTATAATAGAGGCTGTTTATATGCTCAGCGGAAGGATTACCAGCGGGCTATCGATGATTTCAACCGTGCCATAGAACTGGACGGCAATATCCCTGAAACCTATTATAATAGGGGCATTGTCTATCTGCATTCAGAGAAGACGGCGGAGGGTATTGCTGACCTCTCAAAGGCAGGTGAATTGGGACTCTATGACGCTTATAGTATCATCAAGAAGTACCGTGAGAAATAATCTTTTGCGCAAAAGTTTGCGGGATTCATGAAAATGTAGTATCTTTGCACGCAATTTTAAATTCAAACATATATTGTAGATATGATTAACATTACTTTTCCAGACGGATCTGTTCGTTCGTATGAGCAGGGCGTGACTGGCTTTCAGATTGCAGAGAGCATCTCTCCGGCTCTCGCACGCAGCGTTGTCAGCTGTGGAGTAAACGGTGAGACCGTAGAG
>JAGCDZ010000045.1 GCA_017650905.1 Prevotella sp. | reverse complement strand
GCGCGTATGGCAAAAGAAGATGTCAAGCAGATGCAGGAAGAGATCGACTTCCTGAAGAAAGAAGTGGAACGGCTGAAGAACCAGGTGATCCATCTCGTAGGGCGTAACATCGAACTGACGGAACGGTTGGAGTACGACGTGGAGCTGCGCCGCCGTACCGAGGTGGCCCGCGAACTGATAGAGGCCCATGCCGAGCGTCTGCACAATGCCGACCTTCAGGACGACGGCGAGCTGATGGCGCTCATCGAGATGCGTGTAGAGAAAGAGCACCCGCACTTCAATCCCGAATTCTGTGCCAAGGATCTGGCCGACATGCTGGGTGTGAGCACAAACCGCCTGACGCGGCTGTTCCGTAACCAGACGATGCACCGCACGCCCGACGCCTATATCGAGAACCTGCGCACGCTGGCAGCCCTGAAACTACTGCGCGACAAGCCCAACTACACGTTGGTGGCTGTGGCCGAGGAAACGGGATTCTCGAACATCCGCACCCTGCAGCGCCGCATCCAGGAGGTGACGGGGCTCACGCCAGTGGAATATCGCCTGATGCTGACTAAAGACTTGTCTATATAATATATATATAAGGTATAAAGGAGGGGGCATGACAGCCGGAAGTGATGAGCTTCCGGTTTTTTTGTGTCCTTTCGCATGTTTTTCGCACTTTTTTCCGCCTTGACATGACACGTATGACAACCGTTCAAACAGATGTCATGCAAATGCCGTATTTGTCATCACAACTTGAAGCAAAAAACACGAAATTTGTTGGAATGAGCCAAAAACCGTCGTAACTTTGTATCGTCAATCAGAACAAACGACACCAGTCAAACCTGATTCGACATCGTTCTTTGACTTACTGATACAAACAAGATAAAAGGTTAGAACTCAGTGCCTTGAGCGCTTACTACATCAGTCTTTGCCCCGACTGAATAATCCAAGGGCAAAACAACATTCAAAAAAATAAAGAGAATAAGAAACAAAGTAAAAACAATTTAAAAAATTAAGCTTATGACAACAAAAAAGAATTTGGTAAAGTCGATGTTCATGAACATCCTTACCGCAGGTATTTTCGCAACAGCTTTCACAGCTTGCAGTGACGACCTCAGTGAGCTCGAGGCAATGGGCGGCAACACTACGAAGGGCGAGAGTTTCGAACTCACCAATCTTGAGCAGTACAGTTACTCGGTTCCCGTACAGGTCAACGTCGAAGGCGACTGGGAAATCGACCTCCGTTTCAGCGATGAGTACAACGAGTTCTGTTACGCCCTCCCCGAGAAGGGACACGGACCTACCACCATCAAGCTCTGTATGCTTGACAACTGGACCGACAATCGCAATGAAGGTCAGCTGATCATCCGCGACATCACCAACAATCGCGAGATTCAGAGCTTCCGCCTCATGCAGAAGTGTAACCTCGACAACCCCGAGATCATGAATACTCGCGCATCTACCCGTGGTGATGGCGAAGGCGAAGAAGCTAAGGAAGGGGAGGAGAAGAAGGAGAGCTCCACCAGCATCCTCTACACCGAGGGCCTCCGCAAGTTCGCTGTAGGCTACGGCTACAACTGCACGAAGGCACCAGGCTCCAGCTCAGTATCAATCAATCCCATCCTGGCTTTGGATTATTTGGCATCACAGGGGAACGACGCTGGCGCACACATTCTGGAGGAAGGAAGCTTCTCTTGGGCAAACTATACCGGTTCCAGCTATCGTGAACTCTACACCAAGCTCACAACAGCCGTCGAGGCCAAGGCCAACAAGGGTTGTCTGACTGCAGAGATGAAGTCCACCTTCTCCACCGAGCAGAAGCAGAGTCAGAAGCACACTTTCGTATATACCACTGCCAATTTCAAGACCCACAATGCATACATCACAGGTGTTGATCCCAGCAATATCAAGAAGTTCCTGACTAACAATGCCCGCAATGCCATCAATGGTCTCAGTCCGGAATACGACAACAGCAGGGAAGGATTTGCAAATCTGATCCAGTACTTCGGCTCTCATCTTATCCTCCAGGCAGAACTTGGTGGACGCCTGTCGTATGCCAGCACCGTTGATAACGCGCTCACATCGAATGTTAACGAGGCTACAGCCTTTGCGAAGTGTACTTACAAGAACAAGGTGGCTGAAGGTACAGGTTCAATAGATGCTACCATCAAGTCGAAGTACGAGAAGAACAGCCAGCTGGTGAAGACCGAGGTGAATACAAAGGGTGGTGACATCGAACTGAGCCTCAATGAGTCCAGCTTCAGTGACTGGCTGAAGTCCGTAAAGAATAAGCCCGTAGTGACCAAATTCTCCGACGATGCTGTAAGCCTTATTCCTCTCTATGATCTCGTTGACACCTCTCTCCCTGGCGGCGCCGAACGCAAGATGGCCATGGAGGAGTACTACGAGTCGGGTATGCTCAACGTGATGGCCTACGATGGTACTGATGGCGCTATCGACGATGCCGTTTACAAAATCAATCTCCCCAGCGACTTCATCTCCGAAAACGGTGAGTTCCGAGCTTCAGAAGAGAAAGGCACCCTCGTTTACGACGCATGGTACAGAGGCAAGCGTATCGCCATGCTCTGCAAGGAGTACATCCCTCTGCTGTCTAACCAAGGTCTGGTAGTGACGGTTTATCCCGTGAAGGACGACAAGCCCAACTTCACCAATGGCTATTTCCTCGGCACCGACATCAAGCCTGCATCTGCCATCTCTTGGGCAATAGGTGAGCGTCCAGCCCTCTCGCTGCTCTCTTCGATCGTTGGTCAGAAGACTGAGGTATTCGTACGCGGTGACCAGGTGTTTACCACAGCGCCTCTCGGCAGCCGTATCATCAGTCTCGACATTAAGCCTCGCTACCTGACGTTCAAGAAGTGCAAAAGCGACGTGAGTATTGTCCTGGGTGAGAAAGGCATTGGTGCTTTTTACAAGGACGAAAATGCACCCCTCAAGCTGAAATACGATGAAGACCACAAGTATCCGCTGGTAAAGATTGGTAAGCACATCTGGCTGCGCGAGGAGTTCTCTGGCTATATCCCCAACGGTTCCGACAAATTCGACCGCTTCGGCACCAAGGTTGTCAACGGCAAGGTTTATTACACTCGCTACGCTACATTCCTCACCGATTCAAGAAAGCCCGTAGGTGGCTGGCACGTAGCCACAACTGCAGAATTTGAAAACCTGAAGGCCAACGTTACTTACGAGATGGGTGGTCAGACCGTTGGAGAATTGATGCAGAAGGGCGGTAACACTGGTTTCGATATGCCTTGGAACGGATGGTACACCTACGATCACTCTTATTGTTCTGGTATCGCTTGGGATGGTGGTCCCGAATGGCGTACAGCCCACTTCTATAGCAACTACTCAGCCCAGGGCGGCAACAGTCAGATGGAATACCTTACAGGTGACCTCGCTCACTTTAGCATCAAGGCGCAGACGATGAGCAGCGGAAAGTTGAACAGTGATCCAGATAAAGGTCGTGAGGCCATGCAGATCCGCCTCGTGATGGACTAATCATACACACACCCCACACAAAGAAAGCTTCCCCCGCCGGGAAGCTTTTTTTGTGCCCTCTTTTCCCGCCTTGACATGACACTGATGACAAGCCTTACGGCATTTGTCGCGTTTTTGCCGCACTTGTCGTCACAACCCGGAGCGAAAAACATGAAATTGTTTGGAATCTGCAGGGAATCATCCTAACTTTGCATCAGTAAAATTTTTAAAACAATAAAATTATGAAGACAAATATTTTTTCTGTAGCAGCGTTAGTAATGGTGGTCCTGATGACTGCATGTGATAACGAAGATAACTGGTCGGACAGACGTTCCGCCAAAGTTTCCGATGCCAAGACGGTGCTCGTCTATATAGCAGGCCGCAACGACCTGACAACGGCCGTCGAACCAGATCTGAAGGAGATCAAGGAAGGTTCGAAGAAGCTCGGCCCGAACGACAATCTCCTGGTGTTTGTACGCCGCTATAATGATGGTGTCCAGCCTTGGCTGGCCCGCATCAAGAATGGCGAAGTGACCGACAGCGTGAGTCTCAGCGACATGGGTGTGACAAGCAGCGACGGCGAGCAACGCGCCTCCGACCCCGCTGTGATGGAAGGCGTGATGCGCTATGCCTACAGTCACTATCCCGCTGACAACGGCAACTACGGCCTCGTGCTCTGGAGTCACGGTAGCGGTTGGCTGATCAAAAACGAGGTGAAGCGCGCCTCTAATCGCGCTTTCGGTGCCGACTATGGCAATCTCAATGGTGCCAGTGATGTCCGCTGGATCAATATCCCTACACTGGCCAATGTCCTGAAGAGTCTGCCTCACCTGAAGTATATCATGTTCGACTGTTGTTGCATGATGTGCCTGGAGAACCTCTACGAACTGCGCTCCGTTGCCGACTATCTCATCGGTTCACCGGCAGAGATCCCCGGACAGGGTGCTCCCTACGATAAGATCATGACCGACTTGTTTGGCGACGGAAACTTCTATGCCAATATCATCGACAAGTATCACAAGAGTGTCAGCGGATGGCTTCCCCTGTCGGCTGTGAAGACCAGCGAGATGGAGCAGCTGGCACAGGCCACGCGCCAGGCCTTGCAGGTCGTGAAGGAGAATCAGGATGGAGCCTATGCCGATATGACGGGACTGATCCATTATTTCTATACCAACAGATATGGTGAATTCGATCCGCAGTACTGCATCTTCTACGATGCCGGTGACTTCTTCCTCAAGCACGCCCCGCAGGATGTCTACCAGCAGTGGAAGCAGGCCCTCGACAAGGCTGTCGTAGAACGTCGCACCGCCACGATGTGGGATGTCTACAATAGCTGGACGGACTATTATACCGACTTCAACGTGACGGATCAGAAGATGCACTGCGTATCGATGTTCGTTCCGCAGGATCCTGCCCAACGCAACTATGCACGATACAATGAGGATATCAAGCAGTTTGAGTGGTACAATGCCGTCCTCTCTATGTTGCGATAATAATCAGGGGCGACTTACGATTTCTCTGCGCCCCTTGGAAGAAAAAGACCACTAATCCTTATCGAATCCATCACCACCCTGAGCCGAGTAGGCCGTGATGGTGATGTTCGCAATGGTCGTGGCGTTGTCGGTGATGACGAGGGTGCCTGCACCCGAGCCAACCAACTCACCAGTCTCGCCGTCATAAGAAGAGATCTCGAGACCAGAACCGCTGAACGAGCCATCGGTCAGATCGTCGATGTTCTGACCAACCAGATAGATGGTGAACACACCTTCCTGCGAAGCCTGCACGGCGGTCGAGAGCGACTGCGTTGCTCCGTTCTCCGACAGCTTGTAACCGGTTATGGTTGTGCCAGGAACCACAGCAACCAGCGTTGCATTGAATACCACAGCGTCGTCGACGGTGATGGTGAATGCACCGGCCTGTGCGTTCGACAGCTGCGCCTGAATCAGGGTGTCAGACTGTGAAACGATGCTCAACGTAGTGCCTGCGGGCAGGGTGAAGTTGGCGGCAGCCAACTCTGCCAGGCCTGCACCAGCGATGGCGATGTTGTAGTTCGAGCCGGCCGTGATGTTGGTCGTGCTGCCGTTGTAGAGCGGATCGCCGTTGGCGGTGATGCTGGAGATGACAGTACCACCCGACTGTCCGAAGTTGATGTTGTAGACATCGGCTTCGGTATCGTTGGCTTTCACGCTGACAGGATAGCTGCCAGTGGCTGCAGGCGTGAAGTTCAGCACCATGCGCTCGTCTGAAATCTCCGAAGGAACAATCCCGGTGTTACCCACCTTAATCTCATCGGCGTAGTTCAGGCTTGCGCCATAGACTGTGATGCGAACTGCCTTTCCAGCCTCGAAGGGCACAGTGCCATTCGGATCAACGGGCTTGTTGTTGATAACAACAGCTGAGATGGCGGGCGTGTTCTCAACGGGCGTTGCGAACGTAGCCGTCGAAATCACGTTATTCTCTGAATCCTTCAGGGTGAAACTCTTCAGGGCTACAGCCGTGCGGCCTGCCAGTTTCTTCCACTCGCCAATGTTGAAGCTAATTGAATTATAGCTCATCGAGAGGGTTTTACCCTTACCGATGGTCTGAGTTACCTCATTGCCATTGTTGTCGATGAAGACAATGGTGAGCGGTGCGCTGCCGATGAAATCGGAGCTGAGGCGGGTGCCCGAGAACACGAGGCGCGTCAGCGGCTCCAACATACAGACGCGGCCTGCATTCACGGGAAGCAGGATGCTGTTCTGGCCGAAGTAGCGCTGATTCACGGCAATCACGCCATTGGGATCATAGCCATCATCCTCAACCGTTGTGTTGATGCTCATTGAAGCAAGCTGCTGCTTCAACTCAGCATCTGGCAGGAAGTGGATCTGAATCGCACGCAGGTTCTGCGAGAACTGATTAGTGAACTCAACTTCGTTCAAGGCGGCCTTGGCGCGAACACCAATAGAGAACGTACCCAGATTAGGAATCTGAACGCTGTGACCGTTCAATACGAAGTAGTTGACGGCATCATAGATAGCCTCCATAGCCATTTCCATTGAACTCTCAGGAACGGCAGCTGCCTTAGCAGCATACTGGATGATGGAACGATAGTCAATCGTTGAATAGCGATCTGCCGATCCCACCAGCTTTTCGGTATTGTTGAATGCAATCCGGCGAGGCTTGTAATTAATGTTTAATTGACCTTTTTTCATAACTGTAAACTGTAAACCGTAAACTGTAAACTGTAAACTAAATAACTACACTTCCGTCTCAATTCGTATCGCCGCAATCGCCTGCTTGATCTCCACCGACGGGCGGTAAGAAATCGACACGCGATGAACCAACTTAGCATTGACCTCTTCTGCATCGGTTGCAGCCTTCTGGAGAGTACGTGCGCCAAGAATACCGAACTTACCAAGATCAACATGGTGTCCATTCATGACGAAGTAAGCAATCGCCTCGCGAATTGCGAGGGTACAAGCTGTGAGCTGTGATTCAGGGATGTGTGAGGACTGGGCAGCGTAGCTAACCAGCTCATCCTTCTTCACAGTCGAGTAGCGAACGGCGCGAGCAACAACGCGGTTATCATTGATGATAGCCACCCTTTGCATCTTGCCTTTGACTTTAATGTTACCCATAAAAACAATCTTTTAAATTACTAATACTTTGAAAAAATGAAAGCGATGGCAAAGTTAGAGGTTAAAACGACAGAAATCAAGTGATTTGCGAAAAATCTCTTTTTTTGTTAACATACATTAGGGAAATAATTTCCGTACGGAAATCTCATGTATTGACTTCTCGGGTTTGTAAGCCGCAGAAAAGTGATTTGTAGGCCGCTACTTTCTTGAAAGTAAGCCTCAGATAATTTAAAAGTAAGCCGCACGTACTTTTCAAAGTAGTGCGGAGCTTACTTAAAAGGTGAGTGCGAAAGTGTCTTTTTTGTCTTCTGTCTTTTTTGTCTTTTGCCTCGCGCGTAAATTTTGCCTTTATTTTTAGTATATATATAGAGAGTGCTTTTATTTTTATTAATATATTAAAAAATAAAAATAAGTAATGTCATATATAAATAGGGATTTTTGTCCCCCGTCGAAAGACAAAAAAGACGGGAGACAAAAAAGACGAGGCACTCTGTGAATAGCCACCCAACTCGATCTGCTCCTTTTAATGCGAGAAGACAATGATACTGTAAAATGATACTGTAAGCTCACAAGGTGCTAGGCACTTTGTGAGTACTAAAGACTCTTGAGGATATAATGTTATAAAGATTTGAAAGGGTAGGTTTAGTTCCCTTGCCATCCCCCGAATCCAGACTTTTCTTACATTTATACCCTCTGCCCAAAAGTAGCATGTAATGTGAGCCTACCAGTCCAACAGATTGATGCAGTAAAAGACAGTGTAGCCAAATATCCCATGCTTTCAGGGAATGCCACAAATGTGCTCACGAAGTGTGACACATGGTGAGCGCAACAAAAACAGATCTGTAGAAGTCCCCATGATTCACCCACTATCGAATAATCTACTCATTTTACATGAAATTAGAAATATCCACATAGAAACGAATTTGAGGAAGAATATTTTCCCTAAGTTCACTTCCATTTTTGACTTTCTGACAAACATCCATCATAAACTTAGCAGAACAATAGCAAACACTCTGAATGAGATATTCTTTAACCCTGTCAATCTCTGTTGTATCAACATTATGCATATAATCAAAATGCTTTACGCCAAGGTATGAAGGATGACTATGTGAAGATAGCATTTCATAGAGTACTAGTTTCTCCTTGTTTTTGAAGAGGCCGCTTGTCTTCTCAAAAGATATAGGCTCAAAGGACGTGATTATGGCATTATCTTTCACAAACTGATACCCAGTAATCTTACTTGTACCCTTATCTAATGCGTGCAGTATTTGTTTGCTAGCTTTTTCTGAAATATTTAGTTCTTTTATTAATTCCTGAACTCTCATACAAAAGCGCTCCACCTCTTTTTGGTCTCTACTCTTATGTTCTGGTCTCTGATAAGGATCATTTGAATAAATACGATTATTAAATCCTCTTATTTTCCACAGCAACAGCAGTATCTCGCTTTCTTTATCGCTTTCGGGTGTTATGAACATATTGTGATAGATAAACGCCATTTCATAAACTCCTCTCGCAATGGCAGATAAAGATTCAATATCTTGTTGTCCTTCATGGCTTGCAATTGTGACAAAGGAATTGAGTTTACAAGCCATCATTTGCAACATACAAAAAGAAATTCCATCGCTCTCACCATTTCCTATAGTTGGAAGCTTTTCCCACTTATTGAGAATTCTCTCCATAGAAGATTTGATGTCCAATAAACATTGGTTCATGTCTATTCGAACTCCAATATTATGTTCAGGGATTACAAATTCCATCTATTATTCCTTTCTTTTATGATACAAAAGTACATCATTAATTTCGTTATACATCCAAAATCTCACTCAAATTTGGGTTTTAACATCATTTTTAGGTATTTTCGTTCTGTATTTCAGAAATAATCACTATCTTTGCCATTGAAATTAGTGTTTTACCTTTTAAGCATAAATGCGTATGGTAACATAACAATAAATATAAGGACATAAGATAGAACGTCCACTTTTGATTCTTGTTCTCTGAAATCGGCAAAATTCCAAAGAATAATCAAGAACTGAAGTAGATGGTTCACGCTGATTGCGTGGGCTTTTACTCGTTTAAGATTATTGGGTGTTTGCCGATACCTAGAGAACGTAGACGAAGTTAAATGTCCACGTTTTTATGCTTACTTAATTACAAAACAATAGAAATAAAAACCAATACAATTATGAAAAAACTACTTTTGTTTGTAATGATGTTGTTTGTTACAACAAGTGTGTCTGCCCTGGAAGTTGAAATAGACGGTCTATGGTATGAAGTGATTTCGAAACTAAAAGAAGCTAAGATCATCCAATATAAGGACGGTAATAAGTATTATGGCAACATAATAATACCAGAAACCGTGAATTATGAAGGTGTCACCTATGAAGTGACAAGCATAAGTAACAATGCATTCGAAGAATGTAGCATGTTGAAATCCATAAAGATTCCTAACAGCGTGACATTTCTTGGTGATTGTGCTTTTTGATATTGTATTTAGAGACTCCTAAACTACCATGAACAACAAAAACTAACAAGGTCTAAACAATTGGAACACAGACACTTTTATATTTTAACACTTCAGAAGCTGTTTTTGGTTGCTTCGGAAATTCCCGTTAAATTTGCGACGTATTTCTACCGCAGGGAATTTACGAGGCTTTATTTTTGCCACATCGTGGACATAGTTGACAAGAGTTGACGACAAGTTACAAGAGTTGACAACTTTTTGACCCGCTTTTGAGAAAAGCAACATCGTGGAGAAAGTTGACAAAGGTCGTCGATAGTTTACTTGTGATTACTTGCGGAGAGGTACAACAAAAGGAATGTTGAATCCATAAAATATCGCAAGTATGCCAAAGACCAGAAAATGCGCTTATTGTGGCAAGGTTTTCACCACAAGCAACGGAATGCAGAAGTACTGCTCAGAGGAGTGTGCAGAACAAGCGAAGGAGGCCAAAAAGAAAAGGCAAAGGGATTTCCTTCGGGTTGTCGAACCAGTGATGGGACTCCAACAGCAGGAGTACCTAACCTTTTCTAAAGCAGCCATCCTTTTAGGCTGCACCCGTCAGTATGTCTACAAACTCGTTGAACAAGGCAAGTTGCCAGCTTCACGGCTGAGCAGCCGAATGGCTCTTATCCGCAAAAGTGATATCGAGAAGATGTTTGCGGCTAATCCATACAATCGTGTTATACCAGGTTTATATCCGAAATCTCCTATTAGCAAGAAACCCCAATCACCTTCCAAGAAAGATGCCAAGTCCGAAAGAACAGTGGCTGTATCAGATGAAGTTCTCGAATACTACTCTGGCGAGGAAGTGATGCATATCTACAAGGTAAAGCAGTCCTGGCTCTATACCACAGCCAAGCATCACCAGATTCCCATGTGCCGCATTGGAGGACGCAACTACTACAGCAAGAAACATGTTGATGCCGTTTTCGGTGTCTCTTACGACATGGACAGCATAACGGATTGGATTACTGCCAACGAAGTGGAAGAATTGTATTC
>JAGCDZ010000044.1 GCA_017650905.1 Prevotella sp. | reverse complement strand
GATTTATTTTTACTTTATATGCATAATGTACATACCATTGAGCAAACACTCTTCTGTGTGTCAATAGGTCGGTCTGTAGTAAATTTACCAAGATTTGAGCGAGCCTTATGAAACCTGAATTATATTATATGAATGCAAATGATGCGCGTAATCATAAAAAAGTATAGATTACAGAAAAATCTCCATCAAGATGTCGCAACGTTCGTAGGCATTATTCTTCAGTGGTATCTCCTTGAATCCCAACTTGCGATAAAGAGCAATGGAGGCTTCCAGACGGGTGTTGCCTTCGAGAAAGATTCGTTTTACATCATGACTGCGGGCATACTCGAGCAGTGCCTCGCCAAGTTTGCGCCCGATACCTTTGCCTTGTGCATCTGGTGATACTGCCATCTTTGCCAACTCGTGACAGTCAGATTCAAGATGTGGTTTCAGCGCACAGCACCCCACGACCTGTCCGCTTTCGTCTATAGCTAGAAATATCTGACCACCAAGTCCGATGATGTTGTCATCGATATGTGCAAATGTGTCAAGATCAGTCTGTTCCAGTCTGAACCATGTCTCTATCCACTGTTTGTTCAGTCGGATAAAATCCTGCATGTACCTTGTCTCATATGTGATGATTCTTGTCATTGAGAGGAATCAGATGGCATACTCAACAGTTTTCTCTGCCAACAGATGATCCATGAAATAGACTATCTGCTTGCGCCACCAAGCCCAGTCATGGGCCACGTCGTGACCCCAGTAGTCAATCCAAGCAGGGACGTTCTTCTCGCGCAGCAGGGCATCCATCTGTCGGGTACTTTCCAAGAGATCATCCTCCCAGGCACCCTGCCCCACGCACATCACAATGCTGCGGTGCCGGTAGATATCCCAATAATGATGGTCGGCGGGCATCGAGCGCAGAAAGTCGTAGGGTGAATTGTCGTAGATAAGTGGATCTCTGTAATTGGGGAAGAAATAGCCCGCGTAGTAGAGTCCGCTCAGTGCCAACAATGTATCAAACAAATCGGGGCGGCGGAAGAAGAAGTTTGCTGCATGGAATCCGCCCATGCTGCAGCCCGTCACAATGAATGTCTCTTCGGGGTGGTGGCGGAGTTCTGGGATTAGCTCGTCGATAATGTAGTGGAACCACTGTTCGTGGAGTGCTATTCTGCGATGGTGGTCACCCTGCATGTCACTCCATGTCTCGCCATCGATGCTGTCAACACAAATGAGACGGATGAATCCGCGGTCAATAAAGCTGGAAAGCACCCCCACCATATCGAAGTCCTGATAGTCGTAAAAACGTCCGTTCTGGGATGGAAAGACCAGTACAGGATGCCCCTTGTCGCCATAAGTTTTATATTCCATATCACGCCCTAGGGCGTTGCTGTATTTTTTTACGTAGTTGATGTTCATATCTTAGCGTGTACATAATTAATAAACTCCTGCACCTCGTCCATCGTGTTGAGGCGGACGGTGTACATCTGCTGTCCCATGGCCGCCGAGAACAGTTCCGGCATGCGCTCGCACATCATCAGTTGTCCACTGTAGCGGTTTCTCACCTCGTTGTGGCTGTGGCGGTAGCGATAGATGTCGCGTCGGCTGGCGAAGGCGCAGTAATAAGGCTTTCCCTCCTCGGTGCGCAGTTCGTCGAAGGCCACCATATCTGCCCATACCTTATAAACATCTGCCGAGTGGGCATAGTTGATCATGTCGGGCGTGTAGCCTCCCGCCGGGCGCATGTTTACTTCAAGGGCCACAAAGTCGCCGATGTTGCCAAGACCTGGACGCTCGCTGTCGAGTCGGAAGAACTCTAAGTGAACGAACCGGCTCACCACCCTGAAGGCCTGCACCGTGCGGCGGCCCAGCTGTCGCAGGGTCTCCGGAATCTCCTTGTCCACGTAGTACGAAAGGTCGAGCTTCAGGTTTACGATGTCCATGATGGACGGCGGCCAGACGGTCATTGCCTCGAACAGCGGCTCGCCATTGCTGTCGATGACGGCATCGTATGAGCATATCTCTCCCGTGATGAACTCTTCGACCACATATTGGTTGGCGTGCGGTTCCTTAGCATAGAAATCGACCAATTCGGCTTCGCTGTTAATCTTATAAGTACCGCTGGCCCCCACGCCCACGTCGGGCTTGGCTATGATGGGATAGCCCACCTCGGCGGCAAATTTTCCGATGGCCTCGACACCATGCGAAGCCAGTTTCTGCCGCGCCGTCGGAATGCCACCCTCCAGATAGCACTTCTTCATCTCCGACTTCTCCTTGATGCTGCGGATGCGACTGCTCTGTATACCCGTCGTGACGTTGAAGTCTGTCCGCAGCCGCGCGTCCTGCTCCAGCCAGTATTCGTTGTTCGATTCTATCCAGTCGATGCGTCCGTGGCAGTGGGCGAAGTAGGCCACGCCTCGGTACACCTCTTCGTAGTTCTCCAGTGAACCCACGCGGTAGTACTCCGTCAGCGACTCCCTCAGCTCCGGCTGCAAGTGCTCGTAGGGCACATCGGCAATGGCTAGCACCGTCACGCCATTCTGACTGAGCCGCTGGCAGAACTGCCAGTAAGTATGTGGGAAATGAGGCGATATAAATACAAAATTCATCTTTAAACCAGTTTAAATCGAGTTGAGACGAATACTATTCCGTATCAGTTTATAGGTCATAGTGAACCTCCTTGTCCACGACTTCACCGTTCACGATTTTGAAGGAATTCAAATGCAAGCCCTCATGCAGGGAGAGAATGGCGTAGCGGATGTTGGGATCGTTGGCCAAGCG
>JAGCDZ010000001.1 GCA_017650905.1 Prevotella sp. | reverse complement strand
GTCGCTATTCACGTCGCAACTGCCGTCATCGTCAAGTGTGACGCTGCTGAAGCCTTCCATCGCGGGCCGCCCGTTGCGCCAGCCGATGGTGGCCACGGCCACGTCGCTGTCGTACCAGCCTTCGAGGGTGGCATAGACGCGAATCTCGTAGGTCTGGCTAAGATTTACTTCGCCGCCGCGTCCGCTACCGCTGTCTGTGCACTTTATCTCATAGACGCACTCTGCCCCCGGTGTCTCGCAGCTGAACACCAGACGGCCGTCAACGTAGGCGATGGTAGGCATAGCGCATTTTATGTCCTCTTCAGTGAATGCAACGATGCTTTTTGCTTCACTCCACGGCTCCGTCGTGCTATATGCCACAAGCGCTGCAGAGGGCACGTGCAGTGTGACATACATTTTATATGAATCACCAAAAGCCTCAGTGCCACCTGCTTTACCTTCATAGTTCAAGACAGCAGGAACATCCTTAGGCAGACAATAGACATCGTTAAGCGCGGAAGTATGATAGAATGCGTGGTTACCAATGCTTTTCACGCTTCTGCCGATGGTTATCGATGCTACGTTGCGGCATCCCTCGAAAGCAGAATTTCCAATCGTTGCCACGCTATTTGGTATGACCAATGACTTCAAGCCACAGCCGACAAATGCCATTGGCCCGATAGTCGTCACGCTATTCGGGATGGTCAAGGACGTAAGGCTTGTGCAATCGTAGAACATATTTTCTCCGATACTCGTCACACTGCTGGGCATTGTTACAGATGTTAGCCTCTTGCAGCCGGCGAAAGCACTAGACCCGATGCTTGCCACACTGTTGGGAATGGCTATGGAAGTCAGCCTCATACAATTTGAGAATGCACACTTGCCTATGCTCGTCACGCTGCTGGGGATGGTAACCGAAGTCAGGCCAAGGCAAAAATAGAAAGCATAATTTCCTATGCTCATCACGCTGTTGGGGATGGTAATCGAAGTCAGCCCGCTGCAATAAGAAAAAGCTTCAATTCCTATGCTCGTCACGCTATACTCCGTTCCGTCGATTACGACCTTATCCGGAATGCTGATAGCACCTCGATATTTGTTCGGATGCTGTGTTACTTCGGCAGTCCCTGTCCCATCATTTAAGTTGTAATAGATGCCGTTTTTCTCCACGGCGGCGCTTGCCAGCATCGGCAAGAGCATCAATGCAAAAGTTAATAATGTCTGTTTCATATTCGTTTTCATTAATGATATTGTGAATGTTTTTAATCTTTGTCGAAGCCGTCGCCGCCGTCGTCGCCAGAGCCCGAATCACCGGAATCTCCGGAGCCGCTATCACCCGAGCCAGAGCCGGAATCGCCGGAATCACCGGAGCCGCCGCTCTCGCCTCCTTCGCTAGCCGTGCTAGAGCTACTAGAAGAACTGGAATCGCCCGAGCCGCTGTCGCCAGAGCCGGAATCTTCTGAGCCAGAATCTTCTGAGCCGGAGCCTGAGCCGCTGTCGCTCTGTCCGGTGGAGCTGCCGCCCTTGCCCTGGGCGAAGACGTTCTTCACGTAGTAGTCCTGGTCCTGGTTGATGCGGGCGATGGCCTGGTCGTAGTGCGACGAGCCGTCGGCCCAGTCGGCGACGGCCAGTGCGTTGATGATGGTTACCACGAGTGCGTATGCCTCGTCCGAAGCGGCGCGCGCCTGTAGCATGGCCTGCGGTGTGACCTGCGCCAGGTCGTTGTTGCGCAGTTCGATGAGGTGCTTCATCTGCTGGTTCAGGCTGACCAGGTCGGTGACGGTGTCGGTCAGTCCGAGGCTCTCGATGCGGGCCGTCCACGTCTCGGTCTGCAGTTCCTGCAGCAGTTGCGACATCTTGGTGGTCTCGTCGTCGTAGCGTTCGGAGATGTCCACCTTGTAGTGTGCGCAGATGTCAATCAGTTGCGTGGCGGCCTGCTGCTGCTCGGCGGTGCCGATGCGGCTCAGGGCGTCGGCCATCGACTTCATGCCGACGTACTTCGTGTCGCGCTCGGCATCGATCTCGGCGATCTGGGGCGTCAGGTCGCTCTTCGAGATGATCAGGTAGCAGTCGTCCTCATGGGCTGCTGCGTCCTGGTATTGTGTGATGGCCGAGGCCAGCAGCGCGGGCACCTGGGCGCCCAGCTGGTCGGTGATCTCGGTCTGAAGGCGGCTGCCGAACTGCTGCATCCACGACAGGTGGCGTGTGTTCGACTGGTTGACGAACTTGCCAATGAATTGGCTGATCTGTTTGAAATCCTTTACATTCATAGTTGTTGTTCTTTTTTATGAAGCGTTTGCCATCCGGTGCTCTAAAGCCTTTGGAGGTCGTCCCGACGTCGTCTGCAATGGTTCTAACGCCTTTAGAGGTCGCCTCGACGTCGTCTGCAAGGGTTCTAAAGCCTTGAGAGGTCGCCCCGACGTCGTCTGCAAGGGTTCTAAAGCCTTTAGAGCCTGTGCCGTCTGTCTGCTGCTTCGGTTAAACATATTGTGAATTATTCTCGTTGTCTTTGTGTGCCGCCAATCTCCAGGGGTCGGCGCTTGCCGGTTTTTACTTATCTGATTATGTCTGCAAAGATACAACTATTTCTGTTAATTTCAAAAAAAAAAAACGAAGAAAAGTTAAATTTCTGACTTTTCTTTGTTTCCCTCTATTAGAGTCCCTCTGATATACCTTTTCCGCCAATAACCATCGTTTTTATCAGAAATAATCACAACATCTGAAAAACACAAAACTACGACGCTGTTTTATCAAATCGTGTCGCGGTTTTAACAAATAATGACGTGGTTTAAAAAAACACCGTCGCAGTTTAAACATTACTCGGCACCTTCCTACCTTTTAGCACGGCACTTTCTTCCTTTTTGTAGGCATGAAAGTAACTTTTTGTAGGTTCCTGCCTTCCTCCTATGCAGCAGAAATTACAAGTGAAGTAAATATGTTAACTTCACACAGTAAGCTTTTTGACAGTTAGAAGTCATCTGGCACAGGACTAAAAAACCGTGAGTTAACTCATTTCACCGATCGAGTTAACTCACTACATGATTTGAGTTAACTCAGCGTTTTTGAGTGCGGCCTACGCCAAACGAATTAAGGGAGTCGATCTTTAGGGTTCTACATTATTCGTCCATTCCTCCCAATTGATATTGGAAAGGTATTGGACTATGTTTGTTTTCAACTCTACAATATCGCTATGAATGACGGCCCAGACAGTGTCGCTGTCAACTTGGAAGTATTCATGGACAAGGAAATTCCGCATATTAGAAATACTTAACCAAGGTACATCTGGATGAGCATTCTTAAAATCGTCTGACAACATTCGGGCTGCCTCACCGATAATTTCAATGTTCTTCACAATGCCGTAATATCGAAGCACGTCTAATTCCAACTCCTCCCTCGATAAACTACCAGCATGTTTCTGTAGTCTGTCGATGGCTTCCATGATATGCTCCAAACGCATTTTGTCTTTAAGCCGCTCTCTCATAAATCAGAATTTTATCTCGGTCGGCACTCTCACGTGCAAATGGTAGCAGTCCTTTCTCTGTAATCAAATCAACACGTACCTTCAAGATTTCTTGAAGGTCAAGAAGCATTCCACTGAGTTTGAATAAACCCACTCCCTGATCCGGAATAATCAGGATGTCGACATCTGAGTCCTCACGCTGTTCGCCGCGTGAATAGGAGCCAAAGAGCCATGCCTTCAAAACGGGCTGCGTCTCGAAGTAATGGGCTATCTGTTGTATCATCGTCTCCTTGCTCATATAGAGATATTTAGACTTTACGGTGCAAATATAAGGATAAAATCGGAGAATTCCAAATTTTCGGTTGTTTTTTTGTTTTTCATGTGAAAAACTACTCCGCAGGGGACTACAAATAGAACGGCCACTTGTTTTTGAATAAGACGGACTGTCCTGGAGTGCGTTTCATTTCGCGTATAGGCGCACAGTTATATGCGTATAGGCGCACAATCGTTTGGGTATAGGCGAACGATAGAGAGATAGGCATTCTCTCCCTTTTCCTCCTAGTTCTTTCCCCTGCGGGTATTAGTATTTCCCCCTCCGAGGCTTGGTATACCTCCAAAAGCTTAGTCTGAATCGGTTACGGTTACAGTTGTAACCATATCCCCGCAGAGATAGAAATGTCAAAATGGAAAAGGTTACATGGTTACAGCTGTAACCGTGACCGTTTTAGCTGTAAAAAAAAGAATCACGGGGGCTTCCCGTGATTCTTTACGTTTAGTTTCTTACTTCTTCAGCATCTTCTTGCCATTGACGATGTAAACACCGGCAGGCAGGCCATCCAGAGAAGTCACCCGACTGAGCACCTGACGACCACCAAGGTCATAGACATCGACAGGCTCCTTAATGGCAGGATTCTCATCTATAGTCTCAATACCTGTCACATCAGCGTCATCGCCATCCAAGGTACGTGCAGAAGCGGATGCTTTTACCGTTACCTTACAGGTCGTGCTCAGACCCGTCGCAACGGAGGTGCAGGTGATGGTGGCTGTGCCGGCCTTCTTGCCTGTCACCTTGCCATCCTCTGTCACCGTGGCAGTCGTCTCGTCAGAACTCTTCCAGGTCACGCTCTTGTCTTCCAAGGTCGTGGGATAGACCGTAGGCTTCAGCGTAACAGTACTGCCCACAGTAACGGTAGCACTCGACTTGCTAAGGGTGATGGTGCCGACAATCACTGTACAGGTGGCACTCAAGCCCGTTGCGACAGAGGTGCAGGTGATGGTCACCGTTCCTGTCTTTAAACCCTTCACTGTACCAGTGCTTGTCACCGAGGCAATCGTCTTGTCAGAACTCTGCCACTTCACGCTCTTGTCTTCCAGTGTCGTAGGATAGACCGTAGGCGTCAGTTTCACTGTCTTGTTCTTCTTAATGACAACATTGGTCTGGTCGAGGGTGATGGTACCGACAGTTACTGTGCAAGTGGTGCTCAGGCCGGTTGCTACAGAGGTGCAGGTAATGGTGACCGTTCCGGTCTTTACACCCTTCACCTTACCACTGCTTGACACCGTCGCTATCGTCTTGTCGGAACTCTTCCACTTCACACTCTTGTCTTCCAAGGTCAACGGATAGACCGTAGGTGTCAGCGTCACAGTCTTGTTCTTCTTGACCACGACATTTGTCTGATCGAGGGTAATCGTACCAACAGTCACTGTGCAAGTCGTGCTCAGGCCAGTTGCTACAGAGGTACAGGTGATAGTGGCAATCCCGGTCTTAACACCCTTCACCTTACCACCGCTTGTCACCGTAGCAATACTCTCATCTGAACTCTCCCAGATCACACTCTTGTCTGCGAGTGTCGTGGGATAGACTGTAGGCGTCAGTGTCACCGTCTTGTTCTTCTTGACGACAACATTGGTCTGATCGAGGGTGATGGTACCAACAATCACTTTGCAGGTGGACTTTGCACCCGTTGCAACGGAGGTGCAGGTGATGGTAGCCGTACCGGTCTTGACACCCTTCAACGTACCGCTGCTGGACACCGTGGCAATCGTCTTGTCAGAACTCTTCCACTTCACACTCTTGTCTTCCAAGGTCGTAGGATAGACCATAGGTGTCAGCGTCACTGTCTTGTTCTTCCTGACGACAATCTCAGATTTGTCAGCACCATAGGCAGCATTGTCGGCTGTAATGATGACAGACGGCTCCAGCTGTGATTCGTTTATTTCAAATACGATATTATCAAAATAGTAGGTGGTAGCAGTACGAATATTGGCCAGATCGAAGGCGATGGTGCGCATCATTACTTCGTCTGTGCTCATGTTTTCGGTGACTATTCCACCTAATTCATAATGCTGCCATGATGGTTCACACAGCATTCTTCTTGAGTCCCAATAAATAAATGTACCAGGCTCAGCATGAACCTCCAAGTTTACATTCGCATTCTGGCTGGCTTTGCAATCAAACGACAGACGGTATTTCGTTCCAACACGCAAAGCTATTGGCAGACGAACAAAGAACTGTGTATTCCAAGCTTCTGAAGGATTGTCGGCCGATTGAACCACAATACCACGTGAATTGTCCATACCTACCCCATCGATGATGGCTGCTGGGATGATCTCATCGACCTGATCCAGATCCTCTCTCATGAAGAAGCAACTCATATCATCGCCTTCCAAATCACTGTTAAGAACGATGTTGTTATAATTACCGCTTGGCAGAATTGTCAAAGTGCCTGACTTATATGACAAATAATAGTTCGGTGCCTCGCCGCCATATATTATGATAGGGTAACTTCCTGCTATCGAGAATGAAGTGGCAGGTGTATAGGCTATGGGCTTCGTAATGAAAGCATTATCCTCTGTATCTCCATTAACCCAGCCACTATACGTCAAAGTAAAGTCAGGGATGTCATCTCCTTCCATGATGGTCACGTCCTGAACACCTACGGTCAGAATAGGAGTCGTATCTATTTCAAAGACAATATTATCAAAATAATAGGTGGTGGCAGAAGGTTCATGTGCCAGATCGAAGGCGATGGTACGCATCGAGTTTTCATCTGTACTCATTTCATCGGTTACGATTCCTTCACATTCATAGTGCTGCCATGATGAGGTAAAAGACATAACAGCCTCGCCCCAATCAAAGTACCATAAAATATATTCATGAGGCTCGTTATGAATCTCCATCTTTGCATCCGCATCTTTGCTGGCTTTGTAATCAAACGACATACGGTATCTTGTACCAACTGGCAAAGATTGCGTCAGACGAACGAAGAACTGTGTATTCCAGGTTTCTACAGGATCGTCGACCGATTGAATTACAATACCACGTGAATTGTCCATACCCGCGCCGTCGGTGATGGCTGCCGGTATGGTTTCTTCATCTTCTGCCAAATTCTCTGTTTTAAAGAAGCAACTCAAATCATCGCCTTCCAAATCGCTGTTAAGAACCAGGTTTTTCCATGAAGAGGTTGTTCCCTCTGGGTCATCACCATCTATTTTGTCCTGTGCAAAAGAGCACACACACATTAGCAGCATCGCTGCCATCAGGAATAGTTGTTTTGTTCTCATACTTTTTATTGTTTTAATTGGGTTAATATTAATAGTCTAGGAAATATCATACACAAATTCACTACGACTTTGCAAAGATAAGCATTTTTCTTGAAAGTTGTTTCATTTTGAATCGATTTTTTTTATCATCACTCTAAAATAAGCAATAATGATGAAAAATGAGTCTATTATTTCTTCAGCTCTTGCAAACGGGATCTGTAGGCTTTGCGGAGTTTGCGTACGGCCTTGTCGCGGATCTGGCGGACACGCTCGCGCTTCAGGTCCATGTCCTCAGCAATCTCAGCCATCGTCTCATGCTCCTGATTGATGCCGAAGAAAGCATTGACAACCTTACTCTCACGCTGATCGAGCGAGCCCAGGGCATACTCGACGGCATCCTGAATAGCCTCAGAATGGATACGCTCATCGGCAAAGGGTGCATCCTGATTGATGAGCACGGAGAGCAGGTTCATATTGGTACGATGGCCTAAAGGGGCATCGACGGAAGTTGCCTTCTGCTTCAGTCCACGAGGAGGCTCCGTCTGATGATCAAGTGCTTTCTCGATCTGCTTGCGCACATGCACAACAGCGTAATTGACAAAGCGCGTTCCCTTATCGGGATTGAAGTGCCTGGCTGCCTTCATCAGGCCGATATTGCCCTCGCTGACGAGGTCGTCCATCTGAAGGCCCTTGCCTTTGTACTGGTTGGCAATGCTTACCACAAAGCGGAGGTTGGCCTCCACCAATCGGTTCAGCGCACGGCTGTCGCCCTGCTGGATCTTCTGGGCAAGCGTGCGCTCCTCTTCTGCCGAGAGCAACGACTCACGGCCAATCTCATCGAGGTATCTGTTCAATCCTGACTCTTCCATGTCTTAACAAATTTCATTTCCTTTAATATTCGTGCCTGGCGCTTCTTCATATAGGCCGAGGGATGCTTGCTGGAGAATACCCGCGGGTTGGGAAGTGTGGCGGCTATCAGTGCACACTGGCTGCGGTTGAGATCCTTGGCCTGGATGCCGAAGTGCTCTTCTGCCACTGCCGAGGCTCCATAGATGCCTTCGCCCATCTCTATCGAATTGAGGTACACCTCCATGATGCGCTGCTTAGACCAGAGGAGCTCGATGAGGGCGGTGAAGTAGACCTCGAAACCTTTGCGAACCCAACTGCGCCCTGGCCATAGGAACACGTTCTTCGCCGTTTGCTGCGAGATGGTCGACGCACCGAGCTTCTGTTTCTCAGGATGCTTGCGGTTGCGTTCAGCTGCATGCTCGATGGCCTTGTAGTCGAAGCCGTGATGCGTCATGAAGTTGGCATCCTCGCTGGCAATGACAGCTACGGGCAGGTCGGCAGAAATCTTCTCCAACGGCACCCAGTGGTGGCTGAGCCTTAGCTCCTTGTCCTCGCCGGCCTGCTGCGCCAGGCGGATGAACATGAGCGGCGTGAAGTAGACGGGTAAAAAGCGAAGCGCCACCACCGCAAGAATAGTGGAGCCAAAGAAGGCCGCCAGTATCCAGCGTATGGTGACGCGTAGCTTACGAATGATCTTAAGCATCTAACATGCTTAGTTGGCCTGCTGCTGAGCCTCCTGAATCATCTTCTGAGAAGCATACATGTAAACCTCCACACGGCGGTTCTGCTTACGGCCCTCAGCTGTAGAGTTGTCAGCAACGGGGTTGGTAGAGCCCTGGCCCTCAACGGTTCTGATGTTGGTGACACCCTGTGACTTCAGACTGGTTTCAACAGCCTTAGCACGCTTCTCTGAAAGCGGGTTGTTGATGGCGTCAGAACCTGTGCTATCCGTATGTCCGAAAATAGCAACATCAACATCAGAATTGTTCTTCAGAACCTGAGCAATCTGCTTGATGGTGTTCTGAGAAGAAGAATTCAGAGTAGATGAGTTGGTAGCAAAGAGAATACCAGAATCGAAGGTTACCTTCACAGCGTCGAGGCCGTTGGCATCCTTAATCGACTCAACCTGAGCATTCTTCACGGCCTCAGCCTCAGCCTTAGCCTTATCCATCTTCTTACCGATAATAGCACCGGCACCAGCACCTACAGCACCACCGACAGCAGCACCTACAGCTGTGTTACCAGCAATCTTACCTACAATAGCACCAAGCAGTGCACCACCACCTGCGCCGATGGCAGCACCCTTCTGCATGTTGTTACAACCTGCCATCACGAGGACAGCACACATAGAAAGCGCAATTGTCTTAAAACTCTTCATAATCTTAATATTTAAATGAATTAATACTGGTTTTTATAACTTTTACGTTGCAAAGATAATTCTTTTATTCGTAATCTGTACATTTTTCCAACTTTTTTTAGTACTTTTGTGCCCAAATTTCAAAATATAAGGTAAAAACAATGGCAAAAGAATTAAAAGATTTAACGAAAAGGGCTGATAATTACAGCCAGTGGTACAACGATCTGGTGGTCAAGGCCGACATGGCTGAGCAGTCTGCCGTTCGCGGATGTATGGTCATCAAACCTTATGGCTATGCCATCTGGGAGAAGATGCAGCAGCAGCTGGACAAGATGTTCAAGGAGACAGGTGCGCAGAACGCCTACTTCCCCCTGCTGATTCCGAAATCGTTCCTCAGCCGTGAGGCCGAGCATGTGGAGGGCTTCGCCAAGGAGTGCGCCGTGGTGACCCACTACCGCCTGAAGGCTACCGAGGACAAGAGTGGCGTCGTCGTCGACCCTGCTGCCAAACTGGAAGAGGAGCTCATTATCCGTCCGACCTCAGAGACCATTATCTGGAACACCTATAAGAACTGGATCCAATCGTGGCGCGACCTGCCCCTGATGTGCAACCAGTGGTGTAATGTGATGCGCTGGGAGATGCGTACGCGTCCGTTCCTCCGCACCTCGGAATTCCTCTGGCAGGAGGGCCACACAGCCCACGCTACCCGCGAGGAGGCTGAAGAGGAAGCCAAGAAGATGCTCAAGGTGTATGCCAAGTTTGCTGAGGAGTGGATGGCTGTGCCTGTGGTACAGGGCGTGAAGAGCGAGACGGAGCGTTTTGCAGGAGCCCTCGACACCTATACCATCGAGGCGATGATGCAGGATGGCAAGGCTCTGCAGAGCGGAACCTCGCACTTCCTCGGACAGAACTTCGCCAAGGCTTTCGAGGTGACCTATCTGAACAAGGACAATAAGCCTGAATATGTCTGGGCTACCTCATGGGGCGTCAGCACACGACTCATTGGTGCCCTCATCATGACGCATAGCGACGACAACGGACTGGTTCTGCCTCCGCGTCTGGCTCCTATCCAGGTGGTCATCATCCCCATCGCCACCAAGCCAGAGCAGATGGAACTGGTGAACAAGGAAGTGCAGCCTATCATCGAACAGCTGCGCCAGAAAGGCATCACCGTGAAGTTCGACGATGCCGACAACAAGCGTCCAGGCTTTAAGTTTGCCGACTACGAGCTGAAGGGTGTACCCGTACGTCTGGTGCTCGGTGCCCGCGACTTGGAGAACGGCACCATCGAGGTGATGCGTCGCGACACGCTGGAGAAGGAGACACGTCCTTTGGAAGGTATCGTGGACTATGTGGAGCAGTTGTTGGACGACATCCAGAAGAATATCTTCGAGAAGGCAAAGGCCTATCGCGACAGCCGCATCTACGAGTGCGACAACTACGAGGAGTTCAAGGAGAAAGTGAAGGACGGCGGTTTCTTCCTTTGCCACTGGGACGGCACTGCCGAGACGGAGGCCAAGATCAAGGAAGAGACACAGGCTACCATCCGCTGCGTGCCTTTCGGCGTAGAGCAGACACCTGGTGTGGACATGGTGAGCGGCAAGCCCAGCAAGGCCCGTGTGATTATCGCCAGAAGCTATTAAAGCGACATACAAACAGAAAAGGGAACTTTCCCAAGCTCCCTTTTCATCTCCGACTACTAAAAAATCTTTTTGTCGGAGTTGAAAATAGGTTATCTCACGATAGCCTATTTTCCTTTTAACCTTAATAATCTAATACCATGAAAAACACTCTGCAAATGTACGAAAAAACAAAAATCATTCGTCAAATGCAGCGCGATATTTGCTAAAATTTAATTCTTTTTCAGGATTTTCTCGTCCCATTTAAGAATTGTTTGCACTTTTTTAGACGAAATAGTGTTCTTATCTGACACAGAAAGTTGTGGTGGCTCGTTCAACAATTCCCACGAAAGGGTGAAGAAGCGCACCTTACTATCAAGGCTCAAAGAATCACTTCCGAAGGTCTCGATCATACAGATGACCTCCTCACTATTCGTATCAGCAGGTGACTCAGGCGTCAGCAAAAGCATATCAACCTTGAGCGCATTGCTCATTTGGATGCTCAAAGTGCTATCAGTGAGTGATGTCATCTCGCTCTTGCCACCCAGACGATTGGTCACCTCGGCCTTCATCTTCGACTCCATAAAGTCGAGCATGTCAAGCCGATTGTTCCGCGACAACGTCGGCAACAAAGAATCAGGGATCTCACGAAAGCAATCAGCAATTGCCATGTACAGCGTGTCGACTACGACATCGACCAAAACTTCATCCTCATCAACATACACACTGTCAGCATTCTGAGCGGATGCACCGACTGGTATCCAGAAGAACAGGATACCAGCCAGTACAATCCGATATAGATGCCTGATAGAAGTCATCAGCTGATTATTTATTATTACGCAGATCATGCACACGCACGGCCTTGCCCTCGCTCGTTGGCAGAGAGCCCTTCTTGACAAGCTTCACCTGCGGTGTGAGCAGGATTTCTTCTTTCAAGGCACGCTGGATGTCCTTGGTCATCTTCTGAATCTCAGGATACATATCCGTCTCCAAGCCGTCGATTTCAACCTCTACGGTCATCACGTCAACATCGTCGATGGTATCGAGGGTAATGAGGTAGTTGCTGCCCAAGCCTGGATACTGCACGAGGATCTTCTCCACCTGCATCGGGAAGACATTGACACCCTTGATGATGAACATATCGTCGGTACGGCCCTTGATACGGTCTATACGACGGTGGGTGCGTCCGCACTTACACTCGCCAGGAATGATGCGAGTGAGGTCGCGCGTGCGATACCTTAAAATAGGCATCATCGTACGGTCGAGGGTGGTGAGCACCATCTCGCCCATTTCGCCATCGGGCACAGGTTCCAGTGTGTCAGGATCAACAATCTCCACGATGTAGTTATCCTCCCAGAGGTGCATACCATCCTGATACTTACACTCGAAGGCGACACCAGGACCGTTCATCTCAGTCATACCAAATGAGTTGTAGGCCTTCACGCCCAGCATGCGCTCGATACGACGACGCTGTTCTTCGGTATGGGGCTCAGCTCCGATAAAGAGCGTATGCAGTTTTGTCTTCGACAGATCGACACCCTCATCCTTGATCACTTCGGCCAAACGGATGGCATAGGAAGGGATGGCGTGCAGACAGGTGGTACCATAATCCGTGATAAACTTGATTTGGCGCTTAGTGAAACCAGAGCCGGCAGGCAATGTCATACAACCCAGCCACTCGGAACCATACTGGAAGCCGAGACCACCAGTAAACATGCCGTAGCCGCTGGAGTTCTGGAACACGTCGTTCTTACGACAACCTACCATATACATATTGCGTGCAATCATATTGGCCCATGAACAGATGTCGTGCTCAGAATAGACCACAACGGTTGGCTGGCCTGTAGTACCACTTGAGGAATGAAGACGAACGGCATCATCCATGTTACCGCCTACCAATCCAAAGGGATAATTCTCGCGCAGGTCCTGCTTCGTGGTGAATGGAATCTTACGAATGTCCTCCGGCGTCTGGATAGAATCAGCCGTAATACCCAAATCTCCCAAACGCTTCTTGTAGAAGGGAGAATTGAGACACACATTGATGGTTTCCTTGAGTTTCTTAACTTGGAGCTGCCTCAGCTGCTCACGTGGCATTTTCTCGATCTCCGGCTGCCAGCATTCGCCATCCGGCTTGATGGTAGCCATGATTTTCTCGTCAGTCATTGTATTTTAGTTTTTTACCATTAATAATTCTATTGTTTTGAAAGTTGCATCATTGTTACTGCCATCAGGCCTGCAGTTTCTGTACGAAGCCGGCTGTTGCCCAAATGTACAGACTGATAACCGGCCTCGAGAGCCATCTGTACCTCATCGATGGAGAAGTCGCCTTCAGGTCCTATCAGAACGGTGACGGACTCTGCTGCGGTCTTGTCGAGGGCTTGCAGCTCCTCAAACAGACTGATACGGGGAATCTCCTCATAGCAGTGCGCGATATACTTACGCCCTTCGACAGGCGAACTAATAAGGTCCTTAAAAGAAATAATCTCATGAATAACGGGTTTCCAAGCCTTATGGCTCTGCTTCATGGCAGAGATGGCTATCTTTTCCAGGCGCGTTGTCTTCAACAACTTGCGTTCTGAGAATTTGCTATGAAAGAATGTAATCTCATCGACACCGACCTCCGTAGCCTTCTCCACCATCCACTCGATACGGTCGAGCACCTTCGTGGGGGCAATGGCCAGATGGATATGTCCCTGCCACTGGGGCGTCTGAGGCAGACGCTCGACAATGTCGTAGTAGCAATTATGTGTGGCGGCAATTGTCACGACGGCACGGTAATAGTTGCCTACCCCATCCATCAGGAACAGCTCGTCGCCACTCTTCAGACGAAGCACCCGCATGGCATGCATGGCCTCTGCTGTAGGCAGTTCTTGCTGCTGATCAGCATCAGGGACGTAGAAAAATCTCGTTTCTTTCATTTATATCAACAACCCGTTTTAATGGGTGATATTCTCTATGGGTTTCTTCTCTGGCTTGAAGACCAGAGCGAAGGTGATGCCTACCACCAACGCGAAGGCAGCGAAGGTAAACCAGCAGGACTGCCAGTCACCAACCAGGTAACCACCTTCCCAACCGCAATATGCATTTACGATCTCACCTGCAGCCAAGGTTCCGATGGTAGCACCCAGACCATTGGTCATCATCATAAACAATCCCTGAGCCGAAGCTTTGATACTGGGTTCGCACTCCTGGTCGACAAAGATACCTCCCGACACATTGAAGAAGTCGAAAGCTACTCCATAGACGATACACGACAGGACGAAGAACAACACACCCGGCATAGCAGGATCGCCTATTCCAAAGAAGCCGAAACGGAACACCCAAGCAAAGAGCGACATAAGCATCACGACCTTGATGCCGAAACGCTTCAGGAAGAAAGGAATCATCAAAATACACAATGCCTCGCTAATCTGAGAAATAGAAGTCAACATAGTGGCATTATTGGCAGCAAAAGTGTCTGCAAACTCCGGAGTACCTTTGAAACTAGTCAGGAATGGACCGGCAAAGCCGTTGGTGACCTGCAAACACATACCCAGTAATGCCGAGAAGATAAAGAACAGCGCCATCTGACGACGCTTGAACAACTTGAAAGCATTGAGGCCAAGTGTTTCGGCCAACGAGACCTTGCCTTCCTTCTTCTCCAGCTTGCACTCTGGCAACGTGAAGCAATAGGCAAAGAGCACAAGGCTCAGAACACCAGACACCAGGAACTGCAAATAAGTATATTGGAACTTATGAGCATTTTCACCCAAGGTGAAGCCAAAGCCACTATCATCGATGAAGGCGCAGTTGACGAACCACATGGTGGCAATGAAACCGACGGTTCCTAACACACGGATGGGCGGGAAGTCCTTCACCGTATCCATACCGTTATTCTTCAGAATAGTAAATGCCACTGTATTAGCCAGCGCGATGGTAGGCATATAGAATGCCACACTCAACGTATAGAGGGCAATAAACATCGACTTATCAGACAATTCCTGTCCGAAGCCGGCCTGCTCTCCCATCCACCAGCAGCCAAGCATAAAGGCACCTGCCAGCAAATGGCAGAGACCCAGCAAACGCTGCGGCTGGATATACTTGTCGGCAACAATACCCATCAGCGTGGGCATAAAGATACTCACAATACCCTGGATGGCATAGAACCAGGAAATCTTGTCGCCAAGACCAGCGATTCCCAGGTAATTACCCATACACGTGAGATAGGCACCCCACACTGCGAACTCCAGGAAGTTCATTAATGACAAACGGAATTTTACATTCATAGCGCTATCGAGTTATTGGTTGAATATTAATTGGTTTCATTGGTTTCTCACCATTGGGAGAAGGCATAGGCCTTTCACCAAGGCGATGATGACGAGGACGCAAAGAGTCTGGCAACTGAGAGAGCGAATCGGCCTTCGACTTCTGAGGCTCTGGTTCTTTTATCTCATTTTCCTTCTTATGGAATCGTATCAGCTGGATATTGCTGACGATGAGCATCCTCATGTTCGAAGTGTTCTCATATCCCTGGCCCAAATAGATAAAGCCCTTGATTTCCTTGACTGACGCATCACAGCCCTCAATACGCAGTTGAGAGCGACCATTGACAGAGAAATGAGTCACAGACGAAACAATACTATCGTTTTTATACCTCACAGCCATATAGGCAACAGCATCCTTTGAACCGCTCTGGTAGAGGAAATCACTGTTCCAGACCAGCATGAAGCTATCACCCTTACGGAAAGCCGTATCAGCCTGCAACTGATACTGCAAACGATTATAAGGTGCATAGGGAACGAGCACCTGCGAGATGACACCGTTCCAGATATTGGCCGTATCGCCCGTCAAAGTACTGGTCGTGAAAGTCTCAACCTCACCGGCTGAGGCACCATATTCGATGGCAGCTTCACCTAAACGCTCCTGTACATTCTTCCAGATTTTGACGAAACGGTCAGAACGCGTGTAGTAATAAACGAGTGACGAATCGAACTCTGCCCGCGTCACATCATATTTCTTCAAGATGGCCTCAAAATAGAGCTCGCGCCTGTAGTCCATCACACGAGAAGAGCCCTCCATACCAGATAGACCTTCTATCCTGATAATACCCTGCGACAAGAAATAGTCGTAGAGGATGTCTTCCATATCGTCGGGCTGTATATACTCCTTAGGAACTTTTGGCGTACAAGCAGACAAAAGCACCAGAAACAGCAATACGATATGACTATGACGCAGGTTCATGTTTCTGAAACAGGCTCTTCGACAGGGACTTTCTTCTTTAATGTAATCTGACTTATTTCCTTACGATAGAACAATAGGAGTAGAACGACTCCCACACTAATAGAGGAATCGGCAAAATTGAACACCGGACTAAAGAATACAAAATGCTCACCGCCCACGAAAGGCATCCATAAGGGCCATTCCGTCTCAATCAGTGGGAAATAGAACATATCCACCACTTTACCCATCAGGAAAGGGGCATAGCCTGTACCAAACGGTACAAAATATGATTGGTAGAACTCTGACGAATTATTGAAGATGAGCCCATAGAACATGCAGTCAATCAGATTGCCTGCTGCACCTGCGAGTATCATCGCTAGGCAGACCAAATAGCCTATTTTGGCCTTCTTGCCCACCTCAAGCCAGATATAATAGCCCAGCACGCCAATAGCACCGACGCGGAAAAGCGACAGTACAATCTTGCTGCCAAGCTGCATGCCAAACGCCATGCCGTTGTTCTCAATAAACGTGATATAGAACCAGTCGGTGATGTGAATGCTCTCGTGGAGCGTCATCGAAGTCTTAACCCAAATCTTGATGGCTTGGTCTATCAGGAGAATGGCGACAATGATGAGCGTCGCCAGTCTCCCATTAGTGAGAATCTTTCTGAAAGCGTTCACTTAGCCTTTCTTTTGGTTCATCTTCGACTGAACACTCAGCGTAGCATGAGGTACGGCACGAAGGCGTTCCTTGGGAATCAGCTCACCCGTGATACGATCGATACCGTATGTCTTATTCTCGATGCGCACCAAAGCTGCCTTCAGTCCCTGAATAAACTTCTGCTGGCGAGCGGCCATAGAGATGAGTTCTTCCTTCGACTGGGTGACACTACCCTCCTCCAAAGCCTTATAGGTAGGGGATGTATCGTCGACATCGTTGGAGTCCTCATTCATGAGCACTTTCATCATCTGGTCATAATCGCGCTTGGCCAATGCCATTTTTTCATTGATAATCTGACGGAACTCCTCGAGCTCTTCGTCACTGTAACGTGTCTTTTCTGCCATATTAATATAATTCAGATTTAGTTATTAATATTATCTTTTTTCAACTTTAATATTCAGTTTAAAGTCGTCGAATTCCACTTCCTGTCCATCGTTGGCGGCTATCTGGATATCGTCGGCAAGTACCTGAGTCTTGATATAGTCTGCAAAGCTCACGAGACTCTTCTCAACCTCAGCATTCGGGGTCAACGTCACCACAATGCGATCGGTAATCTCCAGACCACTATCCTTGCGGATATTCTGGATGCGGTTGATGAGTTCACGTGCCATTCCTTCGTTTTTCAGTTCGTCTGTCAGTTCTACCTCGAGGGCTACCGTCAGATTACCTTCATTGGCAACCAGCCAACCTGGAATATCCTCGCTGATGATATCAACATCGACAGCTTCGACTGTGATGTCCTGACCTTCGACATTAAGGGCGATAGCACCCTGTTTCTCGAGTTCGGCAATCTGTTCCTGCGAGAGGGCATCCATAGCGGCAGCCACACTCTTCATGAGCTTACCGAACTTCTTACCCATCGTACGGAAATTGCACTTCACCTTCTTGACGAGTACACCTGCACCCTCAACAAAACGAAGCTCCTTGACGTTCACCTCACTCATAATCAGATCCTTCACAGCCTCAATATGCTTCTTCTGTTCAGCATCGACAGCAGGAATCATAATAGCCTGCAGCGGCTGACGCACCTTGATATTCACCTTGCGACGCAAAGCGAGAACCATCGATGTAATCTTCTGGGCCATCTGCATGCGAGCCTCGAGATCCTTATCAATCTGAGATTCGTCAACCACAGGGAATTGGTCGAGGTGTACGGAATCAAGCTTGCCACCTAAGTCCTTATACAACTGATCAGCATAGAACGGCGCAAAAGGAGCCAGGAGTTTAGCGACTGTCATCAGACAGGTGTAGAGTGTCTGGTATGCGCTTAGCTTATCAGCAGACATCTCTTTGCCCCAGAAACGCTTACGGTTCAGGCGTACGAACCAGTTGGAGAGGTCGTCGTTCACAAAAGCATCAATGAGACGGCCTGCACGGGTAGGATCATAGTTATCGAGTTCTGCCTCCACGCCCTTGATGAGAGTATTCAGACATGAGAGAATCCAACGGTCAATCTCAGGACGCTGGTCGAAGGCCACCTGAGTCATATCAGGATCAAAGCCATCCACATTTGCGTACAACGCAAAGAAACTATAGGTATTGTATAAGGTGCCGAAGAACTTACGACGTACTTCATCGACACCCTCAGGGTCGAACTTCAGGTTGTCCCAAGGCTCAGAGTTGGTCATCATATACAGACGTACAGCATCAGAGCCATATTTCTCAATCATTTCAAAGGGATTCACCACATTACCCACGTGTTTCGACATCTTGTTACCCTTTGCATCGAGCACAAGTCCAGAAGAAATCACATTCTTGAAGGCCACTGAGTCGAAAATCATGGTAGCAATGGCATGCAGAGTAAAGAACCAACCACGTGTCTGGTCAACACCCTCGTTAATAAAGTCGCAGGGGAAGGCGATGCCCTTGTCAATCAGATCCTTATTTTCAAATGGATAGTGCACCTGTGCATAAGGCATAGAACCAGAATCGAACCATACATCGATAAGGTCGCTTTCACGCTTCATGGGCTTGCCGCTCTCTGAAACGAGTATGATATTATCCACATACGGACGATGCAAGTCAATCTTGTCATAATTTTCCTTGCTCATATCGCCAGGCACGAAACCGTTGTCCTTCAGCGGGTTAGAGTCCATGAATCCTGCCTTGACAGCCTTCTCTATCTCGTTATAGAGTTCTTCTACCGAGCCAATGCAGATTTCCTTGCCATCCTCATCACGCCAGATGGGAAGCGGTGTTCCCCAGAAACGTGAACGAGACAGGTTCCAATCGTTCAGATTCTCCAACCAGTTACCAAAACGGCCAGTTCCAGTAGACTCCGGCTGCCAGTTAATGGTCTTATTCAGCTCGAACATACGGTCCTTCTTGGCAGTGCTGCGGATGAACCATGAATCCAGCGGATAGTAAAGCACAGGTTTATCTGTACGCCAGCAGTGGGGATAGTTGTGTACATGCTTCTCTATCTTCAGCGCTGTACCCTCCTGCTTCATCTCCATACAGATCACGATGTTCAGGTCTTCGGCCTTAGCTGCGGCCTGCTCATCGTATTTACCGTCTTTATTAAATTCAGGTGCATAGGCATTCTTCACATAATCACCAGCGTGGCGGCCGTACCCCTCTTTGTTCACACATTTTGCGATGAAGTTATCATCGAGCTCGTCCATCACGTAGTACTTACCCTGAAGGTCGACCATCGGACGGGTTTCACCTTTTTTATTTATAAGGAACAAACTTGGGACATGAGCATCCTTAGCCACTTTGGCATCATCAGCACCGAAGGTAGGCGCAATATGCACGATACCGGCACCATCCTCTGTGGTCACATAGTCACCAGGGATTACACGGAAGGCTTCGCTTTCCATCTCCACGAACTGATCCTTGCCATTCTCGCCTGTAAACACCTTCTCTGGATGAGCGGCTGCATAGGCCTTCACATAATCGGCTGCATTCTGATCAAGTTTAGCCGATGGCTTTACCCAAGGCATGAGCTGCTGGTACTTCAAACCAACAAGTTGCTCACCAGTATAGTGGCCAACGATACGATAAGGCACGAACTTCTCGCCCTTGTTGTATTCAGGCATCTCGTCACCGTCAGTGATGTTACCCTCTGGAGCGAGATAGGCATTCAACCGGCTCTCAGCCAGAATGATAGTAATCTTCTCACCATTATAGGCATTATAGGTCTCAACGGCTACATAGTCAATCTTAGGACCTACGCAAAGCGCTGTGTTAGAAGGCAATGTCCAAGGTGTGGTCGTCCAAGCCACGAAGTATGGCGTACCCCACTTGGTCCACTCTTCCTTCGGATTCAGAGCCTTAAACAGAGCAGTAACGGTCGTATCCTTCACATCACGATAGCAACCAGGCTGGTTCAGCTCGTGTGAGCTAAGGCCCGTTCCTGCTGCTGGTGAATATGGCTGAATGGTGTAACCTTTATAGAGCAGTCCTTTTTTGTAGAACTGCTGCAACAACCACCACAGTGTCTCAATATATTTGTTATCGTAGGTGATATACGGATTGTCGAGGTCTACAAAGTAGCCCATCTTCTCAGTGAGGTCACGCCATTCCTGGGTGAACATCATTACATTCTCACGACACTTCTTATTATAATCCTCTGTTGAGATGTATTTTTCAGAATCTTTATTGTCGATGTCAGCTTTGGTGATACCCAATTCCTTCTCCACACCCAACTCTACGGGCAATCCATGGGTATCCCATCCTGCCTTACGTTTCACTTGATAACCCTTCATGGTCTTATAACGGTTGAAGGTATCCTTAATGGTACGTGCCAGTACGTGGTGGATGCCTGGATGACCATTAGCCGAGGGAGGTCCCTCGAAGAATACAAACTGCGGACAGCCCTCGCGCTCATCTATCGAGCGCCAGAACACGTTCTTCTCACGCCACATCTCAAGGATGTCGTCGTTCACCTGAGTCAGGTTCAAGCCGTTATGTTCGGCGAATCTCTTAGTCATATCTTTTATTAACTATAAACTCTAAACTATATACTTTTCTTATTTAGGGCGCAAAGGTACTAAAAATATTCGAGTCGACAAAGGAAATAAATAATTTTAAGATTTCTACCCCAAAATGTGCTTTATTTCAGAAAAAATTCTTATCTTTGCAAACAAATAGATCAAAAACAATAATTAAAAACAGTTTTTCGTATGGTATTAATGATTATTCAACTCCTCATTGTCTTAGGAGCGTTGTGGGTAGGTTCACGTTACGGTTCTCTTGCCCTGGGTGCTATTTCCGGAATCGGATTGGCTATTCTCGTGTTTTGTTTCAGTCTCAAACCAGGAACACCTCCGACAGATGTGATTTACATCATCATCGCAGCTGTAACCTGCGCGGGTATTATGCAGGCCTCTGGCGGAATGGATTGGTTGATTCAGATTGCCGAGAAGATGCTGCGCAAGCATCCCGATCGCATTACTTTCCTGGCTCCATTAACCACCTTCTTTCTGACAGTTTTGGTAGGAACAGGACACGTTGTATATACCTTAATGCCAATCATTTGCGACATTGCATTAAAGAAAGGCATTCGCCCTGAACGTCCTTGTGGTGTGGCTTCAATTGCCTCGCAAGTAGGTATCACCTGTTCACCCATCGCAGCAGCCGTTGTGGCCTTCGTCACCATCTCCAACGAGAACGGATTCGACATCTCGATTCCAGGTGTGCTTATGATATCCATTCCCGCCTGTCTCTGTGGACTGATGGCAGCTGCTGCAGCCTCTTATCACCGTGGTCTCGATCTCGATAAGGATCCGGAGTTCCAGAAGAAGATTGCAGATCCCGTGCAACGTAATTACATCTACGGCTCAAGCGCAACCACTCTTGACAAAGAGATTCCGCAGTCGGCCAAGAACGCCGTCTTCGTTTTCCTCGGCGCCCTCGCCATCATCGTTTTCTTCGCTATCTTCCAAAATGCCCTACCCTCATGGGATGGTAAGCCATTGAAGATGAACATCGTCATCCAAATTGTGATGATTGCTGCCGCCGCGCTGATGATACTCTTCTGCAAGGCACAGCCAAAGAAAGCCGTCTCCGGACCTGTATGGCAGTCGGGTATGGTAGCTGTTGTCGCTATTTATGGTATTGCGTGGATGGCTGATACCTATTTCTCTAACTACATGCCGGAGATTCAGGCCATGCTTGAGGGCATCGTGAAGGATTATCCGTGGAGTATCGCTCTTGTATTCTTCATGGTATCAGTGCTCATCAATTCTCAGGGCGCTGTAGTAGTATCGATGCTGCCGCTGGCCTATTCGTTGGGAATTGCAGGTCCTGTGCTGCTTGGTGTATTACCTTCGGTCTACGGTTATTTCTTCATCCCCAACTATCCTTCTGATATTGCCACTGTAAACTTCGACCGAAGTGGTACAACAGTGATTGGTAAATACCTGTTGAACCACTCGTTCATGATGCCAGGTCTGATTTGCGTATTCACCTCGACCATCGTAGCCTATATTCTCTCATCCATCTTCTTCTAAACCTGATGAGAAAGAGACTATTGACAATATCCATTCTGGCCACTCTGACTGTGGGAGTCACAGCCCAAGAGTGGCCAGAAATACGACAGGAGGCCAAGGCCGGTGCCCGTTGGTGGTGGCTCGGCTCCGCTGTTGACAAAGAAAACCTGCATTGGACCATGCAGGAATACGCTAATCATGGTATCGGTGCTTTGGAGATTACTCCCATTTATGGGGTACAAGGTAACGAAGCGAATAACATCCCCTATCTTAGTGAACAGTGGATGGCGATGTTGCGCGAGGTGCAGCAGAACGGCCTGCAAATGGGCATCGAGATAGATATGGCCACAGGCACAGGCTGGCCATTCGGAGGTCCCTGGGTTCCACTGGAAGAAAGTGCCAGTAAGGCCATCTTCATCAATGCCAATTTCACAGGCACAAACGTCGAGGATCTCGCGCTGAAGGTATCAGCAAAAGATGAACCCTATAGTCGCCTCTCGAAGGTGATGGCCTACTGGCAAGGACAATCCTATGACGTGACACGATTCGTGAGCAATGGGCGGCTGACATGGAAACCTGGTGAACAGTTACGCGCTGACATTCGCGCTGCCAAAGCTGCCAAAAACAAGACACTACGCAAGGTGATCCAGCAACGGCTTGAAGACATGGAGAACGCCAGCTGGCAGGTTGTTGCCCTCTATGTCCGCTATGGCGTAATGAAAGTGAAGCGGGCCGCCCCCGGTGGTGAAGGGCTGGTGATTGATCACTTCGACCGTCAGGCCGTTAAAAACTATCTGGCACATATCGAGGCAGCCTTCGAACGGACAAACACGCCCTACCCTCACACCTTTTTCAACGACAGCTACGAGGTGGCCGACGCCACTTGGACGCCCACTTTATTAGAAGAATTTGAGAAGCGTCGCGGTTATAAGTTGCAAGACTATTTCCTGTTGTTGCAGGAAGGTGATGCTAAAATCGTCAGCGACTATCGTGAGACTCTTGGCGATTTGCTATTGGAGAACTTCACAAACCAATGGACCACCTGGGCCCATAAGCACGGCGCCATCACACGCAATCAGGCACATGGTTCACCCGCCAATCTGATTGATTGTTATGCCGCTGTTGACATACCTGAAATCGAGGGTTTCGGCCTTTCTAATCTTGGCATTAAAGGCCTGCGCACCGATCCTGGCAAGACGCGTAAGAACGACTCTGATTTCTCAATGCTGAAATATGCGCCGTCGGCAGCCCACATTTGTGGTAAGCCTTATACATCAAGTGAGACCTTCACCTGGCTGACAGAACATTTCCGTACCTCGCTTTCACAATTGAAGCCCGACATTGACCTTATGTTCTGCGCAGGTGTCAATCATATGTTCTTCCACGGCACCTGTTATTCGCCAAAAGATGATTTGTGGCCGGGCTGGAAATTCTACGCCAGCATCGACATGAGTCCCACCAACAGCATCTGGCGCGACGCCCCCTATTTCATGCAATATGTCGAGCGTTGTCAGAGTTTCCTGCAGTGGGGACAGCCCGACAACGATTTCCTCGTCTATCTGCCCGTGCGCGATATGTGGCAGAAGAATACAAAAAAACTGCTCATGCAATTCAGTATCCACGCGATGGGCAGTCTGGCACCGGAGTTTATCAAGAGCATCCTCGCCATCGATGGTGCAGGCTTCGACAGCGACTATATCTCCGACCGACTGCTACTTACGACAACCTATAAAGACGGGATGTTGCAGACAGCCGCCGGCACACGATACAAAGCGCTCGTCATTCCTGAATGTAAGATGATGCCCGAGAATGTCAAACAACACATCGAGCAGTTGAAAGCCCAGGGGGCCCATATCATAAATGGTACGCGAGCCGCCGACCTCGCAGCAGCCGCCAAGCCCGAGGCTATGAAACTGGAGTGTGGATTAAAAGCTATCCGACGTAAGAACGTTACAGGCTATCATTACTTCATCGCAAACCTCTCACCCAACGATATCGATGATCGTCTTCCACTGGCTGTCAACTTCAAGGATGCCGTCTGGTTCAATCCGCTCAACGGCAACATTATCCCCGCCAGCATCAATGGCGACAGCATTGATATCTGCTTGCGCAGCGGCGAATCGATGATTCTGCAGACTTTTACGGAAAGCATTAATAGAAATCATAGTCTTTCTAGTCGGGCTGGATATACTAGCCAGGCAAGGAATATTCCCCTCAACGGTCCTTGGACGCTCAGCTTTACCGAAGAAGCCCCTAAAGTAGGAAAGACCTTCACTCTCAACAAGCTCCAGACTTGGGAAAAGCTTGACGACGACAGTGCGAAGGTGACTATGGGCACAGGCGTCTACACTACAAAGTTCAGGCTGACAAAGAAAGACGACCCGAAGGGAGCCTGGATGATTGACCTCGGCGATGTCCGTGAGTCTGCCCGCGTCTATATCAACGGCCAGTTCATCGGATGTGCCTGGAGTGTGCCGTTTGTCCTCGATTGCAAGCAGGCGCTGAAAGTCGGAATAAATGAACTCCGCATCGAAGTGACGAATCTGCCTGCCAACCGCATCGCCGACTACGACCGCCGCGGCATCCCCTGGCGCAAGATGGAGGAGATCAACGTCGTGGACATCAACTACAAAAAAACAACTTACGACCAATGGGAGCCCATGCCAAGCGGTCTGAACTCCGAAGTCACGCTCATTCACCAATAAAAAAGAGGCTCCGCAATCAATCACGGAGCCTCTTTTTTGTATATAAGATACGAGATTACTCTTCTTCCTTCATCTCCTCCTCATGCTGCTTGATCAGAGCCTGCTGGATATCGTTCGGCACAAGCTCATAGCTTGAGAACTTCGTTGTGAACGATGCGCGGCCTCCCGTCAGAGAACTCAGAGCGATAGAATAGCTGGAGAGTTCCTTGAGAGGAATCTTGGCACTCAGTTTCTGATAGCCAGCCTCAGAGTCCATACCCATGATGATGGAGCGACGACCCTGCAGGTCAGACATCACGTCACCCATATAGTCACCGGGCACGAGCACTTCCAAATCATAGATAGGCTCCAATACCTTAGGACCGGCCTCCTTGAAGGCAGCGCTAAAGGCGTTACGGGCTGCGAGCATGAACGAAAGTTCGTTAGAATCTACCGGGTGCATCTTACCGTCGTAGACAATCACACGAACGTCACGGGCATAAGAACCAGTAAGTGGTCCCTGCTCCATGCGCTCCATGATACCCTTCAGGATGGCGGGCATGAAACGGAGGTCGATAGCACCACCGACGACGCTGTTGATGAAGACGAGCTTGCCGCCCCACTCGAGGTCGATTTCTTCCTTACCCTTGATGTTCATCTTGAACTCCTGACCGTTGATCTTGAATGATGTAGGATCAGGCATGCCCTCTGTATAAGGCTCCAGAATCAGATGTACCTCACCGAACTGTCCAGCACCACCCGACTGTTTCTTATGACGGTAGTCGGCACGGGCCATCTTCGTAATCGTCTCACGATATGGAATCTTCGGCTCGATATATTCAATCATGATCTTCTCATTGTTCTCCATGCGCCACTTCAAGGTACGGAGGTGGAACTCACCCTGACCATGAACAATGATTTGGCGCAACTCCTTTGACTGCTCAACCACCCATGTGGGATCTTCCTGGCGCATCTTGGCCAGAGCAGCCATCATCTTCTCGGTCTCAGACTCGTTGACGGCCTTGATGGCACGAGAGAACTTCGAGTTTGGATACTTGATAAAGTCGAACTTATTGTCGACATCCTTGCTATTCAGTGTGTTGCCAGTCTTCACGTCCTTCAGCTTCACAGTACAGCCAATATCACCGGCATTGAGCTGGTCTACCTGGATACGGTTAGCACCGGCGCAGGCATACAGCGTTCCGATACGCTCCTTCGAGCCGCGGTCGGCATTATTGAGATCGTCGCCGCTCTTCACGCTTCCGCTCATCACCTTGAAATAGCTCACCTCACCAATATGCGGCTCAACACCAGTCTTAAAGAAATAGAGTGATGTGGGGGCATTGGTGTCGGCGGGAACATCCTTACCCGCTGCATTCTTGACCAGTGGCATGTCGCTGACGAAAGGCACCACGTTGCCGAGGAACTCCATCAGACGGCGAACACCCATATCGCGACCTGCGCAGACGCAGAATACGGGGAATATCGAGCGGGTAACGAGGCCCTTACGGATACCCTCGCGCATCTCGTCCTCACTGAGGTCTTCGGTCTCGAAGAACTTCTCCATCAGTGAGTCGTCGCCGGCAGCAGCAGCCTCTACGAGCGCAGCCTTCATCTCCTTGGCCTTGTCGAGCTGGTCGGCAGGAATCTCCTCAATGATGGGAGCACCACCCTCGGGCTTCCATGAGTACTTCTTCATCAGCAGCACGTCGATCACGCTGTTGAAGCCAGGGCCTGTAGCGATAGGATACTGCACGGGCACGCAATTCGGTCCGTAGACATCCTTCAGCTGCGAAAGAATCTGATCGAAGTCGCAGTTGTCGCGATCCAGCTGGTTCACCAGGAAGATCACGGGCTTCTTCAGTTTCTCCGTGTTGCGGAAAGCGTTCATCGTGCCCACCTCGGGACCATACTGTCCGTTGATGAGGATGACGGCCTGATCGGTAACATTCATAGCGGTGATAGATCCGCCTACGAAGTCGTCCGAACCCGGACAGTCGATGATGTTGAGCTTCTTGTTATTCCACTCCACATGGAAAACCGTTGAGAACACCGAGTAGCCATATTCCTGCTCTACAGGGAAATAGTCGCTCATGGTGTTCTTACTCTCTACGGCGCCACGGCGCTTGATGATGCCGGCTTCGTAGACCATACTTTCGGCAAGAGTGGTCTTGCCGCTACCCGCACTGCCAATGAGTGCAATGTTCTTGATTTCGTTTGTCTGATAAATCTTCATTATCGTTCGGTTTTAAGTTTAAATATCAAATTCGGTCGGCTAAATTAGACATTTTTTCAGAAATCACCAAAGAAATCAGCTATTAATTAAAAAATATTAGTACTTTTGCATTTAAAAATGGCCGGAATCTACATACATATTCCGTTTTGTGCGAGCAGATGCATCTATTGTGCGTTCTATTCGACGACGTCGCTGGACCTTCGCCAGCGGTATGTCGATGCCGTGTGCCGGGAAACAGGAGACAGGAGTCAGGAGACAGGAGTCAGGAGTATTTATCTGGGTGGTGGGACTCCAAGTCAGCTGACGATTTCCCAACTGCACCAGATCTTCGATGCCCTATATAAATATAATAAGGTATCGGAGGATGCGGAGGTGACCATCGAGGTGAATCCCGATGACGTGACAGCGGACTTTGTTGAAGGGCTGAGGACACTACCCATCAACCGTGTATCGATGGGGGCGCAAACCTTCGACGATGAACGATTGAGGTTCCTCCATCGCAGACATACAGCCGCTCAAGTGGCAGAGGCTGTGCAGCGGCTACGGGCTGCGGGTATCCTGAATATCAGCATCGACCTGATGTACGGTTTCCCTGGCGAGATGTTCACCGATTGGGAACATGACATCGAGGCGGCCCTCGCCCTCAACGTGGAGCACCTTTCCGCCTACTGCCTCACTATCGAAGAAGGAACCCCACTGCACAAGATAATGAAACGGTATAATGAGGACGGACACACTGGGGACAGTCCCCAATGTGTTCCTCTCCCCGACGAGGAAACGGAACGGGAGATGTACTACACGCTGAAGGATCGCCTGGAGGCTGCAGGGTTCGAGCATTACGAGATCTCCAACTTCGCAAAGCCTGGATTCCGCAGCAGACACAACAGCAGTTATTGGAACGGTACACCCTATCTGGGTCTCGGTGCCAGCGCCCACTCCTACGATGGGAACACCCGCAGTTGGAACATCGCTGACATCCAGCAGTATATCGAGGGGATGGAGCGTGGAGAGCGCCTCTTCGACTCGGAGGCGATCGAGGGTGACACCCGCTACAACGACATGGTGACGGTGGTTATGCGCACTCGCGAGGGACTCGACCTCACGCAATTATCGGAAAAGCACAGGGATTACTGCCTGAAAAATGCCCGCCATTTCATAGACAACGGACTGCTTAAAACCAACGACAATCACCTTTCCCTGACCCGGAAAGGACTCTTCATCAGCGATATGATATTAGCCGAATTGATTAAAATCTAATCTTAGTATCCAAATCAACAGACAATCCAACACTGAAGGATATTCCTGTGGTGAGCGGGGAAGAATAGTAATAAGACTTCGGCTTGTAGTTGAAGAGGTTATCGACGGCGGTGTTGAGATGGATGCCACGCCAGAGATGATGCTGAAGCATCAGGCGACAGATGGTGTAACCCTGATCGACATCCGTGCGACCCGACTGGGGCTTGCCCTGACTGCGCCCGGAGAGTGCTGCATTGAGTGCATAGTGGCGTGAGAAGCGATGATCGTAGCCTATCCGCCAGGTCATGGAGTGTGAACGGGGCTGATAGAAGTCGGAGTAATAAACGTTGCCCGTTTCGTGCATCCATGAATAGTTTACTTTGAGCGAAAATCCACAATCCCAGATGTGACCCAGGCTGACATCCACGCCCCAGACGGTGATGCCGTCCTCGTTGGCGTAAAGGGCGCTTTCCATGCCATTATAAACAGGACCTTCGATGGTGGTGATACGCTTGTCGAAGCTATTGCAGTAACCCATCAGGGTAAAGTTGTAGCGTCCATCTAGGAATCCACTGTTACGGATGCGATTCGTCCGCTCGACGGCGAGATTGAAATTATGGCTCTTCTCAGGCTCCAAATCAGGATTTCCGATGATCATATAGCCCATATTACCCATGTCGAAGTGCATATACATCTCCTTGAGAGTGGGGGCCCGGAAACCACTGGCATAATTGGCGCGGAAGGTCATCCACGGATATTTATACACAACGGCAAGGCGCTCTGTAAAGGCTTTCTGAGCAGAGGCTGAGAAATAATCATAGCGGACACTACCCACAATGTTGAGTCGGTCGGTGATGTTCCAGTCGAACTGGGCATAGCCGTCGATAATATCCTGGGCGTGGCTGGTGTTGTCAATAAACTGATAAGTGGACAAATAGTCATGCATATAATCGGCACCAAGGATCAGACTGTTCTTACCAAACGGATGATGGTAGAGCGCATGGACCACCTGTTGCCGATTGCTGTAGTCGTGATCGTGGGTCCGTGTACCGTCGGGTTGAAAATTGGCCTTGTCGTACTGGTCATATGCGTATGACAGTTCGAGATGACGGGCGTAATCCCAGGCGTACCGTCCTTTCAGTCCTGCACTATATCCATTGAAATGATAGTCATAAGTATCGCGTTCGCTGGTGCGGAAGAAATAGCCACCCCTGCCTACAAGTGTCAGTTTCTCCGTAACACGCCATGTGAGTCGTTCCTTGACGTTGTAAGTCTTCTGTCCATAGAGACGGCTCAGATTGGAATCATCATTCAGTACAGACTCGTCGTAAGGTAAGCCTTGCGCCTTCTTCATCAGTTCGATGGCAATCTCCTCAGAAGAGTAAGGCTTAGGCAGATCGACAGGATCGATCTTGGTATGTTGGAAACTGGTTTGGGAGTTCCATTTCCTGGTGTTAAAAGAAAAACCGGCACCATTGCGCCATTCATGTCCGAAGGAATTATAGCGGGAATTGACATTGGCGGTCCAGGGCTCCAGATTCTCGCGGCTGATGATGTTGACCACGCCTCCAACGGCATTGGAGCCATAGAGCGCCGACGAAGCACCTTTCACAATCTCGATACGACCAACATTATCGAGGTTCATGCGGTTGTAATCGACATTGTCCATCGTTTCGCCTGCCATGCGCTCGCCATCGACGAGGAAGAGCACGGCGTTGCCACCAAAACCGCTCATGTTGAGCGATGTCTCCTGACTCATGGCGAAGCCGAACTCCAGGCCCGGGATCTCCTGCGTCAGCATGTCCTGAATATTGGTAGCATCGGTAATCTTAATGTCGTAAAGCGTGATGAGACGGGTAACGACAGGGGCATCCTTCAGCGCCTTAGGCGTATGGGAGGCCGTAATCACAACCGGCTCGAGCTCTATAGAGTCGCGTAAAGACTGTGCAGAGAGATGGATAGCAGGCATGGCCAACACCACGCCTGCTAAAAGGGATTGTGAGATTCTGTTAGCTAAATACGCGGTCACCACTTACTTCCTCGTACCTGTAAACTGACCTTCAAAGGCAAAGGGCATATTGCCGTACTTCTGCGTAAACGTCACGACAACAGTCTTGTCGCTGAAGATGACGGTGAGATCACTCACGGTATAGGCCTTCTCCGCCCCATCGGCAGTTTTCACTGTACCCTCATACTTGGCGAGTTTGCCAGTAATGGTATTGCCACTTTTGGTCAGCATGATACCCTTCACAGGAAGTGCAGGAACCGTCATCATGCCCTCACCGTATTTGGGAAGAGTCACGTCAACAGATACATCTGAAGCTTTGGTAAACTCGAATGTCTCAATACTCTCATCAGCCTCGCCCATCACTGTGAGGACCTCAGTACCTGTATAGGAACCTACTACCTGATCAGCGACAGCCATTTCTGGCTCATCATCATTACTACTACATGAACTCATACTAAACACGAAGGCTACTGCAGCCAACGTCATTGTCATTAAACTCCTGATTTTCATCTTTTTTACCTTTTTAATTATTTATCTTTTTAATTGTTGTGTGGTATAATCAAACTCTGACCCGTAGGTGCTGTGGGGAATACTGAAGATGGCAATCATAACCAATACCGCCAGACCGACCACCCACTTGTTGTACTTCCACTTCAAAGTAGCAAGCGCAACCATAAAGAACAGGAAGGATATGAGTGTCTTATTGTCGGTAAGATCTGTACCATAAGGGAATCCTGCCCACCAAGGGCCGAAAGCCGCATGCTGAACGAGTGGACCCAGGATGAATCCACCCACAAACAAAGTGCCCACCGTGATCTTCAGCCAACGACGGTATTCCCTGTGCGTCACAACCAACAAGAACGTATAGACGGCAAACAGCATGGCAGCAAACATCAACAGGATGTGTGGCACCAGGATACTGGCAGGCACATCGTTGCGAAATCGTATCACGACAGGTTCATCTGCAGCGTAATCCTTTCCCCCCACGGTGATATAATACTGAAGTTTTCCTGCAACGGGTTGTACAGGCAAGGCTGCCTGCCACGCGCTGTCTTTCCAAACGAAATCTGCTGTAGTGTAGTCGTTTGTTGTGGGATAACGACGGTAATGTATTTGTGAGTTGACATCAAAGGGTATACCTTTCAGTGTCACAATCTCATCGTGTTGCACACCACTTCTGGGCAGTTTTATCTTATAATGCTCACCATTCAGCTCCACCGTCAACCGCTTGGGATAAGTAGGCCCCGTCATGCGCTGGTAGATACTCAATACCAACGTAATGACAATCGCCAAAAACCAATAGACAGATTTCTTCATTTCTTTGCGGGTTTAAGGTGAACTTGGAATGTGATCAATGCCTCGCCCCGAAGCACCTTCACAGGAATCGTGGTATCAGGCTCAAGTTCCGACAAGCGTTCCATATATTCATTAATATCCTTAACGGGCTTACCATCGATTTCCTGAATGATGTCGCCACTACGGATACCTGCTTCATGGGCAGGTTTTCCAGCCACCACAATATCAGCACGAAGACCTGGGATACGACTGGCTCCCATGACATCAGGCATGAGACCTAAAGTGACCTTAAAATTGGCATGCTTCATGGTATTGCTGCTGGGCACACTGATATAATCAGGTGTATCGGGCATGTTTGCCAGTCGGGTAATCAGTTCCTGCGAGAACGCTAAGGTCTGCTGCATACCATCGTAATTCAAGGTGGAAGGCACATCGTCGGGGGTGTGATACTCCATGTGACCACCTGTCGTAAGGAAGAGCACAGGGATATCGGCAGCGACGAACGAGGCATGATCGCTGGGACCATAGCCATCAGGCGTACAACTGATATTCAGGTGAGTCTGTTCAGCCACCTGCTCAGCCATCGCCTTGAAGGTGGAACTTGTACCTGTACCTGAAACACTCATGGCCTGATCGCGCATACGTCCCACCATATCGAGATTGACCATAGCCACAAGACCATTTTTATCCTTCGGGAGATTGATGCGCTTGTTATCATTCTGCTTCATCCACTCAAGAAAAGCCTTCGAACCAACAAGCCCCTGCTCCTCAGCGCCAAAGAAGGCGAAGATGATACTTCTTTTCGCGCGTACCTTTTTAAAATATTTAGCCAGTTCGAGTACCACAGCATCACCGCTGGCATTATCATCTGCACCGGGGTGTACACCCAAAGTGTCTGGACGGCGTGAACCGGAATTCTTACCTCCCAAGCCCAAATGGTCATAGTGTGAACCAACAATAATGTATTCGTTCTTCAGACGCTTGTCTTTTCCTGGAAGAACAGCAATGATGTTATGGGTGGTTCGCTCCACTTCCTTCCCATATGTGAAGTCATGATAGAAACCTTTTTCCTTCTTTGCTTTGACAACTGGCTTGAACTTCAAACCACGGAGTTTGCCTACTATGAATTCCGAGGCAAGGGTATCACCAATAGTAGCAGGGTATCTACCTCCAAGTTCCTGTGAAGCCAGATATTCCACCGCTTGACGCATGTCGTCCTGCCTTTGGGCACTTATAGGTAAAAAGATAAAAAGGTAAAAGGGTAAAACCATTACCCATTTAACTTTTACCTCTACCATAGATATTATTCCCATCTTTTACATTTTAACTTTTCCGGGTGCAAAGGTACACATTTTTCCCGACTCGTGCAATCCTCATTTATATGGATTTTTGCAGGGAAAGGCGGTAAATGGCAAACGCAATGTAGGCAATCAGCAGCGGATAGCCTATATAATATAAGGTGGTGACGCTGAATACGACGTAATTCACAGCGCATACGGCCGCCAGACCGCCAAGATAGAGTATCGTCTCACCCAGCGAGAGATGGTGGCGGATATCATCAACCGTTGCCAACGCCACGATGAGCAGCGACCAGACGAAGATGACAAACAGCCCGAGATGCCACGGCAGCGCGTAGGGATTGAGCGACGGATGATAATAGAAGTGTCGCCACATCTCCGGCGCGAAGAGCTGGATGGAGCTGTAGAGCACCGCCGATGCCGCCACGAGCACGCAAAGCAGCGTGGGATAGAACGAGGGGATGTCGTTGAAATGCACAATCTTCGCGCCCTTGCGCAGCAGACGTCGCAAACCGTAGGCTCCGCCAACAAGCGCGCAGAAGGCGAGAAATATCAGCAGGTGGGAATCGGAGAAGAAATCGATAAACTGGCTAATGGGATCGTCGGGCGACACCGCCGACAAGAGATCAGACTCGCGCACCCAGCCGAAGGTGAGCTGGTCGCGCGCCACCTTCACCCAGACACTGTCGATGGAGTCCGTCGGCACGGTGCGGATATCAGCCACCACGAGATGCTCGTGACGACGGAGTGTGATTGAATCCACCAGCAAGAGCATCGGTATCGTCTCATCACCGGCCGTGACCTCCGCCGTGAGAAGATCGGGTACGGGCATCATCTCATTCTGCTGCTCGAGGATCTTCAGCGAATCGCTACTGACAACGAAATTGTAGCCTTGCGTATAGTGGTGGGTGGTATAAAACGAGATGGAATCGAGTTGCTCTTCGGTGAGGTTCCATGCGTCAGGTGTAATCGGGCCCTGGTTGTAACAACCGCAAAGCGCCATGCAAAACGCAAAAAGCATCATGCATAACAGGTTGCGCATGAGTAACCGGACCGATATGGATGACAAATGGAACATTTTAGTATGAATCATGCAATGGATAGACATTCATTTGGCAATGCTGGCAGTCAAACTCAAGGCGGAAACGTCGACCGTCGCCTAAAACGAGAGAGAGCGGCTCCTGCCATTGAGGCCGCTGGCCACCGTGCTTGACGCAATAGCCGAGGGAATAGCGGATGCAATTACGGCACTGCATGATGGGACCGTCGCCGCCGTTCAGCTCATAGGCCGTCTTATTGGAAGCGTCATAGAAATCGCAAGCGAGGCGGTTGGAGATATTGTAGAGGTAACTCCATTTTTCCCCAAAACGAGAGGGAGCTGGAGGGAGGCTGGATATGCGTTTCTTCAGATAATTCCTCGCCTCTCCTCGTTCCTGCCCTGCTGGCTTGCTGCCGGAAGGACGCATGGACACAAGAGAGGAAGAAGACAACTTCTCCACCAAGGCACGTCGCATATCGGAGAGAAGGCTATTGGGGATGAAGTAATTGAAATCGGCGGGGATGTCCACCTCTGAGCAGGTGTAAATCGTATCGCCGAGTTTCGTCAGCTGGCGGACGATGTTCTCGCGCTGCGGCCGCTGTGCCTGCTGATGCTCTGCAGGGAAATAAATCTTGGGGACTGTCTCCGTGACAGCAGCGCAACGGGAATCGTTGGGATTGTCCCCGTGATTCACGTAATTCAGGCTGTTCGCGGAGTTCGCAGCACTGAGCTCAAAGCCTCCATCGACGGCGCGTAAAAAAAGGCTGATAGGAATGCGGCGCTCGGCACTCGTCTTCGACATCAGACGGTCGAACTCCTGATCACTGTTGCGGTAGAGTCGCACACCGGGCTTGAGGCCTTGCGGCATGCGATACGGAAAAATCCGATTGCCCACAACCTTGTTGGCCCGGAAACCTATCAGCTGCCGATTATCGTCGAGGAAACAGAGACCGTCGCCATTAGCAAAGCTCGCCACGCCCGCTACATTGAAGGAAAGCCCACGGATTTCCTTCAATGTACCGACAAAAGCCCCCATCGCCTTGGGCGTATCCATCGATGCGATGTCCGACATTCCCGAATTACGTTCCCCTTCCCGTAGTCCTTGACGACCATGCAGGAAATAAGTGGTATAGCCGCGATTGAAGGTTCTGTTAAGATCGGGGGTGAAGGTATAGCTGCATTCGCCGCGCGAGCTGCGGCAATACTGGTCAGGATGACGCTTCACAATCGCATTGAGCCGCTGACTATAGGCCGCCGTGACGTTCTTTACATAGGAAAGGTCCTTCAATCGGCCCTCAATCTTGAACGACGTTGCTCCGGCCTCGATGAGTTCTTCAAGATAATCGATGCGGTTCATGTCTTTCAGCGAAAGCAGGTAGCGGTCGCGCACCACTTCCCTCCCCTTCGCATCCTCAAGCGAGAACTGCATGCGACAGAACTGCGCGCACTCACCACGATTGGCGCTGCGGCCGAAACAATACTGCGAGCCGTAGCAAAGTCCGGAATAACTGACACAGAGGGCACCGTGGACAAAAACCTCGAGCTCTATGTCAGGCACCTGACTGTGAATCTCTCTCATCTCGTCGAGTGAGAGCTCACGAGCCAATACCACACGCGAGAAACCCACATCGCGCAGCCATTGTATTTTCTCCACCGTACGGTTGTCGGTCTGTGTGGAGGCATGCGCCGCCATCGGCAAACCCTGCATCATCTGAAGCACGGCCATATCCTGAACCAGAATGGCATCGGCTCCCGCTTCTGACAAATCGGTCAGCAGCTGTTGCGTCGCCTTCAGTTCTTCATCGTAGATGATGGTATTCACCGTGACATAGACCTTCGCGCCAAAGGGATGCGCATAATCGCAGAGTTTCCGGATATCATCGACACTATTGCCCACGGCTGCACGGGCGCCGAAACGCGACGCACCGATATAGACGGCATCGGCACCGTGGTCAATAGCCGCGATACCACATTCCAGATTCTTGGCGGGGGCAAGTAGTTCTAACGCTCTCAATTACGTAATATCATCGATGTTATACGGCGTCTCCTGATAGACATAATAATTCACCCAGTTGGTATAGAAGAGATTGGCATGAGAGCGCCACGTCACCAAAGGCTTCTGCGATGGGTCGTCATTGCGATAATAGTTCTTGGGCAGTGCCACATCATCGCGGATGCCACAATCACGCTTATACTCATTGTCGAGTGTATTGGGTGCATACTCCAGATGTCCGGTGATGAAGAATTCGCGTCCTTCACGGGCCATAACGACGCTGACGCCACATTCATCCGACTCAGCAATCAAACTCAAAGCAGGATTAGCCAGGATATCCTCCCGATGAATCTCCGTATGACGGCTATGGGGCATCATAAACTCATCGTCGAAGCCACGGAAGATAGGAAGTCTGGGATCCGAGGGCCTCTGCGAGAAGATGCCGAACATCTTCATCGGCAACGGATACTTAGGAATGCCATAATGATAATAGAGACCTGCCTGAGCGGCCCAACAGATATACAAGGTACTCGTCACATGGGTACGAGCCCACGCAAAGATATCCGTAATCTCGTCCCAGTAGCTGACGTCCTCAAATGCCAACTGCTCTACGGGAGCGCCCGTGATAATCATACCATCGTATTTTTCCCGACGCATCTCTGCGAAGTCGCGGTAAAACATCATCATGTGTTCTATCGGTGTATTCTTCGGTGTATGACTCTTCAGCTTCATGAAACTGATCTCCAACTGCAAAGGTGTATTGGAAAGAAGACGAATCAAATCCGTTTCGGTCGTAATCTTCAACGGCATCAGATTCAGGATCACAATCCGCAACGGACGGATATCCTGCGAATGGGCACGGGTATCGTCCATCACAAATATGTTTTCCTGCTTCAATAAATCTATGGCAGGCAATCTGTCAGGTAATCTTAACGGCATGGCGCTATTTAATTAATCATTCAACTTCAATCACACAGGCAGAGACATTATCGAAGCCACCGGCCTCAATAGCAGCCTCGCAGAGGGCATCGGCATCCCCACCCGACTTAAGTATTTCTTTTATCTTCTGGTCACTCAGCATATCACTCAATCCGTCACTGCAAAGCAGATAGATATCTGAGGGCTGGAAATCATCCGTCATCCTGACGATATCCATATAGGAATTCTTGTTACCGCCCCCGATGCAGTTCGTAATAATACTACAATGTTTGGAAGAGCCCAACATATTATTAAGGGAATGGTCTTTGGTCAGTTGTTGCAAAGAACCATTACGCATACGATACAGACGGCTATCACCACAATTCATAGAGAAGAAATCGCCCTCATAATAGGCTATTCCTACCAATGTGGTTCCCATACCCCTATGCTGCTCATCAACATGCCCTTTGGAGTCGATAATCATATTGATGGACTCCAGCCAAACCACCAGCATCTCGTTAAGTTCTCCGGCATTTAATCCGGCAGGAATATCGTTGAAGAAGAATTGGAGATTGTGCAAGGCGTCGCTACTGGCCACCTCACCACTATTATGACCTCCCATCCCATCTGCCACAGCAAATATGATGCGCTTTTCCGAATCCAGCTCAATCTTGGTACGAAAATCGTCATTCCGAATAAACGAACTGCCAACCAGCACCATATCTTCATTATTCTTTCTTACACAGCCGATTCTGCTTGCAGCCGTCACATACAAATTCATCATTGCAGGATTATCTTACAATCACCTGTAAATTAATATTAGCAATAGTCAGTATATCACCGTTACTGAGTGACATATCAACATCAGGCTGAAGGGTACGCTGATTCAACTTAGTGCCATTCGAAGAGTGTTTGTCCGCTATACACCAGCCTGTGTTGGCAGCATACTTCAACTGAGCATGCGTACCAGACACATACGGATACTTTTCAAAGAAATGAGAATACGGACCCGTACGGCGACCGATAATCGCACCATTAATACCTACGACACGGATGTTGAGACTGTCGTTAGCCAGCGTTAGTACAGGGATACCATTACCTTTCTGTTGCTGATTTCCTCGCGCACTTACTGAAGTATCCATCTTCAAGCTTTCCGACATTCCTGGTAGACCATCGGAAGCTTTCTTGTTATCGTCAGGAGCAACCATCAAACCGCCACATTGCGTACAACGACGTCCAATACCGACATTTCCACAACGATCACAGAACAACAAAGCCTGTCCACATTGATCACAGAAATGGGAATCATTGTCTATCTCTTCTTTGCAAGTCGGGCAAATAATCATAATCGTCGAATTAAATATCTTCTGGTAATATTAACTGATAAGTCTCTCTTGTCACCTCTTCTTGCGGCATCTGTGATACACGGAGTGAGAGTTTCTGAACCGTCGAATCAAGCAAGTTACGCATTTCACGGGCATTACCCCACGACTCATTCTTATTGAGTACCATCCGATAGATGGTATCCAATGCCTTGAACTCTGCAGTAGGTGACAGATTATACTGTTCTTTATGAGCCATGTGCTTAAAGATGGCCAACAGCTCATCTTCGTTGTAGTCATCGATATGGAGTTTATGGGCAAAGCGGCTGGCTAATCCGGGATTCATCATCAGGAATTCCTCCATCTTACCCTTATAGCCGGCAGCTATCACAACAAACTTGCCACGATCATCCTCCATACGCTTCATCAGGGTGTCGATGGCTTCCTTACCATATTGGTCACCACCATCGCTGAGCGTATAAGCCTCATCGATAAAGAGGATGCCACCCATGGCCTTGTCACACATATTGTTCACAATCTTCGGAGTTTCACCCATATACTTACCGACCAAAGTAGCACGGCTGGCTTCAATGACGCGGGCCGTAGGAAGAATCTCCATAGACTGAAGAATCTCGCCCATCTTACGAGCAATAGAGGTCTTACCTGTTCCGGGATTACCAGTCAGGATAAAGTTCATAGCCATCTGCTGCACCTTGCCGACACCCATTGCAGCACGTTGTTTCATAAACATGCTCTGCACAGCCAGACGACGGATGGAATTCTTTACGCTACGCATGCCGATGAATTCATCCAATTCATTCAATACCTCTTCCAACGGACGGGCAGCCTCGTTTTGTGCTGCAGGCAGATCTTCCTTCGTCAGTTTATACATATCCGCCTCCTGGAATGCAGGATCACTCATCAGCTTAACCAGCCGTTGGCTCTGACGCTCTACAGCACCATCGAAGATACGACGAGCCTCACGGGCATTGCCGAAGTTCTTGTCTCGACGGAGATAGAGTTGTTCAAACTCACGATGGATAGCAGCCTCGGTATCCTCATCAATTGTAAAGTTCTTACCTTTAGCTAAGTTAATGAAGATCTGAGTCAACTCATCAGGCGTATAGTCGTCAAAATGAATGGTCTGTGTAAACCTGCTCTTCAATCCGGGATTAGAGTCGATGAAGTCATGCATCTGATCCGTATAACCAGCCACGATACAAATGAACTTACCACGGTCATCCTCCAAACGTTTCAACAACGTATCGATAGCTTCTGCTCCGAATGAATCACCATCGTTCGACTTGAGCGTATAGGCCTCATCGATGAACAACACACCACCAAGTGCCTGATCTACTAATTGATTGGTCTTGATGGCAGTCTGTCCGGAATAGCCTGCAACCAACTTCGCACGATCAGCCTCCACCAATTGACCCCGTGAGACAATACCCAATGTCTTGAACACATCAGCCATGATACGTGCAACGGTGGTTTTACCTGTACCAGGATTACCGGTAAAGACATAATGTTTGCCTTGGAAGGTATTGGTTTCGCCACGCTTGATTTGCAAATTGAGGAAAGCGGCAAGGTTGGAAATCTCCTTTTTCACACCGCCTAATCCCACAAGACCATCAAGTTTCTTCAGACACTCCGTATAATCTACGGCCTGTGGAGCCTCGTACGGGATGTCCTGATCCTCAATCGTCATCAGTTCCTCATTGCTCATCGTTGAGATATTCTCACCTTGCAGACGCTGGGCCTGTTTCTTACAGATCTGGTCAAAGAGCGAACGCATCGTACGGCCATTGGCAAAGTCCTTGTCACGAGATTTATACATCTCTGTGATCATCTTCTTCGTCAAAGCCTCAGCCTGCTCTGAGAATATATACTTCTTCTCCTTAGCAAAGACAAGCATGATCTCATAAAGCTGTTCAGGCGTGTAGTCTTCAATATTCAGGAAATAATTGAAACGACTGCGGAAACCTGGGTTGATACGGAAGAGATTATCCATCTCCATCCTATAGCCGGCAGCAATGACGACGAACTTTCCTCGATCGTCCTCCATGCGCTTCATCAGCTTCTCCAAAGCCTGAGCACCTTGATTATCACGGTCACCAGCCTGGCTGACAGGTGCCAACGTATAGGCCTCATCTACAAAGAGAATACCGCCCATAGCCTTGTCGCACAAACGATCTACCACCTTTGGTGTCTCGCCTTGATACGGGCTGACCATCTTGGCACGGTCTACTTCAACCACATGTCCACTATCGAGATAACCAATAGCAGCAAGAATCTCACCCAATTTACGGGCAATGGTCGTCTTGCCTGTTCCGGGATTACCTGTCAGGATGATATGCATCGACATCTTCTCCTGCTCACCCAATCCGCGTTCGGCACGCTCCACACTGTTCTTTACAGCATAGGCAATCTCACGGACAGCAGCCTTCACCTCATCCATGCCTATATACTTGTCGAGGTCTTTCAGGATGTCCTCAACTGAACGTTCTTCCGGCACATAGCCCTTAATGTCGCTCTTCTCTACAATTGTAGCCTGAGCACCGCGGCTGATAAACTGGGTAAAAATATCCTCAGCTGTCTTCATAGCCAGGTGGGCATTACCGAAGGTCTCATCCTTAATCTTAATCTGATACTTGAAATAGCGCTTCAATTGATTGTCTGCCTCTGGCGAGAAATCAGAAATGCCATAACGCATCTTAAGATTCAGTTTGCAGATATCCGTCAACTCGTTATAGTTTGGCGTCGGTAAACGGAATGTGTACTTGAAACGGTTTGCTACTGCAGGATTACTCTCAAGGAAGTCATCCAGTCCCTTAGGAAGTCCGGAGATGATGACCACAGGATTGTCCTCCCATTTGTCCATTTCGACAAAGAGCTTATCCAAAGGATTAACCTGATTGGAATACTTATCCGGCAGCAGTTTTTGGACATTGTCAAAGAAGAGGATACCATTCTTTGCCTTTTTGATATTTTCATCCCACTTATCGACAAAACGTTGATAGTCGACGGCATCTACCATCGTCAACTTTGGCTTGTCGATAATCTTGTTCTGATAGAAATAGTCGCGGAGAATCTCAGCCAGAGCTGTCTTACCTGTTCCCGTCTCACCAACAATGATGGCATTGACGGCTATGCGCACCTGAACGATATCCTTCCGTGAACGCAGGAAAGCATAGGTGTCGACAATCGTCTTCAGCTGTTGCTTGACATTATCAAGCCCCACCAGCTTGTCGAGCAGGTTCTGGCTCACCATGGGCTGTCCGCACCACTTGCAGAATCTGGCTACGCTCCTGTTCTCTCTATGACAATGTTCACATATCATTATTCTATGTCTTTTTCGATTTTCTGCATCATTTCCGAAGGTCTGAAACTGAAATTATCAACATTTGGATTGCTGACATTCATCAGGCTTGGACTATATATAATAAAGTCAAGTACGAAGATGAGTGCCAGAATACTCCACAGCACATAATGAAGCACACTCTCACCGCTGATGGAACGAACCTGATTGGTCACATCATCGAGCAACCCGAACTTCGAACCCTTGAACTTGTATGACTTTGTTTTGAATGTATAATAAAGAGGTTCGAGCAAAGTTGACTTGATATCATTATCAAGCACCTCAGTTATCAGTTTATTATCAGCCTTCTGGTCACCACGGAAGTCCGTCAGATGACATATGAGTATATAGACCAATGTAATGGCAATAATCGTCAGATTAAACAGACTTGGATGCGATTGGTCCATATATTTTAAAATTATAATAGGTATGAATGACGAGAATGCGCCAGCCAATCCCCATAAGAAGGAGAAGAAGAAATCATATCCCCTGAAGTAGGCCCTGGTGGCTACAATAATACCCGTCATACCGCCCAAAGGCAGACCGATGGAAATAAAGGAGTGTCCCAGGAGGAATGTGCGGTCCTTAACACCGATGAACAACATCAGCAGGATCCACAATGCTGAAAGACCATAGAAGACCATTCGCCAAACCTTTTCCTTACCTTTTGCACGCTCCCAGCCACTTCTGACGTTATGAATTCGCTTAGCAGTTTCCTCGCGGGCATTGACAAAACGCTTATAATAAGTCTGGTGACTATCTATCCTACCCAACTCATTCAACCAATCCTCCAAGGTATGCTCATAAGCATATTCCTCTGTAAAGTCGGCAAACGGGTCTTCATGATAGAAAACAGAGAGCCACTGCGTAAATGAGCCATTACGCATCTCATTCCTGATCTGAGCATAGTCGTGTGAATGAATATTACGACCATCGGTCAGTTCCGTACCATCAGACAGGACATATACTGGCGTCACGCCTAAAATCCTACAGAACCGGTAAACTGCCGTTTTCGCATCATAGGCACCCAGGCGCTCTTTATTCTCTTCACTATTGAAATCAAAACAACAATGAGCCTCATTCAGGACTTCTGCCCATCCATGTAATTGGGCAAAATAAGAGAATCGGCCATTCAGATCGATGATGTCAGACATCTGTTTCGCAAACTCATCATCATCTGCGTGCTTAAGATTCTTCAACCGCTCATTCAACAATTCTCCCACCTTCTGCGGCGTATCTGCATGACGCAGGTCATAAGCGGCATCACGGTCCAGATTATAAAGCACCTTATAGGCCAAAGTCTCGGAATAAGGCTGGTTCCTTGTCAGAATGCGCAGGCTCTCACAAGCCATCTTATCCTCATGACTATACATCCACGACAAGAGTCTGCCATCCGTCAAACTATGCCATTCATCTTGGTTCAGCTGTTCTTTACCAAATGTCCTGACGATATCCTTCAACGTTGAAGAGGGATAGCGTGAGAGCAAGGGGATTTCCGGATCAATTTCAAAAACAAGGCGCATCACAGCCACCCGCTCATTAAAATGCTCCGTCTGGTTGAAATAAGAACGCAAACGGTCAATATTACATTTCGTATGCGACTCCAGATATTGATACAGCGTATCGTTCGGATTGACAAGCAACATGCCGTATTCCTTAACATAGCTCAGCAATGAGATAGCCACGCTATGCACATCGTTACACAAATTCCCTTTGATGTCCTTATATGGATAAGCCGGCTCCATCATATAGACAGCAGCCATCAGTCCGGCATGCTGGTCAACGGGATACTTGTTCACCACGATATCCTTGACAATCGTGCTCAATTTGTCATTGCCACACTGTTCCAACCAAGAACTGATACGACCATTGTAAAGATAGCCAATCGCCAGTTTCTCGTTTTCCAGCAACATCGGCACCAGTTCGTGGATGTTATCAGCCACCAGATTCCTATCGGGATCAACAACAAAACTCTTGTATTTCAAGAACGGCGAACTCAAATCCACTTTCGGACTCTCCCCTTCAAACCATCTCTCTACTTGGTCATATCCCCAGCGGTTTAATGGATTGACGACCGTCATACCTTGAACAATCATTCTGACTCGTTCCGGCAACTCATTCATGCGGGGCAAACGCCCTTCACTCTTCTGGCGCATCATAATACGCTCATTGCTGCTCATCGGATTCTCGCCAAGCCAGACATACATCAAGGTAATTCCCAATGAATAGAAGTCTGCAGCTGGTGTCACCTCCACAACGCCATCAATCACATCCGAATACATCTCGGGTGCTGCATAGATAGGAGTCCTGGCCTGAGTCGTCTGATGCAACTTTCCGTCATTCTCCAACATACTCGAGATGCCGAAATCGCCAAGAACCAATTCCGTCTGTTCCTTGTCGCGGAAGAACAGGTTACTCGGTTTGACATCCTTATGAAGAATATTGTTACCATGACAATAGGCCAGCGCAGCTGCTGCCTGCAGAGCGATACGACGGAACTTGTCAATATCACCATTCAAGCGGTAATCAGTCAATGTTCCGCCTCGGAGATATTCCATCAGCTCGTAATTCCGGCTCTTGCCATCAACGTAGACTTTTCCGTAATCAATGAGAGACACAACCATTTCAAACTTGAAGTTATAAATGGCCTTCAGCATCTTCTTGTTGACATTGAACGTTGGATAATAGATCTTCAGGACATATTCCTCACCCTCTCGTTCTACAAGATAGACCTGAGCCTCACCGGAATTCTCGCTGAGACATTGCTTTTTTCTATACTTAACACCCTTCAATACAAAGAAGTCCCCTGAAACGTCTTGCATATCAGAATCAGCTTGCCCCATCGTGCGCATAGTCGTATCCATTGCATCAGGAGAAACCGTTGAATCCGATTCCGGGCGCAATGTATTATCATCGGCTAAAGGCTCTACATGGAGCGTATTCTCAATATCCGGATTGCTATCCGCAGGGGATGCATTTGAGGTCCTCAAAGTACTCATTTTATTATAAATCGTCTTTTATTTCTTTTCGTGTATTCTTTCCCAAAATAATCCATTTTCCACCCAATTGCGGTTTGGCACAGCCACAAGGACTGGAGTGCAGGGCGTGCTTGAAGTTACACTCCCAGGCCAGGCGTACTCCCTGAGGCTTGCAGGCCATTGCGTAATTACGGACTTTGGCAGGCTGAGGTTCTGGTTGCTGTGCCATCTGCTCCAGAATTTCATTCAGGCGCTTCAGACGAGCTGCTTTCTGAGATTCCAGATCACTCTCTTCAACCGAGGCTTCCTTTTCTTCTATCACCGGCTGGGCGATGCCACGATCACGTGCCAGCAAAGTCAATACACGTTCGCGCAACTTCCTGCTCAGCTGATCACGCACCTTGTCACGCTCTGAAGACAAGGGGATAACCATTTCCATCTTCTGGATTTCCTTGGTCAAGGCCTCCATCTCTTTGTATTCTGGCGTCATTTGCAATTCAGCCAGCAACTGACGAGCCTCATCCGTCAAGGGTGTACCACACTGCTTGCAGAAAGAGAAGTCGTTGAGCGTATTACAGGTGGGACATACGATGCCACCACGGGGATTGCCGCACTCAGGACAGAAAGCTTCCTTTCCGGTAAGACGTGCGCCACAGAAAGAGCAAACGTCCTTACGGATATAGTGATGGCAGATCTCGCAGAAATCAGCATCGGGATCAATCTCTGCCCCACAATTCGGGCAATTTGTGATTCCGATTGGTTTTCCACATGAAGCACAGAACATGGCATCTGGTTCATTCACAGTACCACAATAAGGACATTCGACACCTTGTGCTGCACGAGCATACATTTGCTGTTGGGAATTAACCGATGAGACCTTTTCCCTCGTCAGTTCTTCTCGCTGCAAAGCCTGCATACCATTGGCATCCAGGACTGGGTTTTGAGTAATATCTTCGTTCATCATTAATTGCTATTTTCACAACTTAGGTGCAAAGTTAACAATTATTTCAAAAATAACAAAAAAAAACTGCCGTAAATTTATATTTACGACAGCATTTTTATGCGATTATGGCCCTTGAGCACCCTTAACCAGCCAACTCTTCGCTCAATTTCTCCCAACGATCCATTTCTTCATCAAGACATTTCTTCGTTGAGGTATACTCCATCACGAGCGTCATATCCGAAGCATTCTCCGGCAACATCAGCAAATCGTCGAGTTCTTTCAAACGAGCCTCCATCTTCTCTATTTTCGATTCAGATTCCTTTACAGCCTTCTCAATTCGTTTGATGCGTTTCTGCTGTTCTTTACGCTCTGCATATTCAAGAGCCTTTGACAATGTTTCCGAACCGACAGCAGCCTTATTCTCATTTGTTTCCACCTTAGATGAAGACGGCATCTCACTCGATGGGATACGATTGGTCATCTGAGAGCTTGCATCTGCTCTCCCTAATTCATTCAACTCCGATATTTTCTTACTTCTAAGGAAGTCGTAGATACCACCAAGATGCTCCCTTACCCTACCGCCTCCAAACTCATAGACCTTCGTCACCAATCCATCCAGGAACTCACGGTCATGACTTACGATGATAGCCGTACCATCAAAAGCCTTAATGGCCTCCTTCAGGATATCCTTCGAGGGCATATCGAGGTGGTTTGTAGGTTCGTCCAAAATCAACAGATTGACGGGTTCCAGCAGCAGACGGATCATCGCCAGACGACTCCTTTCGCCACCACTGAGCACCTTGACTTTCTTATCACTTTCCTCACCGCCAAACATAAAGGCACCAAGGATATCGTTAATGCGAAAACGGATATCGCCCTTTGCCACATTGTCGATGGTCTGGAACACAGTCAGACTCTCGTCGAGCAACTGCGCCTGATTCTGGGCGAAATAGCCAATCTGGATATTATGTCCGATTTTCAATTCTCCCGTATAAGGAATCTCATCCATGATACACTTCACCAGCGTCGACTTTCCCTCACCGTTCTTACCCACGAAAGCCACCTTTTCGCCTCGCTTGATGGTCAACGTTACATGATCAAACACAGTATGGGCGCCATAATCCTTGCGGACCTCATCGCAGATGACCGGATAGTCTCCGCTACGCAGACAGGGCGGGAACTTCAGATGCATCGCAGAATTGTCTACCTCATCAATCTCGATGGGCACAATCTTCTCCAGTTGCTTGATCTTCTGCTGCACCTGAACAGCCTTTGTAGCCTTATAACGGAAGCGCTCTATAAAGTCCTTCATATCAGCCACTTCCTTCTGCTGGTTCTCGTAAGCCCTTAACTGTTGTTCACGACGTTCCTTTCGCAGCACAACGTACTCGTTATACTTCACTTTATAGTCGATCACCCGTCCACAGGAAATCTCCAACGTACGGTTCGACACATTATTGATAAAGGCTCTATCATGGCTCACTAATACAACGGCGCTCGACGATTGAGCCAGGAACTGCTCGAGCCATTGGATACTCTCGATATCCAAATGGTTTGTGGGCTCGTCGAGTAACAATACATCAGGCTTCTGGAGCAATATCTTCGCCAGTTCGATACGCATACGCCAACCCCCGGAGAACTCAGAAGTAGGCCGTTCGAAGTCTGAGCGCAGGAATCCGAGACCCATCAGCGTCCGTTCTATCTCCGCCTCATAGTTCTCAGCCCCCAACATCAGATAGCGTTCGTGCTCGGTGGTATATTTCTCGATAAGTGCCAGATAGCTCTCGCTCTCGTAATCCGTACGCTCCGACAGTTCCTGGTTCATCTTATCGATGCGGGTTTTCATCTGGGTGATATCGGCAAAGGCCTTCTGAGCCTCCTCACGGACCGTTGTATCGTCCTGCAGGATCATCACCTGTGGCAGATAGCCGATACGACAGTCTGTAGGCACACTGACATTACCTGCTGTGGGTTTCTGCTGTCCACAGAGTATCTTCAGCAATGTCGATTTGCCGGCGCCGTTCTTTCCCACCAAGGCAATACGATCCCTATCGTTGATGACGAAACTGGCATCAGCGAACAAGGGCTTTACCCCGAACTCCACTTTCAGTCCTTCTACCGATATCATCGTTTGTCTACAAACTTATAGTCCTTGTATTTCTCTGCAGGGAACCGCAGCATATCGTCCGTAATACCACCCGACTTGAAATTCGAGATCTTAACGGTGGTCCAGATAAAGGCGATTTTGATGCGTAAACTGATAGGCTCATAAGTCTGGCGCTTCACTAAGGCATGTATCTCCTTGATACCCTTCGCACCTTTTTTGGCCTTCAGCGTCAGCATAAGTCCTTGCTCATGATTGGCGATACTATAGTCGAAATTCTCAGGCTCGAACTTGAACTTACCCGAATACTTATCCGATTTGTTGTTCTTCGCGCTGTGAATCTCCACCTCTTTATTCTTTTTCTTATTCTTGATGGTGTAGACGGTCACGCCATCGTTCCAGGAGTTCATCTTGGCATCTACGAACTTGCTTTTCTTGCCTTTATACCAGATGGTGCCATAAGTCTTATAGATGCCAGTAATGTTCACGTCGTAGCGCAACGTTGCCCCCTGCTCACCGAAAACCTGCTGATAAGCCTGGTTGAAAATCCGCCTCGCCTGTCGTGCATTGGGATTATCCTCTGCCTGTATAGAGGTCAGTACCGACAACAGCAATGCTACGATTAATAATATCTTATTTCTCATTTTTTTCAATTTCAAGGTGCAAAAGTACACAATTCTCGCGGATTATTCGTATTTTTGCAGCATAAATTAACGAATTGTATGGAAAAGAATAGCTTCGCACGACTGATTGCCCAACAACTCAACCTTCAGGAAAAGGCTGTCGATAACACTCTGGCCCTGCTCGACGAGGGCTGCACCATCCCGTTTATCTCCCGCTATCGCAAGGAACGGACGGGAGGACTCGACGAAGTGCAGATTGCAGCCATCAGTACCCAATACGAACGGTTCAAGGAGATTCAGAAGCGTAAGGAGACGGTGCTCAAGACCATCACAGAGCTTGGCAAATTGACGCCGGAGCTGGAGAAGCGCATCACCGACTGTTGGGATGCCACCGAACTCGAGGATATCTATCTGCCTTACAAGCCCAAGCGGCGCACAAGGGCTCAGGTAGCCCGCGAACAAGGTCTCGAGCCCCTTGCCAGGATTCTCCTCATGCAACGCGAGCGTGACCCCATGCATGCAGCAGAGAAATACATCAAGGGCGATGTGAAAGATGCAGAGACAGCCCTCAAGGGTGCCCAGGACATCATCGCCGAGATGGTGAGCGAGGATGAGCGCAGCCGTCAGCAACTCCGTGGAGCCTTCCGTCGTCAAGCCATGATTACCTCGAAAGTGGTCAAATCCAAGGCCGACAGCGAGGAAGCAGCAAAATACGGTGATTACTTCGATTGGGAGGAGCCCCTCAAACGTTGTTCTTCCCACCGTCTTCTGGCCATGCGCCGAGGGGAGAGCGAAGGCATCCTCCGCATCAGTATATCACCCGACGATGACGAGTGCATCGAGCGCCTCCAGCGTCATTATGTCTATGGTAACACGCCCTGCGGCAGATTGGTGGCCGAAGCGGTAGAGGATGGTTACAAGCGCCTGCTCAAACCTTCCATAGAGACAGAGTTTGCAGCCCTCAGCAAGGAGAAGGCTGATGAAGAGGCCATCCGCGTCTTCGCAGAGAACCTCCGCCAACTGTTGCTTGGTGCCCCCTTAGGTCAGAAACGCGTGATGGGTATCGACCCAGGTTTCCGTACAGGCTGCAAGGTTGTATGCCTCGATGCCCAAGGCAATCTGCTCCACCACGAGGCCATCTTCCCCCATCCGCCCATCAACAAGCGTATGGAATCGGCAATGGCTGTTCAGAAGATGCTGAAGAAATACCAGATCGAAGCCATCTCCATCGGTAACGGTACTGCCAGTCGCGAGACCAACGATTTCATCCGTGATGTCCTCGCAGGCCGCTACGACATAACTAGCCAAACTAGTAAGAATAGTCCAGCTAATCTTTCCCCCCAGCTCTTCACCGTTTCTGAGGATGGCGCCTCCGTCTATTCCGCCTCTAAGATTGCGCGCGATGAATTCCCCGATGAAGATGTCACCGTCAGAGGAGCCGTTTCCATAGGCCGTCGCTTAATGGATCCCCTCGCAGAGCTCGTCAAGATTGATCCCAAGAGCATTGGCGTAGGACAATATCAGCACGACGTCGATCAGACGAAACTCAAGAACGCCCTCGATCTGACCGTCGAGAGCTGTGTCAACAACGTAGGTGTCAATCTCAACACCGCCTCCCAACACCTGCTCATGTACGTCAGCGGCCTTGGTCCCGTCCTCGCCAAGAACATTCTGGATTATCGCAAGGAGAATGGTGCCTTCACCTCCCGTGCCCAATTGAAAAAGGTTCCTCGTCTCGGCCCCGCAGCCTTCCAGCAGTGTGCAGGTTTCCTCCGCATCCCAGGAGCCAAGAATCCGCTCGACAACTCCGCCGTCCATCCTGAGCGCTACGACATCGTAGAGCAGATGGCCAAGGATCAGGGTTGCGCCGTTATCGACCTTATTAATAATAAGGAGAAGCGTGAGGCCATCGACATCAAACGCTACGTGACCGATGAGGTGGGCATCCCTACCCTCACCGATATCCTCAAGGAGCTGGAGAAGCCTGGCCGTGATCCTCGCCAGCAGATTGAAGAGTTTGAATTCGACTCACGCGTCAATACCGTCGATGACCTTATCGAGGGAATGGAGTTGCCTGGTATCGTCACCAACATCACCAACTTCGGTGCCTTTGTCGATATCGGTGTCCATCAGGATGGTCTGGTACATATCTCCCAGATGGCCAATCGTCGCATCGCCCATCCCACCGATGTCGTCAAGCTCCATCAGCACATCCTTGTCCGCGTCATCGAGGTAGACCGCCGTCGCAACCGTATATCACTCAGTATGAAGGGGCTCAACAACCACAATGGACGATAAGCACTATCTTCTCCGGCTCATTCGTGAAGGCGAGCATCAGCAACAGGATTTCAAATACCGTGTGACTGATGCCTGTAAACTGGCAAAATCGGTGTCGGCCTTTGCAAATACCGATGGAGGGCGCCTGCTGATAGGTGTCCGCGATGACGGTCATCTCTCCGGTGTCCGCTCTGAGGAGGAGATTTATATGATGCACCAGGCCGCTTACAAATACTGCAAGCCAGAACCCAGCATCAAATTCGATACCTATCATGCTGATGGGCGAACCATTGTCGTAGCCACCATCCCGCCTTCCGAAAAATGTCCTATCTGCGCTCAGGATGAAGCCGGAAAACCGCGGGCCTACATCCGCATTGCCGATGAGAACATCGTAGCCTCACCCGTTCATTTGGCCCTCTGGCGCGAGGCACAGAAGCCAAGAGGAACCGTGATGACTTACAACGATACCGTTCGCCAGCTCCTTGATGTGATGCAAGGCCGAAAGACGCTGAATCAGATTGTCCGCCTCTCCAAGCTCCCACGTCAGAAGGTCATTACCCTACTCGCCCGCCTCATCCGTTTCGGCACAGCCCAGTGGGAATACACCGATCAGCAGTTTCTCTTCAGCCTAACCTGATCTGATATAAAAAACGCTCAATTGGTATAGAACTTTGCACCAATGGAGATGCCGATGATGTCCTTCAGTTTCACGTCGCTACTCTGAAACATGGAACGGATATAGAGATCACACGTACTGAACTCATAGAATAGCGCGATACGACTATGTTGTCTGCGTTTGCCCTCAGGAATCTTGCACTCGATACGCTCACCTAATGCAATGTTCAGACGGAACTTGGTTGACATAAACTCATAATAGCTATCGGGATAGCGGGCGGGCTGGCTCTTCCAGAACTCATGTCCATAGACGGTGTTGAGATAGAGGCTGGCAGTCAGCGGCTCAAACCTCCAACGATCTTCGGGTATCTTCTCTATAATCTTCGAGAGGTCAATCTTCCATGGGATGTAGTTACCCTTCAGGGTTGTGGTCACTTTAGGACGCGAGGAATCATGCTTGGGGATGAAACCTACCAGCAACTCTGTCTCCAACTTCCTGTTCTTACCATAGCTCCAGCCAACACCTGCCGACAGCGTACCCATGTTACCAGCATTCTGGATGACGAAATGGGTAGGAATCAGCGACAACCATGCATTCTGCTTGCGCTCGAGTCGCCGTTCAAACTTGCTCTTCTCTACTATATCGAGGCTATCACCAGCCATGACATGCAACGAACATGTCAGCATGACCATACTAATAACGAATCTGTTCCATTTCATAGCCGTCCTTTTTTATAGTCATTATTCGATAGTTTCGATTCTGGGCACAGTCGATGGCATAGAACATCAGCCCGTCGCCATAGATATCAGAGACAGTGTCGTTGTGGTCGTGTCCATAGATGCAGCACATCAGGCCTGGAGCAAAATCAAGATAGCGACGGAATGCCTTGCAGACATTGTTGTTGAACTGGTCGGTGTATGGTGCAGCATGCATCACGATGACGGTACGGTCGAACTTGTCGGTATTCTTTGTAAACTGCTCCTCCATGAAGTCGAAGTTAGGCACAGCAGCCAAATAGTCATACTCTACAGCATTGGTATTCAGGCAAACGAACTTGACGCGACCTGCAATAAACGAGAAATCTAAGGCCCCATACATCACCTCATAAGTCTGGTTACCAGTGCCGAGGAAGTCGTGATTACCGATCAATGCCACAAACGGACAGTTCAGGCCCATCAGTACGTCACGCGACCACTCGAATTCCTTCTCTGTAGCGGTATCCGTCAGATCGCCACAGTGCACCACAAAGTCAACGTTTCTGCGATTCACATCTTCCACCTGGTCACGGGCATCGCTAATCCACAGGTGGGTATCACTGATAAACGCGATGCGAATTTCCTCCTTGTTGGCAAACTCTTTCTCAATGATTGCCATCTGCCTGGCATTGATACCCTTCTCCCCCTTGATGTTCACATCGTAAGGATGTGACTCAAAACCGCTACACGACGAGAGCAGATAGACGAGGAATCCCCCGACCATCGTTCGGGCGATTTTTCCTATTGATTTAAATAATTCTTCTTTATTCTGACAGCTTCCCCATTTACATTTCTCTTTCCAGAGATTTTTTTGAACTTCCCAAGGTTTGTACTCCATCTTTATCACGTTTTAGTTAATCCCAACCCTCTTCATCATTATTCTCCATATAGCGGCTCATGCCGTTATCATCCATATCATCCTCAGACGCAGGATCAAAGCCCCGCATATTGTCATATTTCGGCTTTTTACTTTTATGTCCCCTTGATGAAGATGATTGAGAACGAGTTTTTTTAGTGACGGATTTAGGGGATGATTTCTTTTCAAGCTCCACTTCATCCTTGGCCTTCCGCAATATCTCCTGACAAACAGAATCAGCCTTAGCCCGATCATAAAGCTCTTCCACCCTATCATTTTCTGTATTGGATGGCTGTTGCTTGGGCCTATCTCCACAAGCCATCAGCAGCAATACACATATTATAAGATAGATAATCTTCATGCTATCATGCCCATGTAATTATTTCATCCTCATCTTGCGGATAAGAAACATTATTTTTGCTGCAAATATAAACAAATACTTTCATTTTTCCAAATAAATCTGTATTTATGTTAAATAAAAAACGATCATTCTTAATGCTTTCTAAGAAGCTCTACGATAAAGAAATATATTACAGCTGCGGGAATAAACCACCACGGCAGTAAGCAAGCGGCAATGAAAATGATAATAATGCACCAAACAATAAGTCCAATCATAAGCTTTATTTTTTATATTTTGCTGCAAATATACAATAGTAGGTGTCCCAAAAGTCGGGACACCTACTAAAATTTTAACATTCTTTATGAAAGAGAAGCAGCATTCTCTTCCGCAGCCATCAGCATTCCGCCCTCTTCCTCCTGTTTCGGATAAGGCTTTTTCACAGCATGATCATCCAGCCAAATCTTGTTGAGGGTAAATGCCAGCGACTTCAGGGTTTCCTCGCGCTTCGAGGGCTTCAGCTCACACTCCCACACGGTGATGCAGTGCCAACCCATTTCCGCCAATCGCTTCTGCTCCTCGATATCACGCTCCTGATTCCTACGAATCTTCGCCACCCAGAACGTCCGATTCGTCTTCGGAATCTTACAGCACTCCGAATTCTTCACTTCACCCTTTTCACTTCTCACATCTGCATTGTGTCCGTGCCAGAAGCACCCATTCACAAAGATGCACGTCCTGTATTTCCTCAGCACCAGATCCGGATGCCCAGGCAACTTGGGAGAATTCAATCTATATCGGAATCCCCTACTCCACAGCCCCTTACGCACAATCATCTCCGGCTTCGTGTCCTTCCCACGAATCGCCGCCATGTTCTTATGCCGTTGTTCTGCAGAGAGCTTGTCCATTTACTCGAGAGCTTCTAATAATTCTTCTATTGAGCAAAAAACCTTGCTGAACAGTTTATACATCAGCTCAGGCTCCTGCCGTTCTGGAATATAGGCGATGGTTGTTCTTCCTTTGCCAGCAAACCACCCAGCCTCAGTATGAGCGCTGCGACCACAAGGCAACACCAAGACACAAACATCGCAAGCCTCCATCGCCTCGATGTCGTTGTGGAATTGTCGCTCTGCTTTGGGATGCCCCAACATCTCACGATACTGCTGAGGCGACCACTCCATATAGTCCTCACTCACGCTGCTCCACTTAAATCCTGGATCACCCGATGGCGGATTGCGGAAGTCATAGACATCATGCCCCGCCTCCCTCAATTTAGCAACAACTTCTGGGTAATACCCATTACGCCAGCTGCTGGCTACATAAATACGGTGAATTGCCATACGCCTTCATTTTATCTCTATAGATCCATCATCATTAATATGTAACATACTAGACTGTTCAGCCAGTTCTAAATCACGAAGTGTCTCAACGATTGATTTACTCGTACGCTGAGCCATGTGGTGGACAAGGAAGGATTTATCCTGACTGTTTCCCCATTCACATTTCTCTTTCCAGAGATCTTCTTGAACTTCCCAAGGTTTGTATGCCATATTTATTACGTTTTAGTTAATCCCAACCTTCATCATCATCGTTCTCCATATAGCGACTCATGCCGTTATCATCCATGTCATCCTCGGAGGCTGGATCAAAACCACGCATGTTATCTGACTCATCGTATTCATGTCTTGACGAGGATGATGGCAACACATTTGGGGAAGCTTCATTTAAAGACTCTTTTGCGCGTATTGAATCTTCATAGCGCTCTATCTCATGAACAGTCGCAGTATCGATACCAATACCATGCCCACCATCAAAGGGCTCGTTAATCTTTCCACCCTTTCCATTGCCACAGGAAAGAGCTACCAATGCTACACCTATTATAATAATAAACCTATTCTTCATCTTTATTTCAAATTGATAAATATCTCTCTTTAAAATACCAAAATGGATATTTATTTCCCTTTGGGCAAGTCTTAAGTGCTTTCTTTGTAAAATCCTCTAACGTTACGGATGAAATCTTGTAATGATACTCTGGCAGTAGTTCATCCCTTAGAGATGCAACTTCCTTTTGTGTTGTAGGATGTTGAGCAGGTGCAAGCACCACAGAATAGCACCTATTAGCTTTCTCAACATTGCCATAACACTCCGTTAGCAGGAAATTGCGATATATTTGAGTAATCAACTTCTCACCAGAAAACAACTTCGCTTCAGTTTCAGGCTTAAACATCCCGATTCGTTTGATCCACTCACGATATTTATCTTGTGCCCGATCTTTGCGACTTGTGTTCTCACCAAGCACATCAGTATATTTTGTCTCGATGGCTATAAACGCAGGCTTACCTTCTGTATCCTTATAACGCACAATAGCATCCATAGCAGTGCAATCATTCAGATAGTTCTTTATATCTGTATGCAGATACTCCAGTCCCACCTCCGTTACTTCACCAATATATTTATCAGGGAATATTGCTTTGAATACACTCGTTACAATATCGACCTTCCCCTCCTCTATCATCCGAATGAAAGGACAGAACAAATTAAATGCCATGGGCTGACTTGACAGCATATTATTAAAAAGCCGATATTCATCAATCGTTTCATGTGCCTGCAAGTTTTTCACTCTGCTCTTAGCGTATTCAAAGGTATACTTGTCCACAAAGTTTTTACCAGTCTTTTCTCCATTAATCAGCATGCTTATCTGTTTCTTAGAAGAATTACGCCAGGGACCAACACCCATTGGTTCCCCTATCATCTTTCTAAACATTCCTTGCTGTTCACGACACTTATTTCTAAATTCTGAAATTGTCATAGCTTTATGGGCCTTTTCACAGTTCAAGTCATTAACATCATCAAGCTTATTAATCAGAATTCCGAAATACTTCTCTACAGCATCCACATTAAATCGCCAATACCCTCTCTTAGATTTATGAGCTGGTAACACCCCCGTTCGTGCAAGATTTTGAATCTCATCGCACAATAAGCCTGTCAACTCTGCTACTTCTGTTGTATTAATATATTTCTTAATTGCCATCGGTCCTTATTTTAATTAGCTAATCTACAAAGAGATTACCGAAGTGGATAAAATTATGTTCTCAAAATGATCTCATATGCTTTTCGATTATCATATACTTCTAATTGAGAACCGTCCTTCCTACGAAGAACTAATTTTTGTATTGACCCCACTTGTTTGTAACCTATTACTTTACCCACATCTCCTGTCGGTTTCCATTGAATCCAGTAGCCAATTTTTGCTTGAGTTTGTTTCTGTGGTTTTAAAATAATCTGTTCCCTATTCCTATCTTTATTTATTATTTTGGGAGTTTGTTTATATAATTTCTGATAGAGATATTTATTGTCAAAAATAGATACTATGGATCCGTCACCTGACTTTACATTAATCTTTCTACGGCCTTTACTATCTAAATATAGATTCGTCACAGTACCAACTACTTGTGAAGGAAAAAGCTTTAATACATCTCCAATTTTTACAGAGAACTGGGAATCGTTATTATCATCTGACAAATGTTCAAACTCTGTTATATTACCATCGTAACTATACCATACGCCATTTACCTTTAATCTACATTCGCCAAAAGTGGGGCCATCTTCAATATCCTCTATTTCTTTAATATAATCAATGGCTTCTTCTATAATACTATAAAGCTCAGACTTGTGATAAGCCACAATTTTCTTAGTTCCTTTTATCCATCGTCCGGATATAAATTGCATTTCTTTTGCTGTAAAGCATCCATCCTTTAGATTAAAACGATAAAGTTTCTTATGAAAAAATTTTAGCTTTCCCTCTGTAGAAAATACTATTTCTCCGGATTTGTTCATAATAGAGCATGAAATAAAATTATTCTTGATAGAGAAATCGCTAATATCCGGGGCATTTTTAGCAGCAGTATCCGCTTTTAAAGGAGTGCCTTTCCCTTGGTCATAGGTATAATCTATTAAGCCCAATTTTGCCAATCTCATTTTTATAGCGATCTCTGTTCTACCAAGTAATTTTGCAACAGTAGCAGTATTTTTACATTGTTTATAAAAAAGAGTTATCAGCTCTTCTTCATTCTCAGTCCAAGGCTTCCCTTTTCTTTCTTCACTTGTTACTTCATTTTCAGGTACATTGTCTGTAGAGGAATTGGATTCTAGAATTTTACCCTTAGAATCCAAATATACATGTTCTATTTCCAAATCGTCTGCAGAATAATATTTTGCGTCGTGAGAACCATTCTCTAAAAAAGTTTCATCCTCCGCAGGTATTGACTTGTCATTTTCTTCATTTATGATTCCACTATCCGAATTAAGGCTAATGAACTCTTCGTACAACTCATGATAAAGCTCTTCGTACAAATTTGGATAATTGTTCATGAAATCATCAACGCTCTCAATTTGGCGAGATTCTTGTATTCGATAATCATCTGTCGGTCCGAAATCTTTTATCCTTGCCAATGTTATTTTCAGTTTTTTCAAGACAGACATTTGTAAATCCAGCAAACCATCATACATCTGCTCGATTATCTCCATTCTAATATTATCCAGCTGCTCATTAATGGCTCTTATGTCCTGAATTCTTCCATTCTCCTCTATTGGTTGTATTTTTTCCAATATTTGGTTTATAAACGGATTTATAATATCAGCAATATCTTTATTTGTCACCACAAGATTATGCGTGATTGCATCTGTTATAAGCAACTTAAAAAGATCTGGTCTTTTTTTCTTTACATCATATAAGGTTGCGTCATTTAAATCCATTTTTATCAGTTTTGAGATTTATATAATCTTAGCTAATTTTATTAATTCGGATAGTTTTATCGTAGATATTTTAAAACCAGAGGACGAACGGATCTGTGGAATATCAAGAGGCTTCCATTTGTACTTTTGGAATTCCTTTTCAACTCCCTTTTTGTTAATTTTGAATATTAAATATATATACTCTCTAATTTGATCTGTTATTGGTTGATCATATGGATATGAGAGTTTTGTCATATCATCAAATCCATAAATCTTAGGGCCTTCTACAGTTAGTTTATATAGATGGGCCTCATTTTTATGATTATGTAGTAGTAGGTACTTTGCAGAAACTACTTCTTTAGTAATACTAACAGAACCACCTCGTATACCCTCTCTTGAGTTATATAGCCAATTACTATTTATCCATTTTAAATGCTCTTCACTCTTATAATAACCTAAGATAACATAAGTCTCATCAGGCATGAAATCTCGGTTCTCACCTTCTGATTCAGGCAAACTTTGCATTAACATATCATGCTGTGGCGCAAGATGAATATCATATTGATGAAATGACATTTTCTCTCTCTCAGATGATCTATCCATCAAGTGAGCCTTCACCTCTGCTAAAAATTGCTTTAAGTAAATAGAATCCTCTTGCCAGTGCCCTGGGCGAATACTAAACGCGCCAAGTCCTGGAACTATTTCATGGAAACCACGCAGAACATCCCTCTTGTCTGTACCAGGATATAAAACATAAGCACCACTCGTTCTGCGAATTGCATCTTTATATGCATGCATTTTTAACAAGTCACCACGCTTATATATTTTCAATTCCTGATTTTGCTTTTCTTCATCAAGCTCATTATTGATATCTAAATCGATATCTTTGTCTTCTAGCAAAACTTTGCTAAGTCGATATTTCGCATCAAAATGAATATGAGTTATCAGTTCTTGTTTTTCCGCCTCCGCCTCAGTAATCTCTCCAGGCCACAAAGAAAGGGTATAATCAGGACGCATGGTCATTGTCCAGCTACCGGCCTTGTGAATAGGGTCATTATCTGCTTCAACTTTATTAAATGTCCTGTTATAGTAAAATGCTACATTTATTAAACGTGAAAAAGTTTCCTGACGTCCACTCACCATTCTCATTCTGCCCTGTTTCAAATTCAAATTGATACGATCTTTGTCATATTCAACCAATTCAGTCTTGTCTTTAGGCTCTATATTGAAAAACTCGGAGATTAGCTCCATCATTTTAAAGAATAGCCAATATTCATATAATGTAGCCACGTTCTTTTTACCTGCCTCATAAACATCATCACCACCATCCCAGTTCAGCTTTGCAGCCAAATCAAATAATAACCAAGCCTGTAGTATTTCGCGATACCCTTCTTTCCGCTGAAGAACTGGGCTATTCAAATTTAAATGTGATGGTTGGGATATTTGGTGAAAGAACTGATTCTCCAAATAGCCATATAATTGTTCTATCGTTTGATCTGCTTCCAACTTTAGACGCTCTGAAGCATTTTTAAAAGACTTGATCTCTGAACAGAAGTTTACGAATGTTCGTAGCACAAATTTGACAAACTGATTTTCTAAAACATCTGTCGTATCTCGTTTATATTCTACTTCTATCTTCCTTGGAACGCTACTCAGACTAGCAGGCATACCAGCCCTCATCCTTTCTGAAAGATGAATTCTATCGGTAGAAGAAGCTATCTGACGGATATTGTTACGGGAAAGGCGTTTTACCCCCACTATATTCCTCTCAATATTAGCATCTGTCCATTTTCTCACAGGATTAGATAATATCTTGTGAATGGCTTCAGAAAATGATTCGCTTTCTATTAGAGAACGGACAAAAGAAAAACGCTGATAAAGAGTCTTGGAAGAACACGAACTATCAATTTCCAAATGCTGAGTTACAGGGGATCCTTGTTGTAATACAAGGTCTGTATAATACTCAGCTATTTCATCAAGCATTATTCTATAATCTGTTCTATATTCTGACTTTGTGCTCTGAATCTCTAGCCTAATTTTACCTACAATCTCTTGAGCATCTTTATCTACAACCTGAAGACTTAGCTGCCCGACATAAATACCCGTTGTAATAGTTCCTTCTTTCTTGTGAAGTTGAGAGCGATGGTATTTTATGATATCATCTTCTTTACTGAACTGATAGATATGTCCATCATTTGTTGAGAAGAATTCATAAGTATAGGTGCATCCTTCATCAAGTTGATATTCAGACTCGCCTGCAGAAGGAGTGCTTTCCTCATAGACTTTAGCCTTTGAGGATTGGGGATATATAATCAGCATTAAGCCCTCTCGTTTCCCCTTTACTGGTATTTCTAAACACTCAACTTCTTTCTGCATATCTATGCTTCAGCAAAACTTGTAAATCCGTTATCTACTGCTGATCTATACATTCTCAAAATCTTATCAGCACTATCCTTATATTCTGCTTTGAGCACATTCTCTGAATCCATAGACAAGTCTTTTCCTGCTCCGATAAAACAAAGGCTCCAAAGTTTTCTCAACACAGGTTCCAGTTTCTTTCTGGATCCATGCAACTTGGGCAGCAGCTTTTGAACTATAGCAGCATCCAAAATCTCTTTTGCCTCCATCTTCTGTTTCGTATCGTCGTTGGTTTTGGCTTGGCAGATAAAACGGAATATCTCTGTAGCAGAGCGATAACCAAATTCAGCATTAACACTTTTCAGCTGGTTGAAGAAATCCTGAAGTGTATCAACAGCCTGATTATCTTCTGCCAGTTCTTTTCTGCTTGCAATCTCCACAAAACTTGCGCCCATTCCAGATGCCCTCCCATTAATACTATCGCGATCAATTTCCTTCATTTCTTTCAGGAATCCAGCCATCTCTTCTCCGGATATTTTAAATTCGATGACATTGGCACGATCCAAAACTTTTGGCGAGAACATATAAGTCGTTTCATCCACGTTTATTGTTCCAATAATAAACAGGTTTGGTGGAAGAGCAACTTTTTGAGGCACACCGTCCACCTCATCAGAATCTTCTTGAGCCTCATCGTTACTCCATAAAGATATTTTCTCTTTACTCTCCATGGCTGACAAGAAATCTGCGAAATAACGTTCAACATAACTCATGTTCATTTCATCAAGGATCAGGAAGTATGGTTTATCTGCATTCTCAGGCCTATTTGCCTCAATGAGTAAATCTAATACTCCACTTTCTGGTTTAACGTACTTTCCTTCTTGTAATGCATTGGGGAATCCTAAGAGTGGCTCTCTATTTGTCCAGTCTGCGCCTACACTTACTACACACATCTGTTCTTCCTTGTTCTTAACCAATGCACTAGCAAAAGCCAAGGCAAGCTGCGTTTTACCAGAGCCCGCGAGACCACTAAGGATCAGAAAACGCTTAGACATCAACGAGAAGGCGAAACGCTTTACCAGTGAATCTGTATATAACAATCCTGTTTCACCAATATAGTCAATCATCTTTTTGATGGAGAATGGCTCATTTGGTATTTCTATTTTCAGCGTTCCTGACACCATTTTTTCTAGCAAATTGATATTTGGATCATCAGCATAGAGTCTTGTCAATGTCTTTTGAGGCAATCGGAAAGGAGCATCCCAATCGCCAGTTTCCGTCCATCGTATAAGACGTGTGTTTTTATACTCATCCAAATCATCATTATATACATAGTTTCCATCTACGACACCACGTCCTATAATATGATAAGATCCTTTTTTGGCATAGACGATATCACCTATTTGCATATCATTTAAATACTGCCATACAGCTAAAGCGTCGTTGCTCTTATTGTCAATCCCATATACATCCTTCATCTTGGCAATAACGGTCTGGCGAGAATCAAACTGATTATAATCCCCTAATTCATCCCAGCCTAAACGTAACAAACCCTGCTTCTGGCATTCATCCCAAAGCCTTGCCTGCTCGCCTGGAGCGTAAATCCATACTCGAGGAGTTGTGTTAGATGATAATGGTTTATCAAACAAATCCGATCGAATAGCATTGCTGTATAAAGCTACGGCTTCATCAGTTTCTAAAAAATCAATGAAGTTCTTATAATTTGTAACTGAAGCTGTATAAACGTTATTGCGAGATTTATTTTCAGGCAACTCATTACACCCTTTATATATCTTTTCTATTTGGAACAAGTCAACTACGTCATATAGATTATCTTTGCCAGATTCTTTTTTAATGACGTTTAGTACAGGTTCACAAATTAAATGATATTGTATATATTGCTTGATTGTACTTTCTGCCTTTCCTAATGATTCCAAATATTTTCGGAACATTGCTTTTCTTTGGTCCAAATTACCATCTTGGTACATCTTCATTGGATCAACTTCCTTTGACGAAAAATTATCAAAGAATGCTTTTTTGTCGTTTCTGTTCATAAAGCCGAATATGTCTTGTGATTTACCTTCTTTTATAATTAATTCACCTTCTTTTGTCATCTCCATGACTTGAGAATATCTGTTAATATAGTTTCTAACGATATCATCATTGTTTTTTGCATCTTCTTTGAATATTGCTTTATATGCAGATGCATAATCAGTTCCAGGATTGGCTATAGTATAATCAAACAATGATTTGAGTACATACGTCGGACAGGCAATATCTTGAAATCCCTCTTTTCCAACATATGGATTCGGAACATAATATCTCGGTAGCCAGTGAAAAAGATAAGAAATCGCTTCATTTTCTTCAATATCATGATCAAATCTTGGATAATAATACCCATCTTCTGCCTCACAGTATAAACCTAGTTGACATGCCAACTGATATGGAGCAGTAAAGAAATCTGTCCATTTCGACTCCATAATGCTTCGAAACTTTTCCACTTTCATTTTTTCATGTGGTAAAGAATTCACCAGCTCTACAACATTTTTTGGCGTTCCATTACGCCATCTACATATTAGGTCTGCCATAGGCTATTCAAAATTTGGATCATAATATAGTTTTGCATGAAATCCTACTGGACCTTCATCTTCTATTTTTGTCAGCATCAAAAAAGAAACTTCAGGAATTGAGATCCTTCGAATCAAATCATATACATATGCCTTATGCTCAGTTTCTAGGGAATAGGACTTGGCACGTCTATATGTTAGTTCCTGAGCATAAACTCTCCCGTTTTTGTCAAACTGCCGCTTTCGAGTTAAATCAAAGAACAACTCTTCTGGTAACGAATTAGCTTCTGCTAAATTTTCATTCCAGGTCCTAATACTCACTTCATTCCTATAATTGCGACAATTATGGACATATTCTATTTTAACCTGCTGAAGATAATCTATAACATCATCTCTAAGCATTATACAATGAGCATCGAAATCCTCGCATTCAAAAAATCTAAATATGTCTGGATCATATTTACTTCCAAGATACAAAGCAGCTTCGCCATTACCAGTACCAGCTTTGTTTATTTTCACAAAGCTATCAGCAAGCCTTATAACGGCCCAGTCGTTTATATATCGAAAGTTATTATTCAGCATATTTCGTAATATCCATTTCTTTGAGAATTGCAACAAGAACGTTTACAATTATACTATTACCTGCTTGTTTGTACGTCTCAGTGTCGGAAACAACGATTCTAAAAGAATCATCAAATCCCATAAGCCTAAGACATTCTCGTGGCGTAAACTTTCTAAATCGGCCATAATTAATATCTATCTCATTAACATGAACTTTTTTCATGACCGCGTTACCACCAATAGATGTAAGCGCATATCGTTCAGGGTGCTTTGCTGTATAATAATTCTCCTCATATTCAGCGATTCTATGTAAACATTCATCAGATTCAGGAGTCTGCATGTCTGATTTCAGCTTCGGATGATATACAAAATCACCATGCCAGTTGAATTGCTGATTTCTCTTCTGACAAAGCATTATATCGCCATTAATCTGGGTATAACTTTTCTGATAATTTATACTCCGTGTGATAAAATTAACCCCTTTTTGCTTCAATAAATATTTTGCTTCAAACTTTTTCTGCAAAAAATCATAAATTGTTTTCTTTAAAGGGATTGGAGCAGGATACTTAAATTCTGTTTCTTCTCTAAATCCGATGCAAAAAATCCGTTCTCTGCTTTGGGGTATTCCGTAATCCTTACCATTGAGAACTTGGTAATATACGTCATATCCACAATAATCTTCAAAAGTGCTTTTTATTACACGCCATGTTCTCCCTCTGTCATGACTTAACATTCCCTTTACATTTTCGAAGATAAACACCTTGGGCTGACACTCCTTAACAATTCGAGCAAATTCTCTGAACAATGTTCCTCTTGTATCTTCGAAACCTCCATGTTTACCACGCAGAGAGAATGCTTGACAGGGTGCACCTCCAACAAACAAATCTATATGGCCATTATACTTTGTAGCGTCAAAATCATGTACGTCAGAATGCCATTGGTCATCATTTATCTCATAGTTTGCAAAGTATGCTTTTTTGCAATCTTCATCAATATCACCAGCAAATTCAATTTTATAATTTATGCCTAATTGTTTCAAAGAATGTTCAATTGCACCTATTCCACTGAATGATGTACCGACATGAAGGACCCTAGACGGATTTGAAAATTCTTTCAGCCTCCAATCACTCTCCATATCTATATTGTATGGAGTATTTTGGATCAATTCGTATTTATTACTCATCTACACCGTATTTCGTTATGTCAATCTGTTTTAGCATTGCAATCAAAACATCAACAACTATACTATTGCCTGCTTGCATATATAAAGAAGTATTGGAAACAACTTCATTAAAATCATCAGTAAATCCCATTAGACGTAAGCACTCTCTCGGAGTAAGCCTTCTTAATCCGTTTATCCCCTTATTCTTATTATATGAGACATAGTTGTCAACTCCTGCCCTGTGCATCTTATGCATGGATTGAAGCAATGGCCTTGCAATTTCAAGATCTGTTTTAGTTGATGTTTTAAAACTCTTAGATCCCCCAGCTAATACGTAGTCGTACACAGATTGGGATAAATAATGTTTGTCTTCAACATCCGAACACTTAAATACAAATTCGTTATATAGAGGTTTAATCGTGCCTTTAGCAAGTTCTTTCTTTCGCTCAATGTGAGGTGTTAGAACTTTGCAATCATATTCTTTCACATAATAATTACCTCCTCTATAGTCTTCCATGAAATCATACATGATATATGGACAATCAATAGGAGCAGGGAACAGAAAATCTGTTTGCTTTCTAAAACCTACACAATATAGTCTTTCTCTATGCTGTGGGATTCCGTAATTCTTACTATTCAACCTTCTGAAATAGATGTGGTACCCGCAGTAATCCCTAAATGTATTGGTAATAACTTCCCAAGTTTGTCCATTGTCATGATTATATAAACCTTGAACATTCTCAAAAAGGAAGACCTTTGGGCTACATTCTTTGATTATGCGTGCAAATTCTCTAAATAAGGTTCCTCTAGTATCATCAAAGCCTTTTCTGTTTCCAACAATAGAGAAAGCTTGACAAGGTGCACCACCAACCAACAAATCCACCTTATTTCTGTATGGTTTAGCATCAAGCATATGGATATCACTATGCCATGATTCTTGTAACAATTTGTAATTGGCAAAATAGGAAGCCCTACAATTATCATTTATATCTCCAGCAAAAACAATTTCATGTTTCAGGTTCAATCGCTTAAATGCATACTCAATTGCACCTATTCCACTAAATGTTGTGGCCAGGCGAATAGTCTTATCCGGCGATGAGAATTGTCGTAAAGACCAATTTAAACCTTCTACATCTAAAGGTGTCTCTTGTATATTCTTATTCAATTCTTTCTAACTTGTCATTAATATGATATATGGGGTCGTTTTCTCTGTTTTGTACTTCCGCTATACCCTCTATGAAAGGGCCAATATAAAAGTATTTGGGTTTCACTTTCACTGTTCCGTTCTTAAGCATAATGCCCCATTTCCCATTTTGCTTGAACGGTATATAGCCATTGCAGTAAGGATGCATATCCTCATATACAGGTGGAACCAGTGTACGGTTTTTGTGATCGCAGACACCATATAGACCACTCTTGCGGAATATATTATATTCTCCCAAAGCAACAGCATTGTTAGCATCCTCTGTACGAATTTGTTTACCTCCATTGGTATGCTCTACGATTACCATTTCCTCATTGCCCTCGCTATAGTCAGGTTCTCGTTCCTGAGGATCAAAAATAATATCGCGAGTAATACCAGATCCATCATTAAAGCCTTCTCCTTCATCATGTCCGATGAAATGATAATGCCAGCGACGATTAGCCATAGGAGTTCCAAAACGATTGTAAAGTCCAACATTATCAAGAATTATAGAACTGGTCTTATTGGGTGAAATCCTTAGAGCTCGACCTACTTGTTGAAGGTAAAGCGCAAGCGACTTTGTGGGACGAGCCAGCTGAATAAACTCGATATCAGGGCAATCAAAACCTTCTGAGAAGATGTTTACATTAACAATTACCTCTATTTCTCCTGCCTTGAAAGAATCAATCATATCCTGGCGTTCTGTTGCTGGTGTTGTTCCATCAATCATGCACGCTTTTACGCCATTCACTGAATACAATTCTGATATGTTAGCAGCATGTTTCCTGTCTATGGCATATATAATTCCCTTCTTACCTTTGGCATACTGCTTATAACTCTTGTAGAGTTCGGCACGAATTTTATCTTTATCAAACAGGTTACTCAGCTCTGCCTCAAGGTAATCGCCATCAGCACCATATCGTTCAATGGAGTTAATTTCGTGTTGAATCTCCGAATTCCGGCTAATTGATATATAATCGTAGTTTGATAAGTAGCCATTATTGACAAACCACTCTATACTCTTAGACAAAACGATGTCGCCAAAAAGCGAAGTAAATCCTGAATGTGACATACGCCAAGGAGTGGCCGTTACACCAAGTTTCTTACTGTTGGGGAACATATCCCACAACTTCTGATATCCAGGTGCCATAGAATGATGTGCTTCGTCAATTATGATGAAATCAAAACGTTGACGTCGCATGGTTTCATAGTTTCTGCGACTCATAAATGTTTGAATAGAAGCCACCTGAATGGGCAAAGACAGTTGTTGCAATTTACCGCTTTGGATAATACCGTGTGATAAACTCCCAAGTTTATTGCTAGCTTGCTCAATCAGCTCTTTACGATGAGCCACAATCAATATTTTTGAGTCTTTGCTATTTCTTTGGCACCATTTGCGTATATCACGGACAATAGAAGTGAATACAATGGTTTTCCCTGTTCCAGTTGGCATCTGGAGCATCACATTATCTATCTTGTCCCAAAGATCATATATCTCCTTTTTAATTTCTGCCTGATAGGGACGCAAGCCATCATTATTCGCTTCTATGTGGGAAAAGCAAATTGCAGGACCATCAAATGGTTTTACCTCATCAACCTCTTGGTCCAAAAATGACTCGCGTATCAGGTTTTCTTGCATTATTCCTCCCAGCCAGCTTCCTTTGCCTTATCGTAAATTTCCAAAGCCCACTTAGCTTGTTTATAAGTTAATGGTCTATTCCTTTTGACATTCCAGCCTACTTGCCCAATAAAGGCTTGTTCTTTTGGTGTTAATTCTCCCGGATTCTCCTTAGACCATGCATTAATGCTGAACCATGTCTCATCATCAATCTCTGCTGCTTCATTAATAAACTTTTGCTGGCCTTCTGTTACTTCAATGTCCATATCACCTGTTGCAGAACAAAGGGTCTGGGGTATACTAATAGAACTGCCCTGATTGGATACTTTTACTTTAAGCGAATCCCAACATGTAGTCTTTTTTGTCCACTCATTAATATTTTCGCCTTCGTTAACATCAAATATGTGATTATAAACGAGGGGTTCTATAGTCTTAACAAACTGTAAAATCTGATAAAGCAACGTGTTCTTTATCAGTTTAATGTCATCGTCTGGGATACTCTTAGGCACGTATCTGTTTCTACGCCTACCGTCTGTTGTTGTATAACTTTCCTTCACTTTATATGTAACATGCTCCGCACCAACAATCAATTTGGCATATACACTGTAGATATCAATAGTCAACTCATTGTATAAAGAAGTTGAGATGACACACTGTTCCTTCCAAATAGTATCCAAGTTGAGTGCTTTACCCGAAAGATGTGACAACAATGAAACGGTATAAGCTACCATATTTGATTTATAGCCAGGCAAAGCTAAACCATCTTTCCCATAGAAAGCATCAATAGCTTTGAAAAGGATAGCCTTTGCTATAGTCCGATGATAACGAGTGGAATCAAAGCGAACTGACTGTTGTTTCATACGAGTAAAGAAAACGCCATAATTGTTTTCTCCGCCCTTACACACGCTGGCAGGATTTTGATCCCAAGCCATCATGAATTTCGACAACATGGTCTTGTCGAACATCTGGTTTTTCGGATATTCAGCATAAAACTCTTTCTCTGCTTTCAAACCTCCACGTTTAGCTTTATCCAAGTATTGTCCACGAGTTCGTTCAAAGAACCATTTGGAAACTGGTTTCCCAAAAGGATTAATAACCCATTCTTCACGAGAACGTTGTTCTAATTCAACAAGAAACTGCTCGTTAATATTAAAATCAGACTTCTTTACTGCAGACTGTGTATTAGCGAAACGCGAGATCCTAGGTACAACCGATGGAAGATTATCTTTGTCCTTTATGACAGATATCTTCATAGCTACATATACCTTTGTCAATTCAGAAATATCGACGTCTTTCATACTCATAACAGCATGTATAGCAGCTGTTGTTTGGCCACCATTTACTATTTGCCATGATTTTATACGAGTGATAGCATTACCTTCTTCATTCAGTTTGATTTCGGATGCTGTAGCTGAAATACCATTGTTATATGCAAAGAACATGTCCGGTTCCGGGTCTGAATCTTCAATGCCTTTTCTTATTTCAGCAGGTGTGGCTTTATGACCAATTAATGTATCACGTATGCCTTTGTTCGATGCGCCCTTAAATTGGAGGAAAGTTCTCACATTCATCTCCAGTATTTGTTGATGATACTTGTGATACACCTGCTGTAACACAAGCCCTGGTATGATGCAAAGATAACAGGACACCTTATCTGACACATCTGGCATCTTAATGCATGGAAGGGTGCAATTGTAATCTCCCTCAAAATCAACAACTATAGGACTCTTACCAGATATAATATGATCCTGTTGCATAATACGCTTGGCATCCCATACATAGAATTCACAGCTGGTTCCTGATTCCAATTCCGTATTAGCTTTATCATAGGTGGGGGGCATTATAGCATTTGTTAACAGAAATAATCTAATACGATCAATATTTGTAGTTTGGAAAATAAGCTGGGCTACTTGGAAAAGATCACTCCTATCTTCACTTATCTTTGAAAAAATAGTGCCAGCTTTTGACTGATCATAAAACCTATTTAGCCAATTGAAATGGCGATCAAGGTCGTTAGCAGATATTTTTGTGCTTTCATCAGGATTGACATAGAGTGTGAGGAACAGATCGATTGTCGTTAGATCCTCGTCACCATTAAATCCCCATGCGTCAATGCCTACACCATTCTTGGCGCGATATGAACAAATATTCACCTGGTTTACATCACCAGCTCCTTGAATATAACCAATTATCATTTCAGTCAGTTCGTCTTGAGGATTATCAGCCATTAAAAGCTGATCATCAAGATCCTCCTTAAACTGCTCAACTTCAGTAAGCTCTTTCTCGAACACCTTACTTATTGCTTCGTTTACATAAGTCATTGACTCAGGTGTTTTAAAATCATCAAATTGGTCTTCGTTAGGTTTCATATTGTATCTTTTTAAATTAATCTGAGAAACAAAAAAGCCCTCCTTTCGTTTTGAAAGAAGGGCGTGGAAGTGATTGAGTGAAGCAAGGCCTACGACAGCCTACATCAGACAACAATCGATCTGTCCACGCCCCATAAGAGAGCGCGAACATCCGTTGCCTTGTCTGACTGATGTGTTTGCGGAGGTCGTAGTTCTGCTTCTACAGCCTAGTCAAGGATGTTCCAGACTCTATTTTGCTTTAACTGAATCCTCGTATCATACCGTTACTTATATTCGTTTTTAATTTATTATTCCATTGTCAGTTTAATTACGTCTGCAAAGATACATATTTCTTTTGAAATATCATCATTTTACTGAAAAATCTTTTTAAACATTTCTTAGAGGTTCTTTCGGCGATGTCTTCGGACGCACGGCGAAGTGAATCCGTAATATCTGACGACATCCTGTTTTGGACAAGTTTTGAGCATAATTCCCCGATTTGTCCAAGATTCGGGTGTTTGTCCATACAACTTGGAGAAGAATTGAAGATATTACTTGGAATCAATTGATAATCGTCGTATCTTTGCATCAGAAATCAGAAATAAATAGTTAGACCTATATAGTTTTATTTTTCATACGTTTTTTCTTAATGCTTTTGTTAGTTAATAATGGTTGATAATTAGTTAGAGTTAGATTGAGGCTTGCAGGGATGCAAGCCTCAAACATGTTATACCACAATTTCTCCATAAAATTTGGAAGTTACCAGAATAATTACTATCTTTGCAAACGATATGGGACCTCAGGTCTAAAATATGAATCACAAATTATTAGTATTATGAAGAAAGAGTTAATGTCAGTTAAACTTTTGTTTATTACTGAATTTTTTCTTGTTGAAAACAACATCTTAAACAAATGTTTATTAACTTTGCAGCGTCAGAAGTGTCCTTTCTTGCTTGCAACTAAAAACGTAAGCGTATGGAACTGAAAGAAGGATTGGACTTCTATCGCAAATGTTTGGAACATTGTGACAGAGTTATCGCAAGTCTGAACGACAGCGATTTACCAAAAGAAAGGAAGCAGGCACTGATTGACAAGATGCTTGACACTAGAAACATGTTGAGGAAAAGAATTGAAATCATTGAAGAACTTTTAAGGTAATATGGAAAAAGCAACGACGAATATTAAGGACGAGAAGATCAGGACATATTTTGATGATGTCACTGAGGGAAAGGAGCCAACTGTAGTGTTGACTGCTGACGAGATTGAACAGGGCGTGAATGCATTTGATGAGGGTATGCAAAAGATCATCAAGGATGCCGATGAGATGATATTCCGCGCAAAGCTCGGAGATCTTCCGGATGCCTTGTCGTTTAGCTACATTGCAAAAAAATACTTCGGTAAGTCACGCGGATGGCTCATGCAGAAAGTGAATGGTAACAAGGTAAACGGAAAGATTGCAGTCTTTACCGACGAGGAAAGACTCATGTTTCGTAAGGCTCTCCAGGATCTCAGCGAAAAGATGTCTGCTGTGGCCATGAATTTATAACTAAAACCGATGAAATGAAAAAGGACCAGACGAATCTGGCCCTTTGGAGAGTTAGATGCAGTCAAAGAGAATCTTGCGGCGATTGCCTGAAGGGCGAACGGCGAAGTGAACCCAATAAGTAGTGCCGCGCTTCTCCTGAATCAGCTCATCAAAATCCCGCTTAGTGCCGTCTGCGATATCCAGCAATATCCCCGCCATGCGGATCATCTGCTCTGGTGTCTTACCCTGAAAAACGTTGAATAAAAAACAACGTTTTTCAGGGTAAGACAGTCTATTACAACTTTGCAAGTTGGCATTTTTGCATTTTTGCATTTTTGTTTTTTTAGTTTGCATAAATAGATTAGAAAATTAAATAGAATAGTTATAATTAATAATAATATAT
>JAGCDZ010000043.1 GCA_017650905.1 Prevotella sp. | reverse complement strand
GGCTGGGCACAAGACGTGAACACGTGTCAACGAATTGCTGAGCGCATACTGAATGCTGCACAAAACCATTCGTCTGACGGAATAGACGAACTATTGGCACCAGAATTCCATTTCTCCAACATCAAACAGCCGATAGCAGGCAAAGTGATCAAACAGATTATAGCCCAAATGCCCATCATAACGGGGTGGGAACAGTCGAATGTTGAGCGGGATAGCACGGGGTTGACCTTGCATTACATCATGACAGAATCCGACAGCACAACCACGGAGGCGACATTTCTTTTTAATGCCGACAACATGGTGGTCGAAGCGGATTTGCTGCAAGCAGAGGTATCTATTAGACATGCCACCCCAACGGCCAATGTTCAATCTGGAGTGAACATTGCACGAATGCCTATACAGCGTCATGGCAGATTACCCATTGTTACAGTCACTATTGATGGTCAATCGTGCAATATGTTTTTCGACACTGGTGCTCCTGGCGTTATTCTCAACAGTAAGTATTTCGACCACAACATTGATGGAGAAGTGATGGGGAGTGGAGGCCGAGGTGCCGTCGGCATAGGTTCTGTCAGCGGTATGCACCACGTGAAATCGATGGACATGGGTGGCGTTACGCTCAGCGAGACGGACATCATGACGTCAGACTTGAGTAATCTGGAGACCGTTGGCGTAGCTGTGCATGGCATCTTGGGGCAGAGCTACTACAAAGACTTTGATGTGCTGTTCGATTTCAAGTCTGGCGAAATAGTGCTGCTAAACCCAGACACCACGCACCAATGGCTACTGAACGAGGGCTACCACTGCCAGACGGTGAAAGGCGTTAAGAAAGGTCATTTGCTGACCTTCGACTGCCAAGTTGGCGGTGTGCCCGTTGTGCTTGCTTTCGACAGTGGAGCAGAATGCAACTTGCTCGCCAGCGATTGGCCACAACTGCATCCGTCCACAGTTAAGGGCATCAAGAAAGCCCACCTCACGGGCTATGGTGACGGACGAGCATCGATCACAAAGGGCAAGACCATCCTTACACTCGGAGGACGCACGTTCAAGAAACTGCAAACAGCTTTCTCCGACGTGTCTCATCTAAAAGAGAGCAAAGGCATAGATGGCCTCTTTGGTTGCGAGGTACTTGCCAAGCAAAAGTTGCTAATCTCTTATAAACGCCAAGAACTTCTAATGATTGATTAAAAGCGCAAGTAATATGAACAAGAAACTTTTAATCACCGCACTGCTCGCCCTCGTCGCAATAGTGGTTTACGGACAGGCGGACAGTACGAAGGTGAAGAAAAAGAAGGAAGACAGGATTTCGATGTACGGAACGGTTGCCGACGGCTTTACGAAGGCGGCTATTCCCGATGTGAAAGTCATACTGATGCATGAAGACTCTACCGTGATAGACACCATGACCGTATGGGAAAGTCATAGTTGGAGTAGTGGCCTCGGACGTTCATTGGGCACAACGCGATTCTATTTCCGGATAAGCCGTGAGCCTGCCAAGTATATCCTCAAGGTAGAGCATCCCAACTACGAGACGGCCTTTGCCAATTTCGAAATGAAACAGATAAGCAAGCGTCGCCAGGACATTGAGGGGCCGAAGGTCTATCTGAAGAAGACGGCACAGGCCCATCACTTCGAGGGCGGTTCTTTGGACGAAGTGGTGGTGAAGGCCACCAAGGTAAAGATGGTGTGGCGGGGTGATACGCTGGTCTTCAACGCCGACGCCTTCAACGTGCCCGAAGGCTCGATGCTCGACGGTCTGATCAAACAGCTACCAGGTGTTGAACTGAAGGACAATGGCGAGATATTCGTCAACGGCAAGAAGATTGACAACCTGACACTGAACGGTGCCGACTTCTTCAAGGGCAAGAACAAGATCATGCTCCAGAATCTGCCATACTTCACGGTGAAGAACGTGGAGGTCTATAAGAAGCAGACCGAGGAAAACAAATACCTCGGTATCGATGACGAGGACAAAAAGGAATACACGATGGACGTTATCCTGAAGCGGGAGTACAGCATCGGCGGTTCAGCGAACATCGAGGCTGGCTATGGTACGGACGATCGCTACAAAGTGAAAGGCTTCGGCCTGCGTTTTTCTGACCGCACAAGGGCTGTTATCTTCGGTGGACTCAACAACATCAACGAGTCGATGGAGTTCGATGCCGAGGAAAGCGAGTACAACGACAGGACGGAACAATCTGGTGATAGCCATTTCAAACAAGTTGGCGGTCAGTTCGTCTATCAGGCACCAGAGGACAAACTGTCGAACGCTACTGAGGTGAGCGCCACATGGAGCAACAACTTCAGTGAGAACCGCAGCCAGAGCGAGACCTATCTGAATGATGCCAGTACCTTCGGATTGTCGGAGGGCACCAGCCGCAGCAAGCCCAGCAGTTTCTCGCTGAAGAATACGCTGAGGGCTACGGGAAAGTTCCGTTTCTACTCTACAGCGACATTAAGATACTACCGCAACAACTATGAGAGCGAAGGCTGGAGTGTGAGTACTGCCGATGCCGTGATGAAGGACAGCATCAACAGTTCGTGGTATCGCTCCCGTACTAAGAGTAACCAATTAAATGGCAATGGGTACGGCTCTCTGTCCTATCGCCTGCCCTCGGGCGACTCGTTCACGTTCGACATACAGGGTAACTTTAGTCGCAGTTACAATCCAGAATCTTCGAGCCTTAATCACTATACCTATCATAAATTAGGAACCGTCGATAATCGTGACCGCCGCACAGAGTCGCCCAACTATTCCTATAACTATCAAGGTAACCTGAGCTTCGATTATCAAGCAACCAAGAAATTGCGCATCTCTCCTTCAGTTGGACTCGGCAGGAGCGACAACAACAGCGATCGTCATGAGTATCTGCGTGACAGTATCGACTATCTGTTTGATGCCATGAACAGTTACGGGCAGCG
>JAGCDZ010000042.1 GCA_017650905.1 Prevotella sp. | reverse complement strand
GTTCCAATTGTGACTCTTCCCTACGGGTGACAAACTGGCTGAAATTGGTGCTTTCCAGTTCCTCCCGTTGGTCGCGCAACACTCTTTCCAATTCATTCATAACCGCAATATTTTAATCCGCCGCAAAAATACACTTTTTCAATGAATTACAATTCTAAATTGCACTAAACGGTAATTTTTTAATTTTATAAACTGCACTAAATGGTATGATTTTGAAGGAATGGACTGCACTAAATGCACAATTGCGCACCACCATGGAGAGGCAGGTGGTCTTCCCGTCTCTGTAGGCGAATGTCAACATCTTAAAGTCAAGTGTCATGTTGTGCATGACGTGGGAGAAAACCTTGCCAATCAGTTCCATACGACGCCCGGTCTTGGGTAGGTCGAGCCCGAGGCCTCGCCACGGCTTTCCGGCAGCTTCTTCAGCCGCCCGAGTACCTTATACCCGACGGTTCTCGATCTGAAGCCAGCGTTGTTGAGCAGCCTATAGAACGGGTCTTTGCTCATTGGAATCTATTGTGCGAACATGCTGCCGGAGAAATCGTACGGGCTCGAAAGAATAAGTAGCAGAAAAAGCCGCTTTTCTGCGGTTTTACGCACAGCACTACACGCACTGGTCAGATCTAGTCCGTAGTCCGTCGCTTTTGTCGCCTTTATGACCTCATAGATGACCGCCATAGCCTCTTTCGTATTTTTTTGAAAAGACTTCCGACTTCATCAGTTTTTATTGTATTTTTGCAGCGTGGCATATTGATGGGCTTTTTGTATTTAGGCATTACAAAAACGCTGAATTTCAGTTGATTATGAAAGTCCTTATGCCAGTTTTTAATTTATTTTGCTCATTCCCAGCTCGCTGGGTGAGCTTGCGAAACAAAAAGAGTATATCTTTTGTAAGATAATGACGGATAAGTGTAAACCAGTATTCGGAACGACAGAGTGGGCGGCCTCGAATGTGAACTATTTGAAGGGCTGTTGCAACGACTGTAAATACTGCTACAGCAAGGAAATGGCCATTCGCTTTATGCGCAAAACCCCAGACACCTGGAAGAATGAGGAAGTAAACTGGGTGACTTATAACAAGAACGTCAAGTATCGCGAGGGATATATCATGTTCCCTTCAACACATGACATCACCTCTGAACATCTTGACCTATCAATAGATTTCCTTCGAAGAATGCTGGCTAACGGGAACAAAGTGTTAATTGTCTCCAAACCTTCATTCCCGTGCATCAAACAGATTTGTGACACCTTTACAGATTACAAAGAAAATATACTCTTCCGTTTCACCATAGGTTCCACCAGCTCAAAAACCCTAAAGTTCTGGGAGCCCAATGCACCGGACTATAAGGAAAGGAAACAGGCTTTGATTTATGCCTTTGAATCAGGCTATCAGACCAGTCTTTCCTGCGAACCTATGCTGGATAACAAAATAAATAAAGTGATTGACGAGCTGTCACCATACGTGACGGATGCCATTTGGCTTGGCAAAATGAACTTTGCCATCAGGCGACTGAGGACTAACGGGCATCTGGATGCAGAAAACCAAGCAGCGGCTGAGCAACTGTTAGAATGGCAGAATGATGAAGCCATCAAGAAACTCTATAAAAAGTATAAAGACAATCCACAAATCAAGTGGAAAGAGAGCATAAAGAAAGTCGTGGGATTAGAAGTTTCAACAATAAAAGGAGAAGATAGATAGAATGGCTGCAGATAACGATTTCTTTAAACACCAGACCGACTCGTCAAGAGTGAAAGCCAGCATTGTTTCGGAGTATTTTCCACAATATTGCAGGATTATCCGTAAAAGGCATGAGCCGGAAATGTTCCGCTATATAGACTTGTTTGCAGGACCAGGTATCTATGAAGACGGCAATGTTTCCACACCCATTATGCTGGCTCGGAGTATTGCGCAGGATTATTCGTTGAAAGACAAAGTACAGTTTGTGTTCAACGACCTGTATTTCAGTGAAGAACTGAGGGCGAACTTTGAGGCGGAATTTCCGCGAGGAACTTTCCCGAAGAAGGCTTACTTCATGGATAAGGAAGTGGGCGTTTACGAGAACATCTATGCTTATCTGGAAAAAAGCACGATGAAACTTGGTGCTAACGGGAAAACATGGTGGAACGAACAACCATCACTGCTTTTTTTCGATCCCTTTGGCTATAGGGGTATGCGGACAGTTACGCTGGCAAAGTTTCTTAAGAACTGGGGCAATGAGATTTTTCTATTCATCAACACCAAGCGCATTAATCCCGCATTGGAAAATGAACAGTTTGAAGAATTGATGAGGCTCTGGTTCCCTACAAGGTTTGACACCCTGAAAGTTGAGGTTAGAAAACAGGCCAGCGTTCCGGCTCGCCTGGAGTATATCTTGACAAGTCTTCGAGAGGAGTTCGTAAAACTGTTGGGGGACAATAGGCCGGTCTATTGCTGCGCTTTCCGTTTTCAGGAAGAGGACAGTAGGACTACGAGCCATTATATCCTGCACATCACAAAGGGATTTAGGGGGTATGATCTATGCAAGAGTGTGTATAACAAGTATGCGAATGAAGACTTGGTACTGCATAACGGCAGCAACACCTACACCTTTGATCCGAAAAAATGCGCTAACGAAATATCGTTGTTTGGCGATACGCTGGGCGCCGTGGAAGCACTTAAAGACTTGTTGTGTGAGGAGTATAAAAAACGTAGAATAAACGTTCTGAGCTTGTTTGAGGAGCATCAGAAAACGTCAAAATATAGCCGTGAGCATTATACGGCGGCATTGCGCAAGGCCGTTAAAGACGGAAGAGCAGAGTCAGAATTCACGGACGGGAAGAATCATAAGGTTTCCGTTCTGATAGATCCTGCGTGTATTGTACAATTCAAATAGAAAGGAGGCAGGCGTATGAACCTAAAAGAAATATTTGAGAACAAGCTGAAAATCGAGACCAAGGTGGTGTCGATTGAAAGTGTATTCAGTGAGGTGAAGGTCAAGAAAACCCAGTACGCACCGCCATACCAGCGTAACTATGTGTGGGACGGTGAGAAAGCCACATACTTTCTGGAGAGTATCCTGATAGGAACGGAGATTCCTCCGCTTATCTTTTTCCGCAGTAAAGGTGGTGTGGAAATCATTGATGGCCGGCAGCGTTATGAAACCATCCTGAAATTTTTGAACGGTGAACTGCGCTTGAGCAAAGCTGGGCTTAAGAAATTGGATGGCCTGAATATTGACAAAAAGACCTTTGGTTCATTGCCTGATGAAATGAAGAATGATTTCTGGGAGACCAAGTTGCGTGTAATAGAATTCAGCTTTGCATCGCACGACGGCATTACCAAGGTGGATGAAGACTCTGTGAAACAGGAGATATTCAAACGCTATAACTCAGGCATCACTCCGCTGAAGGAAATAGAGATTGACAAGGCCATCTATTTTGATGATGACTTGAACAGTTTCTTCAAAGAGAAACTACAGGAAGAGGTTTTCCACGACCAGTTTAACCGGTTGTTCAAATATGAGGAGAAGAAGATAGACATATCACTGAAGAAGATACGCCAGTTACTAGTCATCCACAAGATTCCCATCAAGTATTACTCAAAGGCCAAACAGAAAATTACAGACAAATACTACGATTTGTTATCTGCCCGCATTGACAGTGAGGAATTTGAGGGACTGTTTGAGTCTTTCAAGAAGAAAATGGATTTGCTGGATGAGGTGCGCAAGGTTGTTGATACAGAAGAAACACCCTATAACCGTTTGATTTCGGAAGTGCTGTTCTGGGGATTCTCAATTCTAGAAGACAACGGGAAAGACTTGCCAGAGAAGAACAGCATAGAACTTGCCGAGTTCTCTACACTCATAGGGAATAACATGGGTGCTTTTGAGATGGACCGCAGTTCGTTTGCTACCCAGATAGTGAACCGCTACCGGGTGGTGGCTAATTTCCTTTCGGAAGTATATGACATCAACAAAGACCTATACATAGAGACAGATGATCAGTTCAAGCAAAAGAACCGTGAATTAGGCCAGACGAAGGAAACGGGAACTACGAATTTCCAGGAATTGCGTATCAATAAGCCGGAACCCAGCACCTATACTATTGAGGACATCTGTCTCTTGATGGACAGGAACCGTTTTTTGGTGCGTCCAGCCTACCAGCGTGAAGAAGTCATCAATAAGCGCAAGAGTTCAGAAATCATTGAGAGTCTGTTGCTGGGCATTAAACTGCCGCCTATTTTTATCTATAAGAACAATGCAGGCGTTTCTGAGGTGATTGACGGACAACAGCGTATTCTCTCCATACTAGCTTACATAGGACGTGGGTATATGAATGAGAAAGGAGAGAAAGTGAAATCCAATAAAGACGGATTTGCCCTGCAACTGAAGGATAGTATCTTGACGGATTTGCACGGTAAACACTTTGAGCAGTTGGATGAATACCAGCAAGACATCATCACCAACTTTGACCTTTGGGTGATAGAGATTCACCAAAAGAATAATCCCGACTTTGAGCCTCTGGATTTGTTCATTCGACTGAACAATAAACCTTACCCCATCAAGGATGACACGTTTGAGATGTGGAACTCATATCTTGACAGAGGATTGATTGATACCATTAAGGCATCCTATAGTAATAATGCCAACTGGTTCTTTATGCGAAGGACAGGCAATCGTATGGAGAATGAGAACAACTATACAGTGCTGTCGTACTTTAAATATCTGGAGATGCATCCAGAAGAAGGTTCTGAGAAGGGAGCGTTGGATATTTATAAACTATTTGGACGTATCTCATTCCGCTTGCGCTCGAAGAGGGAAATCAGCAAGATACTGGAGAATGCCGGAAAGAAGGATGCTTTTGTGGAAGCTGTGAATCAATTCGAGTTCAAATTTATCAGTAACCTGCGTACGCTGCTGAGCGATGAAAAGGATAACAATGACAAGACACTAAGCAAGAACCTAGACGAACTGCTGGGTGTGGAGAACAACAAAAGGACTCAGCAGAGTTTCTATGTTTTGTGGTATTTCTTGCACGGGTTAGACAGCCGTTGCTTCAAGGAAAACAGCATGACCATCAGACAGGAAGTGCGGGAACTGTTCAACAGCATGTCTGAGGAAGGAATAACAGTTGAGATATTCAATGCGAAAGTGGATAAGTTCCGTGAAAAGTATAAGAGTTGCGGTGATAAGGAAACAATGTACGCCCGCATGAAAGATGTGCTGGCTGTTTATTCTTTTGACCCGGAAAATTCGATAGGTGAACCAACATGCGACTTCTACGTGTTGCGTGATAACAAGATGTTGCGCCGAGTACAAATCATCAGGATACCGCCTATGAACAAAGATGATTTTATTGGTGTTCGTTTAAGTAGAGAAGACTTTACCCAAGGGTATGTTGAGGCTGTTTTGCAAAGCAGTTATGTATTCAAGGAATACGATTTTATGAGCAGAACGGTGACAGCTGGAACGTTGAAAAGCATAAAATTACCTGTGTTGCCATTGGAGAAACAGAAGATGTTCGACAAGGTGATGGTATATGCAGAGAGTATGAACAAGGATGTGAAGATGCTGTTTGAGGGTGTACTTGACAGAATGGTGGAAGAGGTGTACCATCAAGATGTATTTTTACTACAAGATTTCACGCTCTTTGACATGGTAGCCAAACTGGAAGATTTGAGCGGACTGGATAAGGAAGAACGGGAGAAGAGGATGAGGTTGATCCGCAATGAAATTGTTCATGGCAAGACGGATTTGCTTTCAGGTCTTTCTGTGGCAACAGGTATAACAGGAACTTACGGCATTGAAAAAGATAAGTAAAATAGAACTGGAGAATTCAAGAGCCTATTATGACAGGCTGACATTCTCGCTTGAAAAGGGTGAGAACCTGCTGTTGTATGGTGAAAACGGTAGCGGCAAGACTTCGCTTTACAAATCGCTGCGGGATTTCATCCAAAGTTTCTATGCGCCTGTAAACTTTGTACCAAACCGCTACAAGGCAGCAGGTGAGCTGGGTGAAGTGGTGCTGGGCATTGGTGACTACGACGAGAATGACCACAGCATCAGGAACGTTGTTGAATACCATTTGGCCAGTGGTGTGGACAACACACAAGTGGCTGACACCGCCTTTATGAAGTCGCTGGCACTGACAAGAGGTTTCTTGAATTACAAGGATTTGCTGAAGGTGTATCTGTATGAGGAAAAAAATCCGAACCTTTTCAATTTCTTTGTGGAGCAACTACTGGCTAACTATATTCCCGTTGGACAAGGACGCAGAACGGAAATTAAAGAAGAATGGAAGAGAATTAACAATCTGCTGTTTAATGTTCATGACAGAAGAACGAGAGACCACAGACGAGGCCTGCGCCAACTGGCTGATTTCGAGCAGCTGTTGCGCTCGGTACTTGACACACTCTTTGAAGAAGTGAATAGGTATCTTGCTTTGTACTTTGGCACGTTCCAACTATCCATTGCCTACGATTTGAAACCCATGACATTTTTTTATCACAGTTGGAAATGGCAATGGGAGATAATAAAGGATTTACGGCTGAAGATAGAACTGGGCAATGCGCCGGTGGATGACTACACCGAAGGCTTGAACGAGGCCAGATTGTCAGCCGTGGCTATTTGCCTATATTTGGCAATGCTTCATTTCCATCCTGGTCAAGATCTTCGCCTGATGTTCCTGGATGACATCTTCATAGGGATTGATTCTGCTAACCGTTGGCCTATTATGGAAATACTTGATAAGGAGTTCAGTGATTTCCAGATTATCATTGCCACCTACGACAGGTCGTGGTATTGTATGGCGCAGAACTATCTGCTTACGCACAGCGCAGAACGATGGAAATTTGTGAACCTGTTCACTATGCCGCAGAACGTAAACGGCAGGAAACTTAATTTGCCAGTCAAGGTGAGTGGCGTGTCCTCGTTTGAGAAAGCCAAAGGATACCTGCATGGAGGGCGACAAGTGGATTTGCCGGCCGCCGCCAACTATTTCCGTAAGGCCTTGGAAGAACTTATCAATGAAAAGAAGTTGCCAAAGGAACTGTTCCTGAGTGATGACTATACGGTTATTCCCGGTTTCAAGCTCTCGCAAAGGACAGATGCTGTAGGAAAGCTATTTTCAAGAATAGGATTTGACACGAAACCTATCTTTGTTGTACAGTCATATCTCCACCCGCTGATTCATCCACTGTCGCATTACGAGGAAGAAGCTCAGGTTTACCGTTCAGAACTTGTAGCAGTGGAAAAAGCCATTGTTGGGCTGAAAGAGCAAATTAAAGTCTTTTCGCAAAGATGCCGTCTGTTTCTGGGCAAGGGCAATGACCTTTGTATCAGGTATGACACGGCTGACGATAGTTTCAAGTCCAACTATTTTATACGGCTTGAAGATAACCTGTGGCTCTATAAAGATGATGCGGGTAATGTCAAGTTTGCTGACTGCAAGTGCCGAATAAAGTTTATGGATGGGGAGGAGGGTGGACAGCGTTTGAAACCGTTTGTTCCCAGTAAGAAGACGCACTTTACCTATAAATCGTTGGATGATGCCTTGCAGCAGATATATGACCACGTGTTGAATAATATGCATCATGCCGTTGAGACCTGTAACGATTACGACAAAGTGCATTTTGTCAAGGATATGCAAGTGAGGACCTGCATACAGACCCGACGTGATGAGGTAGTGGCAGAGATGTAGTTCCCTTATTTTTTGGACTCTGGCGACAATAGTGCCCCTTTTCCCCTTTTGACAAATCTATTCTCATCATGTTATTTTTAATGTCTTGTAATTGAAAGTGGTGAATATCTTATTGCTCAATTTCTGCAATTTCCTCATCTGTAAGCCCATAAAGTGAATATACGAGCTTGTCTATCTCAGCCTCCAAAGCCGATGTGTCGGCAGACTGATTTGCATGTTTGGCAGCGAGAATGCGATCAACCAAAGACTCAATGCGTAATTGTGTTTCTTTTGACGCAGGAGGAATTGGCAATTGTTCATAGAGATAGGTTTGAATTTCAGGGAAAACATCCGTTTTCTTTGTCGAAAATTTCTTCTTGTAGTAGAAATCCACAACCTTTGAGTTGATACAAGCGAGCAAATATTTAATTCCATAATTGCATCCGCTACGCCTTCTTATCCCATAAACGTTCTTGCTATATCCATAAAACTTTCCAGGAGAAATCGTGGCTTCTAACATGGAATCAACTCTCCTCAAATAAATCACTTCTGACTCAAAGTATTCCTTTAATCGTCGATATTCTTTATGAGAAGTGGGCAAATATGTCTCGTCCCATGTAATTGAATACTTCCTCATATCCTGTCCAATAAGCGTTTCAAGTCCGTATATGTTTTCACGAAGGAAATTTTTCGAAACTTCAGCACCTCGTTTTGATTCTGTGAGGCGACCCAACTCTTTTCCTTTATTAAACATTTTTTGAAGGATGGCAATAATATCTGCCTTCAGCCCAAGTACCATTTCAAAATACTTGTTTGTCTTGCAATATTCCTTATTTAGGTCATCAAATCTTACAAAAGAATTTGTTTCGACATCATAGTCAAAGTAAGGGATTGTTTTTGTTTTTGGAATATCTTTTCTGGCAATCGTAATAACATTCTCTGTCACAGCCTCAAATGGATTACAGGTTGCAAGTAACAAGATTTCGATTCGATCCATAAAATATAATCGCATCTGACTATCGTCTTTGTTCAAGAGATAGAACTTTGGGGTAATCATTGTTACAATTCCTTTTGGAAGACAAAGTTCTTTTAGTGATAGTTCAAAGAACATTTTGTATAAATCATTGTTCCATTTATAGTTTGGATATAATCCAATAGGTACTACGACATACGGCGGATTCCCAATCACCACGTCGAACCCGTCTTTAGCCCCGAACATCCACTCGGCATCGAAAAAGGGCGAAGAAGCATTTTGGTCGTAAGGGTTCCAGGAAACCAGCTGCTTGGCTACACTTGTGCCCAATCCTGCCATATCGGCAATCATACCTTCTAATTCTTCACGTATCTTATCGTCTTCTTCGCGGTATTTCTTTTTCGTTTTGGCAGTTCGAGCATAGAATAATTTCTTTCGGACATCTATCAATTCATCCTTTTTCTGTTCAAGTACATCAGATGAAAATGAGCCGCCACTCCGGTCAACGCCAATCAGGGTGTTGGCACACACAAATTTGGTTTCCAAATTAGGAAGAGGTAAAATATTATCGTTGTTCTGCTCACTAATGAGCGAGATGAAGAAACGGAGCTTCGAGATCTGCATGGCAATAGGCTGGATGTCAACGCCATAGATGCAGTTTTGGATAATGAAGAGCTTACGAGCATAGTCGGGATTGGCAAGCCGGAGGTTGAAGGCGTTCTCAATTTCATCGAGTTGCAGTTTGCGCGTCTCTGCATCCTTGGTTTTTTTGTAGGCCTGCTCCGCCTGTGCACCCGCTGTGGTCTTGATGAACGCCTCCCAATGGGCGTTGTCAGGGTCAATCTGCCGTAATACATGCACCATCTGCTGCAACATACCCATCGGAAATGCACCCGAACCGCAAGCCGGGTCAAGAATCTTCACGTGGTAAAGCGAGGTCATCACCCGCTTGCGCTGCTCGTCGGTGAGCTCGGTCTGCGTTCCATCGTGGTACTCCAACAAACCCCGAATCTGCTTCTCATCGATACCCGTCTTGATTAGATGCTGCACCAGCGACTCATTCACCATATACTCCACAATCTCACGCGGGGTGTAGTAGGAGCCCGTCGCCTTGCGAGCGGTTTCCTGTGTCTCAGGGTTATACGCCCCCAAGAGGTTCTCGAATACGCGCCCCAACAGTTCCGGATCGAGAGAAATGTCC
>JAGCDZ010000041.1 GCA_017650905.1 Prevotella sp. | reverse complement strand
TTTTCACTTTTCACTTTTCACTTTTTTTGGTATCTTTGCAACATGAAACTGAAACCAATTTTACTAACCGCTTGTCTGCTATTGCTTTCAAAGACCATGATGGCCACAGTGTGGCAGTATGTTGACCCTCGTATCGGCAGCGAGGGGGTAGGACGTACGTTTCCTGGTCCGTCGATGCCATTCGGTATGTGTAAGCCAGGACCCGATTGTACGGTGAAACCGAATGCGGGCTGGGCACCGATGCCAGAAGTAGTGACGGGCTTCTCGCAGACACATGTCAGTGGAACGGGTGGTGGACAGAAATATGGCAATATCCTGATACAGCCATTCATTAGTGGTGTGAAGCAAAAGGTGGGAGATGAGAGAAAAGACTATTCCCAGAAAAGAACCAGCGAGGATTTTTCGCTTGGTTATTATACGACGACTTTCGAGAATGGCATCCGCACAGAGATTACATCTTCTGAGCGATGTGCTTTCTATCGCATTCATTATCCCACGAATGGTATCTCTCACCTCTTGATCGATGCGACACATTATTTAGGCAAGAATCCCATTCCCGACCAGCGCGAACAGCAGCAGTTTGTTGGTGGTGAAATCGAGGTGGTCAATAATCATGAGGTACGAGGCTATTCCCGCGTTCGTGGGGGTTGGAACAATGGAGATGCTTATACCGTATATTTCTGTCTGATGACACAGGGGGACGGTTCTTTTGTTATACCAGCCGATGTAACAAAAGAACCGTCCCCCTGTGTCATTCTTCAATTTGCCGATTCCTTATTAAATATCAAGGTAGGAATCTCATATGTCAGCACGCAGCAGGCGAAGCGGAATATCCCAGAATGCGATTTCGATACCCAGTTAAATAAGGTTCGCGAAAGTTGGGAGCAATTGCTGAGTCGTGTTCAGATCAAAGGCAGTGATAAGGACAAGCGCATGTTCTATACTGCTCTTTACCATACGATGCTGATGCCTGTGGATAAGAGTGGCGAGAACCCAAAATGGCGAGAGACGCCTTATTACGATGACTATTATGCCATTTGGGATACCTATCGCTCTTCGTCGCCTCTTATCACCCTTATCGATCCCAAACGTGAGGTGGATATAGTCAATTCCCTGTTGAATATCTACAAGCGAGAGGGTTATATGCCCGATGCCCGTAGTGGCGATTGCAATGGAAGAACACAAGGCGGTTCAAACGCTGAAGTGATAATTGCCGATGCCTTTGTCAAGGGATTGGAGGGCATCGATTATAACTATGCGCTTGAGGCGATGCTGAAAGATGCGGAGGTTGATCCTGGGGCTGACCACGAGAAACATGGACGAGGCGGATTAAAGGAATATACGGCTTTGGGTTATATCCCTTATGGCATCGATCGTGCTGGTACCCGAACCATCGAATATGCCTATGATGACTATTGCATCGCTGAAGTAGCGAAAGGTTTAGGACGGATGGATGTCTATGAACACTATCTGAAACAGTCTGCTAACTGGAAAAACCTCTGGCGTTCCGACTACGAATGGGATGATGTAAAGGGTTATATCATGCCTCGTGATACCGAAGGTCGCTGGCTCGATTCCGTACCTTGGGGAAGGTCGAAGGTCTTCCATCCCACGATTCCCTATACACCTATCACAAAAGTGGCGCCTTGGTATCTGCCTTGGTGGAGCACGTTCTTCTATGAGGCGCTTTCGGCAGAATACTCACTGAGTATCCCTCACGATGTGCCTGGATTGATTGCTGCTTGTGGAGGAGAGGAGACTTTCCGCAAGCGACTTGATTTGTTTTTTGAGCGCAAGCGCTATAATGTAGGCAACGAACCCTCGTTCCTTACGCCTTGTCTCTACCATTGGTTAGGTCGCCCAGACCTGACTTCCGACCGTGTGCGCCAAATTATCAGCGACAATTATACCGACCAGCCAGATGGTCTGCCAGGCAATGACGATAGCGGAGCGATGTCTTCGTGGCTCGCCTTCCACATGTTAGGGCTTTATCCTAACGCTGGCCAGAGTTACTATCTGCTTCATGCACCGTTAATTCCAAAGTGGACACTCCAACTCTCGAACGGCAAGACCCTTCATGGCATCATCAGAGGCAAGGGTACCTATTTCGACAAAGTAACACTCAATGGCAAGGTGCTCAATGATGCCCGCTTGGAGCATGCCGACCTGATGGCTGGCGGAGAACTTGTCTTCTACCAGTCTGCTAAGAACAAACCAGAAGCAAAGTATTTGTTCCCAGGCAGGGAACAAAACATTCCCAAGGTGGGAACAAGTTTTTCCCAGGCTGGGAACAAAAAAGCAGAGATAGCCTTCACCTTGAACCGCCAGTATCGCACGTGGCCTTTAACCTATGGTTGGCAAGGCGACACCTTACTTCTGACATGCAAGGAAGCAACCTATAAGATACCTCGTTCCATCGTGGAGAATGGGAAGAATTTCTGTTGGGATATCCCTGCCGATGGTGCTGTCTATCTGACAAAAGGCACGTTTGCCTTTATCTCCCATAAGGCTTTCAGCGATTTGAGGGAAAAGGGATACTTCGTCTATGACGGCATCACTTGGCGGAAGAAGGATCAGTCGGATGTTACCATCCATATTCAGGCGGATATCGATCGTACTGAGATGTGGATTCATTATAATGAAAAGATGCCTTTGGTGCTTGAAATGCGGAATAACCCCTTAGGAATCGACTGGCAGATATCCGACCCCTCATTTTGAAAGTTTCGAATCGATTTGAAGATACCATAGAAGAGTGACTCATGAACAGATTAAGATTATTTCTGCTGCTTGGCCTGGTCTGTCTGATAGCTGGACCGATATACGCCCAATACGAAAGGCTGGGTGGTGTGTATTATGCATATCCTGTGACGGAGACGACACTGGCTGCTGCTCCGGAGGGCTACGAGCCATTCTATATCTCGCACTATGGTAGGCATGGTTCACGCTGGCTGCCCAACGACGAGCGATATATCTGGGTCAACAAGCAGTTCGAGGATAAGAATCGCCTGACGAAATTGGGAAAGAATGTCCGTAAGCGTCTTGGCAAGATATGGAAAAACGCCAAGGGAAATGGTGGACTACTCACTCCCTTAGGTGGCAGACAGCATCATCAGATAGCCCGTAGAATGTACCAGAACTTCCCCCAGCTCTTTACAGCTGAGGCTCATCTTTCAGCCCATTCCAGCACCGTCAACCGTTGTAAGACCAGCATGGAGAACTTCGTATCAGAATTGAAGACGCAGAATCCACTGATACATATCGACCCCATTACTCGTGAGGAAGATATGTCGTGGATAGCCTACAAGTCACAAGAACAGCGCGACTTTGAACATTCAAAAAGCTGGCCGTTGCCAATATCTACCGACCGGTTTATCAATGCGCTGTTTACTGATGCCAGTCATTTGTCAAAGGCAGACAGGGAAAAGTTGCTATCTGAACTTCACACGATAGCTTCGGATATGCAGGATGTGGAGCTAAAGGTCTCGCTCTATGATATCTTCACGGAGGAAGAACTGCTGACCGTTTACAATCTGAACAACCGCCGAATGACGCTCCATAATGGCGATGAAATCGGGAATAATGGCATTGCCGGCCGTTGTGCGGTTTCTCTTTGGAATCGTGTTGAGGCTGATGCTGATGCCGCCATTGCCAAAGGTGGAGTAGGAGTAGACCTCCGTTTCGGTCACGATACTAATTTCTATCGACTAATGACGTTGATGGGCTTTGATACGAAGGGTATGCCGATGGATGTCCTATTACCAATGGCAGCCAACCTGCAGATGATTTTTTATAGGAATGCACAGGGCAGAGTGCTTGTGCAATTGCTGCATAACGAGCAGCCTGCCCGCCTGAATTCTGAATATGTTCCCGTAGTTCAGGGATTCTATGATTGGGAGGAGTTGAAACGGCTTATTGCAGATCGAATCCACTATTTTGAACACCTGCGACAGCTTTGTGCATTGAATACAATGGTCGGAACGGCTCCTGCCAATACCAAAACGGCTGGGCTATTTGGCAAGGGCTCTGAGGAACACGGTCAGACGTTGCCAGCTGTGCTCTCGCCCAATGGCCAGAACGCCTGGACGCCCCAGACACGAGATACGGAGAAGAAATGTGTGGCTCCTTATTATTATACAGACTCGCTGTTTCAGGGCATCCGCAACAGTCATTGGATAGTAGGTGGCTGTACGCAGGATTATGGCTCGTTTACTATGGCGGCGCTTGGCGGCAAACTGCGTCTGAGACCGGAGGAACGGGCGACGCCTTTCAATCACCAGGAAGAGACATCGCATCCCCATTACTATGCTGTCCGTTTGCCTCAAGAGCATCTGAAGGTGGAAATGACAGCTACTAGCCATGCGGCCATCTTCCGTATCACACCCGAGGAGGACGGACCTGTACATATTGTGCTCAACCACAACAGCGATGAGCGCGAGGGCTGTCTGAAGATCAATCCGCAGGATAAAACCATCTATGGCTATAACCCTGTGCATCGCATCTATCAGGGATGGGGAGAGCCGGCAGGCTTCAGTGGACATTTTTTTTTGAAGGTTTGCGATACAACCGGCTCACTTGCTGCCGAAGGGAAGCCGGAAATCGTGGATTCCGGTTGTGATAGCCTCTGTGCATGGTTCACTTTCAAGGGCAAGGCCCATCAGCCGATTATCTTGAAAGCAGCCACATCGTTCACTTCGCAAAATGACTGCTTGCGGAATTTTGCCGTAGAGGCAGAGTCGCTTGATTTCGATAGTATGATGAACCATCTCGCCCAACAGTGGATAGCGCGTCTGCACTCCATCGATGTTGAGGACCCGGATACGGCTCGCGTGAATCAGTTCTATGGTGCCCTTTACAGGGCCTCGTTCCTGCCTCGCGAGATGAGCGATGCCTCCGGCCGATATCCCAAGTTTGCCGATGGCAGTATCGCCGGACCAAAGGCAGAGCGTCCCCGTAAATACTATGGCGACTTCTCGATGTGGGACACTTATCGCGCACTGCATCCGCTATATCACATCATTGCCCCCAAAGAGTCGGCTGATATGATGCAGTCGCTGGTGACGATGTATGAGGATGGCGGGTGGTGGCCTGTCTTCCCTTGTTGGAACAGCTATACGGCAGCGATGATTGGCGACCATTGTAGTGTCGCTCTGGCTGATGCCTATCTAAAAGGCATTCGCGATTTCGATGTGGAAAAGGCCTATGAGGGTATGCGTAAGAATGCCTTCCAGACGCCTGACTCGTATGAGGAATATAAGAATGGTATGGGCCGCAGGGCGCTGGAGAGTTATCTGAAGTATGGCTATATCCCATTGGAGGATAGTGTGAAGGAGGCCTACCATCGTGAGGAGCAGACCTCGCGTACCCTCGAATATGCCTTCGATGATTTTGCCGTGGCGCTATTGGCCAAGGCCTTAGGCCGCGATCAGGATTACAAGGAGCTGATGCGTCGCTCAGAGTCCTGGCGCAATGTCATTAATCCCAAGACGGGTTATTGTGATGGTCGCCATGCCCCCAGACAGATTTCGCGTAAAAAGAATGATGGTGGTCGTTTCGAGGATAATACGGACTTTATCCATCGCAAGCCTTGGATTACGGAGGGGGCGGCTTGTCATTACACCTGGTATGTGCCTCACAATATAGAGGGACTCATTGATGTGCTTGGAGGCCCCCAGAAGTTTGAGGCCAAGCTCGACTCGATGTTCGCAGAAGGCCGTTACTGGCACGGCAATGAACCCAGTCATCAGATTGCCTATCTATACGATTTCATCGGCAAAAGAGAGAAGACGATCCAGCGCGTGGCACATATCCTCGACACAGAATATAACGACACCGCAGGCGGTCTTTCCGGTAACGATGATGCCGGTCAGATATCTGCATGGTATATCTTCTCATCCCTGGGCTTCTATCCCGTCTGCCCCGCTTCCGACCGCTATATGCTCTCGGCACCTCGTTTCCAGAAGCTGACCCTCAATCTTCATAATGGCAGGCAATTCACAATCACGCCAAGCAGCTTTCCTTCAGATCGCAACTACATCACCCATCAGGAGATTATGTCTGCCAAGTAAGCCGGACATTATAGCAACTCGTTGAATGAAATGGTCGGTTCGCTGAATAATTTTGGTTTGATAAGTCATGTTGCCTATCTTTGCAGCTTAGTATGAATAGAATATTCCAGACGAAGCAATCTAAGCAGGAGAATCTGATTTACCTGGCAGTGTGGGGCATGCTTTTTGCAGCTCCGCTGCTGAGCCTTTATGTGCGCACGGTGAACGATACGAACCTTGTGTTCGACTGGACTGAGGTGTTTCTTGTGTGGCGTAAGTTCGCGGTCTATCTGCTGCTGTTTCTCGTACATAATTTCCTATTAGCGCCTCTCTTGGTGTATCGCCATCAGCGTGCTGCGTATTTCACTATTGTGGTGGTAATATTGTTGGCTTTTGGGTTTTATCAGTATAACAGCAAGCCAAGATACATTGAGCCGAGGGGGCCCCGACCGCCGATGGAGCAGTTTGATCGACGGGAGCCACCACCCTTCGATAAGCACGGTCCCCGTCCGGGACATCGGCCGGATATGCCGCCTCCCATTGTCGGTGAGCGTGATATCCTGGCCATTTTGGTGCTGATTCTGATGTTTGGGGCGAACCTCGGCATCAAGGGCTATTTCCGCAGCCGTGACGATCGCAAACGGCTGGCAGAAATGGAGAAGAAGAATCTGGAGCAGCAACTTGAATATCTGCGCTATCAGATAAGTCCGCACTTCTTCATGAACACGCTCAACAACATTCACGCCCTTGTGGATATTGATCCCGAGAAGGCCAAAGACACCATCCTGGAGCTGTCGAAGATGATGCGCTTTGTGCTCTATGAGGGTAATAAGCAAGGCGTGCCACTCTCTCGTGAACTCGACTTCATCCGGCACTATGTTAAGCTGATGCAGTTGCGTTATACGGATAAAGTACGTATTGACACCAGCCTGCCAAGCGAAGTGCCCGACCGCCAGATACCACCGCTGATTCTGATCACTTTTATTGAGAATGCCTTCAAGCATGGCATCAGCTATCAGCAGGAATCATTCGTTGATGTGAAGGTTTCAGTGAAGGACGATGAGCTGTGGTTCTCTTGCCGCAACTCGAAGGCAGGAGTCTCTAACGAGGTAAAGGGTGGCGTGGGCTTGACTAATGTGCGCAAACGGCTCGACCTGCTCTACGAGCAAAACTATACGCTCCGTATCCTCGACGATGTCGATGTCTATACAGTGGAGTTAACCCTCCCGCTCAAATATTAAATCGTAAATGGTCAAATTGTGAATGAATAAGATGCATATCCGTTGTCTTGCCATCGATGATGAGCCCTTGGCTCTGCAACAAATCGTTGCCTATATCAGCAAAGTACCGTTTCTGGAGCTTGCCGCCCAGTGCCAAAGTGCCTTGGAGGCCCGTACATTCTTGGAAAACGATACGGTCGACGCCATTTTCTGTGATATCAATATGCCCGACCTGAATGGCATGGATTTCGTGAAATCGCTCGCCGTTCCTCCACTCGTCGTATTCACCACTGCCTATTCTGAATACGCCGTCGAGGGATTCCGCGTGAATGCCGTCGACTATCTCCTCAAACCATTTGGCTTGCAGGATTTTCAAAGGGCTGCCCTAAGACTAAAGGAGAGGTTTGAGATTTCTTCTGCATCAACCAATCCTCATCCATCAGACATTTCACATCCTACATCAGACATCTTATCTCAGACATCTGACATCCTTTTCCTCAAAACCGACTATCGCGTCGTGAAGGTCAGCATACCAGACATTCGTTACATCGAGGGAATGAGCGAGTATCTGAAGGTTTGGATAGAAGGCGAGCAGAAACCCATTATCACTCTCCTTTCGATGAAAAAGATGGAAGAGCGGCTACCAGAGTACTTCATGCGCATACACCGTTCTTACATCGTTAATCTCACCAAGATTCAGGAGGTGAATAAAAACCGTGTCATTATGGATGCAAATACGTTCCTTCCTATCGGTGATATGTACAAGGATACTTTCCAAGCCTATCTGGACACAAAATTTTTAGGGAAATAACGATTATTTAAAGATAAGTGTGGTCAGCCTGTTGGTAGTGAACAGCTCGTTGGCTACTTTCTGTATGTCTTCAGCGGTTACCTTGTCGATGCTCTCGTAGAGGTGGGTAATATCTTTCTCCCAGCCGTAGTGCAGGAAACTCTTGCCGAAGTCAAGGGCGAACTGTTCATGGTTGTCGCAGGCGATGGCAATCTGACCTTTCAATTGGCGTTTGGCGTTGCGCAGTTGAGTGGCACTCAGAGGCCGTTGCATCACTTTGTCGAGCTCGCGGCGTACCAGTCGCAGGCACTTCTTGAGATCTTTTGGATCACAACCGAAGTAGATACACCACATACCACTGTCGCTATAGTTCACCATCGTACTCTCCACGGTGTATACCAGTCCGTTGCGCTCGCGGAGAGAAAGGTTCAGACGGGCGTTCATACCGGGCCCTCCTAAGATATTATTAAGAAGGTAGAGAGGTATACGCAGCGGGTGGTGGACATTGTAAGCCCGCGTGCCTAGCATCACGTGCGACTGGTGTGTCCCGAGTTCCTTTGTAATCAGTTGAGAGCTTATAGTCGAGAGTTTATTGTTTATGGATGGTATGTCTGCGGTAGGAGTAATTATCTCTATGCTCGAGCTCTGCTCGCTTGCTACCGAAGGGACGCAAGTAATCGCGAATGCGCTTGCTACCGAAGGGACGCAAGAACTATCAACTTTAAACTCTAAACTTTTCACTAGTTTCCCGAAGTCAACATCGCCATAAGCAAAGAAGATGGCATTCTCTGGGCGATAGTAACGACGCACAAAGCGCAAAGCATCTTCTGTAGTATAGGTGCGCAGTTGTTCTGCCTTGCCCAGAATGTTGTGTCCGAGCGGATGACCTTCGAAGAGGAGATTCTCGAATTCATCGTATATCAATTCCGCTGGCGAATCGTTATAACTCTCGATTTCATCGCAGATGACCTCTACCTCCTTGTCGATTTCATGCTGTTGATACAGACTATGGAAAACGATATCCGTTAGTATGTTCACCGCTTGGGAGAAATGCTCTTTAGAGATAGCGGCATAGAAGGTCGTGTCCTCTTTATTAGTGAAAGCGTTGAGTTCGCCACCAAGTCCTTCGAGGGCGTTGATAATCTGAATGGCGTTATGCTTCTCGGTACCCTTGAAGGTCATGTGCTCGCAGAAATGGGCCATGCCTTCTTCTCCAACCAATTCATTGCGGGTTCCTGCAGCTATCTGATAGCCGCAATATACTACCCGCGAAGTTGATGTCAGATGGATGATTCGCAAGCCGTTTGGGAGAGTATGAGTGTTGTATTTTGCCATTTTGGACGCAAAGGTACAAAGTTTTTTAAAGGTATAAAAGTAAAAAGGTAAAAAAGTAAAGTATGCCCACACTTTTTTACCTTTTTATCTTTTTACTTTTTTACTTTTTTATTATCTTTGCACCATCAATTATTAAAACAATGCGAAAAGTAATAGGAATCGGAGAAACTGTTCTCGACATTATTTTTAAAAATAACCAGCCTATAGGTGCTGTGCCTGGCGGGTCGGTATTTAATGGAATCATCTCATTGGGTCGCTCAGGTGTGCCTGTTTCATTTATCAGCGAGACGGGTAATGACCGTGTAGGGGAGCGCATCATCTCTTTCTCGCGTGAGAATGGGGTAAATGCTGATGATATCGCCGTCTATCCGGAATCGAAATCGCCAATCTCATTGGCGTTTCTTAATGATGACAACGATGCAGACTATGTCTTTTATAAGGATCATCCACACGATCAGTTGGACTTTGTCTATCCAGATATCCAGTCCGATGACATCGTGATGTTTGGCTCCTACTATGCTGTCAATCCCGTCATTCGTCCACAGATGGCGGCCTTCCTCGATCATGCCAAGAATAATGGTGCCATCATCTATTACGATGTCAATTTCCGCGCCTCACACAAGCATGAGGTAATGAAACTGACGCCCAATATTCTGGAAAACCTGGAGTATGCTGACATTGTGCGTGGCTCATCTGAAGACTTCGATATCTTATATAAGAAGAGGGACGCTGATACCATTTATCGTTCACAGATTGCCTTCTATACCAAGAACTTTATCCTGACACAGGGCAGTGACCCTGTGGAGTTGAGAGCTGTGGGCGATATCAAGAAGCAGTATACAGTTGAGAAGACAGAAACGGTGAGTACCATTGGCGCTGGTGACAACTTCAATGCGGGCTTTGTCTATGGCCTGATCAAATATGGTGTAACGCGTGAGATGATTGTGTCGGGCTTCGACGAGGCAACATGGGATCAGCTCATCACTTGCGCCCAACAGTTCTCTGCGAATGTATGCAAGAGCATCGACAACAGCGTTGACCGGACATTTGCCGATGAGAAGAAACGAGAGCTGGAGGCCTGTATGGAGGAAATGGAAGAAAGAGATTTAAAATTATGAATATGATGAGTGATACTATTAAGTATATCGGTGTTGACGATCTTGACATTGATTTGTTTGAGAGTCAGTATGTAGTGCCTGAGGGCATGAGTTATAATTCCTATCTCATTGAAGATGAAAAGATTGCAGTATTGGATACTGCTGACCGTCGCAAGGGTGAAGTGTGGAAGGCGAACCTGAAGGCCGTACTCAATGGGCGCCAACCTGACTATCTGGTGGCTCACCATATGGAGCCAGACCACGCTGCGCTCATTGCCTGGATGCTGGAGACCTATCCTGGCCTTCAGCTCGTATGCAGTGCCCAAGCTGTGAAAATGCTGCCCAACTTCTTTGAGGGCGTTAATTTCGAAGGTCGTGTAATGACTGTCAAGGAGGGCGATACACTCTCGCTAGGCCGTCATGAACTAAAATTTATTAGTGCTGCGATGATACACTGGCCAGAGGTCATCATGAGCTACGACAGCTTGGACAAAGTCCTCTTCTCTGCTGATGCATTCGGCAAATTCGGTGCATTGGTTAAGGAGACCGACGATTGGGCCTGCGAGGCTCGTCGTTACTATTTCAATATCTGCGGCAAGTATGGTACGCAGGTACAGACGGTGATGAAGAAATTGGCTGCAGTTGATGTTCAGACCATCTGTCCGCTGCATGGTCCTGTGCTCAAGGGTGAACAGCTGGCTGCTGCCATCAAACTGTACGACACATGGAGCAAGTACGAACCCGAGAGCGAAGGTATCCTGATTGCCTACGCTAGCATTCACGGTGGAACTGCTGCTGCTGCCGAGCGTCTGGGTGAGATACTGCGCGAAAAGGGTGCTCCAAAAGTGGTAGTTAGCGACCTGAGCCGTGACGATATGGCCGAGGTCATCGAGGACGCTTTCCGTTATCCAACCGTCGTTGTAGCTGCATCGAGCTACGACGCAGGTGTGTTCCCAGTGATGCATGACTTCCTCTATCACCTGCAGATTAAGAACTATCAGAAGCGTCGTTTCGGCATCATCGAGAACGGCAGTTGGATGCCTACGGCAGGCAAGGTAATGCGCTCGATGATAGAAGGGTTGAAGGACTGCGAAATAGTAGAGCCGATGGTCACCATCCGCTCTCGGATGAAGGCTGCCGATGAGGCGCTGCTGGAGCAGTTGGCCGACAGTCTGCTGTCATGAAATTTAAGGAAACAAACACTAATTCAGAAAAGCCTCGCAAATCCGCGAGGCTTTTCTTATTTCTTTTTCCTGCGAGGTTTGCGCATAGCCCAACCTTCTTCAGAGAAATCAGGTTCTTCTCCTCTCAAATCACGAGGCCCCTTATTCATTAGACTACGCCAATCTTCTTTCTTCGACGAGCGTTTTTTCTCACGCTTTGGCTGGACATCCCGTCTAGACTCTGTTTCCCGTTGTGGCTTCATTGACGAAGTCTTTGAGGATATCCCGCCTTCATCAGCATCATTGCAACGAACAGTGCGACCTTTATAGCGGATGCCCGTCAACTGAATCATCACTTTCTTGGCATCCTTCTCTGGCACTTCAAAGTAAGAGATTGTGTCAAGCAAATCGATATGGCCTACTTCCTGGCGCCCTCCCACAAAACGATTCAGCGTCTGCATCAGTTCACCAGGATAGAAACCATCACGTTTACCCAGATTGATAAAAAGCCGCTTGTAGCCCTTCTGCGCCTTGTTCTGTAGTTTCTGCTTATCCGTTTGAGGTTTCTTTTCTTTGGCCATATCCACCTTCTCTATTTCAGGTGCCTCCGCATAATATGCCAGGAACTTGCCAAACTCCAAAGATACAATCTTCTTGATAATTTCCTCTTTGTCGATATATTCGAAATAGCGGCTGATATCCTGCATGAAAGGTGCAATCTCCTCGTCATCGACATCCGTCTTTACAATCTGGTCCATTACTTTGTAGAGTTGCTTCTTGCAGATCTCTTCAGCCGAAGGAATCTCAGCCTGTACAAAGGCTTTGCCAATCTCCTTCTCGATATTGCGGATCTTGAACTTCTCCTTACTATGGACAATCGAAATCGAAGTGCCTTTCTTTCCTGCGCGTCCTGTACGACCTGAGCGGTGGGTGTAGTTCTCAATGTCATCGGGCAGGCCGAAGTTAATCACATGCGTCAGATCGTCCACATCGAGACCTCGAGCAGCTACGTCCGTTGCCACCAGCAACTGCGTCAAATGCTGACGGAACTTCTGCATCGTCAGATCACGCTGGGGTTGCGAGAGGTCGCCATGCAGCGACTCCGCATTATAACCATCGCGAATCAGCTTATCCGCAATCTCTTGTGTTTCTACTTTCGTGCGACAGAAAATGATGCCAAAGATCTTGGGATAATAATCCACGATACGTTTCAACGCGAGATATTTGTCCTTAGCACTCACCAGATAATAGATATGGTTCACGTTCTCTGCGCCCTCATTGCGGCTACCCACCACAATCTCCCTGTAGTCGTGCAGGTATTTTTTGGCTATTCGCTCCACTTCACGACTCATCGTAGCCGAGAACATCAGCGTGCTGTGTTCTGCCGACAACGACTCAAAGACTTCGTTGATGCTATCCGAGAAACCCATATTCAGCATTTCATCGGCCTCATCAAGCACGATGGTCTGCACCTGATCCAAACGAGCATAGCCACGATGCATCAGATCGACAAGTCGGCCTGGGGTTGCTACGATAATATTCACGCCCTTTTTCAAGGCGCGCATCTGAGGTTCGATAGACGCGCCACCATAAACGGCCTCCACATGTACACCATCCATATATTTTGCAAAGTCACGGATATCGTCTGTAATCTGCAAACACAACTCTCGTGTTGGACTTAGAACCAAGGCCTGTGTCTCCCGGCTGGTTGTATCAATCCTTTCCAACAACGGGATACCAAATGCCGCCGTTTTACCCGTTCCCGTCTGAGCAAGGGCAATCACATCCCTTCCCTCTGGGGAAATCAGATAGGGAATCACCTCTTCTTGCACAGGCATCGGCTGCACAAATCCCATTTCCTCGATGGCTTTGCGGATCTCTCCGCACACGCCTAATTCTTCAAATGTCTTCATCTTAGGTGCAAAGATACAAAAAAATTTCGTAACTTTGCAGCAGATTAATAGAATATGTATGAAGATATGTGTTTTTTGCTCTGCGAATCAGCAGATTGATCCTGCGTTCTTTGCAATGACAGAGGAGCTGGGAAAATGGGTTGCTGAGAATGGTCATACCATCGTGTATGGTGGTGTGAATCAAGGACTGATGGAGTGTGTCGCCAAGTCTACGAAGGAGGCAGGTGGTCATACCATCGGCATTGTACCCATGATTGTGGAGAAGTCCGGACGTATCAGTGACTATGTCGATGTGGATATTCCCTGCGATAATCTCAGTGACAGAAAACAACTGATGATGGACCAGAGCGATGTGTTTATCGCCCTGCCTGGGGGCATTGGTACCATCGATGAAATCTTCACCGTTGCCTCGTCAGCTACCATTGGCTATCATCAGAAGAAAGTCATCCTCTATAATATGAAGAGATTCTGGGATTCACTCATTGCCTTGCTCGATGACCTACAAAACAAAGGCATGATCCGTGGTGATTGGCAGGAATATATAAAAACGGCCGATTCCATCGAAGAAATCAGCCGTTTACTCCAATCTATGTAAGTTTCTTATTTGGCTCCGATTTCCTTAATCAGTCTGTCGGCCTTGCCCCATTTCTCCATCATATAGAGCACGTAGCGGATGTCGACGCCAATACAACGGGCCAGCTGAGAGTCGAAGAAGATATCTGAACTCAGACTATCCCAGTTGCCATCGAAGGCGAGACCAATGAGTTCGCCCTTGCCATTGAACATGGGTGAGCCGCTGTTACCACCAGTGATGTCATTGTTCGACAGGAAGCAGAGATGCAGTTTGCCTGTGGTCTTGTCGGTATATTTACCAAAATCCTTGGCAGAAAGCAGTTCCTTCATGATAGGCTCAGCCTCATAGTCGATGACGCCTTTCTCTCCTTGTTCCATCTTCTTGACGATGCTGCTAGCCTCTGTGTAGTAGCCAGAGGGCTTTCCTGCCAGCAGATATTCGCCTACCTGACCGTAGCTCAGGCGCATGGTGAAGTTGGCATCGCTGTAGTTAGGCATATCTTCCTCCATGCGCAGTTTGGCAGCACAGAGATAACGCTCCTGATTGTCGATGCTGTCGTAAGTGCTCAGCAGGTCTGCGCGGATCTCTGCTATAGTGGAAATCAGACTCTCACCATAGGACACACCTGGATCCTTGTGATAGTTTTTTTTGTTCACGTAGATTTTCTTATTGTTTTTCATCAGCTGTGACTTCTTGAAAAGATGGTCGACATACAGTTGGTAGTCGCCCTTGAAATCGTGGTCGATGATATTGTAGAAGTCAGGCTGATATTTCACCTCTACTTGCTCGCGGTAATTCTTCATTAGTGCAGCCAATACCTCACGGTCGAGATTCAGGTCCCATGTGTCGCTGTTGTCCTTGAAATCGATGTACTGCTTTTTGGGTTTGTCCTTGTCACCTTTCACCTCGATGCCTCGCTGAACTCTCAGAGCGCGATTAGTTATTTCGTCGTTACGTCCGAAGGTCTCCTGGAAAAACATCATGGCTCGTATGGCATTGAAGCGCTTCTTGTATAAGTTCTCGAGTTTATCAAAATCAAGTTTGCCTTTCAAAAAGCCTGTCGAATCCTGCCATTGGCGAATCTTGGCCTCGTAGGCTGCCTTTTGTTGGATAAGACCGATGGAATCGATACATTTGTTCATGCCGATAGAGTTTTTCCAGTAGTTGGAACTTTGGGCATACTTTGAATCGTATTTGATGCGTACGGCCTCGTCGGCACGCATGTGGCGGATCATAATGTCTTGCTTGATCTCACGGGTCTGGTAACGAGGTTTGTTCTGGGCATCGCGACGCTCCAGGATTCCATAGCTCGACAGATAGCGACTGGTGCTGCCAGGATAGCCGAGAGTCATTGAGAACGAGCCTGGTTGATAGCCTTGCAGCGAAACCTGTGCCCACTTCTTGGGGTGATAGGGCACATTGTCCTTTGAATACTTCGCAGGACCACCTGTCTTGGGGTCGACATAGATGCGGAATACGGAGAAGTCACAGGTCTGGCGTGGCCACATCCAGTTGTCTGTCTCGCCACCAAACTTACCCATCGACTTGGGCAAGGCAAATACCAAGCGCACATCATTATAGTCGCGATAAGTTGTCAGATAAAATCTGTTGCCCTCATAGAAAGGCTTCAGTTCCACACGAAGCGTGGAGTCTTTGGCTTTGATCTGCTTCTGGAAGACGCGTTCCAGCGAGTCGACGAGCTGTTCGCCAGATCCTTTCTCAGCACGCTTTTCGTAACCGAGGGAATCAAGCAGGCTGGTGACATCCTTCTGCTCAATCATGAAACTCACGAAAAGGTCTTTGTTAGGCAATTCTTCCTCGTAGGAGTTAGATATGAAGCCGTTGAGCATATAGTCGTGTTCCACTGTGGAGTGCGAGCGGATGGCCTCAAAGCCACAATGGTGATTGGTAAACACCAATCCATCAGGTGATACGACGACACCTGAGCAGTAACCACCGAAGTTTACCACGCAGTTCTTAACGGCCTGTTCGCCTTCGTAGAGAGCACCATAAGGCAACTCATAATTTTCCATTTTCATCGTCTCATAGACGGCATTCGGCAGGTTGTACAACGTCCACATGCCTTCATCTGCTTTAGCAGTGAATAGTGAACAATAAATCGTGACTAGTAAAAACAGTAATTTCTTCATATTCTTATTTTTTGAATTTCTTTCCAATGATTGGGAGACTGCTCAAAGGGAGGTCCTTGTAGATGATATAACTGACATAGCAGCAGATACAAAGGATGTCGAATGCCAGCGTCAGGATAGGGCCGAAGCCGTAAGTGTCTGGCACATAATACATCGCCACCGTCAACAACACGGCTATTATGACATAGACAGCAATGCTTTTCAGCGGATAGTTGAGCGGATAGTATTTCTGTCCCACGATGTAGGAGGCCACCATCGCCACACCGTAGCCAGCCACCCCCCCCCAGGCACAGGCCATATAGCCGTACTTAGGCACAAATAGGATGTTCACAGCCAACAACACGGCGCATCCGATGCCAGAGAACCAGGCACCCCAGATGGTCTTGTCGATGATCTTGTACCAGAACGACAGGTTGAAATAGATTCCCATCATGATTTCAGCTGCCATCACAATCGGTATGACTTTCAGACCCACCCAATAGTCAGGTTTTCTGACAATGTATTTCACGACCAGATATTCCGAATCGTCATGGATGTTAAGACATCCGATCACTATCAGGAATGCCAACAGCGTAAAGATGATGAAATACTTCATCGCCTGTTCATACATCTCGTGCTGACCTTTTTCCTTGACACCAGAGAATACAATCGGCTCGTAGGCGAAGCGGAAGGCTTGGGTGATCATTGCCATAATCATTGCGATCTTCGAGCAGGCTCCATAGATACTGAGCTGCTCAAACATTTCTTCCTTGCTACCGTCGTAAATATATGGGAAGATCATTTTATCAGCCGTCTGGTTCAAGATTCCGGCAATACCCAGGATAAGGATGGGCCACGAATAACTGAGCATCGTACGCAGCAGTTTCCTGTCGAGTCGCCAGCGGAAACCTGTATACTCCGTAATGAGACACACGGCGAGCATGGCTGTGCAGACGAGATTGATATAGAAGGCATAGCCCACATCCTTACCATCCATCCAATAGAAATAGATGAGGTTGAGCAGGATGCTCACCACAATATTGAGCAATTTCAGCGATGCAAACTTGATAGCTTTCTTCTGCTGTCGCAGATGGGCGAAGGGGATACAGAGGAAGGCATCGATGGCCACCGTTATTGCCATCACCCAAACGTATTCAGGATGATCGCCATAGCCCATCAGACTGCTGATAGGTTTGATGAAGATGACGACCAATGCAGCGAAGAGTGCAGATACAGCACCCACGCTAATCAGTGTGGTAGAATAGACCACCTGCGAGTCTGTATGTGTCTTGTTGGTGAAGCGGAAATAGGTGGTCTCCATACCAAAGGTAAGAATCACCAGTATCAGTGCCACGTAGGCATACATATTGGTAATGACACCATAACCACCCGAGGCTGCCGAGAGCTGGGCAGTATAGAGTGGCACAAGCAGGTAGTTTAAAAATCTTCCTATGATACTCGAGAGGCCATAAATGGCCGTATCTTTTGCTATCGTTTGAAGTTTGCCCATATTTGATTATCCAAAGAACATATATGCGATTGCGATTGCTGCGATGATGCCAGCTAGATCTGCCAAGAGGCCGCAGGCCACAGCGTGGCGGGTTTTCACGATACCCACGCTGCCAAAGTAGACGGCGAGGATATAGAAGGTGGTATCTGTGGAGCCTTGGAAGATACAACTCAGACGTCCGACAAATGAGTCTGCGCCGTAGGTGGTCATCGCATCCACCATCATGCCTCGTGCTCCGCTACCTGATAGAGGTTTCATCAGTGCTGTGGGCAGGGCGCCTACAAAATCGCTATTACCGCCACAAGTTTCCACGCCCCATCGGATACCGTCGATAAGCATGTCCATTGCTCCTGAAGCACGAAAAACGCCGATTCCCACGAGAATCGCCACCAGATAGGGGATGATGCGTACGGCAGTTGTGAAACCATCCTTTGCTCCCTCGATAAAGGCATCATAGACATTTACCTTCTTCCTGATACCTGCCAGAATAAAGGCGATGATTATCATCATCAGAAGGATATTAGCAGTCGAGGTGCTCACCTTGTTCATCAGAACGGAATCCAATTGTCCAAAGCTCCAAATGATGGCTGCTACCAAGAGGGCAGCGCCACCCAAAGTAAGCAGGATGGTACGGTTCAGCAGGTTGATCTTCTGAAAGAGGCTTGTGATAATGACGCCTGCTAAGGTTGAAAAGAATGTGGCCAACAGGATGGGGATGAAGATATCCGTAGGCTGAGCAGCTCCCATCTGGGCGCGATATACCATAATAGAAATAGGTATTAGCGTCAGACCGCTGGTGTTCAGCACGAGGAACATAATCATCGGATTCGAGGCCGTCACCTTCAAATCCTGATATTCGCTCTCGCTGATCTCGCCAGCCTCTCTTTTCACTTTTAACTTTTCACTTTTAACTTCTTCCATCTGCTCCATCGCCTTCAGACCGAGGGGTGTAGCGGCATTGTCGAGGCCCAGCATGTTGGCTGCGATGTTCATGAAGATAGAGCCCGTGACGGGATGCCCTTTGGGAATCTCTGGAAATAGCTTGCTAAAGAGCGGACTCAGCATCTTGGCTAAGATGTTTACCACGCCGCCCTTCTCACCAATCTTCATAATGCCAAGCCAAAGTGATAATACACCCGTCAAGCCTAAGGAAATCTCAAAGGCTGTCTTTGATGAGGAGAACGTCGAGTCCATCATCGCAGGGAATACCTCGAAGTCTCCTAAAAACACCAATTTCACCAGCGCTATCACAAACGCTATGATGAAAAATGCAATCCAAATCCAATTTAATACCATATCAGCGGGCAAAGGTACACATTATTTTCGAATTACACAATAGGAATGGTTGCTAATGTCTAAAAAAAAGAGTGCCCACTCTCGCAGGCACCCTCCATCAATGATATTTACCTAAGTATTTGATGATTTAATTACCAATTACCTTTTTTAGTCAGTGTAGTAGTGAAGCCCTGAACCCATTCTGAGAAACTGTAGAAATCATCTATGTTCTTGCGCTCATCTACCCATTTCTTATCAAGAGAGCAACCAAACTTGCAGCAAGCAACACCTTGATTTGCGTCCAGCAACATCCATCTCTTATTCTTATAAACCTCTACACGGATACTCTTCACAGTCTGTGCAAAGTTGTTTTTGGTGAAATTTCCTTCAAATTTTTCAGCAAGTACAACAGGATCTCTGTCAGCATAAGTTAGACCTTTAGCCTGTGCATTGGTGTTGACCATGGTATTTACAGGAACTTTGAATGCCTCATGCACTTCCCATCCACCTTTACCGTTCTCACTGTTAATTCGGAGTGGCAGCGTACCACCGGCAGCTCTTAGGGTAATCTTTGCATGGCCATCATCCACATATTCGACATCAAACACCACATCGTTGAAGTCGAAGTCAGAAGCCTGACTTGCACTCAGGTCCTCAGCCATCACGCGAAGAGAAGCCAAGGCAACTGGAGGCGTCGGAGGCGTGGGAGGTGTATAGCCATGATGGCATTTCCCAGATGCAATAGTGGTCACAGGACATGCATCTCCAAGGAATTTGAACATCACAGTCTTGTTCTTTGTGCTGTAATAGTAGTGAGGCTGACTTGCACCAGTGTATTGATTCTCGGGATCATCAAATCCCTGTGGGAAATGGGAATCTGTGTCAACGAAAATATTACCCCAATAGTTCATGCGCGACTGTTTACCACTCTCATATTCAATAGAATTGGCCTTAATGACAGAATAGCCCGTACCAAGTCCGTGTGCGCCATAGCCCTTGTCATCATTCTTAGCCAACAGTCGACCTACTACCCACAACAAGGATTCATCTTTCATATAAAAGTCACAGTCGTCATCCCAGATCATTTGATCAGTTTTGACTGATGCATGGCCATCCAGAACGAAAGCAGAGTTTTTGATAAAATGGAACGTTCCTGTCCCACTGGTACCTTCAGCAGTTACAGTCAACTTACAATTGTTATAGATTCTCCTCGTATTTTCAATATCCATATCACCGGTTGTATACACGCCCTTATTCTGCCAAAGGCTGTTCAGATTGGTGAGATAGGTTGTTCCTGTTATGGTGACTGTTCCTAATTCATCGTTCAGGAACTTACCGCCTGCTGACGAATCGAAAGAAGCAGCAGTCAGAGTTGCATTATTGACGATTTCTGATTCCGAGTTTGTAGTATAAACTCTTCCACTAATACTCAGTGTACCATCATTATAAAGCAAATTTGAGTTGTTAATCATACTCAGGTTTGTTGCTGAAATGGTTTTGCCAGCAGCATTGTAGACAAACGCGTTTTCATTGGCTCCAACAAAGTTGTTAGTAACCGTGACCGTTCCTTCATTCCACAAAGTAGAGTTTTTGTCTACTTGTAGATTTGTGGCCGTAATAGTACCACCGGCATTCAGAACCTGACAGCCATTATAGAACTTCAGGTTACCTCCTATTACTTGGCTTCCACTATTTATGTAAAGGGCAGAAGTACCGTCGAACGTGATATAGTCCCATTCATTAGCTGGCGTTTTATTAACATCCAAAGTGGCGTTAGATGCCAAATATACAGACATGTGCTGGCCAAGACCTCTCAGAGTCAGCTTCGAATTCTCGGTTACAACGAACACTATACCTGTCTGCATTGAACTTTGATAAGTCACATCACCAACTACATAGATAATCTGGTCTTTTTTGTCGTTTACAGTCGCATAGTTAGCGTCCACATAAACTACAGCGCCACTTTCTTCCCAACTGTCCCAGGCTTTATTCTTAGCATAGGTAATATTCGCTATGACATCAGCCTGAGTAGTATAATAATCTGTAGGCATAGTTGGCTTGGTGATAGTGCTCTTATCTCTGAATGTCGGCTGTGCGGGAGCATTGGGGCTGCATGGATCCTGATCAAGGAGTACATAGTCTACAGAACGTGTTATACCACGTGCTTCAGCTCTATCAGGAAGAGAGCCGAAACCCCACTCCTGATCAGCAGCAGGCTGACCAAAGGCTGTGATGAATGCGTTCTCGTATTTCGCAAATGCTTTCTGTGCCTCAAGTTGATCAATTTCATCTTGAGTTAGATTCTCAAATTCATGAGAGCAACTCATGAATGCAACGCACATAGTAATGGCTGCGATACCTGTCATCAAATACTTTTTCATATACCTAATTAATTTATTCTTTGGGATAATATCGGTGCAAAGATAGCGAAAAAGAGTGAAATTGTCGTTATTATTCTTGCTAATAATTGTTAACCGTTCGAAAAATGTATATGTTTTATAGTCAAAGATTTGCTGCTCCAAAACCTTCACTCGAGTCAAATCATCGATTGACTCGAGCTTTTTGATAAATCGACTCGAGTGAAGGAATTCTAAGGCTAGGCGGAATGACTTTTCCTGATTCGAATTTGTGGAAACGAAAAAGAGCAGCTACTCACGCAGCCGCCCCATTTCCAAATTTGGTTATTTAAAAGTACTTGATGTATCAATTATTTCCACCAGACCAGAGTTGGATTATTAGCAACCCACTTAGAGAACTCAGGATATTTGTCCTTAATGCTCTCGCGCTCAGCGCACCACTTGTTACCAGTTGCATAATCTGTACCTACGCAAAGCTTAGCAGCGGGCTCTCCTCCGGTAGCTGTCAACTCAATCCAATTTGGTACGTATACACCCTGATCGTTCTTTTTGCCCTTATCGACCAAAATCTCAATGTCATTACCTCTCTTTGACTTGTCGACAGTCAGAGATTCAAAGAGAACAACGGGTGCAACGCCATTCACATTAGCTTTGGCACCAGTGTTAATCATCTTATAGAGACCATTTTCGTCAGGATCCCCATAGCCAAATGCCCGATGAACCTCTGTACCAGCTACTTTGAGGGGCAGCGTACCACCAGCAGCATACAACGTAACCTTAGCAGTAGTTGCAGTCTTATATTCTACAGTGAAGACAACATCGTTAAAGTCGAAGTCGGTAGCATCATCAGCACTCAGGTCCTCAGCAATAATACAAACATTATCGGGATCAACATCCTCACTCTTAGCTTTGACAAGACGGATAATCCAGTCGGTATAGTTATCATTACCAGGAGCATAATAATGCTCATTAAATATCTGTACAGCTTTCCAGTTGTCTTTGACTGTATATGTTTGACCATTGAATTTGTCTGTAACAGTAGTGATGCCTTTAGCTTTTAGATCTGCGCCTGTCGCATTAGCACCATTCTCCCCAACAAATCTACCTTCTACATTTACTTTTGCGCCATTAGCTTCTGGCATCTCAAAAATCGTGTAAATCTCATTCGGCATTGCCTCGAAGTCGAAACAAATATAATAATAATCCTTATAATCTTCACCTATCTCAGAGCCCGGAACGCCAATCCACTTATCATGCCATTTTGAATCAGAAGAATTATAATATGCAAAATTCAGCGGCGGAGTATTTACAACGAGCATATTTCCCTCATAGTCTGTACTTATTGCTGCATTAAAGTCGTAAATATGGAACCATTCACCCTCTTGCTTTCCATCCCAACTAATTCTAGCAGGGCTAGTCTTTGCGAATTCAAGCTGATTCATATTGCTGTTTGGATAATTTGAACTTCCATGCGTATCAGTTCCTTGGTAAATATGAGTGACATAATAATCACTGAGATCAGAAGGAATCTGCTTAGGTCTTGCACTAAGTGTATTAACGTAAGTAAAAACATCGTTACGTTCAGTAGCACCAACTGATGGACAGTCTTCCCACATGTTACCATTAGCATCGATAGCACGCGTTCTAGTAGCAGAATAACCTCCGAAACCCCAAGTTTGGTTAGCTGCAATGTTTCCACCAACATACTTCAAGAATGCCTGATTGTAGTTGTTTACAATCTTCTGGGCCTCTAACTGGTTAAGATCTTCCTGACTTACAGGCTCAATCTCGTGAGAGCAACTTGTGAATCCAAAGCACATAGCAAGTGCTGCGATTCCTGTCATCAAATACTTTTTCATAAAATTAAAATTTTTAATAATTTGGTTATAGATAATGTAAATTATATCCGATTCGTTGTCCTTTTTCAGAACTTCGCTGCAAAGGTATATAAAATATGTGGAAACAATGCAAGTAAACGTGTTAATTAATATTAATTACGCAAAATTAATATGTATTTGTCGACAAAAAGATAGTGGACATACAGGACTTAAACACTTGTATTTCCCTTGATTTATTAGGGTTTCGGACATTTTATCTGTATATTTTGCAAAAACACGAATAATTATCGAGTTTACCATTTTGGTCGAGGAAATAGAATCGATGGTCGACTTATTATATATTTAGACGTACTACACCTTATTTATTATTATATATTAGGTTGGAGAGTTTACAAAACTGGGCAGGAGCCCTGGAGTAAGGTAGCATACATATTGAAGCAACATTTCATACATGGCAAAAAAGAAAGGAGGGATCACTATTTGACACCCTCCTTATTTTATTACTTACAACATTTCTTACAGAAAAATATTACTTGATAACCATTTTCTTGCCATTGACGATGTAAATACCCTTCTTCAGGTTCTGCACGCGTTGTCCGCGGAGGTCATAGATAACCTCACTGTTCTCTCTGCCACTCTCGATGGCATTGATGCCTGTGACTCCCTCGTCATTGTCATCAAAACTCATGATGAGGTGTCCGCGAGCATTACTTGTGCTAATGTCGAGATAGGCGTGTTCCCCAGTCACTTGGGCAGATTGGTTGCTGGTCTCCGCAAATACAAGTTGGCCGTTATGAACCGTAAGTACGTATTTGCCAGAGCCGCTTATTCGATTACCCGAACTACTTGCACTACCTGTACCCGCAACAAGTTTGTTAGGACTCGGTTCTGTACCTTGTACGTCAGTCATGCGGAGTTTATATTCAAAAGCACCGTTTATTTTCTGCAACAAAAGTGGTACAGAAGCAGGAACTACACCAGTAACCCTTGTGAACTGTACCGCTGTGCCATCGCTGGTGAGACCAGTGGCATAGTATCCCTTAATGCCTACAGACTGCGAGAAGTCGATATTCGTGGTCGTTACATAGGTACGACACTCGTAGGAGCCCATATTCACAATGATATACTCAGGTGTCTGTGGTGCAGCGTTAACAGTGAGCGTATAGCTCACGCTTGAAGCTGCGTTGTAGTTGTTGTCGCCTCCAAACGAAGCGGTGATAGTCGTCGTTCCTTCTGTTAGGGGTGTAACCTCACCTGTTCTTGAATTGACAGTGGCTACACTCTGGTTGGAAGAAGAATAACTGATAGCCACAGTGATGTTCTGACCGTTCGAAGTAGCCGTTGCAGTCTTGGTGAAGTTTGTTCCTACAGTTGCAGCGGCTGTTGTTTCACCAAAGCTGAGAGTTACGTCAGCCTTGGTTACAACTTCAATGCAGGTTACCCTAAATAGAGTAAGGTTATATCCCTGAATATTGAATCCACCTTGTATTTTATTATAGATATCCTGTGTAACCTCAATCTCAACATAGCCGTTTTCTCTGATACTGATATCATCGGCAGGGTTATAAGATTCCTTAAGTGCAATTGCATCGTTACCATTATAAAGATTATTATAAAGTTGCAATTGCCATGAAGCATCGTAACGATTTGGTAATGTCTCCACTGCACCATAAAAACGGAGTTTATCACCCTGTTGAATGGACGAAGCGATGGTATTGTTGATAGTGGCTTGACTGCCGTATGTCGTCTGCCAATCACCGAAATAGACAGACCCGCTCCATAGTTGATTGCCTTCGGCAGTACCGCTGAAGGCATGTTTCACAACGAGATAATAGGATTTGCTGTCTGGTTTGTAAGTCGTGTTACCTTCAAACGTGGCAGTGATAGTAGCTATGCCAGGAGCAACACCCGTCACCTTGCCGTCTGTACCAACAGTGGCAATCCTTTCATTATTTGATTCATAAGAAATGTTCAGGCCAGACGGCTCTGTTGTAAGCTCAAGCCCGTCCACACCATTATCACCTACGGTAATATCCTTCCAAGTATTGCTGAAATTCAGCGTAACAGGCGTTCTGCTGTCAGCTACTAATATGGCAATATTTGTAATAGTAATACCACTACAAACTGCAGAAAAACCACCAGCTTTTAGTTTAGCAGCAGTATTACTTGAGCATTTCAAATTAATATAGGAGTTATTAATTAACCCTTGATTATTTGTTACCACCTGAGTTTCCCAAAGAGCTTCAAATCCTTCTGAAAATTCAGGATTGGAACCATTAGCCCAAAATCTAATATTAAATGATCCACCACCACCAGTAATTTCTCCACAATAAACTCTAATGACATCGTTTTCGCTTATATTTCTGTCTATGAAAATTTGGTTGCCAATAGAAATAGAAGCAGAATTGCCATTACCGCCTTTTTCCGGCCAAATTTGGCCAGTGACGTCTGCCTTCACATTGTTAGCTCCCAAGAGCAGTACAGCTGCTACGAGAAGCATTCTGAAAATATAATTTGTCTTCATATCTTTGTTCTCATTTTAGGAGTTAAACATTAATCTCTTCTACGTATAAGTACCGGTTCGCCGCTCTTGTAGCCGTTTTCTCCACCAGACTCAACGGTGGTCGGGCCCTCAGCGATTTGTATTTCCACCCAGTCGGTCTGCTCGTGACGCGGAGTGTAGCTGACAGTGTTGTTGTAGACGGCGCCTGTAACAGGATTCTGCCACACATTGTTCTGGCGCGTTTCTATTAATGGAGGAATTTTTCCATTGGCAGTAGTGCCGTTAGTGGTCTCGATGTAATTACCTTGGGCATCGCGCTTTTTCACATACATCGTGAATGCAGTATAAGCATTGTTAATCTCAACACGTTCCCTGGGCCACAGAGTGGTAAGGGGCACACACAACTTGTGAGGTGCTACACCCTTGTAAGCCTTCAGTGTCATGAAGCCGCTGCTCGCACCTCCGTACTTGACAGTAATATCAACATCACTGATATTCCTGACACCCTCGATGAGGTCGGTGTTCAGATGCTTTGCAGTTGTGAAGTTCTCGTAGATGTTGCCGTAGGCTTCCTCTGGCTCAACGACTGTGTTCACGATTGTCTTGTCGGAGAGCGTGGGATCGAAACTGTTCTTCAAATTATAGTTTTTGTTGCCGGCAGTGATGGTGACAGGAATGGTTCCACCGCCTGCCAGAGCCCAGATGTCGGCACCATAGGTGGCTTTGCTCTGGTCTTCCACATTGCTCACCTCGGTGAAATTGACACCATTGGTACTGGTTTCCACCTTTACCCAATATGACTTCTTATAGATGTATACGTCGAGTACAATGTCGTTGAAGTCGATATCGGATGCAGATACGACACCAAGGTCCTCACAGAGGATGCGGCCTGCATCAGCCACTTCGTTTTTGTAATACTTAGTGGTTCTTGTCCAGATCTTTTCGCCGTCGCCATTCTCGATGGGGATAATGGGATCGGTGCTGGTTGAACTTCCCCAGGTCTCACCGGGGGTGATGGCGACAATCCAGTCGCTGTAGTAATGGTCGGCCAGATGGGATACATTCACCCACTCGCGAAGATCTCTTCCATAAATTGGCAGGTAGCCGTCGTCGAGGAGATCCTGGATAGTGGTGGGGTTCAAGCCGTTGGCGGCATTGCCGTCGATGTAGAGCTGTTGGTCGGTGCGCCTCTCCATCGTACCAGCATATTTGTCTGTCGACTGCGACAGGTAGTTGTACTGCTTGCCGCCATATTCGAAATATGCATAGCTGCCGTCGTCAGTCTTGGCATTGACATCAAACACCTGCTCAAAGTCGAAACCAACAAAGTAACGTCCTGACACACTCTCACCTGGCATTGGCGACTGTGTGGCAGCCCAAGCATCAATGGTGGCACCGTCGATGCAAACATACATGTCGTCGCGGCCGTTGCTGTTGTTGGAGTTCCAATAGCCGAAGCATGTGGTTGGAGTGTCCTCCATCAGCATAATCTTGTCGGAATGCTCTTTCAAGTTATTGAAATTCTCGGTCTGTGCGTCCGCCCAACTTTTATTGGCTGCTGCGGCACTTTCCTCTGTCCAAGGGATATAGTTGTCTTTATAAGTATAACCGTCCTTCACGTTGCTATACACGCCAGCATCGGCATTGTTAAAATTGTAGACATGAACGTGGTCGGTTCCTACAGTGAGATAGTCCATCTGGTTGCCGCCAACGATTGTGCTAGTTCCGTTGGCCGCCTGATATATCTCTGGGGAATTAGGATGTTCGGGATCGGGCCCGGGGTTGGTACCGCCTTTGTACACCTGCTGCACGAAATACGTGTTGAAAGTGACGGTATTGGGCTCGGTAAATGTATTGGATTGGAAGTATAAGCGCACACGCTTGATCTGCTCGTCGGTAAGCGGGGCGGGAATGTTGGAGTAAGTTTTACACCACTCGTTACCATCGGCATTAGAACCACTGCGCCTGATACCCCGCGTGAAGTTCATCAGACCAGCGGCACGCGTTCTGGCTAGCACACTTTCCTCACCGAAGCCCCAGTCCTGATTCGGGTCAATGGTACCGAATTCCTGCTCGAATATCTTCTCGTAGGCCTGTACTTTCTCCTCCACAATGGAGCCTGTAAAATCTTCGTCGACATGACAACTCGTCATAACGACCGAAGCGATAAGAGCCAAGGCGCCTTTTATCAAATAATTCTTCATTCTTATAAGCTTTTAATGTAACGTTACTTTAATAATCGATTCTTTGGTTGCAAAATTAGTATTTATTTCGGGAAAATCCAACACTTTAATCGTTAAATTCTGTAAAACCGTATAAATTATGCGTATTTTATCGAATATTTTTGTAATTTTGGCGCGAAATAACTGAATAATCATGGTTGTGATGCAGTACACTGGAAAAATCTTGATGGCATTGGGCATACTTGGCAGCCTGATGCTGACTTCATGTAATAAGGATGTCTTCAGCGAAGAAGAATATGACGAACATGTAAAAAAGTCATCGCCAGTTGATAGTGTGGATGCCACGCATACTTGGGAATTGGCACAGGATCATACCTATGTGGTACAGGCCGACGTGAATGTGGAGGCTAAATCCGTTCTTATCCTGTCCGACAATCCACTGACAGAACTCAATAGTGAGATATTGTCACAGACCGCTATCGAAGATGGTGAGCGAGTGATGATGACGGCTACTGTGCCTACTCGTATCTCTGATCTATATGCAGCCTTGGTGGATGCCGATGGGCTGTACACGGTGGTGAATTTCCCTGTTGCGAGTACTGAAATAAGTTTTGAAAATGTCAAGTCTGCCAGCAAGCAGAAGCCCCTTAAGGCTTATCTCGTTCAACAGAAACTAGTGTATTGTTTTGAGGAAGAAATGCCAGAGCCTGGCGACTATGACTATAATGATGTGGTTTTGCGCTTGTCGCGTGAGATTGTTAACAGCCGTCATTTGATAATCAATGTGGAACTGGCTGCTGTGGGGGGCGAGAAACAATTAGCAGCAGGTCTTCGGTTAGTGGGCTATAAGGCAGAAGACATCGACAGTGTGACTATTGAAGGGGGAGGCTCCTTCGACTTGGGTGGTTCTCACTACGATGTGCCCTTGGAGAAAACAGCTTCACCGCTGTTTGAAAGTAGCAGTCTGTTGCAGTCTGGCCGCAATGGTGAGGCTGTTATTTATCTGTTTGAGGATGCCCACTGGGCTATGGGCGATGATTTGGAGGTGATTAATCAGATTTTCCAGCGGAAGAGATATAATGTGTCAAAATTATATAGTGACGACTATATGGTTCTTCCAACTCGCACGGAAACCTATCATGTCTATTTCAAGGAAGGCCAAAGTATCAACGATTTTACACCGAGTATGTTCGACCCCTTTATTCTGAGCCCCTATTATGGTGCTATCTGGGAGATACACTGCTATCGTGACCGGGAGGCTCAGGTGACGCGTGAGTACACCCTTACAAAGAGCAAGAACTTGCCGTGGGCACTGATGATTCCCTATGCCTCGTTCCGTTATCCCCTAGAGGGTGTGAACATCGGTTTCTACAAAAACGGTGCCTTATTTGGTGCTTACATGAACCTCGGCTGTTCCTTTGGCGAGTGGGCAATGGACCATACGAAATGCCTGGACTGGTATACGAGCCCAACGTTCAATCAGGTATTCTGATTAAGCCCTGCGCGGTCGTGGCTGAGCCTAAATTCTTGGAAAGTCATGAAAATGAAGGGTTTTTTGATACAAATAAGTCTCAGAGATCTCTGAGACTTATTTGTGGACCAGCCAGGGCTTGAACCTGGGACCTCCAGATTATGAGTCTGTTGCTCTAACCAACTGAGCTACAAGTCCGGTGAAATCGGCATTTCTGTCGTTTTCGGGTGCAAAGTTACATTAAAAACGTCAAATCT
>JAGCDZ010000040.1 GCA_017650905.1 Prevotella sp. | reverse complement strand
AGGTTGAGTAAATGTCCAAGCGAAGGACGTTGAAGATCAAGTAAAGGACAGCCTCCAAGCAGAATTTAATTATTCAAAAACAAAATGAGAAAAGCAAAACCAAAGAAGCGTGTGATCCTTCCGGATCCAGTTTTCAATGACACCAAGGTGTCGAAGTTTGTGAATCATCTGATGTACGATGGTAAGAAGACCAAGTCGTATGAGATTTTCTACAATGCACTTGAGACCGTGAAGGGCAAGATGCAGAACGAGGAGAAGTCTGCTCTTGAGATCTGGAAGCAGGCTCTGGACAACATCACTCCCCAGGTGGAGGTGAAGAGCCGCCGTATCGGTGGTGCAACCTTCCAGGTGCCTACGGAGATCCGTCCCGACCGTAAGGAGAGTATCTCAATGAAGAACATGATCAGCTTCGCCCGCAAGCGCAGCGGCAAGTCAATGGCCGACAAACTTGCAGCAGAGATCATGGATGCCTTCAACAACCAGGGTGGTGCCTTTAAGCGTAAGGAAGATATGCACCGCATGGCTGAGGCTAACCGCGCATTTGCACACTTCAGATTTTAAGATAGGTATTTAGTTAAGGTAAAAAGATTAATAAGTAATTAAGGATAATTATAATGGCAAATCGCGATTTACATTTGACCCGTAACATCGGTATTATGGCTCACATCGATGCCGGTAAGACCACGACTTCTGAGCGTATCCTGTTCTATACAGGTAAGACTCACAAGATCGGTGAGGTGCACGATGGAGCTGCTACGATGGACTGGATGGCCCAGGAGCAGGAGCGCGGTATCACTATCACCTCCGCAGCTACCACCTGTAACTGGACATGGAACAACAAGCAATACAAGATTAACCTGATTGATACTCCGGGACACGTGGACTTCACTGCTGAGGTGGAGCGTTCGCTGCGTGTGCTCGATGGTGCAGTGGCAACTTATTCTGCCGCCGACGGTGTGCAGCCTCAGTCTGAGACTGTATGGCGCCAGGCCGACAAGTATAATGTACCCCGTATTGGTTATGTGAACAAGATGGACCGCTCTGGTGCTGACTTCTTTGAGACAGTGCAGCAGATGCGTGACATCCTGGGTGCTAATCCTGTGGTGATTCAGGTGCCTATCGGTGCTGAGGAGAACTTCAAGGGTCTGGTAGACCTGATTAAGATGAAGGCAATCCTGTGGCACGATGAGACAATGGGTGCTGAGTACGACATCGAGGAGATCCCCGCTGATCTGCAGGCTGAATGCGACGAGTGGCGTAACAAGCTGCTGGAGGCTGCTGCTGAGTATGATGAGGCGCTGATGGAGAAGTATTTCGACGATCCTGCCTCTATCACAGGGGAAGAGATCATTGCTGCTATCCGTAAGGGTACCATCTCAATGCAGTGCACGCCGATGTTGCTTGGTTCTTCATACAAGAACAAGGGCGTACAGCCCCTGCTCGATTACGTATGTGCTTTCCTGCCTGCTCCCGTTGACGTGGAGATGGTGATGGGTACCAATCCCAATACCGAGGAGGAAGAGGGTCGTAAACCCTCTGAGGATGAGCCCACATCGGCTCTCGCCTTCAAGATCGCTACCGATCCCTACATGGGTCGTCTGGTATTCTTCCGCGTCTACTCTGGTAGCGTGAAGGCCGGTTCTTACGTCTTCAATCCCCGTTCGGGCAAGAAGGAGCGTATCAGCCGTCTGTTCCAGATGAACTCCAACAAGGAGATTCCTATGGAGTCGATTGATGCTGGTGATATTGGCGCAGGTGTTGGTTTCAAGGATATCCGCACGGGTGATACCCTCTGCGAGGAGGATAAGCCCATCGTGCTCGAGTCGATGACCTTCCCCGACACGGTGATCTCTATTGCCGTTGAACCGAAGTCTCAGGCTGATGTTGCTAAACTCGACAACGGTTTGGCTAAACTCGCTGAGGAAGACCCGACCTTCACCGTCCGTACTGACGAGCAGAGTGGTCAGACCATTATTAGTGGTATGGGTGAGCTCCACCTGGATATCATTATCGACCGTCTGAAGCGCGAGTTCAAGGTTGAGTGTAACCAGGGTAAGCCCCAGGTGAACTATAAGGAGGCCATCACCAAGACTGTCATGGGTTACCGTGAGGTTTACAAGAAGCAGTCGGGTGGTCGCGGTAAGTTCGCTGACATCATCGTGAACGTCGGTCCCGTGGACGAGGACTATGATATCAAGGAGAACGGACCTCTGCAGTTTATCAACGAGGTGAAGGGTGGTAATATTCCCAAGGAGTATATTCCCGCCATCCAGAAGGGCTTTGAGGCTTCTCTAAAGAACGGTATTCTCGGTGGTTATCCGATGGATTCGCTGAAAGTTGTCGTTGTGGACGGTTCGTTCCATCCCGTCGACTCCGACCAGCTCTCGTTCGAAGTGGCAGCCCAGATGGCCTACAAGGCAATCTGCGCCCAGGCCAAGCCCGTGCTGATGGAGCCCATCATGAAGCTCGAGGTTGTAACACCCGAGGAGAACATGGGTGACGTAATCGGCGACCTTAACAAGCGTCGTGGTCAGGTGGAGGGTATGGACGAGGCCCGTTCCGGTGCCCGCGTCATCAAAGCCCAGGTGCCCCTGTCGGAAATGTTCGGCTATGTCACCGCTCTGCGTACCATCACTTCAGGTCGTGCTACCAGTTCTATGGAGTATGATCACCACGCACCGCTGTCAAGTGCTCTTGCCAAGGCAGTGCTTGAGGAGGTCAAGGGTCGTGCCGATCTGGTATAAATCAAAAACTGTCGTTGAGCAAATGACTCTTTAGCGGCAGTAATCATAAAGTTTATAGTTAAAAGTTTAAAGTTCAAAATTAAAAATGAGTCAGAAAATTCGTATTAAGCTGAAGAGCTACGACCACAAATTGGTCGACAAGTCAGCAGAGAAGATTGTGAAGGCCGTGAAGGCCACCGGTGCTATCATCAGCGGTCCGATTCCCCTTCCCACACACAAGCGTATCTACACCGTGAACCGCTCTACCTTCGTCAACAAGAAGGCCCGCGAGCAGTTCCAGCTGTCAGACTACAAGCGTCTGATTGACATCTACAGCTCTACCGCAAAGACTGTCGATGCCCTGATGAAGCTTGAGCTCCCCAGCGGTGTCGAGGTTGAGATCAAGGTATAGTAACCTGCATCCAACGGATAGAATGAAGCCGAAGGCCCTGTGGCTTTCGGCTTTTTTAGTGAAACAATGACTTTGTATAGACTCTTTCTTCTGCTCTGTGTGATAGCTGCTGGTGCGCCGGTCTTCGCTGTGGAGGGTAATCAATGCCCTTTGGTACACATCGTGCCTGAACGCCTGCCTGATCTGAACACGCCACGTGAGGGCCATGCCGTATTCTGTGCCGGTGGCGAATTGATGGTGGCTGGTGGCCACACCAGCGGCTTCGTGCCCACGGCGACTGCGGAGTATCTGAGCGACGGCGAGTGGCACCAGCTGCCGATGACCTATACCCACGACCACGGCACGGCCTTAGTGCTGCGTTCTGGGCAGGTGTTGTTGGCTGGAGGTAGCAAGGAAGAAATGGGTGTGGGTCAGTCGTTCGGCGTAGAGATGTACGACCCTGCGAGCCACTCGTTTACGGGCTTCGGGTGCCTGGACCAGAAGAGGACGCTGGCATCGGCTATGGAACTGGACAGCGGACGGGTTGTCATCACGGGCAATTGGTATGCCGACGATGTCGTTGAGATGTTCGACGGTCGGAAATTCTTTACTCCTGTCAAGCCAGTCTCTGTAGGACGCGTTGTTCCCTTCCTTTTCCGTACGTCGCAGGGTGATGTGCTCATCGTGGGCGATCGTGACCCCCGTGACCACCTGGCCGACTCCATCGTCGTTGACCGCCTATATGGTGAACCGTTCACCGTACCGCTGCTGCAGCAGTGGAAACCGCTGACATACAATGCCCCCACAACGGCTGATGCTGGTTTCATCGGCGACGAGGCGCAGGGACGCTATGCTTACCTCATGGCTGTGAAGAACTTTGAGCGTACCCGTGAAAAACCCGAACTGAAGGGTCAGCCGGCCGGACAGATAGCCGTCGTGCTGGTGGAGGACACCATCTTCACGCTGCTGCCCACCACTTGTCCCATACCTATGATGAGTCCATTGGGCAATAGCCCCATCATCTATGACCGTAGCTATATCGTGGCGGACCGCCAGGCTCAGCAGGCCTATCTCTGCGGTGTTGATAAGGATAAGCGCCTTTATGTGGTCAGCATTGGCTACACCGAACGGCCTGCCCCTTTGACACTCTACTATACTGATCCGCAGCCCGCCTGTGGCTTTTATGTTCCAGTGCTGATACCGCAAGGTAACCTGGCTATCATTGGCGGCAGTTCGAAAACCGACTACGACTCTGACAACTTCACCCCTACGGCTTCGGCATGGCTCATCCCCTTAGGACGGCAGGACGACGTGACGTCGGCTGTCAACCGTTGGCCGGTCAGTCTGCTATGGTGGCTTCTGACCTTCGTCGCCGTGCTGTTGGTGAGTGCATCGATAGTGGTTTACTGGCGGAGGAAGAAGGTTGTACTTCCTGTCCGACAAACAGAGCGCGTGGAAAGTCGTGAAGAACCGTCTGAGCTGGAAGCCGATAGCAATAAAAAGAATGAGGAATTGCTGGAGCGCATCTGTCTGCTCATGGACGAACGGCAGATTTTCCGCAACAGCGAACTGAAGCTGGCAGACGTGACAGCAGCACTGGATTCCAACAGCCGCTATGTGACCGACTGCATCAAGGAGTGTCGCGGCTTGACCTTTACGCAGTTTGTCAATGAGTATCGTGTGGGCTACGTTCAACAACTCCTACGCCAGCATCCCGACATGAAAGTTTTCGAGGCCTATACTGAGGCCGGCTTCACCAGTGAGCGCTCCTTCTTCCGCATCTTCAAGGACGTTACCGGCATGACTACGAGCGAATGGCTCAGCCACTTTGGCCATACGGGGTGAATGAATATCGGCTAAATGGGTGAATGAAAAAGCCCATTACCCTGCAAATCGACTGCCAAAAAACGTTTTGGCAGTCGATTTTCCGTATTTGGCAGTCCTTTTTCGAGTAAAATTCCTATATTTGCCAATAGTTTTTAAAGATTACTGACTATGAACAGAAAAAACATCTATTACTGGCTGCTGTTGCCAGTTCTGGCTCTGATGATGGGAGCCTGTGGTGAGTCGAATAACGATGAGGAACTCAGCAAACCCGACACACCTGTCACTCCCGTTAATCCGGGCGACTGGCAGACCGTCCCCGCCAAAGGAGGTACCATAGAGAAAGGTGACATCGCTCTCACTTTCCCCGCCGGTACCTTTGACGCCGATACCAAAGTGGCTATTACAGAGGTAAAGAAAGGAAGCGTCGGAGGAGAATGCGAGGTCTCACCATTCTACCAAGTGACGGTGACCAATGCGACCAACAAGCCCATTACTGTGAAAATGAAGGCCAAAGAGACGGATGACGGCCGGGCAGAGTTTGTGATGCAGTTCCCTGGATACAGCATATCACAATGTAGCAATGTCACGAACGAATCCGCCATAGAGACAAAATACGCCAACGGCGTGTATACAGCCAGCATTCCAACTCTCAACGAAGCGGAAGACGAAAATCTTGCCAACTTAACGATCGGTCTGTGCAGAAATCCATTTATTGACATTGACGGTACAAGACAGTTGACAAGAGCCTCTGATGCTGCTGACTATTTGGAAGGAGAGATAGACAGTGTCAAATGGACCTTACAGATTAACTACTGGTCGCATTCATCGGATGCATACAAAGAAATGACGAAAAAACTGCCGACCATTAAATCTTATATCGAGTGGGCTATCGAGGAAATTAACGACTTAGGCATTGCAAAGCCCAAGGATTATGCTCTCCATTACTACATTCATCATAATAAATTCTATAGTAGTTATGGATCTTATGAAAAAGGGTTAAGAGGTAGAGACTATGATGGTATCTACCTCTCGGATGAGATGGTAGGTTGGGTAGGCGAGGACGCAACAATCATGCAAACCATCATCCATGAGACGTTTCACAACTATCAAAGCTATTTAGACCCGTCACAAGCTTTCAGACCTTCGATGGATAACAACGCCATGTTCGAAATGGGAAGTAACTGGATAGAGAAATTTGTCGATGGCACTCCTAACGGCCAATTTCAATTAACTGAGGGGGGATTGGTCAATACATTCGGCAATAATTTCAGAGTCGGCATTCCACGTTTTAACGAAGATGTCCAATGGCTCTATTACGTTTTAAAATTTGATGGAGAATCATCGCTTAACTTGAATCCAAGCACTTATGCCGAGATGGGGTATGCTATGGGGCCGTTGCTTTACTATATGATTAAAAAGAACTATTCCCGTGGGTTCACTGACAAATCAGTCGCAAGCCTCTACAACAAACACTGGAAAAAAGTCAGTAACGGATATTGCTTGATAGATATCCTGAATGAATGGTATAACGAAACATTCAAAGAGCATTTCTTCAACGACAGAGATGATCATAATGATAATGTCAGTGACTACTATCTCGCTCTGTGGAAAGGAGATTTGATGGATGATTTTAATTTTTCCAAACTGCCAGGTAAAAAAAAGGTAACAGTAGAAAAACTGAGTGAAAAGAACAGTACATTAAACCTTAAAGGAACGGTGTATCCCTATGGATGCGAGGGAATGCTCTTCCAAATAGACCCAATCAGCTTCACAGAAGACATACTTAAGGAAAAAGAGATGGTCATCAAGCAGAATTATGGTTATAAAACTTTTCTCCTCTATAATGACGGAGAAAAGAATCTGCAATATTCCAAGAAGATTGATCTTAATACCGACTCCATAACTGTTTCCGGCGAATTCCTCGCAGAATTACAAAAAAGAAATAAAAACAAAACTGTATTCTTCCTACTGACCGTCAGTGATAAAAACGTTGGTATTGATTTTAAACATGCTGACTATGCATATAAAACAGAAACAAGCGTTGAGTTGAGAGATGCGAAGAAAAAAGACACTACGTTTGAGCGTATACACTTCGTGACTTCCATAGATTATACTTATACATATACCACAAAAAAAGAAACAAGGACTGAGGAAGGAGGATATGGTTGCAACATTTTCTTCCTGCCTGAACAGTTTAAAACGACGAAAATGGGAAATAACTCATATACCGTCACAGCTCAGAACGAAATTAATGGAATACAGTACAGTCTGAGGTTCTCTTATAAGGACGAAGGAAGAGACTGGTTCAACATGATAAAGATGAGTGACATCAAAGACATGGAGTTCAGTGCGATTCCTGTCAGTGATGACGCTGAATACGTACATGGTGGAAAAAACCAACACCAAATGGTGTCCTTCAGAATAGGGAATAACAGTTCAGGAATAGAATACGATTATTATGATGAAGACAATTACGGCAACCGGTACTTATCGTGGTACAATTCTCATACCCAGCTTTCTGACGTGACGATTACATATATAGATTCCAACAAGAGCAATGTAGTTTTCAAAGATGCAATGATTAATGTAGAAGCATATTATGAGTTTCACAAATATTATTAACCAACAAAAAGTAAAAAAATGATGAAAAAGTATTTGTCAATTTGGGCTTTTGCCCTGATGGCTGTTTTCAGCTTTGTTGCCGTATCGTGCGGAGACGATGATGATGATGAAATCCCAGGGGAAACAACGATTGTCGGAACCTGGGAAATTACCTCAAGTAATTTCTCGACTCCCTATAAGGCGGGTGACGAAATCGCCGGATTTGAAATTGAGGATATTATTCAAGAGGACGGTCTGAAAGTAGGCGATCGTGTTACCTTCAATGCGGATGGCACATACAAAACCCGAAACGATACGGGCAAATGGAGTGTAAATGGAAATGTCTTGAGAATGGTATCTGACGAATTAGAAGAAGGCGAAGCTGTCGTCACATTCATGAACATCAAGAGCTTGACATCAACCAGACTGGAATTAATCCTTGATATCGAAGGCCTTATCAAGTATGAGGTGAAGTTCAAGAAAGTATGAACTCGGAGCGTTTCAACTCATACTGCATTTTGGTATAACCTTGTAATATCATTTACATGAAAATTCGGGCGAATCGTTTGGCGGTTCGCCCGCTTTTTCGTAACTCTGACTTCTTGCGTCCCATTCTTGCTTCCCGGTTTAGTTCCTTTTCAAAAAAAATCGCGAGAAAAGTTTGGCTGTTAGAAAAAAAATGCGTACCTTTGCAGCCCGAAAAGTAAAAAGCACTGTCGTTGAGCAAATGACTCTTTAGCGGCAGCAACAAACAATAAACATTAAACAACAAACATTAAACAACAATGAGTCAGAAAATTCGTATTAAGCTGAAGAGCTACGACCACAAGTTGGTCGACAAGTCAGCCGAGAAGATTGTGAAGGCCGTTAAGGCTACTGGTGCCATCATCAGCGGTCCTATCCCTCTTCCCACCCACAAGCGTATCTACACCGTCAACCGCTCGACCTTCGTCAACAAGAAGGCTCGTGAGCAGTTCCAGCTGTCAGACTACAAGCGTCTGATTGACATCTACAGCTCAACGGCCAAGACCGTTGACGCCCTGATGAAGCTCGAACTCCCCAGTGGTGTTGAGGTTGAGATCAAGGTATAGTATATTTGATGTACTTTCATAAAGCGACGCATCTGTTTTTCAGTTGCGTCGCTTTTTTATATAATACAGAGAAACAACGATATAGAAAAATAAGGCAGTTGTAGTAGGGGATTAGACTACAGGAAGCTCGATGATAAAGCGACATCCGTCGTGATAGTTGACATCAAGCGTGAGGTCACCACCCAGGTTTTGGGCATGACGTTTGGCAAGGGGAAGTCCGAGACCCAAACCTTCGGAGAGGTCATTGACCTTGGTGAAGAACTTGAAAATGAGGTCGCGGTCGGTTTCGGCAATAGTATTTCCTGTATTTTCAACAATAAAACGGATGGTGTTGGTAGATGAAAGGCTGACGTTGAGCGAGACGTTCTTGCCATCGGAATACTTGGCTGAGTTATAGAGTAGTTCGCTCAGACTGCGCAAGAGGTAGACTTGGCTGGTGTGGATGCAGAAGTCATCGGCCACATCGCTCTTTGTGTGGATATTGAGTTCGGGATAGAGCAATGTAATATAACTGATGGCTTCGTGAACCACATGTCTCATTGGGGTCAGGATACTATGTGTCACAGATTGTCCTGGCCCCAACGTAACACAGGCTTGAAAGGAAATTAGGTGAAAAGTGATGAACAAGAAAATCGTTGCCGGCCTTTGTCTGATAATGGTTGCAGCCATTGGGGCGGCGCAAACTGAAAACGATAAAAGCAACCTGCTTACGAAGGCTAAGGCTTTTTTGAACAGGTCTGTCGTTCATGGGGTTGACACGAATTATGTGGAGAACATCACCGTGGCCCCTGCAACCACCAAGATCCCATGGCCCTATCAGAAGCTGCGCTTCGCCCTCATCTTCCAGCCCCTGCCTGAAAACGCTACGGAGTTCGACTTCATCGTGCCCTCCAGCACCTGGCAGTTCAAGGGACATCAAGTGTAAGTAGTTTTATTTAGTTTAACGTTATTAATTTATAATGATCATGAAAAAAATGATGAATTGGGTGTTGACATCATGTCGAGCCTGCCCACGCTCGACAAAACGAGCAAGCTCGTTATGTGCTTGCTCAATCACAGCCTTCGCCGCTATCCTGATTTGCGGCGCAAGTGTGTTCACATCGTGTATTAATGACATCGACGACAATCCTGTCACCCCTGATAATCCTGACAGTCCGGAGCTGGCCGACTACGCCATCCTGCTCTATGGCAACGGCGGTGGAAATCTCGATGATGCCATCGTTGAGAACATCCAGCAGTTCTATGCTGCCAATCCTGCCTCCTTCGACAAGGTGAAGATTGCGGTGCAATATAAGTTCAGTACCGAAAAGGATATGAACAAACTGATGGAAGACCTCCAGAGTGAAGGTGCACTTGACGCATTTGAGTATATGCAGGAATGGTTAAAGGTATGGAAAGACAGGTTAGGCAAAACCTATCGTTTCACCGTGGATGCATCGAAGAAGGCGGAAGAACAGTTGGGCGCGGAGAGCCTGTACGCTTCCACCGACTGTCATATCGCCCATGCCGACTCGCTGACCCATTTCATCAACTGGGCGGTAAAGGCTTGCCCCGCCAAGCATTATGTGCTGATACTGACCAATCACGGCACTGGCTATACGCCAGACGATGACCTGCCATACACCCCTGCAGCCGCCACCCGCGGACTCATCTATGACGCCGAAACAGTAAATGAGGACGGCGACACAGAGCATTTAACCTTACATTCGCTCAACCATGCCATTGCCAGCTCAGACATCAGGCCTCAGGTCGTCTATTTCGACGCCTGTCTGATGAACAGTCTGGAATATTGGTTTGAACTGAAGAACAGCTGCGACTACGTCATAGCCTCCTCGTTCCTGGTACCTGGTGTAGGGGGTGATTATACCGCACTGACCGACCTGCTTGCCAACTGCCATGAGGACATTGAGAGTGCACTGAGAGGCTTCGACATGGCCTGTGTTGAACGATGGAACGAATCTGAAAAAGAGGAGGAGAGGAATTACTTCGATATGTCGGTGATACGCACCAGCGGACTCAACGCATACGGGAACAAGATACGCACCTTCACCGACAAGCTCTTAGAGGCCTATCAGAGCGGCGATGACGCACAAAAGAGGATAGACCAGGTTACTTCATACGCCTTGAAGATATTGAGCAGCGATCCATACTACGACATGCTGTGCTATGCTATGACGCTGGCTGCGGCGGTGCCGGATTTCCTGAAGACACCCTATGACGAGATGCAGCAGTGCTATGACAATGAGTGTATCGTGGCGCATCAGACTTCTGACTATCTGAGCACTGAAGGCATCACGGGCTCTGTCATGCTGGGATGGGAAGGGCAGTATGAGTGTCTTTTTTGGTATGAGGATGATAATAACACACTTAAGATATTATTTGAAACGATTTACAAACCCGATGGCACTGCTATCGAAATAGACTTCGAAGATGAAGAGAACCCTCCGTATAAATTTGATTGGGGCAGCACCTTCGCCGACAGCTACGAGCAGACCGCTTTCGACAAGGCCACAGGCTGGAGCCGTTGGATCTGGACCAACAAGCAGCGCCCTGCCACCATGAGTGCCTTTTCAAAAGATTACAAGCCGTTGTATCCATCTAACTGAGGTAAACAATGAAAAAGTGACACAGAGGAAGATCAGAGGGACCAAGATCAGAGGGACAGATTCATTGATCTGTTCCCCAAAGATGTGAATAGAGAAACGGAAGTCTGTCAGGGCTTCCGTTTCTATTAGGATCATGGGGTCGGTTCTTCTGATCATTTTTCAAATTAAGTGAAATGCGAATGAGACAAGTAATAAAGCATAGAGAAATCAGACTCTTGAAAATGATCAGGAGAACCGTGACACACTCAATTATAGTTTCTCTATTTCCTAATCTTTTTCGACATTTTCTCCTTTCCTATATATCGGCATGTCGGCATCAGAATGTCACAAAGTATCCTGTATTTGTTGTGATACGTTCGGAAGTGACATTGTAGTGGCATTGTTTCCTTGGCCGGTCGGAATAATCCCCGTATCTTTGTGCCGACCTTGCAAGGACAACGAATGTCTAACGAAAATTTTTATCTAAATGAAGCTGAAATGAATAGAAAAAGGACCCTGTAAGAGAGGAACTCGCCCGGGCTGGTGAGGCCTCCCAGATAACACCGTCGCTCAGGAAACTCGACGGTTGCCGGATTATGACCGATACCGACGTGTCCGAAGAGGACTTCCTGATGCGTTTTAATGGCAAAGCCTGTTTCCCGCGCCGCGACCTCACGGCCATCACCGGTCAGGAGAAGTGCGGAAAGACCTTCTTCACGTCGATGCTCATGGCCTGCTGTGCCCAGCTGTCGCAGGAGGAACTGCAGCGCAGGGTAATGGAGCTCAGCCATATCGAACAGCCGAAGTACTACGGCAAGGTGTTCGACCTGGCCGTGGAGAAACGTGTGGTCTGTACGACGTTGAACAAAGGCGGTCGGGTCGTGGTCATCTCCCCT
>JAGCDZ010000039.1 GCA_017650905.1 Prevotella sp. | reverse complement strand
GGGTGGCAACGGCGGTGGCTCAGAATCCGGAAACGGTGGTAGCGGTTCGAACACGAATGGTGGAGCCTCCGGCTCGGGTAGCCAGAATCAGGGCGGTTCACAGGGTGGTGAGCAGAATCAGCCTATTGGCTTCGCGCTGACGATCTCGACCAACGGTAGCGGTTCCGCAACCATCAGCCACGACGGTAATGCTGTGACTTCGGGCGCAAGCCTCAGTGAGGACGATGAGGTGGAGATCAGTATCACACCTGCTGAGGACCAAGTGCCGACGGCTACGCTGAACGGCTCTGAAGTAGAGCTCACTGAAAGCGGTGGTGTGTATACCGGCAACTTCGCGATGCCCGCACAGGCCAGTACGCTGGTAATCAACACGGGCACGGCTGAGGGTGATGACGGTTTCGACAAAGATTAGACATCATCTAAATGGCTATGAAAAAGAGAGTGATTGAGATTGCGGTGAAGGTAGTAGTAGCCGCGCTCACGGCCTTCCTGACGGCCATCACGACCACGAGCTGCATGGGCTATGGACCGTTCTAAAACTCACCACTCGGCTTTGCCGCTTACTACCGCAGGGATGCAAGAATGTCTCACAGATTCCACAGATTGATTCCCTTACGGGACAAGCGCGGTGGTGACAAAGAAAAGCGAGCCGCAAGGCCCGCTTTTCTTTTATGAATGTCTAAACAAGTTTTACTTGAACCTGTAAGGCAGATCGCCCTTGGCCCAGTCGGTGCCACTCTCCCAGCCGGGGTTCTGCTCGAGAACGCCTTCTGACAGGATCACCTGATCCTCAGGAATCTTGAAGAAACCACCATCGGTGTCGCGATAGCGCTGCATGAAGTCGTTGGTGAAGGCATACTCGCCAGCAATGCCCTGATTCAGGATGGGATTGCCCACCTGGTTCTTTACCTTCTCCTGGACATCACCCCAACGGCGCAGGTCGTTCCAACGCAGGGCCTCGAAGCAGAGCTCATAGCGGCGCTCCTTCTTCAGGTTAGCAAGGCTATAGCCGATATCGGGCAGACCAGCACGCTGACGGACGGCATTCAAACCACTCTTGCCATTGTAGATGACCTTACCGTCGGTGAGCTCAGAGTGCATGAGCAGTACGTCAGCGAAGCGCAACCATACGAGCGACTGGGTAAGACCCGTCTGACGGTTGTTCTCACTACCATAGTAGTAGCCATAGCTCAGATAACGGGCACTGTGGTCTTCGTTCCATGCCTCAACGCCGAGGTACTTCTTGGCCAGCAGGTCGGTATTCTCAACCTCCTTGGCGGCATCACCCTTGTAATTGGGGATTTCGTCGGCACGCTTACAGATGGAGCCTACACGGCGGTAGTCGCCTGCGTAGTCGGGATCCTCGGCCCAGTCTGTCCACAGCTTCCAGCATACGGGACCATTGCTGTAGCCCTGCACGGAGAACGGGAAGGCGGCCTCGGTGGTCTTACGCGGATTGTAGAACTCGACGATACGGTTGTGGCGCAGCTGAGATTCAGCACTCCAACCAGGCACGTTCGACATCTTCACGGCAAACATGCTCTCAATGTTCTCGTCGGTCTCCCAGTTCAGACCGTTCTCAAGGGCATAGGGATAGTCCTTGGCGGTGTAGGGATTGGTGTAGGGCCAGAGGTTACGCTGGTCGCTGACAAGACCGTAACCGCTGTTCTGAATACAATCCTCGAGCCAGGCGGCCACCTGCGACTTAGAGATGCTGCCACCATCGGCAAGGGGCAGTTCAGACTTGCCATAGAAGCCGGTATAGAACAGCCACACGCGGGCCATCATACCCTCGGCCGCCCACTTCGACACACGGCCGATGCCAAAGTCGGGATACCTGGTCGACGGGCCCTTCTCGATGGAGGTCTTCAGGTCGGAAGCAATCTGGGCATACACCTCATCAGGCGTAGACTTAGGCAGATTCTTAGGTTCTGTCGACAGTACGAGGGGCACACCGTTGAACACCTGAGCCAGATTGAAGTAATAGAAAGCACGGAGGAAATAGGTCTCACAGAGGAGCTGGTCCTTCTTGGTGGGAGAAGACCATTCCGTCACGTTGTCGATAGTCTCCAAGGCATTGTTGGCACGGTTGATACCGGCATAGCGCTGTTTCCAGAGGGGTTTCATCCAGTCGAGATAAGCATTCATCAGACGGTCGACACCCTGGGCGCCGATATTACTCTGGCTACCACCGCCCAGACGGTCGTCGGAAGCGATATCGAAGATAAAGAAGGGATCCTCCTCAGGGTCGGCCAGATTTCGGTTCATAACGGCATAGATACCATTCACCATCTGTACGGCATCACTCTCGTTGATGGGGAAGTTCGATGTATCCTTCTTCGTAAGGTTATCTGTGTCGAGGAAGTCCTCACAGGCACATAAGCCAAAGACGACACAGATTGCGCAGATTAATCGATATATGGTTTTCATAATCTTCATTTTTTCATTATTTCATTCTTTCATTCTTAAAAATTGACATTCAGACCCACCTGGAAGGAGCGTGACGAGGGATAGTAGCCACAGTCGATACCAGATGCCCAACTGTTTCCATTGCCGAAGCCCACCTCAGGATCCATACCTGAGTAGCCGGTGAAGCAGAAGAAATTGTTGAGTGACACATAGAGGCGGCACTTCTCTACAGGAAGCTTGGAATAGAGGCGCTTGAAGTCGTAGCCGAACGAGAGGCGTGAGATCTTGAAGAAGTCGGCATCCTCGATCCATACGCGTGAGATTTCTGACATGTTGGCCGTCTTACCGTGAGAGAAGCGCGGATACTCGTTGGTGCTACCCTCGCCCGTCCAGTACTTGGTATAGACATCGGTACAGTAGTTGTCATCGGGATGGTCGGAGAACTGACGATAGCTCTTAGCCACCTGCTGTCCGAAGGAGCCGTAGCCGTTGATACCCAGGTCGAAGCCCTTATAAGAGATATTGATATTGAGACCTGCGGTGAAGTCGGGATTCGGATCACCGATCATCGTCTTATCATCGTCTTTCGTGATCTTACCATCACCATTGAGATCCTTGAACATCACGTCACCAGGCTGCAAATCATCACCCTGAAGCGAGTTCTTCTTGTCGCCATTACAGTTACGGTCGAGGTATTCCTGCAGCTGCTGCTCGTTCTGGATAATGCCTTCCATCTCGTAGCCATAGAAGTAGCCGATGGGATAGCCCACCTGCACACGGTTGATTTCGGCTGTGTTCTGGGCAATGGCATTCTCGCTACCGTGGATGATACCCTCGGAGTTAGCCAGACGGGTAACCTCGTTCTTGTTGTGTGAGAAGTTGGCAGTGATGCTGTAACGGAAGTCCTTGCCGATCTTGTCGTTCCAGCTCAACTGGATCTCATAACCCTTGTTCTCGATGTCACCACCGTTGACATAAGGCGCGTTTGTTCCGTAGATGAGCAATGTCGGGGCCACAACCAGCCAGTCCTTCGTCGTCTTCTTATACCAGTCGAAGGTCACACCCAGACGGTTGCTGAGGAAACGGGCATCGAAACCGAAGTCGAGCTGCTCGGAGGTCTCCCACTTCACTTCCTCGTTGGGAAGGATATCGGGGAAGGCACCCAGACCTGGATTATCCTTGCTGTCGAAGTAATATGGATCGTTGAGGTCGATGGTGGCCAGATACTGGAAGTTGGAGATGTTACAGTTACCGTTCTGTCCCCAGCTAGCGCGAATCTTCAGGAAGTCCATCCAGTTCTTCGTCGACTCCATGAAGCTCTCGTTGCTGATCACCCAACCTGCAGAAACGGAGGGGAAGTAACCCCAGCGGTGTCCACGTGCGAAGTTGGAAGAACCATCGGCACGGAGCACGAGCGAGAGCAGATAGGTCTCGGCGTAGTTGTAGTTGACACGTCCGAAGAACGATGCGATGGCGCCCTGGGATTCAGGACTACCGCTGACAGAGGTCAACGACTTGTCGATGACATTGGCATTGTCGATATAGGCATGATCGAAGGAACCAGGGAACTGTGAGTTGCCGTTGGTCACACCGACACTATTGCCATAGCCCCACTTCTCGACAGACTGTCCGAGGAGGGCATCGATATTATGGTTGCCGAAAGCCTTCACCCAGTTGATGGTGTTCTCCAAAGACCAGCGGATGTTGTAAGACTGGTTCTGACGGACTCTATCGTTGGCCTGCATCTTCTTAGCACTGAGTTCATACTCAGGTACATAACTGCGACTCTCCCTGTGGCGGTACTGCCAGCCTGCACTGGTGCGCCAGGTGAGGCCCTTGATAGGTGCAAACTCCAGGAAGAAGTTGGTCTGCAGGCGCCAGCCCTTGTTGTAGCTCATGCTATTGTCGTAAAGCATCGCTGCCAGCGGGTTCGACGCCTCGTCGAGGAAGCTCCAGTTGTCGGCCTTGATATCCTTATACTCATAGTAGCTGCCATCAGCATTATAGGCGGGCAGCAGCGGGGTCATAGCCAACAAGGTACGGATGCTGTTGCCATAGATACCGCCCACACTGACACCACGCTTGTCGGTAGCCGAGAAGGTAACATTCTCACCCACCTTCAGTACGTCACGACCCTGCTTGCGAATCAGCGAATAGTCGGAGTTCAGACGAACGGTATAGCGGTCGAACTTCGGATCGGCTGGTGCACCTAATGTACCCGTCTGGTGATACTTGGTGAAACCGAGGGCAAAGCGTGACAGGTCGCTACCGCCATTGATATTGACGGAGGCATTATGCATCGGCGCATTGTCAATGGTGGTCTCCTCGAGCCAGTTGGTACCGTTCCAAGCGCCACTCATAATCAGCGGATACTGCACGGGGATTTGATTCTCCCAAATATAGGGGTCAACATTATTGGTCGCAAGGGCCTTGTTGATAATCTCCATATACTGTTTAGCATTCAGCGGAGTGACATCATTGGTGTTGACATTCTGCCAGCCGATATAACCGTCGAACGATACATTGACGTGTCCGGCACCTGCCTTACCCTTCTTCGTGGTGACGAGGATGACACCGTTAGAAGCACGGGCACCATAGATGGCGCTGGAGGCAGCATCCTTTAGGATGTCGATGCTCTCGATATCGTTCGGAGAAAGGTCGTCGATATTGGCACCAGGCACACCGTCGACCACATACAGCGGGGTATTGGAACCGACGGTACCCATACCACGGATTACGACCTTGTAACCCTCACCAGGCTGTCCGGAATTCATCACGATGTTCATACCCGAAGCCAAGCTCTGCAGGGCACCGAAGGCATCCACCGCATTCACAGCTTCAATGTTGTCAGAAGTCACATGCACCGTAGAACCTGTCACCAGTTTCTTGCGCTGTGTACCATAACCCACAACCACCACATCGTTGAGCAGCTCAGACTCCTCTTCGAGGGTGATGTTTGTCGTACGACCGGCTGTCGGAGTAACTGTCACCGTCTTGTAGCCGACATAAGAGACTCGAATCTTGGCACCCCGGTTAATGGTCAACGTGAAGGAGCCGTCTGCTCCTGTCACCGTACCATTACCTGTAGTACCCACTTCAATGACGCCTGCCCCTATCACGGGTTGACCGTTTGAGTCGAGGACAACGCCCTTTACCTGCACAGCAGCCTGCGATTGAGCGACTGCTTCTGTTGCCATCAAACGCACAGGAATAGAAGACGCACCAAGCATCAACACACCCGCACAAATGGCAAATAGGAATTTTTGATAGTAGTACATAAATTAATTAGTTGGTTAAAATATAAGTTGATAATAAACTAAGTTTCAGTTGATTTATTCATAAATTCGTTTACAAAGATAATAATAAAGTCGGAAGGTTAGGCCTCCCGACTATGACTTTGTGTTTTTTTTATAATTTTAACTACACTATTTAAATATGAAAGGTCAGATATTAAGCTTTATTAAGACTCTGACGCTTCCTGAGATTCAACGGGCTCTCTTTTCCTGATCACATACTTCTGATAATAATTGATGGTCAGCGTGGTGAGGGGCAGGGCGATGATCATGCCGAGAATGCCAAGCAGCGACCCCCAGATGGAAAGCGACAACAGGATGATGGCCGCATGGAGACCTGTCACATGACCCATGATCTTTGGGGTGAGGATGGTATCCTGAATCGCCTGTACGACGGCAAACACGATGAGCACCAGCAGCATGATGAACCAGAAATTCTGACCGGTATCAGCGGCCTTCACAATGGCGAGCAGGATGGCTGGTACAAAGCCTATCAGCTGCAGGTAAGGCACCATGTTCAACAAGCCGATAAACATACCCAAACCCACAGCAATGGGGAAATCAATAATGAGGAAACCGATGCTGAACAGAATGCCTACACACAAGGCCACCAAAGCCTGACCGCGGAAATACTTGTTCATACTTTCCTCCACGTCAGCGACGACCTGAATGGCAAAGCCACGATAACGTTCAGGAAACAGATTTGGCCACCCTTTATTGATATCTTCATAATCCAATAATATTAACAAGGTATAGAGAGCCACCATCGTCAGTGTGAATACACTCGACACAATGCTGATTGACTGGGTAATAACACTCCACAGCTTCGGCAGCGTGGCCTTGATGCCCTCCAAGAAACCGTTCTGGGTGACGATGGACTGTATCTCTTCTACAGTCAGATGCTCACGCAAATACTCCTGTATAAGCCGGGGAATATTGCTCATCGTCTCGTTATTCGAGACATAGGCTATCAGCAGATCCTTCACCCGCATACTCTCCTCCACCATCGGGGGAATCATCAGCATGAAGACAATCGCCAGCACCAGTCCTGCCACAAGGAAAGCACAGAGAATGCCCAGAACACGGTATTTCATCCGGCAACGGTACTGGAAGAATTTCACCAACGGGAACAGCAGATAGGCGATGAGCCAGGCCAGGAAGAATGGCACCAGCACATTGCTCAGGCGATTGAGCAACATCACGATGCCCACCAGTATCACTACACCGATGGCGCCACGTATGAAACTGTCAAACGTGATCTGTCCTTTCTCATTCGTCATCATCTTCCTCGAGATTGTCGCCGTTCGTATCCAACTGATTATCGAGCTTGATGCCCACGTCGCCCATGTTGCTCACCGTTACAACCATCGGGATGTATTCATCCGTCTGGGGATGGCAGACGCTGGCGGCAAAGAAGAGGTGATTGCCTTCAACCTTGTCGAACACAAAGCCCTCCAAGATGCCCGTTTTCCGATAGTCATCGTTCAACAGACTCTCAAATGCAGCCTTGGTGAACGACTTGCTGAAGAAGACACTTCCATCGGCACGAATGATTCGCAGCGAGATACGATTGTCGACAAACTTCTGACCCGTTTCATCCTTCACCATACGAAGACTGTCATCAGGCCTGCGTTTCACCTCAACCTGATAATCTCTGTTCAGCCACTTTACGTCCGTCGTCTGGCTGTAATCCTGCATACGGACAGGCGCCTGCAACTTGGGTGCCTCCACCTTCGGCGCTATGATATCGTCATGCTTCTTTTTCTCGCCACAACTGGCAACAAGCATGGACAATACACAAAAAAACACTATCTTTACGAGCTTCTTCATTACTTTTGGTTTAATGATTCAGCTGCAAAGATAGTGCTTTCTTACTAAACAACCAAATATTTTTGACTTCTTTTTACATTCTGTTGCCAAAACCAGCGCCGCCAGGGGCACCACCGCCGCGACGGCCACCCATACCGCGACCACGCTGCTCACGCTGCTGCTTCTGATCCTCCTGATAGCTCTTGAACTGCTCTGGGGTCAGGATCTTCTCCAGCTCGGCGTCGTATTTCTTCTGGTTCTCTTCTCTCTGCTTACGCATCTCTTCGAACTGAGCGCGCTGCTCTTCAGTCATCTGGAAGCCACCGCCACCCATCTGGGGAGCACCCTGGCCACCCTGACCAGCCTGACCGCCACCACGACGACCACCCATGCCACCAGGACGTCCACCGCCCATACGGCCCATACCCATACCAGGACCCATTGTCTCGGCATTCTTGGTATTCAGCTCCAGGAGCTGCTTAGCCTGATCTGCATTCAGTTTGTACTTCTCAACCATAGCGTCTGTGCGCTGCTTAATCATCTCTGTTCTGTCAAACTGCGGACGCTGTCCATTGTTGTCCTGTGCCATAGCAGTCGTACCCATCAGTACGGTAGCTGCCATCATTAAAAAGAATCGTTTCATGTTTTGTTAATTTTTAATGTTTCTAACTAATTAATTTGAATTGCAACTATCTATTTGACACAAAAACGGCAAAAAAGTTTAATGGAAACGAAAAAAAATGCTTTGATTTTCAGCAAACTGCCATTTTTTTATTATCTTTGCCCATTATTTTTCAACGCGCATGAGAAGATTGGTTTTTATATGGCCCATACTCTTGTTGACACTCTATGCATGCAAGGGCGAGAAGGCAGACGATGGTGGCGTTTATCAGGCTACCGACACGTTGCCGATGTTGATCACTCAGATACAGAAATGTTCGCGACTCTACACAGCAGAGGTCAAAGTCCATAAGATTGTAACCCATGACGATGTCATCCGCCTGAGAGGCAGTCTGTTGCAGAAAGACTTCAACTTCAAGGTCCCCTTGGGCGAACGCAAGATTGCCATCCCCATGGATGCCACCCTCAAGGCCTACATCGATTTCAGCCAGTTCTCAGAGAAGAACATCGAGCGTTCTGGCGATAAGATCACGATTCTATTGCCTGAGCCCAAAGTGGTCATGACCAGCTCGAAGATCAATCAGAAAGAGATACGAGAATACGTGGCTCTCTCACGTGCCCATTTCAGCGATTCCGAGATGGCCAACTATGAGCAGCAGGGACGGGCTGCCATCATACAGAGCATTCCGCAGTTGGGAATCTTTGAGATTGCCCGCGAGAATTCTGCCCGCATCCTGGTACCTTTGCTGACGGAATTAGGCTATCAGGAAGAGAACATCACCATTGCCTATCGCAAGCAATATGGTGTTGGTGATTTGAAGAAACTATTAGAAATTATCCCATGAGAAAAACCATAGAGAACATCCGAAGCATCACGATTGCTGCAGCCGTCATCGTTGTCGTCCTGTTAGCAGTATGGCTATATCGCGCGTTAGAAGACGCCCGGTTGGAAATAGGAGCCGACGACAGCATCGGACTCACGCCCACCCAGATAGAGAGCATCAAGGCCGTTGGAGAGTGGGAGTTCCTGAGCGTCAGCACAGAGGAACTGGTAGATACCACCCGTAAGCGCCTCTTCAGCGACGACCAGCTGGTTCGCATCTATTACGGCACCCTGCGTTTAGGCGTGAATATGAAGCAGGTAGAACCAGGTTGGATACAACAACGGAACGATACCCTCTTCCTGACGCTCCCCAAGGTCGGATTGTTGGATCGTGACTTTATCGACGAGGCCCGCACCAAATCATTCTTCGAGAGTGGCACCTGGAAAGCTGAGGACCGTGAGGCGCTGTACAAACGTGCCTATCGGAAGATGATAGCCCACTGTCTGACTCCCACCAATCTCAGCACGGCAGAAGACAATGCTCGTGAGAGCTTCAGGAAACTGCTACGTTCGATGGGATACCAGAAAGTAGACATCAAATTCGCCAAATAAAAGCTTCCCACACAAAAATGGACGGAATCAATCAGATCTTAGAAACAATAAGCGGTTGGCTGTGGGGCTGGCCGATGATTATATTATTATTAGGTACACATGTCTATCTGACCATCATCCTCCGCTTCCCGCAACGGAAGATCTTCACAGCGATTCACCTCTCCGTGAAACGCGATCTGAAAGCAGCCGGTGATGTGTCGCAGTTCAAGTCGTTGGCAACGGCGTTAGCCGCCACCATCGGAACAGGCAACATTATCGGCGTAGCTACTGCGGTGGCCTTAGGCGGACCTGGTGCCGTATTGTGGTGCTGGTTGACAGGCGTCTTTGGCATCTCCACCAAATATGCAGAAGGACTGTTAGCCATCAAATACCGTAAGAAGACGGCTGACGGGAAGATGCTTGGAGGCCCTATGTATGCGTTGGAGCGCGGACTGGGTTGGAAATGGCTGGCGGTATTGTTTGCCATCTTTACCGCTTGTGCTTCTTTCGGTATCGGCAACACCGTTCAGGCCAACGCCATTTCGACACTCACTTTCGAGACCTACGGCATTTCGCCCTACATCACAGGCGCCTTTGTCTGTCTGATGACAGGAGCCGTCGTCCTGGGAGGTGTGAAAAGCATTGCTAACGTTTGTGGTGCGCTGGTGCCCTTCATGGCCTTCTTCTATGTCATCGGCTGTATCATCATTCTCTGTCTGAATGCCGACTATCTGTGGCCAGCCCTGAAACTGATTGTCGTTTCTGCCTTTAGTCCCCAAGCTGCCGGTGGCGGATTTATTGGAACAACCGTTATGATGGCAGCCCGCTTTGGTATTGCACGAGGTCTTTTCTCCAATGAGTCTGGTCTTGGTTCAGCACCCATCGTCGCCGCTGCGGCTCAGACACGCAATCCCGTGCGCCAGGCATTGGTTTCCTCCAGTGGCACATTCTGGGATACAGTCGTCATCTGTGCCTTGACAGGTATGGTAATCGTAAGCAGCATCCTCGCCTACCCCGAAATCAGTTATGAGAATGGCGCTACCCTCACGAAAGCCGCCTTCTCGAAGATTCCCGTGATAGGAACACCCTTATTGACTTTTGGTCTGCTCACCTTTGCTTTCTCAACCATCTTAGGCTGGTGCTACTATGGCGAAAGGGCGGTTGAGTATCTGAAAGGCAAGAAATGGGTGATTGTCTACAGGGTGATCTATATTGCCGCCGTTATGATCGGTAGTGTCGTCAACTTAGCAATTGTCTGGAATCTGGCCGATTGTATGAACGCCCTGATGGCCATTCCTAACTTGATTTCACTGTTGTGTCTCAGTGGCGTCATTGTGCATGAAACCAAAGAATATCTTTGGAAGGGACAACTCGACAAGGAGATGGAGGAGAGTGAAATCTGAGAGTTGAGAGTTGAAGGTCGAGGGTTTAGAGTTGATTACATTCGACAACTATGACTGTATTACCTTCCACACGGAAGCGGACGTCATAGTCGCCAAAAGGCATACCATAAATCCGTTCTGCATCATCATGATAGGAGGGACGCGGATCCAAAGCGAGTGTCTGGCGTAAAGTCTCCAATTCCGTCGGTGAGAAAAGCTTAGCCAGATGATCGGGGATATCCACCTCCAGCGATTTCCACTCTGTCTGATCCACGAATCCGCTTCTGGCCTCCGGATGGCTATCCGCATAAACCACATAAGGCTTGATGTCATAAATGGGTGTTCCGTCCATCAGGTCGGCTCCCTTCACATAAATCACAGGACCCAGCTCCGGATGTTCCTCAATTCTTTCGAGCCGCACGCACGAAAGGCCGAGACGATTAGGTCTAAAGGGAGAACGTGTGGCAAAGACACCCATACGAGTATTACCGCCCAATCGCGGAGGGCGCACGGTAAGACTGGAGGTTTGGGTATTCGCAGAAAACTCCCAGATGAGCCACAGATAGTCGAAGTCTTCGATTCCGCGCAAGGCCTCCAGATGGCGGTAGGGCGGTTCGAAGACAATGCTGCCCGTGAGACTCTCAGCAAGTCCACTCTGACGCGGAATGCCGAATTTCGACTTCAACGGCGACCGGAAATAGGCTATTGGTAATATCTCCATCGGGTGCAAAGTTAGCGGATTATTCCCAAACGAACAAAAAAAATCCCATTTTTTGATGGTCGTATCTATTTTTTTTGTATCTTTGCAACAGAAAATCATCTTAACCACAACTATGGGTATGAGAATCATCCTTTTGGCACTGACCATGCTGGTTACAATTGGTCAAGCTAAGGCTGCTGACGATTATAAGCAGTCTCCTGAATATCTTGCTTTGCGAGACTCCGTTCATCATGCATTCAACGATGCTGACAGTGCACGTTTTTTCCCTGCTGTGAAGAATCTGCAAGACTATCTGCAAAAACAAGGTGATGTGCATGCCTACTATACCCAGCGTTGCAACGAGATTGTGTTCCAGCTGAATCGTCAGAAAATCTATGAGGCTTACGTTCTGAGCCGCAACCTCTCGATGGAATTACGTGAAAAGAAGTTGGACAAGGAGATGCATCTGGCCTATAACATGTTGGGACATCTGAACCGTTATTGCGGCAACAAGGAGGCTGCCAAGCGCAATTTCCAATATGTCATCAGCGAGATGGAGAAATACGGCTACTATGAGAGCATGCCCCCCATCTACATGAATCTCGTCAATGTAGAGATGGACAAAGACCCCGAGGAAGCCCTTCGACTTCTGGAAAAAGCCAAGGAGATTGCCGAAAAATATGCGCCAGAACGTGTGTTCGACATTGATACGCGCAAAACAATCAGCTACTTCAACAGAGGCGACATCGATAAATTCCTTGAGGGCTATCAAGAATACCGCAAAGGTGTAGAGGAAGGAAAGTCGTCTGTCCACGGCCGCAGCTTAGAGGTGTATCACTTAGCCTATATGGGCAAGACCGACGAGGCTGTGGAGCTGGCTAAGCAAGAACTCGGTGAAGAGAGTTACGATGTCATCACCAAGATTTATGAGATGGCAGGAAGATGGAAGGAGGCTTTTGAGTCGCTTCGCAAGGAGTATGCAGCCAATGATTCCGCCAATAATGTCGTATTGATTAACAGCATGGCAGGCGTTCGTGAACAAATCACACTTCAGGCAGTAGAGCGCAAGACGGCCCAGAACCGAAACATCGCCCTTACCATCGGAATCATATTATTAGGTCTGCTCGTGGCAGCACTTTCCTATATCGTTTTCTCACGTCGCCGCCACATGCGCCAGCTGAAGAGGGCCTATGATCACGCCCTCGAGTCTGACAAGGCGAAGTCGGCCTTCATCCGTAACGTCACCCATGAGGTGCGGACGCCTCTGAACATCATCAGCGGCTTTGCACAAGTCATCGCCGATCCCACCCTCGTGACTGCTCCCGAAGAGCGCGCACATATCGCAGAGATGATGCAGAAGAACACGCAGCTCATCACATCACTGGTCGACGAGATTCTCGAACTCTCATTCAACGAGAACGCTCCCGAAGCCGTTGCAAAAGACGACAACATAGGGGTGAATGAACTGCTGCGCGACTTGCTTCAGGAGAATGAATACAGGGTCGGCAAAGCCATCAAGCTGCAGTTCGACAGCGACCTAAGCGACGACGTCAGTCTGCAGACCAATGAGGCGATGCTCAAGCGCATCATCAACCTATTGGTCGATAATGCCATCAAATACACCAAGGAAGGTTCTATTACCCTGAAGGCAAGTGCCGACGACCAGCAGGTGATACTGGCTGTGGAGGATACAGGCACAGGCATCCCCGCTGATGCGGCCGAACATATCTTCGAACGCTTCTATAAGGTGGATTCGTTCCGCGAAGGTCTGGGACTCGGGTTGCCCCTGTGCCGGACAATGACCACCCGTCTGGGCGGTACAGTCGACCTTGACACCAGCTACCAGCATGGTTCCCGTTTCGTCGTCAAATTAAACAGATAATCAGACATGAAAAAACATTTGTTTTTACTTTGCGCAGCAGTGGTGACATCCATCTGCTGCCAAGCCGCGCAGAAGGTGGACGAGTTCACCACCAAGAGCGGAAAGAAAGTCACCTTCACGTGCATCAAGCACGCCAGTATCGAAATCAACTACAACGGAACGGAGATCCAGATCGACCCCGTAGGCTTTGGCGTACAGCCTACCACCGACTACAACCAGTTCCCGAAGGCCAACATCATCCTCATCACCCATGAGCATAAGGATCACTTCGACCGCGAGGCTATCACCTGCGTGAGGACACCGGCCACCAGCATCTACTCGAATACAGCCGTCTATAATATGTTCCGCAACAGCATTCCGCTGAAGAACGGCGACAGCATCATCTATGCCCCCGATATCAAGATTGAGGCGGTGCCTGCCTATAACTACACGGAGGGCCGCACACAGTTCCACCCCAAGGGCCGCGACAATGGCTACATCCTCACCCTCGACGGTCTGCGCATCTATATTGCCGGCGACACGGAGGATATCCCCGAGATGGAGGCCATCAAGGATATCGACATCGCCTTCCTGCCCTGCAACCAGCCTTACACGATGACAGTCGACCAGCTGGTGAATGCAGCTAAAATCATCAAGCCCAAGGTGCTCTTCCCCTATCACTATAGCCAGACACCTGTCGCGCAGGCTGTGATGAAACTGGCGGGTAGCGGCATCGAGGTTCGCATACGCGACTATCAGTAAAACAAAAAATCGGGCATCACTGCTCGATTTTTTTGATGGTCTTATCGCCTGGCTTAAACAGCAGGCCTGTACATTTTTGGGCATCGGCCTTGTAAGCCTTCAGCTCTATCTTGTTCCAGTTGATCTGATCCGTACGCTGAGCCAGAGGCGCATGCGGAATCAGCGAACCATCACGCACCAGGATCACTGCAGGTATCTTGCCAGCCTCGATGGTCTGATAGCCGCCCTCATACACCTTGCCGCTCTGATAGTCAATCCACTTGCCCTTCGGCAGATAGACATCACGGCTGTTGCCACGCTCCAGGAGCGGCGCCACGAGCATCTGCGAACCAAACATATACTCATCCTCCACAAGCCAGGCACCCCTATCCTGCGGGAACTCCACGAGCAGGGCACGCACCATCGGCAAGCCGCGTTCTGAACAATCCTTCGCCTGTGCATAGACATACGGCATCAGTTTGTATTTCATCTCCGCACAATCACGGAAGGCTGCTGTGAACGACTCTGAAATCAGCCAAGGCTCCGTAGGAGGCGCTCCGTGGGCTCTCGTGTGGCTCGAAAGGAAGCCGAAAGGCAGCCAACGACGATAGATATCCTCTGGCGAGGCCGTCACAAAGCCACCCATATCGTGACTCCAGAATGAGAAACCGCTGAGTCCGAAACTCAGACCGCCACGCAGGTCGCCCAACATACCTATATTATTAGTGGCCGCATCACCACCCCAATGGAGGGCGTAACGCTGTGAACCAGCCCAGGCGGAGCGGGCCCAGATGATACCCTCGCCAGGATGATTCTTCTCCACCACTTCCCAAAGGGCTTTGTTATAGCGCAACGGGTAGAGGTTGTGCTCATAGAGTCCACCCTTGCCGCTGTGATAGAAACCGTTGTAGGGTGCAGCCTCGCCGAAGTCGCACTTGATGGTCGAGACACCCTGTTTCATCAGTCCCTCGATCTTCGACTGATACCAGCTGACTGTCTCAGGATTCGAGAAATCGAGGATGGCATCCTCCACAGGCATACCACCCGTTGCATTCACCACATGCAGGCCCTTCTCGATAATCTCCGGGAAGAAGCGGTTCTTGGGCGTGAAATAAGGCAACTGCCACAGACAGGTGTGGAAACCATCCTTCGAGAGTTGTTTCAGCATACCCACAGGATCCTCAAAACGCTCCTTCGCGAACTCGTAGTCGCATTGCCAGTCTACTCCGAACCAGCCTGTATCAAAGTGAATCACATCAGAAGGAATCTTGTGGGCACGCAGCTGACGGGCAATCTCCAGTCCTTCCTCCTGTGAGAAATAGGTGATACGGCTCATCCAGGTGCCGAAGCTCCAGAGGGGCAGCATCGGACTCTTGCCCGTAATCTCCGTATATTCATTGAGGATATCCTTGGGCTCTCCGAAGAAGATGAAGAAGTCCACCTGCTCGTCGCCCATAAACAGGCGCTGGGCACCGATATACGATGCGCCGAAGTCGCAGGTCACAGGCGCTGAGGTATGCATGAAGACGCCATAACCACGATTCGAGAAATAGAAGGGCACAGGCTTATACTGACCGTCGGTTTCCGGCCCCTGAGGGTCTGTCACGGAGAGATGTACCTTCTGCCCCACCTTGTTCAGCGACGTAAACGATTCGCCGCAGCCGTAGATCCGCTCACCTGGCGACAACAGCAGTACGGGATTCACACTGCGTGAATTATCCGAGCCTCGCTTGATGAATGAGAACGGCAACAGCTTCACCTGCGTCGAGTCATTATCAATCAAGTGTCTCGTCTGCGTCAGGATTTTCCCCTTTGCATCCTTGATTACAATGCGCCAAGGATACTTTTGAATCTCGATGCTGCCATAGGGCGATCTATAGGTGATGGCCTCCCGTGTCACTTGGGGACTGTCCCCTGTGCGAGCAGCGGAGCGGATTACAGAGGAGCCGTCCCCATGACTTGCTTTAAAGGCTTCGCAGAACATCACATCCTCCTGATCCGTATTCTTTGGCTCCACAGGCGTTGTCAGCATTCTGATTCTCGCCGTCCTTGGCGAAATCCATTCAATCTTGATTTTCAGCGCCGGATCATTCTCATACGCTGCATCGGGAAAATCCAGCATCTGCATTCTCACCGGCCAGAAGCCATTCAGGTTGAAAGCCTGTCGCGGACTCAGTCTGTAGCGTTTCCACTGCACCAGTCCCTCACCCTTCCGCGCATCGAAACTCACCAGCGAGTCGGCCAGGAAATAGGTGTTCGACAGGTCATAGAAGTCCGTCGACATATCCTTTTGCATACACTGCAGGTACTGCACCCCTGCATTCGTCTGAATCTGGGCATTCATCGTCATTGCGCCACAGAGGGCAATGACCACTCCAATCAATCTTTTCATATCATTACAGTATTTTGGGGCAAATTTAGACATATTTTCCGAAAAAACCAAGCATGAAACAACAAATTTTGAAGGGGAAGAAATGAAATGAAGCCCATTGTGCCACTCAGACTGATTCATCCTGGGCCTTGAGATAGCCGTCGAGCATCTCGGCAAACAGAACAGTCACGATAAATATCAGAAATAATCCAGCCATAACTTTATAATTTTAGTTCGACAATCAAGTTATCGCTGCAAAGATAATCTGGGGGGTGTCCCAAAAGTCGGGACACCCCCTTGAATTTTAATATCTTTTAAGATTATTGGCTATCAGTTGCTTCATTTTCTGGCGGAGGTCGGCAGGTTCGAGCACCTCGATGCCATCGCCGTGAGAGAGCAACTGGCCGAGGAAATCAGCGGTGGGACGGATGTCGAACGAAAAATCGGTATAGTGCTCTGTCGAAGTCAGTTCGCGCTGCGAGTGATGGAGAGGCAGGGTGCGCAGGTAGTTGGGTGTGAAGTTGTGGGCACGGATTACGACGTGGGCCATAGGCGTATCAACGGTCAGCACGCCGAAATACTCAGAGAAATAGGCCTGGGGCGAGAAATCTTCAGGCATCTCGAAGGTCTCGTCAGCAAGTTCCATCATCGTCATACGGTCGAGGGCGTAGATACGCATCTGGTCTTCATCGTTCTTAGCCAGCAGGTACCAGCGCTGGTGAAACAGCTTCAGGGCGTAAGGACAGACGGTCTTCACATAACCCTCTGTGCCGAACTTCTGGTAGCCCATGTGCAGGCGATGGTCTGTTCGAATGGCGCGGATGATGGTCTCAAGGTATTCCTCACCGGCCGGCACATTCTCCAGCACCACGCGCTCCTTCACAGCCGCACTGTCGGCCAGCACGCCATGCACGGTAAGCGTTGAGAAGAGCCACCGCTCCACGCTGTCGTCGTTGAGCACCTCTTGATTGCTGATATAGTATTTGTAGTCCTTCTGATCACAGTCGATGATGATGCCGAACATGTCTAAGATGGCGTCGCGATGACGGTTGAACGACGAACGCTGCAGGGCATTGCCATCGGTCACTTCGCTGGCCTGCCACTTCCGATTCAGTTCCTCGAAGGTCAGGCGTTTATAGGCCCTGAGCGTGTTGATGATCCAGATGTACTGGTGGAATATCTGAGCTGGTTTCATTGTTGTTTGATCCTCTTAGCTTTTATTTCTGCAAAGGCAGGCTTTTTCGAGCATTAGTCTATCCATCCGTCCTTGTTGGGCTGGTGTCCGCCAGGGATGAGAATCTCCTTGTGGTCCTTGATTTGGATGATGTGCTTCCAACAGCGGGGGAGACAGTAGGCGCCGGTGGTCTCGTCGAGGACAAGGATGTAGAAATGGCCGTCAACAGACCTCTGGGCGTATAACTGCTGATGCTTGACGGTTTCGTTGATGCTGAAGGTAAGGGGTTCGTTCCTGCCGATAACGAGTTCCTTCCCATCCATGGTAATGAAGAATTTCTGATTGGGGTTCAATCCCAGATAGTCGTTCTTCACGCAAAAGCGCAATCCTTCCTCGACGTCCTTGGCTGCAGATTCTGGCACCACGTAGAGATGTCCCGTCGTCTTGCCGATCCATGTGCGTTCCTCGTCGGGGGCGGCTTCTCCGACCAGCGAGGGATTCCCACCTAAATCCTCATTGGTTATTTCGTAGGAGGTTTCATACACCTTCACGCTGTCGACATTCTCCATCAGGTTTTTGATGAAGTCGTCGAGTGGGCGCATGTTGAAAGGTTCTTCCCGGCCTTTCTCCTCGCGGGTGATGTATTGCATCTGCCATTCGGAGTATTGCTTGGTGCCCTTTACCTTCAAGGTTGCAGCACGGGCAGCTTTGAAGCCTATGAAATAGTCTTGGTAGCTGTCTGCGCCTTGCAGTTCGATGCGTTCTCCGTCCATGCCGTCGAGGGCTAATGCATAGACCACGGTGTCCTTATCCAGTACGTGGCTCTCCTTGTGATAGCAATGGCGGGCAGAGGTGCATCCCCAGCGGAAGGCACGGAGGCAGGAGTCCTGAATCTCGATGTTCTCCTTCTTTTCCTGCAACAGCTCTTTGGGCAGGTCCTGGTACTCCTTTGACTTGAGTACCTCTGGCGTTGCAACGATACAGTAATACTCTGTGTTCGTCTTCAGGATGGCACCGCCCTCATATCTTATCCGCTTGTGGGTTTGGTCGAAGTCTTTACTGTCTAAATAGGAAACCAGATTCTCAATGGGATCTGATGAACTGCTGATTTTCTCTGAGGTGCAAGAACCTAACAGGGTGCTCGCTACTAAAAGGAATAATGCTTTTTTCATTGTTCTGCTTGTTTGTTGATGATTGATGGTTATGAATAGCAAGACGTCTTTTCTATTTTTGATTATAGTTGGGCGATGGCATTCTCCAGTTGCCTACCGCTACACTCTATTTCGTCGACAATATCTTCGTAGGAAGAGAAGTCGGGAATGGACGATGGAGTCTTGTAATGGTATTCAGGCAGGCGGGACTCGAAACCGCTTTCTGTCGAGGGCGTTGCGGGGTCTTTGATGACGAACACCGCCACCACCACTGCTGCCGCTATACCAGCCACCCAAGGGAGAACCCTGCGGTAGAGGGGAATGACGTGAGGTTGCTGCTGCTGAGCATCTTCGGCATCCATCTGTGCCATGAGTTTGTCCATGAACGCGTCGTTATCATCAAACTGTGGACGATAAGCGTGAAACATGTCTCGTAGTTCCTGGTCCTTCATATCTGTCACTTTTTTATTTATCACTTATCACTCTTTACTTTTAACTTCTCTCTCAGGTGTTCGCGTCCTCTTGAAAGATAACCCTTCACCGTCCCTTCCGTCACGTTCATAATCGTGCAGATCTCCTTGATGGGACGGTCTTCCATGTAGAAGATGAGCACAGCCGTTCGTTCGCTGACGCTCAGTCCGTCAATAGCGCAATACAGTTCCTGATAGGCAAAACTGTCGTCGGAACGGGCAGCAGCAGCGACCTCATGCGCCTTGTCGATGTCGATGGTCATGCCGTGGGTCGTCTGCTTTCGCTGGTGGTCTATCAGTGTGTTGCAGGCAATCCGGTAGAGCCAGGCCGAGAAGCCCGCTTCGTCGTCGAACGAACGTGAAGCCACGTAAGCCTTCATCAGGGCCTCCTGTGCCACGTCGTCAGCTTCATTGCTGTCGCCGCTGCAGGCCGCTAACAGGAAGCGACGCAAGCCGGGAAGCTCTTTGCGGACGAGTTGGGTGAATTGTTCTCGGATCATCGGTTGTATTTGTTTCTGTTATATAAACGTATCAAAAGGCCAAAAGGTTGTAAGAAGGTTCAATTTTTTTGTTTCCCTTGTAAATAGGTCTCCCGGGTCTCCCCAACATAGAAGGGACTCTTGATATATGCCCCCCTGATCAAAAGAATCCCCCTGATACACACTTTCTTCATTTCGTTTCACTTCTTGTTTACGGGTGCAAAGGTACGAAAAATTAGGGAGAATATACACACGGTTCCAGGAACAATTTGTTTTTATTTTAAGTAATTCAACAAAGTATCTGGTAAGATTTGCATTTCAGTGACAGCACAGAGACCTGCGCCCATATCTTTCAGACTTACACCCATGAAATACACCTTGTCGTCGATAATCAGGAATCGGTCATGATTTCTGTGGGGTAGCTGAACGAAATCAATAGTCGGATATTGCTCATTGTGCTTCTTCAGATCGGTAAGAAACTGCTCAAAATAGCGAGTATAAATCGTAGCCTTCACACTTTCAGTTCGTTTCGACAGTAGTGACAACACCCTATCGTCAACAAAATTGTCAATCAACACGATCTTCTTTTTGGCACTCCTTACCAGATCCGACACATACGACCAGGCATCCCAAACACAACCTG
>JAGCDZ010000038.1 GCA_017650905.1 Prevotella sp. | reverse complement strand
GATATGCGCCAGAATCAGTACCGCTACTTACTTCAGGATCATAGCCTTGGTAGGGGGTGATGGTGAAGAGGTTCGAGGCGGTGGCGTAAAAACGCACACGTTTAACTTTCAACTTTAAATCATCAACTTTTAAAGTGTAGCCAATGGTGAGATTGCGTAACTTTAGGTAGCTGGCATTCTGTACGTAGCGGCTGTCGATGTAGCCGAAAGGACGGGCATTGCTGGCCAGGGGGAGGGTGTTGCTGGGGTTCTGAGGCGTCCACGCGTCGTTGACGGTGGTGAGCACGTTGTAGGAGTCGCCCGTCAGTTCCAGGCGGCGCTGCAGGGCGTTGTAGAGCTTGTTGCCGTAGCTGCCGGCGAACGAGGCGGAGAGGTCGAAATAACGATAGCGCAGTTGGGTGCTGAGGCCGTAGACGAGGTCGGGCTGGGTGCTGCCGAGTATGATGCGGTCGTTGCCGTCGATCTTGTTGTCGCCATTGACGTCGGCATACTTCAGGTCGCCCGGCTTGGGTGTCTGGCCGTTGACGGTGGGCAGTTTTGTGACGTCCTCGCCGCTCTGCACGATGCCCACGAACTGCAGGCCGTAGAAGGCACCGAGGGACTCGCCGCGGCGCAGAATCTGCTGCTTGTCGGAGCCCTGGATGACGTCGTTGGTGGTGCCCATGTCGGTAATCTCGTTCTTGTTGTAGGCGGCGTTGGCGCTGACGGTCCACGTCAGGTCTTTGCGCTGAATCAAGTTGGCGCTCACGCTGAACTCGAGTCCCTTGTTCACCACGTTACCCACGTTCTGAAGCTGCGAGGTGACACCGCTGGCGAAGCCCATGGGGACCTCGAGGAGCAGATCGCTGGTTTTCTTGTAGTAGGCATCGAACACGATGTTTACACGATTCTTCCAGAGGCCGAGGTCGACGCCGAGGTTGTACGACGCGGTGGTCTCCCACTTCAGACGGTCGTTCGACGTGTTCTGCTTGGCATAGCTGCTGGAACCGCCGTAGCTGCCCGTGGCGTAGGACGTCGAGAAGGCGTAGTCGGGAATCTCCTGATTGCCCACAAGACCGCCCGAGAGGCGCACCTTCAGGTAGTCGATCTTTTCTACTTCGCGCAGGAACGGCTCCTGGTCGACGTTCCACGACAGACCGAGCGAGGGGAAGTAGCCCCAGCGATGGTCCTTGGAGAAACGGCTGGAGTTGTCGGCGCGGAAGGTGGCGGTGGCGTTGTAGCGGTCGAGCAGCGTGTAGTTGACGCGGGCGATGAGCGAGTTGAGCGTCGACTCCGAGATGCCCGTCTGCGGCGTGTAGGTACCCGAGCCGTCGCCGAGGTTATACTGCTTCAGTGTCTCGTTGGTATAGTGGTTGGTGCGGATGTTGCTATAGGTCGAGGTCGAGGTCTGACGGGTGTAGCCCACGAGGGCGTCGATGAAGTGCTGCTCGCCCATGTTGCGGCTGTAGGTGGCGGTGTATTCCTGCTGCCACACGTCGGTCTGACGGTTGCCCGTGCCGCCGATGCCCTGCGTAGCCAAGCCTAAAGAAGTGTAGGCACCAGAGAAGTAGTTCTGCGTCAGTTTCTCGCTGTTCAGACCGATGGTGGCCTTCAGCGTGAGGTCGCCAATGGTATAACTCGCCCAGACGTTCGACAGCAGGTAGTTATTGATGTTTTCGGCCGCACTCTCCTGAAGGTCGTAGACGGGGTTGGCCGCATGGTCGCCAATAGCGAAGTAGGCGTACTCGTAGGGGTTGGTGAAGTTGTAGGAGCCGTCGGCATTATAGACGCTGATGACGGGCGGCATCAGGAGGGCATAGACAAAACTGTTGGTGATGCCAGCCGAGTAAGGCGACGAGTTGAAGACCTGCTCCTCGGTGGTGGTCAGGCCCTGCTGCTTCGAGCGGCCGTAGGTGGCGTTGACGCCAAACTTCATGTCCTTCTGCAGCTCCCACTCCACGTTGGTGTGGAAGTTGTAGCGCTCGAAACCGGAGTTCAGCAGGATGCCGTCCTGGTCGGTATAGTTGGCCGAGAAGGCATAGCGGCTCTTATCGCCACCACCCGTGATGCTCAGCTCGTGACTCTGTTGAATAGCGGTACGCAGCACGGCATCCTGCCAGTCGGTGCCTTCGCCAAGAGCGGCTATCTCTGCGTCGGTATAGCCGCCCTTGTTGCCCCAGTAGTCCTTCTGGAACTGTGCCCATTCGGAGGCGTTGAGCAGGTCAAGCTTCTTGCTGATGTTGCTCACGCCGATGTTATAAGTATAGTTGATGCGTGCCTGACGGTCGCCGCGCTGACCCTTTTTCGTGGTGATGAGGATGACGCCGTTGGCACCACGCGAACCATAGATGGCGGTGGCTGAGACATCCTTCAGCACCTCCACGCTCTCGATGTCATTGGGGTTGATGGTGGCCAGCGGATTAAGGCTGCCCTCGATGCCGCCCAAGCCCGTAGAACCTGCGCTGGCGTCCTTGAAATAGATAAAGCCGTCGATGACGTAGAGCGGTTCGTTGGAGGCATTCACCGAGTTGCCGCCGCGGATGCGGATATGGCTGTCGGCACCCGGCTGACCACTGCTGGCGGTGACGTTAAGACCAGCCACCTGACCACTCAAAGCACCGTCAAGCGTAGATGCCTGTGACTGACTGAAGACGTCGGCTTTCACCTTCGTCACACTACCTGTCAGCTGTGTCCTCTTCTGCGTGCCATAGCCAACGACCACGATTTCGCCCAAATGCTGATTTTCTTCATGCAATGTCACGACAAGATCGCCATCATCGCCTTTTACACGGATGGTCTGCTGCTCATAACCCACATAGCTCACCTTCAATTCTGAAGGGAAGATTGCAACGTCAATATGGAAACGGCCCTCGGTATCGGTGATGACTCCTACATGACTGCGGGAATCATAAATCGTAGCGCCAATAATTGCCTCACCCGTCCCGGCGTCGGCCACCTTACCGCTAATGGGGGTAGCCGACGCCACGTAGTTGAAAACAATGGCTAAAGTTAATACAATTAATCGTGTTTTCTGAAAACTCTTCATACCTTCTTACCCTATTAAAATTTCTGGGTGCAAAGGTACGGCAGTTTTCAGACGTGTACAATCGCCATTATTTGGCATTTCGAATACCAAACAAAGGGTATTCGGCTATTTTTCCTTTTGGGGCTTCTCTTGTTTAACCTCGGTTGCCTCGTACCTAATCTTCTTGAAACCTTCAATTATTTTCTCGACAGTTGTCTTGTCGGCATCATATTCGATAGTGACGGTCTTGCTGTCGAGGTCAGTCTTAATGGACTTTACGCCCTTCTCAAAGCGTATATTGTCTTTGATCTTCTTCTCACAGTTGGCACAATGCATCTCTGGCTGCGTCTTCAGCACGACAATCTTGATGTCTTTGCCAAAACAAACGGTGGCTAAAGCAAATGCCACAAATAATAATCTTGTTCTCATAACTATCATTGTTTATATTTTGTTCCAATTCAAACGGACACCGATGTAATAGACGGGGCCATGAATAGGTCCCCAAATCATCGTAGAGTCGAAATAGCTGCCCCAAGGGTTATCGGCTCCGATAATGGGATTCTTCTGTTTGAAGCCCGTGATATTCTCACCTCCGGCATAGATGCTCCAATAACGGAAGAAACGAGTCACCTGCGCACTCAACTGCTCATAGCCTTTATAGCGCTCACTCCAAGAGGGCTGCCCTTCATTGGTGGTGTAAGCCGTTGGCATTCGTCCGCCACCATTCAGCTGCAGGGTAACATCAAACTGCCACTTACCGAGACCTGGGGCATACGAGGCCGTCAACAGACCTTTGTATTTGTTGGTCAATGGTTTTTCTTTTAGAATACCGCCATAGGTCGATTTTACATTGGTACGACGACAGGTGACCGTCATTGTAAAACCCTCGAAAAAGGGGTACGTGGCTTCCACCTGCCAGGTATGCGAATAGCTGTTGCCATTGAGGTTTGTGAAATGTACGGTATGTGGGTCACTATCGAGATCTGTCACCACTTGGTGAAGAAAATTCGCATAGTAGTATTCCGCACTCAGTTCCAATTTCTTTTCACCAATGGGGATGCTCAGGGCTGCACTGACGCCATAGTTCCAAGCCTCCTCCTGGTCCAAATCATCATCGATGATAATGGTGCGACCGCTAGCCAACAGATAGCTGTTCTCTGCCAGTACATGACTGGTGCGATAGCCCTTTCCGATAGAGCCTCGCAGGGTGATGATGTCGTTAGGCGAATATTTCAAATGCATTCTCGGGGTGACGAAACTATCGTAGATGTTGCTGTAATCCCAACGCAAACCACCCATTACCGTCAGTTGCTCACCAAGTTTATAGGTGTACTGGGCATATATGCCAGGAGTTGTCTCGTCATATTTAGAAGTCTGTATTCCCGACTTGAGGTCGCCTACCCGTAGCCTTTCATCCAGATAATCGTGGTTCAGGCTGAGACCTGTTGAAAGACTGTGGTGATCGTTGATATCGGTTTCAAACAGCAGCGAGGCGTAACCGTTACGTTGGTCGGCCTTGTAGATTTTTTGGCCGTATGTGGCATTCTCGTGGTGCAGCGAACCGGATAGTATCAGTGCGATGTTCGTGGCATGTTCCTCATTCAGAAAGAAAGCGTTCTTGGTAAAGGCCTCGTAGCGCTCGTTGGTGATGTCAATGATATAGGGGTGAGAGGTGAGTAGTGAGTGGTGAGAAATTTGTCCGCCTTCACGATGTTCCTTTAGCCCTTTGACAGAAGCCTGGAAGATGTAGCGGTCGCCCAGCCACGCCCAACGGCTCTGCAGCGAACCCTGTCGCACCTTCGGCATATCCACGAAACCATCGCCATTGTCATCGTGGGCTTTGTCGAGTATTTCGTAATGTCCCAACATGGCCGTGCTCCATCGTTCTGATAGCTTGAGGTTGCCACCGAGATTAGCCTCCAGCTTTCCTTTCGTATTATAATAGATGTTCGCGTCCGCGAAAGGCGTGGCCTGTGGTTTCTTAAATTCCACGTTGATTTGGCCTGTGATGCTCTCGTAGCCGTTCTTTACCGACGAAGCACCTTTCGACACCTGTATGCTCTGCATCCAAGGACCAGGGATATAACTTAGCGAGAATGGT
>JAGCDZ010000037.1 GCA_017650905.1 Prevotella sp. | reverse complement strand
GATAAGAGTATCAGTAAATCAGAATCGACCTATGATCGGCTTGGTGGTGTCATCGTATCAGAGACACGTCGATTGCGTTTCCAGGTGGAGAAGGTCTTGCAGATGAGTCTCTTCGACCGTGATAATATAGCTCTGAAGATGACTTCATTGGATGCCAATGAGATAATAGACAATGTGATACAGACTTTCAGTCTCAAGGTCACAAAAAATGGCGGCACTATTGATTCCAAATTGAATGCTACGGATTCTTGCATCAATGCAGATGAGATGCATTTCACCAATATTATCTTCAATCTGATGGATAATGCGGTGAAATATAAGCGCGACGAAGTTGCTTTGCATCTGGAAGTGGCTACATGGAACCAGGGTAATCATTTGTGTATCAGTATCCAAGATAATGGTATAGGAATCCAGAAAGATGATTTGAAACGTATATTTGAAAAGTTCTATCGGGTGCATACGGGTGACCAACATAATGTCAAGGGCTTCGGCTTAGGTCTGGCTTATGTGAAACGTATGGTGGAGGTGCATAATGGTACGATTCGTGCCACGAGTGAATTAGGTCAGGGAACAAAATTTTTAATTACATTACCAACCATAAAAGATTAAAAAAAAGATTATGGAACAGAAATTGCACATTTTGTTATGCGAGGACGAGGAGAGTCTTGGCATGCTGTTGAGAGAGTATCTTCAGGCTAAGGGATATGACGCTGAATTATATTTGGATGGTGAATCTGGTTACAAGGCATTCATGCGCAGCAAGTTCGACATGTGTCTGCTGGATGTGATGATGCCCAAGATGGATGGTTTCACTTTGGCTCGCGAAATGCGGATGCAGAATCCTGATGTTCCTATCATCTTCTTGACTGCGAAGAATCTTAAGGAGGATATCCTGGAAGGATTCAAGCTGGGAGCTGATGATTATCTGACAAAACCTTTCAGCATGGACGAGTTGGTTTATCGTATGGAGGCCATTCTTCGTCGTGTGAAAGGCAAGAATCAACGAAATGTCGTCCGTTATCAGTTGGGTAAATTCGTATTTGATGTTCAGCGCCAGATATTGAGCGATGGTGATAATCAGACCAAGTTGACCACCAAGGAGAGTGAACTGCTGACCTTACTTTGTGCTCATGCCAATGAGGTGCTGGAGCGCGAGTTGGCTTTGAAGACGATATGGATTGATGACAATTACTTCAATGCACGAAGTATGGATGTATACATCACAAAGCTTCGTAAACACCTGCGCGATGATGACAGTATAGAGATTAATAATGTACACGGTAAAGGCTATCGCCTGATTGCTCCCAACATTGTTGGCATGGAGGAGTAAATCCGCTATTGCGCGTACATTATATAATATAAGAGGGTGTGTCAAAATAGGCACATCCTCTTTTTTTTGTTTGAACTTGTCAGGTATGTAAGTATCGGTTTCTCTATGCAGCATTTTTCATGCTTTCTGCCTTATGAGACCACACTAAGCTCAAAACTCGCGTATATGATGATGTAAGAGGCATATATTGCCCTCCGTTTTTTGGCATATTGCCTTGTTTTAGGACTTTCGCTGCCATTTTCTTGATGTCAAAGGCAATGGCGAAGAAGGCAAAGTCCATCGTGACCTTGTCCTTGCCGAAGTGTCGGAAGCGTTTATATCCCATGTTGTACTTCATCTGTCCGAAGACGGCCTCTGGTTCTATCGGGCGGTTGGAGCGGTGCTCAAGCCCCCTTTCCGAGGTCAGCCGCTCACGGGCTTTGCGTTTGTATTCCATGAGCCGGTGGTTGACCTCTATCTCCCTGTCGCCGATTCTCTTCCTGTAGCACCCCCATCTCAGAGGGCATCCCTGACAGTCTCCCGCCCTGTAGACGACGCTTTCCGTCCTGTATCCGCTGTCGGTCTTCCCACGGCTTACCCCGGCACGTTCCATGTGCTGCCCCATCGGACAGACGAAGTAGTCGCCCTCTGGGTTATAGTACAGGTTCTCTATGCGGAAGATGTCATTCTTGAAGGCCCGTTTCTGCTCTTTATGGAAAAGGCTGTACTTTACGTATGCCTCCATTTCGTGGGCTTCCATAAAAGAATAGTTCTCCTCACTGCCGTAACCGGAGTCGGCACAGGCTTCCTTGGCAAAGTGGCCATACCTGTCGGAGAAGGAGGTGAGGAAAGGTATCATGGTAAGTGTATCTGTCGGGTTGTGGAAGAGCATGAAGTCGGTGATGAACTGGTTCTCGGTGGCTATCTGCAGGTTGTAGCCCGGCTTGGTCTGTCCGTTGTTCATGGCATCCTCCTTCATGCGCATGAATGTCGCATCAGGGTCGGTCTTGCTGTAGGAGTTGCGCTCGCCCAATGTCTCAAGGTGGTTGTCATACTCGGAGAGCTTGTCACGCATCTTTTCAATCTGCCTTACCTGCCTCCTCTTCTCACGGACAGACTTCTTCTCTTCCCTGCTCTTTGGGGCAGGCTGTTCCGAGAGAGACTGACGCAGTTCGTCCGCAATCTCTGTCAGCGTCTCGGGAGTGAAACTGACCACCTCCTCATCAGCCGCCTTGTCCTGGGCGATGGCATCGTCAACCTGGGATAGCAGGACCTTTATCCTCTCCATCAGCCTGGCACGGTTCTTCTCAACGCTCTTGCGCCATACGAAGGTGTACTTGTTGGCCTTCGACTCTATCTTCGTCCCGTCGATATATTCAACATCCAATGTTACCAGACCCTTGGATGAGAGAAGGAGTACCAGTTGGGTGAAAACGTTGTTTATCTCATACTTCACACGGTTGCGGAAACGGTTGACGGTGATGAAATCCGGCTGCTCGTAGCCTGCCAGCCAGATGAAATGAACGTCACGCTTGAGAGCCTTTTCTATCCTGCGGCAGGAATAGATGTTGTTCATGTAGGCATAGATGACCACCTTCAGGAGCATCTTCGGATCGTACGGACTACGGCCACGCTCCTTGTACAGCCTGCGGAAATTGCTCAGGTCGAGGCTCTCCACTATACTGCTGATTAGGCGGACAGGATCGTTTTCCGCAATGTCCTTGTCGATTCTTTGCGGAAAAAGTATCGTTTGATTTGGTGAATACGGGCGAAAATGGTACCTTTGCATAACATTGATTATGATGTTGTAAAGGTACAAAAACTTTACGACATAACAAAGCCCTGG
>JAGCDZ010000036.1 GCA_017650905.1 Prevotella sp. | reverse complement strand
GTAGTGGTTCTGACGCAGACCCCACTGTGTGATGGCATCGCGCCAATCGGTATTGTTGTTATACTGCTCATATTCTGAGAATGTCGGGGTATAGTTGATCTCGCTGATATTGGCAGAAGCACCGTCATCCTGCGAAGGATTAAAGTAGGCCTCCTTCAGCAGCATGGTGTAGTCGTCACCATTCAGCATGGGATATCCCTTTGGCTGATAGGTACCGGTGAGCTTCAGTGAGTAGGTGAGTTTCGGGGCACCGCGTGTACCGCGTTTGGTTGTCAACTCGATGACACCATTACCACCTTGTGAACCGTAGATGGCAGTGGCAGCGGCATCTTTCAGCACTCGGATGTCAGCAATGTCCTCAGGGTTGATGTTCAGCAATTCTGCAAACTTCTCATTGTTGGCAGCCGCCATGTCGAAGTTGTCAAGGCTCACTTCACGGATGTTACCGTCAACGACAATCAGTGGATTAGCGTTAGTCAGCGTCGACAATGACGAAGCACCGCGCAGGCGCATTGTTGAACCGGAGCCCAAGTCTCCACTGTTGCCTACGATATCCAGACCGGCAATACGTCCCTGCAGGGCTTCATCCACGGTTGTGAAAGCCATACCCTCTACATCTTTCATCGAGAAGCTCTGTGTGGCACTCGATACCTCTCTCTGCGGAATGGGCAGTCCGTTGCCTGTCACGCGACGCTTGGACTTCACGGTCACCTCTTTCAGTGTGGTGGCTGACTCCATTTTTACATTGTATGTGGTCCTGTTGATAGGTAGGGTCTGTGTTTTCAATCCCACGAAACTGAAGCGGATCTTGTCCTTCTGGTTTTTCACCTTCATGGTGAAGTTACCGTTCAGGTCGGTAACGGTCGATTCGATGATACGCCCATTCCCGTCAATCTCGCACACCGTAGCTCCCATCAATGGTCCCATATCATCACTTATCGTTCCATGTACCGATGTGATGTTCTGTGCATGGACGACTGTTGTTGCCAATAGCGCCAGCACTATTATGATAGATTTCAGTGTTCTCATACCTTTACTTCCTCCTTATGTTTTTTAGTTGCTCGCGCCAGGGGGTCATCTCCTCGTAGAACAGTGGTGCGTCAATCTGGTGTACTACGGCATCAGAGACCATAAATATTCTGGCCGTATTGCCTGAGCCGTTAAACCAGTATTCGCGGCAGATGTTGTTGTAGAGCCCGTCCTGTTTCATTACATGGCGTATATTGCCCATGACATCCTTCACTGTCAGTTGCCCGTTACTGTTGTCACTCTCCAGTCCGTAGAAACGTCCCGTATCGTAGTTACGTTTCATCGATTCGAAGATATTTACATATGATGGGGTCTTTACGCCTGTTTCCAGGTCTTCTTCATATAGTTCGGGAGCCATATTGATGGCTACGCTGTGGTCTTGCACATGGTAACGGATAAAGTTGACGATGATGTTCTTAATAATCTGTTGTGCGCTGTCTACGGCAGCCTCGTCGGCAAATCCTTCGTTTTCCATTGCCTCGTAGTCATCCCATGTTGGGAGCAGTCCGCGGTCTATAAGGTCACGTATCGATTCGTTGGTGGGCACATATATTGTGTAGTTATAGTTATCGAGCAGTGTGAGGTTCTTGGAACCCTGTGCCGTCAGTCCTGCGTTGTATTCATTATTGAGTTTTGTGCCCAGTAGATTGGCACCGTCATTATCAATGAGTGCGAGGAATTCCGAGAAGGCCTCGTTGCCCGTCAGCGTCAGGTAAATGGACTTTTGTGTGCCCATGGGTACCTCGTTGTTCAACTGGTACGACTTACCGTTGTCTTTGGGGTAGATCTCATTGGTTTCCACAGGAAGTGATTTTGCGTTATGCTCCTTCTGCCAACCGCCGCTGAAGGCTATCTTGCCGTCGGTAGTGTGGCTGACTCGAATTAATGATCCTCCCTTGGTCTTATAGTATTCGTGACCGTCCTCAACATCTCCCACGATGATAAGGTCGTCCATAAGGCGCTTCAAACGGTCGTCTATGACACTACGGTCCACAGAGGCCTGCGTACGAACACCCTTGGTAATGTTGCCGTCCGTATCAACGGTGGTGTTGAAACGGCGTGCCTGCACGCGTTCTGTGGTAGGTTTCGAAACATCATAGTAGAATTCCAAGGCTGATGGGGCCTCCATGCCAGACAGGCGGTCTATGCCACCATATGTTGCAGGGTCGAGATACCATTGCAGTGCCTCGTTGGTGGGTAGTAGCAGGCTATATCTCGAATCCATAGACAACAGGTAAGGCAGGAAGTTTAACTGGTCGATAGCCCAGTAGATGACGTTCATGGTCGATTGGTGAGCCAGGGCAGGATATGCTACGGAAGCATATTCGGCAGGGGAGAAGACCTTGTTGACCATGTAGACTACGCCGTTACATGCCATAAAGCATGAGTCGATGTGGCGGTTTTCAATGCCCAGACTCTCCTTGGCATCGTTCAGTACACGTTCGAACTTCGATGGAACTGCCTCTGTGAATGTGGGCAGCATGTTGACATTGAGCAACTTGGCCAATGTGGCATTAGGAACATTCTCCCACGATCCATATTCCATCTGAAGGTCTTTGCCTTCATTGTTCCACCAGGCTTCCAACGCCTCATTTGTGGGTGCTATCATGGCACCGGCATCATAGTGCAGGTCGTAGCCCATGGTGTTACTGTACATATACTGGTTCCAGCCCGGGTCAAAGGTCAACAGGGCGGCTACTGCCTCACCATCAGGATTCTCAGATAGGGCCGTACCACCAGCAGAACGCTTGCTGAAATAGCGCATGGTGTAGACGGAGTCCTCGTTGTTGAAGATACGGTTATACTCACTTGTTGCCGTGGGATTATAATAGGGTGCGGAGAAACGGTCGATAAGCTCCGACCATTTTGACAGCTGTGGATGCTGACGGAGCACTTCGGCCATGTTGGTCATCGGCTCTATCACACCGTCGATTCTCTGGATGTAGCCGTTCTTGCAAGTTACATCTCGCTCGAGCACCTTGCGTGAGTTCACCCATGCCTCGTTGGCCGATGTGGCCTGGTGGTTGGTGAGCACGGCGAGGTCTTCGCTATTGATGTTGTAATACTCCATGAACTTCGGCAGGAAGTGAATCATGGGCGGCGTGGTAGCATCCTTCAGGATGGGAATACTCTTGCGTTGGTCGCGGAAACGTTGCCAAGCTGCTGTGGCCGGCATTTTGTCAGGTGATATAATCTCTACGGAGTCGTAGATGGTCGTAGCGGTCTCACGGCGCATGCACATTCCTTCCAATGGTGGCGTACCGCTGACATTAGATAGCAACTCGATGAGGTAGGGATTGTTGATCATCGTGTTGTTGAGTAGCATTTTCTTCTTGGCCGTGCTGAGTTGTGAGTAGTTTTTTACGCCCCATTTGTTGTTGCCGAACCAAGCCTGGAAAGCCGAGTCGTTGGCTGCAAAAAGTGTCTTCGAACCAGAGTGGCTGAGCACCTCCGTTTGTTCTAGGTCGTCGACCAGACGTAGCAGGGTGGTGTAATTGCCATCTTCCTGCAGTCGCTCATAGATAGAGTTACCCAACCATGAGGGTTGACCTGTCAGGGTGTATTCGTCCTTACACGACTGCACCGTCCAGGATCCCATTAGCAGACAGCAGGTTACAACAGCCACCGCGCGACCTTGTCTTGCGATTGATCTGAATTTCATACAATTGTTATTTAGTTATTTTATTGTTATTTTTTGTCCGTTGCTGATATAGATGCCTCGTTGTGTGGCATTATCATGAAGACGCTGGCCTTTAAGGTTATAAACCACATCCTCACGTCGTCCATTATCGTCTCTGACTGCCTTTACACTTGTCAGTGGACCGAGGTAGGTTAGTGTGAAATTGTCGAAGCAGCACCAGTCACTGTCCAACCCATCAGTCTTATAGAGTCCTATCAATAAGGTTCCGTTGGTAACGGTGGCCTTTACTTTATTATAATATAGGCCATAGGTATTGAAAGCCTGGTTGGCCTGTGTCACGTTGTCGGGATAGTTGTTGTAGCTCGCGGTGCCATAGTGCTTGGCAGCACTGTTGTCATAAAGGCTCATGACCGGTGTCTCGGCGTTGTTGGCAAAAAACTTGGCGTTCAGTTGCTCCGTTCCGTTCCGATGGGCCTGAAAGGCGACATCACGCGAGCCATATCGAAAAAAACTCTGCACTCCCACCTCATAGTTACCGTCAGGCAGTCCAGATATCGTTTGCGACATGTAGAAGTTCTTGTTCCAGAACTCGGCCACATAGCCGTTGGCAGCAGTAAAACCGTTGGTGGTGTACCAGGAGGCATCCCC
>JAGCDZ010000035.1 GCA_017650905.1 Prevotella sp. | reverse complement strand
GCGTCACCAGCCAGCATCCGGCGGTTCATCTCTATCTCGTCAGGCTTATAGGGCACAACGCGGTAGCCGCGCCTGCCATGCGAGCGGTACTGCCTGTAGCCCAGAGTCTTCATGGCACTGCCGATCTTCTCGATGGTCATCTTCAGGGCCGGATTGCCGCCGATATGACCGAGGATATCCGTGGCCGTGTAGAACTCTCCCTTCTCATCCTCCTTGGGCGGACGGAAGTACCTGCAGATCGACTCCTGCTCCAGACTGGGCGTCTCAAAGGCCCTGTTGTGCTCCTTCAGCACCGTCTCCTCGGCCTTGGTGAAATAGTGCCGGAAGCCCTGCCTGTAGAGCGCGTATGCCTGCCCGTAGATGCCCTCGTAGTTGAAGGGATGCTCCCACGGGCTGTCGATGCTCTCCACCTCGAAGGGCAGCCAGCGGCGGTTGCCCGTCGGATCGTTGAGGAACTGCACGTTGTTGCCAGTGCCACAGAACGACGCCACGTGCGGCATGTGCTCTGCGTAATGGTCGTACGGTTTCCGCTCGTCAATGGCCGGCATGGTCACCACCGACTTCATCGTGTTCACCTGCGAGGGGCGCATCACGTCGAGCTCCTCATAGCACACCAGAGCGAATTGCGACAGCGAGATCAGGTCATCCTTCGACATCTGGCTGGCGTTCACCTTGATGCGGAAGTAGGCCCGCAGCTCCGGGGGCAGCAGGCGCGAGAACCAGGTGGTTTTGTAGGCCCCCTGCTCGCCGATGAACACCAGCACCGCCTGGTTCACTTCCGTCTCGTCGAGCCAGCTGGCCACCATCGCCACCAGCCACCGTTTCAGGTACTCGGCAAACATCATCTGTTTCTCCACGCCGCCCTTGACATTGACCGACAGCGACAGCTCCATGATATAGTCCTGGGCGTCCCACGGCGGCAGGCGGTTCAGGTAGTACAGGAACGGATGGAAGTTCGGTGCAAAGCCGGAGTCGAGCACGTCCATGAAGTCGCCCTTCCCTGTTGGCTTGATGCCTTTGAGGGCATTCAGCAGTGTATTCTTGAGGCGGTCGCTCATCGGCTGCCAGTCATCGCTGACGAACTGGGCCAGCTCACTGTTCTGCCAGAAGGGATCCTCGGGCGGCAGGCGGGCCTCCAAGCGGTACTTCACCAGGTTGTAGCGCAGGTAGACATGGTCGCTTAAAAACGCCTTGATCTCCTCTGGCGTGGCATTCACCTCCCGCCAGTTCTTCTTGTGCTCTTTTTCACCATTGTCAGATCCGGCTGCGGCTTTCTTCTTTCGTTTCTTTTCTTCGCTCATATAATCTGTGAGATTGTTTAGAACTATGTGAATTTTAATCTATATGTGACAAAGTTACGAAAAGAAACGGGCCCATGCAAGCTTTCGCACCACTATTTTGCAGCGCGGAATCTTTACTAAACGTATAGGTTTAGCCGATGGGAGCAAAAAGGTCTTTTACAAGCAATCCGAGTGCTTCTGCTATCTGGTGCAAGCGAGGAAGCGAGGGGTAAGCTTTATGGTTAACGTATTTGCCGATTTGCTGTTCTGACACACCAACACGACGGGCCAATTCTCTGTTTGTTACGTTTTTTTCTGTAACACTTCATACAGTCGCAACTGCGACTCAAACCTTTGCTTTTTCATTGTTGTAATGTTTTAAATGATTTATAATAAAGCCTCGCCGCCGGATGGCAGCGAGGCTGAAAAGTTGCCGTTAAAGATGTTATTCCTCGGGTGAGACGATGAACTTCATCGTACAATTGATATTGTGGTTGCTCTTCACGCGGAACTTCAGGGTGTACTCACCTGGAGCACATTTACTGCTGACCCACACAGGCCAACCCTGGCTTGCATACGATGTTGGGAATTGGAAGTACCCAGCAGGAGCGCAGTCGGGATCGAGTTCAAGGGCGTTGAAGTCCATCTTCTCATCCTCGCTGGCCTTCGGTGCCCAGTCGAAATCGAACGAGGGATAAGAGTTCGCCTTACACTCTATCACGTCCTGTTTCGAGGCGGATATAACATCTCCACGCTTTATTTCACGAACTTTTTCCCGTTTTGGATATAGATGCCTTTCTGAGGATTCTGTACACGTCGGCCACTGAGGTCGTAGATATCGCCTTCTGTCTGAACGGCTTTTGTCGGGCGGATGCCTGTCACTGTTTCTGAGCTCACTTCGCATCCCCAGGCTGCCGTTACGGTCAGGGCGGCCTCTGAACCGTCAGCCTTGATGAGGGTAGCCTTCTTTACCTTGGCCGTCAGTGCACCGGAAAAAGTCTGTAGCGTGATTCCCCAAAACTTAGAACCGAGCGTGGCGGCGTCAAAGAGCGCCTCTGTGGTCGCTGAACCAGAAGCCAACGGAATATACTGCTCTTTGAATGAGGTGCCACTGATTAAGTCACCATACACTTTTATCTGCAGTTTGCCGGCATAGCTGGCATCCGCCATCTCCACACGGATACCCTTATAGCTGCTCAGGTTTACGGCCGTACGGTTCCAGTCGCCAAAGAGAAAGGCCTCCGACCACTCATCGTTGTATTTCACGGTGTAAATGATTTCAGAGGTTGAAGTCGAGGGAAACTTATAGCCATCGGTGCTGCCATAGTAGGCCTTGATGAGCGTCTCTGCCAGGTCAGCCTGGTTGAAGACAGGTAGGGAACGGGAAGACCCGTCCGAGAGACCCATCCAGTAGAAAGTGCCGATACCTGCTATTTTCGCCTGCTTGATGAGATAGTCCATCGCATAAAGGGCTACTTGTCGATTCGTATTGTAATAGTCAATATTGGAGGGCCATGTAGTAAATGTGGCATATTCCCCGATGATCACAGGAGCCCTGTTGAGCAGATTCGACTTGATGTTGCTGATCAGATTGTCGATTTCTCTTTTGGCATTACTTTCATTCTGCCAGTTAGGATAGCTGTGTAGCTGGAAAATGATATGCCCCGTACTTTCTGGTAACTCAAGCGCTTTCATCGCATTAGGGGTACTGCTGGCCGAATAGGTGTTTACTACCAGGTTGCGCTGCGTGTTGTTGCCTCCTGTACCACGCACGATGGTGACAAAACTCTTGGCATATTTATTGATGGCATCATAGCCATCCTGAGTAGCGGGCTCATTCCATCTGTTATTGTCGTCGAGCATCTCATTATAGGCTTCGAAGAGCAATTTCTGGTCATAGTCCTTGAATTCATTGGCAATCTGCCTCCACAGGGATTCGAACTTGGCCTTGTTGCTATTGTAGGTCTTCATGCTAGCATGCAACCATTGACTGCCGTCGCCCGTGTCGTGATGGACATTCACGATGCAGTACATACCTTGGTTGATAACATAGTCCACTACTTCGTGAACACGCTTCATCCAAGCAGCATCCACCTTGCCGTCGGCATCCATGTGGTTGTACCAAGTAACGGGGATGCGAATGGCGCCGAAACCGGCTTCCTTCATCATCTTCAAAAGTTCAGGCTTGGTGACAGGTTGTCCCCAGTAAGTTTCAGATTCCAATCCCTGCGCACTTCCACTGCAGGCATCGAGCGTGTTACCAAGGTTCCAACCCACACCCATATTCTTTACGGCGTCCTTAGCAGTCTCAAAATCTGCTGCCTCTGTATGAGATGTCACCATAAGAAGCAGGCCTGTTAATACAGTTAATAGCTTTTTCATACACTTCATTTATTTGGATAATGGTGCAAAGATACGGAGTTTCTCTGACATGACCAAATTTTTGAGCAGGAAGTTCATATCCAAAACTCCTTATCATGTGTTTCCTAGGGATGAAGAACGGTGTTCCTGAAGTTGTTTTTTACTTAAAATTTGGTCATGTCAGAGAAACTCCGTATCTTTGCATCTATGAAAAAAGAAACTTATATCCGCCGCAGGGCGCAACTGAAAAAAAACATGGGCAGCGGATTGCTGCTCTTCCTGGGTAACGACGAAGTGGGTATAAACTATGCCGACAATACCTACCGCTTCCGCCAAGATTCCACCTTCCTGTATTTCTTCGGCCTCGACTATGCTGGGCTGGCAGCCGTCATCGACATTGATAACAACACGGAGATTGTATTCGGTAATGAGCTGACTATCGATGATATCGTTTGGACAGGTATTCAGCCAACGCTCAGCGAGAAGGCATCAGCCGTAGGCGTATCGAAGACGATGGCTCTGTGCGAATTGAAAAACTATCTTGATAAAGCACGGAGCAAGGGGCAGACGATACATTTCCTACCTCCCTACAGAGGCGACCACCGCGTGTGGCTATGGGAATTGCTCGGCGTGGAGCTGAAGGCACAAACCGACAAGGCCTCGGTGCCATTCATCCAAGCCATCGTGGCTCAGCGCAACCATAAGGACGAAGAGGAAATCCGCGCTATCGAGGCGTCGGTGGACTTGAGTACCGAGATGCACTTGGCGGCCTACCGTATGGTGCGCCCAGGCATCCATGAGTCAGAGGTGGCTGCCGTCGTAGAGGAGGTGGCCTGTCGGTGAACACTTTACTGAGCGGCAGGCTGAGGTCTATAATATCCATTTGGAGAGTTTTTACGCTGCTGTCGATAAACTGAAGCCGGGCGTGCCCTTCCGTGAGGCACATATCGCCGCTGCCACAAAGATTGCTGAGGGGATGAAACGGCTCGGACTCATGAAAGGTGACCCTGCCGAAGCTGCGGAAATCGGCGCATATGCTATGTTCTTCCCGTGCGGACTAGGGCACATGATGGGGCTGGATGTACACGACATGGAGAATCTCGGCGAACAATATGTAGGCTATGCCGAAGGAATGGTGAAAAGCAAGCAGTTCGGATTTAAGTCGCTACGGCTGGCCCGTCAGCTGGAGCCAGGCTTTGTGTTCACGGTAGAGCCTGGCATCTATTTTATCCCCGAACTGATGGATAAGTGGCAGGCAGAGCATCTGTTTGAGGATTTTATCTGCTACGACAAGCTGGATGCCTGGCGCGACTTCACCGGCCTTCGTAACGAACTCAACTATGTGATTACAGCCACCGGTGCCCGCCGTTTGGGCACCATCAAGAAACCTATGACCATCGAAGAAGTTTACAACGAACACACAGGGAACAATGTGTCCGTATAGCAATCAACATGCTTGATAATTTATCAGAGGGTTGGCATACATAGTTAGGATGCGCTCACGGAGGAAGGGCTCATCCTTGTCGGGAAGAGTAATCTTAGCAAGCTGAGCAGAGAGGTATTGTTCAAAGCACAGCTTGTCGGCATCAGTATAATGAGCGCAGTTGGCATGATCGCCATTGAGTTTGTCGAGGGCGATGTAATTGCAGGGAAAGAGTTCGTAGCCCTTGTGAATCGCCTTATCCATGCGCTCGGCGACCGCCTTGAAGTAATCGGCCTTAGAGAGGTCATTCAGATCATCGAGCCATGTGTTGATGGGCGCGGCCGTGCGATAGACCACGCGTCCCTTGTAGCCAAAAATGCCCGTTTTCATATTATCAAGATCATCCTGACGTGACTTCTTGAAAGCTGGGTTATCGCGCTTCTGCTGGAACTCCTGGGCCTTCAGATAGTCGCAAGGATCGTATTCGTAGCTAATGGTGAGAGGCACAATATTCAGTTCTTTGAGATCACCACCCATGGCAAGCATTTTCAACACAGCATCCTGGGTACGGTCGTTGGAATCCTTCGCCCTCCCCTCGCGCTGGGCAATCCAGATATTCTCCTTTTTCTGGGTAACAGCAAAATGAATATATCGGCTCATCAGTTGTGAAGCAGCGAGTGTCTCACGGAGCGAGAGGCCTCGGCGTACTGTGAAGGCCTTGTTCATACGGACAAGGCGCTTAATCCAAGGATAGATAAGCAGGTTGTCACCAATGCCAATCTCAACAGTCGTGGGATAGCCTGTCTCAACGAGTTTTACATCAAGGAAGGCAGAGTCGAGCACAATGTCGCGGTGATTGGATACAAAGGTATAGCGCTGATTCTTGTCGTAAGCATTAATCGAAGCATCATCGAACCCACAGCCATCTGTATGCTTGCGGATGATGTACTTGACGACAGGCTTCATAAAACGTTTTTGGAAGTCGAGCGGTGTCTCAACACCCTTGAAGGCCAGACGCAGCAATCCATTGCGCACGGACTTTGGCAGCCAGGGGGCAAAACCTTTCATCACGACATTAAACTGACGGTCGTTCAAAAGGTCTTCGAACGCCTGTTTCATCTCCCCAGCCTCGTACGGCCGAATCTCGCTAAACTCCTCTGGAATTCTCATCTGTGGACTCTTAGCTAAATTGATTCTCGACAATGTCGGAAAGGACATCTGCCATTTTAAGCCCTGCTGCAGCTACCTGCTGGGGAATGAAGCTGGTAGCAGTCATACCAGGTGTGGTGTTCACCTCAAGCATCGAAATCCTACCCTCTTTTGAAACGATATAATCAATACGGATAATACCATTGCAGTGAAGGATATCGTAGATATGAGAGGTAATCTTCGAAACACGCTCAGCAATCTCAGGCGCAATTCGGGCTGGCGTAATCTCCTGAACCTGACCGTTGTACTTGGCATCGTAGTCGAAGAATTCATTCGATGTCACCACCTCGGTAATGGGGAAAATGACGGTCTTTTCGCGGGTCTTATAGATACCCTGGGTAATCTCCGTTCCTTCGAGCAACGACTCCACCATAATCTCCGGACTCTCCATCATGGCCTTACGGATGGCAGGAGCCAACTGGTCCTTGTTCTTCACCTTCGACACACCGAAGCTACTGCCGTCGGCTGCGGGCTTAACGAAACAAGGCATGCCTATGCGCTCCTCGATCTCATCATCGCTCACCAGTTCCTCGTAACCCTTGCGAATCAGCAGCGAGTCGGCCACACTTACGCCATAGCCACGAAGATATTGGTTCAGTACAAACTTGTCGAAGGTCATTGCCTCAACCAACAGACTGCTGGTGGAATAAGGCAGTCCGATCAGGTCGAAATAGCCCTGTAACTTTCCATTCTCACCTGGTGTGCCGTGAATGGTGATATAAGCATAGTCGAAATGCCGCTTCTGACCGTTTTCCATAAACGAGAAGTCGTTCAGGTCGATCTTTGACGTCGTGGCATCCATAAGTTCCACATGCCAATCCATTCCTTTGATGTCAACGATATAGACGTTGTAGCGCTCCTTGTCGAAGAATGAGTAGAGTCCCTGTGCCGAGCGCAAAGAGACATCGTGTTCCGATGAGTCGCCACCACATACGATGGCTATTGTTCTTTTCATCATTTACAATTTGAAATTACTATTTATTGTATTATTTTATAATTTACGTATTTACGCCATTTGTCGATGAGAGCAGCCATGTCCTCAGGCCATTCCGAAGTGAAGTCCATCTGACGGCCTGTTGTAGGGTGCACGAAGCCCAATGTTCTAGCATGCAGCACTTGTCGCGGACAGAGCTTAAAACAATTCTGAATATAAGCCTTGTAACTGGCCGTGCGTTCCCCACGTCGTATCTCACATCCACCATAACGTTCATCGCAGAAGAGCGGATGACCAATATGCTTCATGTGAGCACGGATCTGATGCGTGCGACCCGTCTCCAACACACACTCCACCAACGTCACATAGCCATAGCGCTCCATCACCTTATAGTGAGTCACAGCAGGTTTGCCTGTCTCCGAATCGGGCGGAAAGACCTCCATCCGTAGACGATCTTTCGGATCGCGTCCGATGTTACCCTCTATCCTGCCCTCGTCTTCCACAAAGTTACCCCATACCAAAGCATTGTAACTGCGATGGGTGGTCTTATTGAAAAACTGCTTACCTAATGAGGTCTTGGCATCGGGGGTCTTTGCGATGACTAAAAGGCCACTGGTATCCTTGTCGATACGATGTACCAGTCCCACCTCAGGATCATTCGGATCGTAGGTTTCCAGATCCTTCAGATGCCAGGCAATGGCATTGACGAGCGTTCCGCTGAAATTGCCGCATCCTGGATGCACCACCATACCTGCAGGCTTATTAATCACCATCAGCTGGTCATCCTCATATACCACCTCCAAAGGGATATCCTCTGGTTCAATGGTAGTATCATAATGCGGACGGTCGAGCATCAGAGTGATGACATCTCCCGCACGTACCTTATAATTACTTTTTACAGGATTGTCATTTACATGAATAAAACCAGCGTCGGCAGCCTTCTGGATTCTGTTACGGCTGGAATGCGGCTGGTGTTCTGCCAGGAACTTGTCAATACGTATGGATACCTGACCCTTATCCACCTCGATACGGAAGTGTTCATACAACGTCTCCCCGCCACCAATTGGTTCCTCAGCATCGAGCTGTTCGTCATCATCAAATTCGATGTCGTCCATTACCTCACTCACTGTCCTGTTACTTCTTTTACCTCCTCGAAGTCATCCTTATCTTCATAGGGACCAGTTACCTCCGCGTCCTCCAAGCCCATACGGTATTCAGGCTCGACAAAGTCCACATCTATTTCGTCACTATCGTATTCGCCATTGCCAACCATCAATGTCAATGGCGTTTCAATCGAAATCATGTCACCGGCGGCCACTCTTCGTCCACGGCATATGATGCCATACACCCAGTCTTTTTCTCCAGACACTAGTTTCGGCGGCAACAACTTGAATCCAATGGCTGTCAACTTTGCCTCTGCCTCACGATAACTGCTGTTATCCACTATATCAGGAATGGCAAAGGCGGGTGAAGATGGCGAATTCACTGTCACATAAATGGTATGTCCTGACTTCACCAAAGTGCCAGGACCAGGATTCTGTGCCAACACACAATTGGCCGGTAGTTTCTTGTTATAGCCAGAATCAGCAACTAAGATTTTCAAGCCATCCTCCAATATGAGCGTTCTGGCATTGGTAAACGACATTCCCTCGATCTTGGGTACCTTGATGCCCTCACCATGATGAGTGTACCACTCCAATCCGTACTTGACACCAAAGCAGAGCGCCACGATAACAAGTGCCATCGCCAAGAGATTACCCAAGAGATAACCGTTTACGAACTTTCCAAAGAAATCCTTCGTCTTCATGGCTGCAAAGGTACGAATAAGCAAGCAAAAAACAAAGTAAAAACAAAAAAAAATAAAAAGAAGCAAAGAATAATCTCTACTTCTTTCTATTTTAGCATCTTTTTCTGCGAAAGAGGAAATTACTTTCCGTGATTCTCGTCAGAAACAGTTAACTTCTTACGACCTTTGGCGCGACGTGCAGCCAAAACACGGCGACCATTCTTGGTGGCCATTCTCTCACGGAAGCCGTGCTTATTTACACGACGGCGATTGTGCGGCTGAAATGTTCTCTTCATTGCTTTTTTACTATTTATTTGTTACTTTTTCAACGATTTGGGGTGCAAAAGTACTCATTTCTTTTGAATTACGCAAGTTTATCGTTAAATTTTTCACTTTTCACTCTTCACTTTTCACTTTTTTTCGTACCTTTGCACGAAAATTCATGCGAAATTAGGCTGCACCTCGGAAAAATCCAATTAAAATTTGGTTTTTCGCTCGGTTTGCACTAACTTTGCACCCGAAAACAATAAAAAAATAACATTTTAGGTATATGATTAATTCACAAGACATTAAAAAAGGCACCGCCATTCGCATGGACGGTGGCATTTGGGTTTGCATCGATTTCCAGCATCGCAAACCAGGTAAGGGTAACACAATTATGATCATCAAGGTCAAGAACGTTTCTGACGGTCGCGTGCTGGAGCGTCGTTTCAACATCGGTGAGAAGCTCGAGGATGTGATTATCGAGCGTCGTCCCTATCAATATCTCTATGAGGACCAGAGCGGTCGTATCTTCATGAACCAGGAGACCTTCGAACAGATTCCTATCGACAACGAGCTCGTTATCGGTCATGAATATATGAAGGAGAGTGATATCGTAGAGGTTGTTTCCGACACCACCGATGGTACAATTCTCTATGCTGAGATGCCTGTTAAGACCAACCTTCGTGTTGTTCACTCTGAGCCCGGTATCAAGGGCGATACTGCTACCAACACGCTGAAGCCTGCTACTCTGGAGACTGGCGTTGAGGTTCGCGTTCCTCTCTTCATTAACGAAGGCGACCTCATTCAGGTTGACACCCGCGACGGCAGCTATCTGAACCGCGTGAAAGAGTAAATGAAATACTCGATCATCGTCCCCGTATACAATCGTCCGGATGAAGTGGACGAATTACTCGAAAGCCTATCTAATCAAACACAAAAGGATTTCGAGGTTATTATTGTGGAGGATGGTTCGGTAAAACCTTGCAAGGATGTTTGCGATAAATACGCAGGCATCCTTGCTTTGCATTATTATGCCAAGGAGAACAGCGGCCCGGGCCAGAGCCGTAACTATGGCGCCGAACGCGCCAACGGCGAATGGCTCATCGTGCTCGACTCCGACGTGGTCCTGCCCGAAGGCTATCTCGCTGCCGTCGACTCAGCCATCAGTCATCAGCCATCAGACTTCGCGGCTTTCGGCGGTCCCGACGCTGCCCACCCCTCGTTCACGCCGGTCCAGAAGGCCATCAGCTACTCGATGACCTCTTTCTTCACTACCGGTGGTATCCGCGGCGGCAAAGCCAAGCTCGACAAATTCTACCCCCGCTCCTATAACATGGGCATCCGTCGTGATGTCTATCTGAAACTGGGCGGCTTCACGAAGATGCGCTTCGGCGAAGACATCGATTTCTCCTACCGTATCGTCGAGGCTGGCTATCAGCCACGTCTTTTCCCCGACGCCTGGGTATGGCACAAGCGCCGCACGGATTTCCGTAAGTTCTTCCGCCAAGTATATAACAGCGGCATCGCCCGCATCAACCTTGAGAAGCGCCACCCCGGCACCCTGAAGCTCGTCCACCTGCTGCCCACCGTCTTCACCTTAGGTGTAATTGGATGTCTGCTGCTTTTCGGTCTAGGAGCAGCCCTCTATATCGAAGGCGAATGGCTGGATGCCTATGGCCTTCGTCCCAACGACAACATGCACCAAGGCGTCGGCTTTGTGTTCTGCGTACTCGCACTGCTGCCGCTGCTACTGTATTCACTCATTATCTTCGTTGATTCCTGCATCCGCAACCGCAGTCTATGGGTGGGGCTCCTCTCCATCCCAGCGGCTTTCGTCCAACTGATGGGATATGGGTTCGGCTTCATCGAATCGTGGTGGAAACGATGTATACTGAATAAAGACGAATATCAGGCCTTTGAAAAAACATTCTATAAATAAAAACACTTTTAAAATCTTAAATCAATATGGAAAAACTTAACATCAATCAATGGGCAAAAGAAGACCGCCCACGTGAAAAAATGGCAGACCTTGGTACTAAGGCACTGAGCAATGCCGAGTTGTTGGCTATCCTGATTGGCTCTGGCTCCACCGATGAAAGTGCCGTTGAATTAATGAAACGGATGCTTGCCGATTGTAATAACAATCTGAACTCCTTAGGAAAAAAGGGCATACATGAACTGATGCAGTATAAAGGCATCGGTAAGGCGAAGGCCATCACTATTTTGGCAGCCTGTGAACTCGGTAAGCGCCGTCAGGCAGAAACGCCGGAAGAACGCCCTGATCTTGGAACAGCCACCAGCATCTACAGGCACATGCATCACCTGATGCAAGACCTTGATGTAGAAGAATTCTGGGTATTACTGATGAACCAGCACTACAGATTGATTAAGAAAGTGCGCATCTCGCATGGAGGTATCACAGAAACGGCTGTCGATATCCGTGTCATCATCCGCGAGGCCGTCCTCGCCAATGCCACAATCCTAGCTGTGTGCCATAATCATCCTTCCGGGAATCTGACACCCAGTCATGCCGATGAGGAACTGACTAAGAGTATCCAGAAAGCATGTGAACTCATGCGCATCTACTTCATGGATCACATCATCGTGACCGATGGACAATACTACTCCTTTCATGAATTAGGCAAATGCTAATAGCATCTACCTGATGGCGACTTTTAGGCCATTGTGGATATAAATGCCCGACTTGGATGGACCCAGGCTGCGAATGCCTCCAAGGGTGTACCAATCGTCGGCACTCGGACGGTCTGTGGAAATCCGGCTAAGACCGGTACCGCCTTCTGAAAAGTATTTCAACTCATAGAGGGCAGGTAAAGCCTTACCCGTTTCGTTGTCGAAGAGACTGGCGTTATACCAACTATCTGTTACCCGCTGCGTACTCCAATTGAGACCATATTCATTAGCTTCGAGAAACCACCAGAACAAACCATTCACGTTCTGGTGCTGTTTCAACGTAGCAATCAAGTCGGCAGTATACTTCCGCTGGCCTTCGTAGGAGAGAGAGTAACCCGTTTCATTGTCGCCCACCTTCCAATGATAGGCACAGCCCGTTTCCACTACCATGATTTTTTTGTTGGGAAATTGACTCTCGAAAGCATTCAGTGTTTTGTTCAACTGCGCCAGACTACCATGATAATAAGGATAATAGCTAGTACCGATGATGTCATAATCTATGTCATATTGTGCCAGTCTTTTGTAGAAATCCGTCACTAATGGCGTATTGGCAACCTGTTCCGTATGGATGATAATCCTTGCCTCAGGACATATTTCACGACATGCTTTACCCGCATTTTTCAGTGCTGTGGAGAAATTGTCCCAATTGGTGTCTTTATAACCGCTCCAATCGCTCTTATTCTCAAGTTTGCATCCACTATCGTACATCATACCCCAGGAAATCTCATTGCCAGTTTGAATGAAATCGGGTGCGGCACCTGCGTTCTTCAACTGTTCCAAACAATCCTTGGTATAATAATAGATATAAGATGTAGGCGGTGCATCAACAGTTAAAAACAAGTAAGGTGTAGCTTGGTGGCCAGGGTCAGCCCATGTGTCAGAATAATGAAAGTCAAGCATGAACTTCAGTCCCATATCCTTAATACGCTTACCCAGTTTCTTCACATAGTCGAGGTCCTGTCGCACGCCCTGTCCCTTGTGTTCTGACGAAGCCCTGCTCGGGTCTACGAAAAGACGGACACGCATGGCATTCATTCCTTGTTCTTTCAGAAATGACAACATATCGGTAATCTTCTTGCCTTCCTTATCCATATAGTTGGCCCCATGTTCCTCATAAGTAGGCAACAGCGATATATCACCACCCACACAAAGGGATTCCTGGGCAGAAATCTGCATAGTTGTGACCAGTAAAAGTGCAAAAAGCAGTTTCTTAGTTTTCATTTACTTTATTGTTATTTTTTTACACGATTGGCAATGAAATACCGCAGATCTTCTGATACACATCGAGAGCATAGACATCAGTCATACCACTGATATAGTCGATGACGGCCATCAAGCGGGTTTCCAAATCAGGAGAGTCTATGTCATACTGACTACTGACGCGGCTAATCAATTGTTTGGAATAAAAGCGGTCAGGATGGTGGGCAGCCTCAACGAAATGCGTCATCAACGTCTCCATGATCTTATAACCAGACAGTTCTACATCAAGAACAGGACGACTCTTGTAGATGCGTTTGACAGAAAGGGCTGCACAATGTTTATAAGCCTCACAAGGCTGCAGGGTTATATGATCAATAAGCGAGCCCGTAAAGGTTCCGTTAAGGAGATCGTCTTCGTGTTCCACAAACACTTTCACACATTCATTCTCCAAAAGACCAATGGCACAGGCACGCATATACACGATTTTTTCGTTATCATCGGTCAGTCCTTCATCGATAATGCGCTGTTGTATCTTTTCACGTGTCGTTTCATCAAAGAAACTGAGTAGCAATTCCGCTGTTTCTTCATATGAAAGAATTTTAAGTTTATGAGCATCTTCAATATCCATGATTTCGTAGCAAATATCATCGGCAGCCTCCACAAGATAGACCAAAGGATGACGGACAAATTTCAATGGATCCCCAGGCTCAGACAAGCAAATAATGCCCAATTCATCGGCAACTTTTCTATAAATATCGCGTTCTGTATTAAAGAACCCGAACTTTCCTTTCTTACTGGGAGAAGAAGAAGAATACGGATATTTCACAATACTTGCCAACATAGAATAAGTCATGACAAATCCACCTGCTCTCCTACCCTTGAATTGATGGGTGAGCAAACGAAAGGCATTGGCATTGCCTTCAAAGTGGGTGATATCATCCCAGAACTGGTGGCTGACCCCACGTTGCAAATCACTTCCAGGACCTTCTGTGAAGTAAGTTTGGATAGCCTTTTCGCCACTGTGGCCGAAAGGCGGATTCCCCATATCATGAGCCAAACAGGCCGTTGCTACAATCTGTCCAATCTCAGAGAAGAGCGTATTTTCTAGTTCCGGATGTCGAGCAATCAACTTACTTGCCACATCATTGCCAAGCGACATACCAACACTAGCCACTTCCAGGGAATGGGTAAGGCGGTTGTGTACAAAGACACTTCCAGGCAAAGGGAATACCTGTGTCTTATTCTGCAAACGACGGAAAGGCGCAGAGAAAATCAAACGGTCATAGTCGCGTTTGAATTCTGTCCTGTCGTCATGGCGTTCGGGGTGCCTATGTTCCTGACCGAGACGCTTGTTTGATATTAATTGCTGCCAATTCATCATAACTTGGCCGCAAAGATAATATATTTTCCGCAAAATCAGCGTTAATAGGTGTTAATCTATGAATTCTATGGCATAAAATGCTTACCTTTGCACATTATTTATAGAGATTTCGAAAATATGTTGACGATAAAAGTAGTTAATAAAGGACATCAACCACTGCCGCAATATGCAACCAGTCAGAGTGCTGGCATGGATCTCAGGGCTAATCTTGATGAATCGATTACGCTGAAGCCTCTGGAGCGTCGTCTGATTCCCACAGGCCTTCACATCTCCCTGCCTGTAGGTTATGAGGCACAGGTTCGCCCACGTAGTGGACTGGCCCTGAAAAAGGGAATTACTGTACTGAATTCACCAGGCACTATCGATGCCGACTATCGTGGTGAAATAGGCGTCGTTCTGATTAACCTCTCGCAGGAAGACTTTGTGGTGGAGGATGGCGAGCGCATTGCCCAGATGGTGATAGCCCGGCATGAACAGGCAGACTTTGAAGCTGTCGAAATGCTCGATGAAACCGTTCGTGGTGAAGGAGGATATGGGCATACAGGTGTGAAATAAGTAAAAATGAATAACATCAGGAGTATATTTGGAGGGTTAGGGCTGGCCGTTGCCATTGCAGCGTCCTTTTGTGCTTGTGGTACGGCTCAGAAGTCTGTTGTTCAATCCGCTCAAGCCCCCGTCGTAAAACCACTGTCCCCTGAACAGCAACGAAAGTACGACCAATTCTTCCTCGATGCCATCATAGAGCGGGAGAAAGGTCATTCAGATGCTGCTTTCGATTTGCTGCGTCATTGCTTAGACATCAATCCAAATGCGTCAGAGGCCCATTATTTTCTGGCACAATATTATAATGCACTTCAAGCAGACACCCTCTCACTGGCTCATTTCAAACGGGCAGCAGAACTCAATCCCGACAACGAGACGTATATGGAGACCCTGTCACAGGTCTATATCCAACAAAAAGATTACAAGACAGCCATCAGCGTTGTTGAGGGTCTCTATGATCGTAATAAGGACAGAGAAGATCTTCTGGAATTGCTTTTCCAACTCTATCAGCAGGTGAAGGATTATCCCAATGCCATCTCTGTGTTAGAGCGTATTGAAAATATCGACGGTAAAAGCGAGCGCCTGTCGATGGCCAAGAGCGAGTGCTATACACAAATGGGTAATCAGAAGGCGGCTATTGCTGAGATAGCAGAACTCGCCAAGCAGTATCCCAACGATCTGAATTACCAAGGTCTGTACGGAGACATGCTGATGATGAATGGCGAAGAGAAGCAGGCCTTAGAGGTGTTTCATCAAGTGTTAAAGGAAGAATCCGACAACAGTCGCGCCTTGATGGCCCTTCGCAACTATTATCAATCCAAGGAAGATACCCTCACCGCCGATTCCTTGTTAGAACGTCTGTTGTTCAGTCGCAATACCCAACAGGAAAACAAAGTCTATCTCATCCGTCAGGAAATATTAGCCAGTGAAGCCAATGGAGGCGACAGTACTAAAGTGTTGTCTCTCTTCAGGAAAATGAACACATTGCAGCCTGATGCGGACATGTTGATTCTGCAAGCGACCTATATGGATTTGAAGAAAATGCCAAAAGACAGTATTAATCCTGTTTTGGAACAAGTGCTTGACATCGCTCCCGACAATTCTGCAGCTCGACTCCAATTGGTGGCCAATGCCTGGGATACAGAAGACATGAACCGTATTGTAGATCTCTGTCAGGCAGCGCGTCAATACAATCCCGATGAAATGGCCTTCTATTATTACCAGGGCATTGCCTATTATAAACTGGAGAAACTCGACGAGGCCTTGTCAGCTTTCCAAAATGGTATTGGGGTTATCAATGACAACAGCAATCCTAATATCGTCTCTGACTTCTACGCCGTCATGGGTGACATTCTACATCAGAAAGGTCTGGCAGAAGAGGCCTATGCCGCCTATGACTCTTGTTTACAATGGAAAGAAGACAATATCGGCTGTCTGAACAACTACGCGTATTATTTGAGCGAGGAGGGTGTTCAGCTCGACAAGGCAGAGCAGATGAGTTATAAGACCATCAAGGCCGAGCCGAAAAATGCCACCTATCTCGATACGTATGCTTGGATCTTGTTTATGCAGCAACGCTATAGCGAAGCCCGTATCTATATCGACCAAGCTCTTCAGAACAAGGATGACTCTGTGGACAACTCTGTTATCCTTGAGCATGCAGGTGACATCTACTCTTTCTGTCAGCAGCCAGACCAAGCCCTCGCCTTCTGGCAAGATGCTCTTAAGACTGCTCCTGAAAATCAGGTCTTAATACGAAAAATCAAACTTAAAAAATACATAAAGTAATGAAAGTAACTGGTATTTTAAAAATTGCAGCGCTGGTAATGCCGCTAATTTTATGGTCATGTGCCTCCAAAAAGAAGGCCGTAGTAGAAAACAAGCCGTTGACTACCGAGCAATTGGCTACAAAGGGGTTTATCAGTAAAGTACAGGAGAATGCTCTTTCTCAGAAATTCATCACCTCGAAAATCAAGTTTTCTGTCGAGACTGGTGCACAGAAACTGACACTTACTGGTAACCTGAAGATGAAGCGTGACGATTGCATTCGTTTGCAGCTCATGGCCTTTGGTTTCGTGGAGGCAGGACGTATCGAACTGACTCCAGATTATGTCCTAATTATGGACCGTATCAACAAGCAATACCTGAAAGCTCCTTATGTTCAGGTGGACTTTATGCGCAACAATGGTTTAAACTTCAACACCATGCAGGCCCTCTTCTGGAACGAGCTCTCAAGACCGGCTAAGTATAGCATTAACAAAGATGCTATGCCTTCTGATACGGCTCAATACACGATGATTGAGAGCGGTGACGACATGGTTATCAACCTTGAGGCAGGTAAGATGCAGTACAGCTGGTTAGCTAATAGGACAAACGGTCAAATTCAAATGGCCAATATGCTTTATAGAGACAAACTTAACAACACTACTTCTCAGCTGAATTGGGACTATGAGGATTTCGATGAGGTCAATAACAAGCAGTTCCCAAAGAAATCAGTAATCACCTTGACAGCTCCGAAGAAAGAAGTGAAGCTCAGCATGACGCTCAACTATATCAAGCACGAAACCGAATGGGAGACACGAACTGAAGTGTCGAACAAATACCGCGAGGTAACGATTGATGAAATTTTGAACCGTTTCATGTCTTTGTAGTTTTAGATGAACCGTCTGTTCACCCTGCTACTCTGTCTCTTCATGGTGACGGTTGTTCCGGCCCAACAGAAGAAAAACTCTTCTGTTAAGCAAAAGACAACCACCACCAAGACTGTTGTTGCATCCAAAAAGACACCTGCAAAGAAGACCGCAACAAAAACTCAAAAAGTGAAAACAACCAAGGCCAAACAGCCTGTTGTCACCGTGCAGAGTCTGAAGGACGAACGACAGAAGATTCAAAAACAGATTCAGGAACAGAAGCGGAAGCTTGTGGAAAATGAGCGTAATGTCAAACAGCGACTTCAAAACCTGATGGTGATTAATAATGAAATTATTGACAAAAGGAAAACAATAGACACCATCAAAAACGACATCGGCATTCTTGACGGTAACATTGACGAGTTGAATAAGCACATTCATGTGCTGGAGCAGGAACTTGATACGCGTAAACTACGCTTTATGAAATCACTGCGCTACATGCATAGGAATCGGAATATTCAGAATCGTCTGATGTTCATCTTCAGTGCTCAGAATTTCTCTCAGATGTACCGTCGTTTACGTTTTGTCCGTGAATACGCTGTTTATCAACGGGCACAAGGCGAGGCGGTAAAGGCGATGAAAGATGAAGTTAATAAGGCCGCTGAAGAATTATCAACCACCAAGCGTCAGAAAAATGACCTGCTCTACCGCGGTGAACAGGAGAAGAAAGCTTTGGAGGGTAAACAGCAGGAGCAACAGAATGTAGTTACTTCCCTGCAAAAACAGCAAAAGGCGATACAGAATATCATCAGTCAGCAACAGAAGAAAGATGCCGAACTCAATGCCCGCATCGATAAGATGATTGCTGAGGAAATTGCCCGTGCAAAGGCTCGTGCAGAGGCAGAGCGGAAGCGGAAGGCCGCAGAAGAAGCAGCAAAAAAACGAGCTGAAGAACTGGCCCGCAAAAAAGCTGCCGCAGAAGCAGCCGCCCGTGAGAATGCCCGTCGCATCGCAGAAGCCAAAGCCCGCGAGGAGAAAGCAAAGGCTGAAGCCCGTGCTGCTGCCCGTAAGAGTGCCCAAGAGAAGCGCAAGGCCGAAGAGGCAGCCCGCAAAGCAGAGCGTGCCCGCAGAGAAGAAGAGCGGAAGGCAGCTGCTGAGGCCAGAGCCCGTGAAAAAGAAATCGCAGAGGAGAACCGTAAAGCCAAGGAAGAAAACAACTGGACGGTTTCTACAGAAGATCGGAAGTTAGGCGGCAGTTTCGAGAGCAACCGTGGCCGTCTGCCCATGCCGTTGACAGGTGGTTACAAGATCGTCAACCGTTTCGGCCAGTACTCCGTTGACGGCGTCAAGGGTAATATCTCCCTCGACAACAAGGGTATCAAGATCAAAGGCCAACCTGGTGCATATGCCCGCAGTGTATTCGATGGTAAGGTGACAGCGGTCTTCGGCTATGATGGTGCTATGGTTGTCATCATCTCACACGGCACCTACCTCACCGTCTACACCAATCTGGCTGCTGTCAGTGTCATCAATGGTCAGAAAGTGACAGCCCGTCAGACGCTTGGAAAAATCGGAGGCGATGGAATTATGCAATTCCAGCTCCGTCGTGGGAATACGCCACTGAACCCGATGTCCTGGTTGGGACGATGAATGAATAAAGACATGACATAAACGAAATGGATATGGAACTCAAAGATTACACAAACGATGCCGTTGAACTGCTGAAAGCACTGATCGCAACCCCTTCTGTGAGCAGAAATGAAACCCGTGCCGCCAATCTATTGAGTCGATATCTTGACCATTGGGGATTACCCCATGGCCGAGAAGGTAACAATCTGTGGGTAGGTTGTTATGACTGGGACAACAACCGTCCTACCGTCATGCTCAATGCTCATATCGATACCGTCAAGCCCGTAGCATCCTGGACACGCGATCCCTACAGACCGACTTTCGAGGGTGATAAACTTTATGGGTTGGGATCAAATGACTGTGGTGGCGGATTGGTATCGCTGCTTCAGGCTTACCGTATCCTGCTTCACAAACCACGCAGTTACAATCTGCTTTGGGTGGCCTCGGCCGAAGAAGAGGTGTCAGGTCAGGATGGTTTCAGTCGTGTTCTTCCCCACTTGCCCAATATAGATGTAGCTATCGTCGGTGAGCCTACAAGTATGCAACCTGCCATCGCTGAGAAAGGTCTGATGGTAATCGACGGCTATGCTGATGGCGTCAGCGGCCATGCTGCCCGCGAAGAAGGTGTGAATGCTATTTATGAAGCACTCGACGACCTCGTTTTCTTGCGCGACTATCAGTTCCGTAAAGTCAGTCCTTTGTTAGGTCCAACAAAGATGACAGTGACCGTTATAGAAGCAGGCACCCAACATAACGTGATTCCTGATCATCTCCATTTCGTAATTGATGTGCGCACAAATGAGTATTACCAGAATGAGTTTCTCTTTGAATTCCTGCGCAAAAAGATGCAGAAGTGCCGTCTCGAGGCCCGCTCCTTCCGACTTCATTCGTCCTGTATCCCAGAGACCCATCCGCTGGTACAACGCTGTATCGCGATGGGTATGAAGCCTTTCGGCTCGCCGACACTCAGCGACCAGGCACTCATGCCCTTCCCCTCTTTCAAATTAGGGCCTGGCGACTCTTCACGCAGCCACTCTGCTGATGAATTCATCCGCATCTCAGAAATAGAGCATGCCATCAGCACTTATGTTCAATTACTGGAAAATTACTAAGAGTATCCCAAATATCAATCAATATATATGCAGACTAACAGTCATTTATCGAGGTTAATTCACGACCAAGCCAAGAACTATGGTGATCGAGAGGCACTCATCTACAGAGACTTTGGCAGCAAGGAATGGAAGTCTTTTTCGTGGAATCAGTTCTCCGATATGGTAAAGAAAGTGTCGAACGCGATGCTGAACCTTGGTGTGAAAGTGCAGGAAAACGTGGGTGTATTCTCGCAGAACTCTGTACAATACCTGTTTTGTGACTTCGGAACTTGGGGCATTCGGGCGGTGACAATCCCCTTCTATGCTACCAGCAGCGAACAGCAGATCCAGTTCATGGTGAGCGATGCCAAGATACGTTTCCTTTTTGTGGGCGAACAAGAACAGTACGACAAAGCCCGTCGTGTGGTCTCTATGTGCCAGACTCTGGAACGCATCATCGTCTTCGACCATAACGTGCGTATCTCTACCCATGACCCCAACGCAATGTATTTCGACGATTTTCTGAAGTTGGGCGAAAACTATCCGCGCCAGACAGAAGTGGAAGCCTTACAGGCACAGGCATCGATGGACGACATTGCCAATATCCTTTATACCTCAGGCACAACGGGCGACTCCAAGGGTGTTATTCTCACCTGTGGGCAATATCATGCCGCCTTTGAGGCCAACGGCAAGTGTGTCCCCGTCGGCGAGGACGACCGTGTGCTGAACTTCCTACCCTTCACCCATATTTTCGAAAAGGGCTGGAAAATCCTGTCACTCACCTGCGGTGCACGACTGATTGTGAACACCTATCCTTTGGAAGTTCAGCAGTCCATGCGCGAAACCCATCCTACTTGTATGTCAAGCGTACCCCGATTCTGGGAGAAGGTATATATGGGTGTGCAAGAGCAGATTGAAAAGGCCAGTGCACCCAAGCGCAAACTGTTCCAGCATGCTCTTAGCGTGGGTAAAAAACATAATATCGATTATCTCTCAAAAGGCAAGCGTCCCCCACTGGCTCTGCACTTCGAATACGAAATGCTCAACAAGACTGTCTTTTCCTTGGTCCGTAAGGAATTAGGACTAGAGGATGCCCACTTCTTCCCTACGGCTGGTGCGACAGTCAATCCGAAAGTGGAGGAATTTGTCCATTCCATCGGTATCAATATGGTGGTAGGCTATGGTTTGACAGAGAGTCTGGCCACGGTGAGTTGCAACCATTTGGGAGAACCTTTCACCGTGGGTGGTGTCGGCATTCCCATCGAGGGCATTGATATCAAAATCAGCGATGAAGGTGAAATCCTGCTCAAGGGTCCGACAATCACCATCGGCTATTACAACCGTGATGACCTGACCCGTGAAGCCTTTACCGACGACGGCTATTTCAAGACTGGTGACTCCGGCTATCTGAAAAATGGAGAACTCTTCCTGAAAGAACGCATCAAGGACCTCTATAAGACCTCTAACGGCAAGTATATCGCGCCACAGATGATTGAGTCGAAACTACTCGTGGATAAATATATTGACCAGATTGCCATCATCGCCGACCAACGTAAGTTCGTTTCAGCACTCATCATACCCGTTTATCCATTATTAGAAGAGTATGCCCGCGAGCATCATATTCCGTTTGAGGACCGTGAGCAGCTTTGTGCCGACAAGCAGATCAACGACATGATGAAAGAGCGCATCGAAACGCTGCAGCAACAACTGGCCCATTATGAGCAAATCAAGCGTTTCACACTGTTGCCCCACCATTTCTCGATGGAGAAGGGTGAGCTTACCAACACGTTGAAGATCAAGCGTCGCGTGCTGAACGAAAACTACAAAAAAGAGATCGATGCGATGTATGCGGAATAATCAGCTAGCATTTGGCGGTTTCAATTAATTGTTGTACCTTTGCACCCATGATTACCCAAGATCAACTGAAAGATATCTTAGAACGGGCAGATGCATTGCATCGCTACCTCGAGATTGACAAGAAGAAGATGGAGTTCGAAGAGGAAGACCTTCGAACACAGGCACCTGACTTCTGGGACGACCGTAAGCGTGCCGAGGAACAGATGAAGAAAGTCAAGGGCATCAAGCGATGGCTCGATGACTATAAAGAGGTACGCACCTTAGCCGACGAACTGCAGTTGGCTTTCGACTTCTTCAAGGACGAGATGGTTACTGAGCAGGAAGTCGAGGATGACTACGCCAAGGCCCTCAAGGCTATTGAGGATCTTGAGTTGAAGAACATGCTCCGCCAGAAGGAAGACCCGATGGAAGCCGTGCTGAAGATCAACAGCGGTGCTGGTGGCACAGAGGCGCAAGACTGGGCTTCAATGTTGATGCGTATGTACATGCGCTGGGCAGAGGCTCACAATTATAAAGTCACCATCTCGAACCTACTCGACGGCGACGAGGCCGGCATCAAAAGTGTGACGATGCAAATAGAGGGTGGGGAGTATGCTTACGGCTATTTGAAGAGTGAAAACGGTGTTCACCGTCTGGTGCGCGTATCACCCTTCAATGCCCAAGGTAAGCGTATGACATCCTTCGCTTCTGTATTCGTTTCACCGCTGGTCGACGACACCATCGAGGTGTATGTTGACCCTGCTAAACTGTCGTGGGATACTTTCCGCAGTTCTGGTGCCGGAGGACAGAACGTTAACAAAGTGGAATCGGGTGTGCGTCTGCGATACTGGTATACCGACCCTGATACGGGCGAGGAGGAGGAAATCCTCATTGAGAATACCGAGACCCGTGACCAGCCGAAGAACAAGGAACGTGCAATGACCTTGCTGAAATCACAGCTCTACGACCGTGCGATGAAGAAGCGCTTAGAAGCCCAGGCCAAGATCGAGGCTGGAAAGAAGAAGATCGAGTGGGGTTCACAAATACGCAGCTATGTATTTGACGATCGTCGCGTGAAGGATCACCGCACCAATTATCAGACCACAGATGTCGATGCCGTGATGAACGGTAAGATTGACGACTTCATCAAGGCCTACCTGATGGAGTTCCCTGTGAACGACGAAGAGAATTAAAGATTAAAACTTAAATATTAAAACATTATTAATTATGGCACAGATTGCAAAAGCATCAAAGTCAACCGAGAAGAAGGTGGCTTATCAGAAAAAAGTAGAAGACAAAGGTAAAAAGGTCGTGAATTGGATCTTTGGCGTGCTGATTCTGCTCGCCATCTTATTCGTGGTTTACTCCGTCTTTATCGTTTCCTAATGGATGAGCGGATTCGAAATTGAGCGAAAGTTCCTAGTTAAAGATACGCGCTACAAGGAGGAGGCATTTGCCAGTAGCCGCATCTGCCAAGGGTATATCTGCAGCGGTCACGGTCGCACGGTTCGCGTGCGCATCCGTGACGCGCGCGGATACCTTACTATTAAAGGACCCTCTAAGAACGGTGGACTGAGCCGTTACGAGTTCGAAAAGGAGATTACGCTCGACGAGGCCGAGCATCTGATGCAACTCTGCGAGCCGGGCCTCATCGACAAGACGCGCTATCTTGTAAAATGCGGCGCACACACTTTCGAGGTGGATGAGTTCTATGGTGAAAACGAAGGCCTTGTGATAGCAGAAGTGGAACTCAGCTCAGAAAATGAACCCTATGAAAAACCCGATTTCATCGGTAAAGAAGTAACTGGCGACAAGCGATATTACAACTCTCACTTGCGAGCCAATCCTTTCTCTCTTTGGAAACGATAATAGACGAACGTTCCTATTAGTCCGATGATGCCCGCAAGGGTAACACCTGTTGAATTTGCGGCAAAGTCAAGCCAGTCACCATTACGCGTGGTGGTACAATAGGCCTGCATCAATTCCAGCACACCGCCCATGATGACAGGTGCCAGCCAAGCCCAAAAGAAAAGTTTCTCATAATCTGGCGACTTGTGTTTCATCACATATTCCAACCAGATAATCAGACAGGTGTCGCCATACATGATGAAATGTACCCACTTGTCTATAAACTTCACATGATCTAGCGGTGTCTCTGGGAAAAAGGGCAACAGTGACAGTATCCAGACCAAACTGATACAAATGACTGAAAAGGGATATTTTCTGATATATCGGAAGAGAAATTGCATATGTACCTCTAATTTTGCTGCAAAAGTACAATTAATTTTAGACAGAAGAACAAAAGGATATCATTTTTTATGTTATTTTGTTATTCTGTCTTCAATTTTTTATCTCTCTTTTGTTCTTATGTCTAAAAAAAGAACTATCTTTGCAGCAAAATATATGAGTAAAATGCATATGGCCAAACTGGAGAGAGCGAGTTTCGGTAGTAAACTTGGTGTCATTCTGGCGACTGCCGGTTCCGCTGTAGGACTGGGCAACGTATGGCGTTTCCCCTATATGGCAGGACAAAATGGAGGTGCCGTTTTCATCATCATCTATTTCACCTGTGTGCTGTTGTTAGGCATTCCCTGCATGATCAGCGAGTTCATTATCGGCCGTCATGCCCAGTCGAATACAGCTCGTGCGTATAGGAAGATAGGCGGCAGAAATCCCTTGTCGTATATAGGCTATATGGGCGTGCTCACCGGATTTCTCATTACGGGTTACTATGCAGTGGTATCCGGTTGGTGCCTGCAATATATCTGGGCCTCAGTGATAGGCCATCTCGACGGAGGCAATCCAGAGTTCTTCAAGACTTACTTCACAGCGTTCTCCCAAGACCCAGTGAAGCCCATCTTCTGGACTTTTCTCATGCTTTTGGCCACCTATCTGATTGTTGAACATGGTGTGCGCGATGGCATCGAACGGGCCTCGAAGATTTTTATGCCCGTTTTGTTCGTTCTTCTGCTGATTATCGTGGTGGCATCATGCATGCTCCCCAATGCCTCACAGGGCATCGAGTTCCTTTTCAAGCCCGACAAGTCGATGATTAATAGTGATGTGTTCCTTGGAGCCCTCGGACAGTCGTTCTATTCACTGAGCATTGCCATGGGATGTATCTGTACTTATGCCAGCTATTTCTCGAAACAGACGAACCTCACATCCTCCGCAGTCCAGATAGGCATCATCGACTCCTTTGTTGCCATTTTGGCTGGACTGATGATCTTCCCCGCAGCTTTTTCTGTGGGTGTCAATCCCGACAGTGGCCCTTCGCTCATCTTCATCACCTTGCCGAACGTGTTCCAGCAGGCCTTTGGCAGCATGCCGATAGTAGGCTACATTATCTCAATCCTGTTCTATCTGCTCCTGTCGCTGGCTGCCCTCACCTCTTTGATTTCACTTCACGAGGTCAGCACCTCTTTCTTCCATGAGGAGTTCCACATCACGCGTAAGACTGCGGCCATCATCGTCACCATTTCCTGTTGTGTCATGGGCATCATCTGTTCCCTCTCATTAGGTCCCGCAGGTAGCACATTGTATTTCTTTGAAAAGACGCTGTTTGATATCTTCGACTTTGTGACAGGACAGATTTTCCTGCCCGTGGTGGGTTTCTTAACTTGTATTCTGATTGGCTGGTTCGTACCACATAAAGTAGTACACGACGAGTTTACCAATTGTGGAACATTGCGCATAGGCCGGTATTTCCACCTCTATCTTTTCCTGGTGAAGTATGTCTGTCCACTGTGCATTCTGTTTATTTTCCTGCATCAGCTGGGCTTGCTTTAATAATTTGAGGTTATCATGATGGAACGCGGTAATTTCGGTAGCAGGTTAGGTATTGTGCTGGCAACAGCAGGTTCTGCAGTAGGCTTGGGCAATGTATGGCGCTTCCCTTATATGACGGGACAGAACGGCGGTGCAGCCTTCATCATTCTTTATCTGGTCTGCATCCTCCTGCTCGGCATTCCCGGCATGGTGAGCGAATTCATTGTGGGCCGTCATTCTCAGACCAATGCTGCTCGTGCCTATGGCAGTTTCTCACGTAGCAAGAGCTGGGGCCTTATCGGTATTTTGGGTGTTATCACCTCAATCATCATTTTGGGCTTTTATGCTGTGGTGGCGGGCTGGTGCCTGCACTATCTGGGTGCCTCGGCGATAGGACAGCTGAAGGGCGATGCCAGTTATGTGCAGAATTATTTCCAGACGTTCTCCTGTGATCCCGTCAAGCCTGCCATCCTAGGCGTAGTCTTTATCCTGATTACCCACTTTATCATTATACGAGGTGTGCGTAATGGTATCGAACGGGCTTCTAAACTACTGATGCCACTGCTTCTGATTTTGTTGCTGATCATCGTGATAGCCTCCTGCTCACTGCCTGGCGCCTTGAAAGGCATTGATTTCCTGCTGAAGCCCGACTTCTCTAAAGTCAACAGCAAGGTTTTCCTTGAGGCCCTAGGTCAGGCATTTTTCTCTTTGAGTCTTGGTACAGCCTGCCTCTGTACCTATGCCAGTTATTTCTCACGCCAGACCAAACTGTTGTATTCAGCAACACAGATAGCACTTATCGATTTCTTGATCGCCCTGATGTCAGGTCTGATGATTTTCCCCGCGGCTTTCTCAGTAGGCGTGCAGCCTGACAGCGGCCCATCGCTTATTTTCATCACTTTGCCCAATGTTTTCCAGCAGGCATTCAGTTTCATGCCTACGTTAGGTTACGTCATCTCCATCCTGTTCTACGCCCTGCTCGTGTTTGCCGCCCTCACTTCCACCATCTCCATGCACGAGATTGGTACGGCCTTCTTCCACGAAGAGTTACGCATCAACCGTTCGAAAGCAGCTTGGATATTGACCGTCGTATGCAGCGTCATCGCTATTTTCTGTTCCCTGTCTATTGGAAATCCTGATATCCAAATTTGGGGCAGGTCGCTCATGGATTTCTGCGACTATGTCACAGCTCAGGTGATGCTGCCTACAGGTGCCCTGCTGACGAGCATCCTCGTAGGATGGTTCGCCTCGAAGAAGATGGTCCGCGAAGAGTTTACCAACTGGGAAACCTCCAACAGCAAATCATACTTCAACTTCTATATGTTTTGCGTCCGATACATTGTGCCTGTCGGCATCCTGCTGATTCTCATGAATCAGTTTGGAATCATCTGACGACACGATAATGAATAACTGATATCTTAATCTATGAACTACATTCGAGAATTTTTCTATCTAAGGAAGTCAGACCGTAAAGTAATCCTTACACTACTCTGCGTGATTGTAATTGCTTTAGTGGTAATTTTCATGGCTGGAGGTAACGGTGAGTCAAATGAACTGACGCCAGCCGACACACTTCCAGCAAAACACAACAATCGTGATTCCTCTCACCGTCAACCCTATCACGAACATACCAAGACGGTCTATGTACGCACCAAGGTGATTTATCGCGATACTGCCTATCAGCGTGGTAAGGCGCTGAATAAGACAGAATATGATTCTATCAAAGCCCATTATCAGGAAAAAATCAAGCCTGGCGAACACGTGGTGCTGAATACAGCTGATACGACGGTTTTGAAGACTGTGCCAGGCATCGGTCCCTTTTTCGCCAGAAAGGTGGTAGAGTACGGACAGCGCTTAGGAGGCTATGTCAGTGTGGATCAGCTCGATGAAATCGAGGATTTTCCACTTGATGCCAAGGATTTTCTGACCATCGAGGGTGCCTCGCCCCGTAAGCTGAATGTCAACACCCTCACGCTCAATGAGCTCAGACGGCATCCTTACATCAGTTTCTATCAGGCAAAGGCCATTACCGACTATCGCCGCCTGCACGGACCCCTGCACTCCTTAAACGATCTGCGTCTCTCCAAAGACTTTCCTCCTGAAGCCATCAAACGATTGGAACCATACGTCGAGTTTTGAATAATATGTTAATAAATCATAGCGAATGATGAAGATACGGAGATTTTTCGTATTTTTGCACAAGAAACTAAAACTAAAAGAGATATGAGTGAATCATTATTGTTGTTTGGACTTGGAATGCAAGAGATTCTGGTTATCGCATTTATTGTCCTGCTGCTCTTCGGCGGCAGGAAAATTCCTGAGCTGATGAAGGGCCTGGGCAAGGGCGTGAAGAGTTTCAAGGAGGGGATGAATGAGGTGACCGATATCACAAAGGACGAAAAGGACAAGAAACAGGATGAGTGAAACCCCGCCCATGACCTTCTGGGATCACCTCGACGAGCTTCGTTCGGTGATTATCAGGACGGTGGTCGTGACGGTGGTGGTAGCCGCTGTGGCCTTCTGCCTGAAGGAGCAGTTGTTTGAGATCGTTCTGGCACCCCGTACCAGCGACTTCATCACCTATCGGCTCTTCGGCGTGGAGCCTTTCAGCATCCACCTGATGAATACTGGACTGACAGAACAGTTCATGACGCACCTTAAGACGGCGATGTATGCGGGTTTATTGGTGGCCTCACCTTATATCATATATCTGTTATTCCGCTTCGTCTCGCCAGCGCTCTATGACAATGAACGGAAATACGCCACCCTGCTATGCACCAGCGGTTATCTGATGTTCATGCTGGGCACGCTACTGAATTACTTCCTGATTTTCCCATTGACGGTGAAATTTCTTGGAACGTATCAGGTGAGTCCCGATGTGGCGAATATGCTGACCTTGCAGTCGTATATGGATACGCTGTTGATGATGAACCTCGTGATGGGCATTGTCTTCGAGCTGCCTGTGGTCAGTTGGATACTGGGCCGGATGGGATTAGTCAATGCCCGGATGATGCAGAGTATGCGTCGACATGCCATTGTAGCCATTCTGGTGATTGCAGCCATCATTACGCCTACGACTGATGCTTTTACGCTCTTCATCGTGGCTCTGCCGATATGGCTGCTCTACGAGGTGAGCATATTAATCGTAAAATAGTAAAAAGTATAATAACAACTAAACAAAATACAGACTTATGTTACGTAAAATCAGGACAATCCTTGCAGCGGTGTTCTTTGTACTAATCACCCTGCTATTCCTCGACTTCACGGGGACGTTGCATCATTGGTTTTCGTGGCTGGCAAAGATTCAGTTCCTGCCAGCCGTGATGGCACTCAACGTGGTGGTCGTGGTCGCACTTTTGTTGCTGACCCTCGTCTTCGGACGCATCTATTGCTCCATTATTTGTCCACTGGGAGTCTTTCAGGATATCCTTGCCCGTTTCCATCGGAAGAAGAACCATTACAGCTATTCCAAGGAGGTGCGTTGGCTGCGCTATCCCGTGCTGGTGGTGTTCATCATCGCCGCCGTAGCCGGCATCGGCTCCCTCTTTCAGTTGCTGGCACCTTACAGTGCCTACGGACGAATTGCCACGATGATCTTCCAGCCTGTCTGGAAATTCGGCAATAATGTGTTGGCTGTGATTGCAGAGCGTGCCGACAGCTATGCCTTCTACTCCGTCGATGTGTGGATGAAATCATTGCCGGTATTCATCATCGCTGCCGTCACGCTTGTGGTACTCTTCGTGCTGGCATGGCGAGGCGGACGTACCTACTGCAACACCATCTGTCCTGTGGGTACCATCCTTTCATTCTTCGCCCGTTTCTCCTTCTTGAAAATCCATTTTGATACTGATAAGTGCAAGAATTGCTCGATGTGTTCGAAGAACTGCAAGGCCGCCTGTATCGATTATAAAAACCATACGGTTGATTATAGCCGCTGCGTGGTTTGTGGCAATTGCATCGACAGCTGCAAATTCGGAGCGCTGAAATATTCTATCCGGGCTAGTCAATCTAGTAAGACTGGAGAGACCAATGAAGCAAGTCCCATCGATACCAGCAAGCGCTCGTTCCTGATAGCCTCGGCTCTGGTCTCTACAGCCGCTTTGGCCCAGAAGAAAGAGAAACTGATGGATGGCGGCTTGGCAGAAATCGAAGATAAGGTAGCGCCTGCCCGTCAGACACCTCTGACACCTCCAGGCTCGCTCTCCTTCGACCATTTCGCCCAGCGCTGCACAGGCTGTCAGCTCTGCGTCTCGGAGTGTCCCAACGAAGTGCTCCGTCCCAGCAGCGACCTGATGCACCTTATGTTGCCTGTCATGTCTTACGAGCAAGGTCATTGCCGTCCGGAATGTACCCGTTGCTCTGAGGTATGTCCTGCAGGGGCTATCCTCAAGGTCGACAAGAAAGAGAAATCATCCATCCAGATTGGTCATGCCGTTTGGATTAAGAAGAACTGCGTACCCATCACTGATGAAGTGGAGTGTGGCAACTGTGCCCGCCACTGTCCTACTGGTGCTATCGAAATGGTGCCCCTTGATGAGAACAATGAAGAATCACCCATGATTCCTGCTATCAACGAGGCAGCCTGCATCGGCTGCGGTGCCTGTGAATATGTCTGTCCGTCGCGTCCGTTCTCGGCCATCTATGTCGAGGGCCACGAGGTTCACAAGAAAATTTAAGTTTGAAAGAAGATTATGGAGAAGAATATATCAAGACGTAGTTTCCTGAAAATCTTTGGAGCAGGAAGTGTAGCCACAGCCGCCACGCTGGCTGGCTGCAAAGGTGGCAACAAAGCTGGCGAGCAGGCCGCAGAGGAATATAAGAACCAGGTGGAGCCACCCGTAGGCAAGATGACCTACCGTGAGAATCCCAAGACCAAGGAGAAAGTTTCGCTCTTAGGCTATGGCATGATGCGCCTGCCGACAAAGCCAGACAACAATAACGAATTTGATCAGGAAATGATCAACAAACAGATAGACTATGCCATCGAGCATGGCCTGAACTATATCGATACTTCCCCCGTCTACTGTCAGGGACAGTCGGAACGCTGCACGGGTATCGCCTTGAAGCGTCACAAGCGCGAGGAGTTCTTCATCGCCACGAAACTCTCCAACTTCAACCGCGACTACTGGAAACGGGAGAAGGCGATAGAGATGTACCAGAATTCTATGAAGGAGTTGCAGGTGGACTACATCGACTACTATCTGCTACATGCCATCGGCGGCGGTATGGACGAGTTCAACAGCCGCTATGTCGACAACGGCATCATGGATTATCTGATGAAGGAGCGTGAGGCTGGCCGCATTCGTAACCTCGGCTTCTCGTTCCACGGCCATAAGAGTGTGTTCGACGAGGTGCTCGCCCTGCAGGACAAATACCACTGGGACTTTGTGCAGATTGAGCTCAATTACCTCGACTGGGACTTTGCCAATGAAATCAGTAAAAACAATGTCGATGCCAGTTATCTCTATGCAGAACTTCAGAAGCGAGGCATCCCTGCCGTCATCATGGAGCCGCTACTGGGAGGTCGTCTGGCCAATCTTCCTCAGTATCTGATGACCGAACTGAAGAGCCATGCCCCAGAGAAGTCAGTGGCCTCGTGGGCCTTCCGCTATGCTGGCACACCTGAGGGCGTACTAACGGTGCTGAGCGGTATGACCTATATGGAGCACCTCAAGGACAATCTCCTCTCCTATTGCCCATTAGATCCCCTTTCTGAAAAGGAAATGCGCTACCTCGACAATGAGATAGCCCAGAAGATTGTCAGTCTGGAGAACATCCCCTGCAACGACTGCAAATACTGCATGCCTTGTCCTTACGGCATTGATATTCCAGCCATCTTTGTACATTATAATAAATGTAAGAACGAAGGTTCGCTGCCAATGGGTATTGGCGATAAGGAATACCGAAAGCATCGTCGCCAGTATTTGATTTCGCTCGACCGTGTGGTGCCTCGCAATCGTCAGCCCGACCACTGCATCCAATGTGGACAATGCGAGCCCCATTGTCCGCAGAACATCCGCATCCCTCGTGAGCTCCGCAAGATCGACGAGATGATCGAGCACCTCAAGCGCGACCCTGAGGGCATCGGCGAGGAAATAGGATAAAAACGTTACAGCTCTACGTTCTATATCATTAAACAAGGTTCGGCATTCTACATCACATACGATGTGAGCGGCAAACGACTGCATACCTTTGGCACTGCCTCAGTAGGTGAGATCCTCTCTGTCACAGGTGATACCTTCACCAGCCGTAACGGTGTATGGATCTACACCTGGACTAAAGACGGCAAGAAGCTCGCCACCCGCGCCGCCCAAAATTAAGATGTTGGTACTTCAAGATTGCATTGACAAACTGTCCGTATTCAAACAGCAATATGGTAGGCAGTATGGTATTACTAAACTCGGTATCTTCGGCTCAGTGGCCAGACAGGAGAATACAGAGTAAAGTGATATTGATATTGTCGTTGAGGTGGAGAAACCTACATTGTCGCTTATGTATGAACTAAAGGAGATGTTAAAAGCATTGTTCAAGTGTGAGGTTGATCTTATAAGATTCCGCTCCACGTTGCGTCCCCTATTCAAGTCAAACATTTTAAACGATGTCATCTATGTCTGATTATGATCTGACCATACGAGACAGATTGGAAGACATCCTCGATTCCATTAACCTAAAAATATCACAGGGACGGTTCTTTTGATATATCGAAAGAACCGTCCCTGTGATACACGCTGGGTACATACTCCCAAGGTGACTGACACTTTGTGAGATCGCTATCCACCCTTACTTTTTTACAAGGCCTTCCAACACTTTTTGCATCCCCTTCAAAAAAGTGTTAGGAGGCCTTCCTGCAAGAAATCCATCGTATCGCAAAAAGAGTATGACTTTGGCTCTCAAAAGGGCACTCGGGTGAATCAATCGCATCAGCCGGCTCATTTAATCATTTCAGCCGAGTGATTCGATCGTTTGACCCGAGTGCCTGTTTTGGATACATTACCTACTTAGCTTTTGCCAAACGATGCCATCAGATTGCCAAAACCATGCATACACCAAAGTATCATTATAAACGGGGACGTTAATAATATGCCTTCTATTGTATACATATTGTTATGAAATCAACATGGTGAGAATAAAACCTACGTGGCATCCTGATAATGGCTTTTCGGCAAGGTCGAGCATTCCGCCCTGCTGAATCATCATGCGGCGACTCAGGGAAAGACCAATCCCACTGCCGCTACGCTTCGTTGTAAAGAAAGGTACAAAGAGCGACTGGCGGTTCTCTGCTGGAATGGGCAGGCCATCGTTTCCGATATAGAGTCTCAATTGATTAGTGGATGGTGAATCATTCGGTGTGATGACAATCTTCTTGGCTTCAGCTTCTACTGCATTCTTGATAAGGTTCATCAGCACTTGTCGCAGCATACCGGCATCTACACGGACTATGATGTCACTCGGGATGCTTACCTCCCACGTCAGATCTGGGTAGGCTTTGCAGACATCATCAATTAACGGACGGATTGGAACGTCTGCCAAAACGGGCTTCTCCAGTTCTGACATCTTACGATAGTTCTTCACGAACTCACTCAAATGGCGGCTGGTGTCGTAGATAGCCTGAATGCCAGGTTCGAGTGGTGTGTCTTTCACATCATCACGTCCAAGCATTGACTGACTGATACTGGTAATAGGGGCTGTGGCATTCATCATCTCATGAGTCAGCACACGAGTCAGCCGTTCCCATGATTCCACCTCGTTCTGGTTCACCTGCTGACGGATGGTTTCACCCAGTTGGTTCAGTGTCTGTTGCATGGCGCGTTCACCTGGTAATAGTCCGTCAGTAGGAAGCCGAAAGGTAAAATCACGATTGCGAATGGCCTCTTGCATCAAATGGGCACGTAATTTTAGCGAACGCTGGCGACGGATAAACCAAATAATAGTCGCAACCAGCAATACACCTATTATAATACAAAGCCACATCATAGACGTTTCATCTTGTTATAAAGTGTCTGCCGTGTTATACCCAGCAATTCTGCTGCTTGTGTAAGATTGCCGTGACAGTGGTCGATGGTACGGCGGATATGATCTTTCTCCATCTCATCGAGCGTTACTATCTCGTTCTGCATTTCAAGCACGTCTTTCAATTTACGAACGAGTTCGTCATTATCCCATGGTTTGGTAATAAAATCTGCAGCACCGCTCTTCAATCCTCTAACCGCTAATGAAACATCTGCGTATGCCGTCAGCAGTACAACAGGTGTCTGCGGATGTTGCTTACGGATGGTGCGAAGCCATAGTAGCCCCTCTTGCCCGCTGTTCACACCAAGTGTAAAGTTCATGTCGAGCAATACAATATCTATCTCTTCCTGAGCCATTACCTTCAGAATGTCATTAGGCTGGTTTAGCGTTAGTATACGTTCAAAGACACTATCCAGAAGATAGTGCATCGCCGTCAAGATTGATGGATTGTCATCGACAACTAATATCGTACCGTATTGCTTCATGGCCGCAAAGTTACGAAGTTTCTGTCTAAAAATCATACGGATAACTGTCTAATTTTTAGACGATCTGCATCTGGCGGTGTTAAAAATCTTGGAGCATAGTGGGAAAATCTCTAATTTTGCATCACAAAAAAACAAAAGTGATGAAAATATCGTTGATAGTAATCATGACGCTTACAGTCGTTTCGACCAATGCTCAGGAAGCATGGACGATGCAACAATGTATGCAATACGCTGTGGAGCATAACCATGAGGTAAAACGGACTGAGCTGGAACTCGACAACTACAAGGCAGGTCGGACTGGAGCCATTGGCCGTTTCCTGCCAGCTGTAGATGCCGGCATAGGTGCACAGTACAACTTCGGACGAGCCATCGACCCTGAGACGAATGGCTATACAGATGTGAGTACCTTTTATAACGGCTACTCTCTAAGCGCTTCTCTCCCCGTATTCGATGGATTCAGCCGTCTGCATGCACTGAAAGCAGCCAAAGCCAGCGTGCTCATGGGGCAATCAGCACTACGTCAGAAGCAAGACCTGACTGCCCTCAACGTATTACAGGCTTTCGCCAATGTATCCTATTATGATGGATTGGTCAAGATGGCAAAGGAGAAAGTGGAGGAAACCACACTATTATTGAAACAGGTACAAGTGTTGGAAGAGGTTGGGCGGAAGAGTTCAGCTGATGTGGCTCAGGTAGAATCTCAGAAAGCAGAAGCCGACTACGAGCTGATTCGTCAGCAGAATCTCCTGGCCTCTGCCGTACTGGAGTTGAAAAAGTCGATGGCCTATCCGATTGCAGATACTATCAGATGCGAAACGCCTACCCCGTGCGCGAATAATTCCCAAACTGGAAATGAATTATTCCCACATTGGGAACAAAACATTCCCACGCTGGGAAATAATCCTGAGCTATTGGCTTCGCGCTATCAGATGCAAGCTTCTAAACACGAGTGGCGTCAGGCCCGTGCTTCATTGTTCCCCTCTCTCTCGTTGAGTGCGGGTCTGAATACCACTTATTATCATACCTTGCATTCCGATGCTGGGCAGTCTTTCCGCGATCAGCTTAAGAACAATATGGGTGAATACGTCGGTGCCACGTTGAGCATCCCCTTGTTTAATCGTTTACAGACCATCACAAACATCCGCAAGGCCAAGAACAATTATCAAATAGCCCGCGAGAACTATGAGCAGAAGCAGTTGGAGCTGGCTAAGCTCTCCCGTGAGGCCTGGCAAGACTGGCAAGGCTATCAGAAACAGGCTGTGCAGATGACTCATAAGGTAGAGACAGACAGCCTGGCTTATCAGTTGACGCGCCGTCAGTTTGAGGAAGGCCTCTCAACTGCCATCGATCTGCACACCACATCCTCGCAACTGCTACAGTCGAAGGCTACCCTGCTGCAATGCCAGCTGATGGCGATGGTCAAGGAACAATTGGTAAGATATTATAACGGAGAAACGATATGGACAGAATAATTGAAAAGACAAAGTCGCAACGACTGAAAAAATATTGGCCGTATGCCGCAGGCGGTGCATTGTTGCTGCTGATGATTGGTTGGCTCGTATTCGGCAATCATGCCGCTACGCTGAAAGTCAATGCCGACGATCTGACGGTAAGTGAGGTGACAAAGGCAGAGTTTAAGGACTATGTTCGTACCAACGGGCAAGTGATGCCCATCCAGGTGGTGCAGATTTCGCCCGAGGAAGGCGGCATCGTGATGGAGAAGGTTGTCGAAGAGGGAACCCACGTAGAAAAGGGCGATGTCATCGTTCGTCTGAGCAACAGCAATCTCGACCTACAGATTCTGAATGCCGAAGCAGAACTGGCTGAGAAACAGAACCTGCTGCGAAACACGCAGGTCGCCATGCAGCAAGACCGTCTGAACAACCAGACGGAGCAGGCTCAACTCGATATGGACACCCAGCGCAAGCAGCGGACCTTCGAGCAGAACAAGCGACTCTATCAGGAGAAGCTTATCAGTCGCGAGGACTACATTCAGTCGCAAGAGGACTATCAACTCTCTGCCAAGAAACGCTCTTTGGTGTCAAAGCGCCTGAAGCAGGACAGTATCTATCGCACCGTACAGATGGACCAAATGGAGGACAACCTCGACAATATGCGCAAGAACGTGGTGCTGGTCCGTCAGCGCAAGGATAAGCTCGAAGTGCGGGCAAACATTGATGGCGAGTTAGGTCTATTAGATGTAGAATTAGGTCAGAGCATCCAGCCCGGACAGAAGATAGGACAGTTGAACGATCTCAGCGACTATAAGGTGCAGGCTCAGATCGACGAGCACTATATCGACCGTGTGCGCCAAGGACTCACGGCTACTTTTACTCGTGGCGATAAACAATACCAGTTGCAAGTCCGCAAGGTCTATCCTGAAGTTCGTGAAGGCAAATTCCGTTGCGACTTCGTCTTCCGAGGGGAGCGTCCTGAGAACATCCGCACAGGCCAGACCTACTACATCGACCTCGAACTGGGTCAGCCCGAGCAGGCCGTCCTCATCCCTCG
>JAGCDZ010000034.1 GCA_017650905.1 Prevotella sp. | reverse complement strand
TTATTAAGTAACATCATATTAATTCTCTTTTTGATGGTGCTGTTGTTGATGCCGTTGGCGAGGATACAGGCCTTTGTACCCATCGCCTTCCGCATCAGTAATTGGATGTATTGGCTCACGTCTGAACCTGACGAGAGAACGGATGCATCGGCTTCATACTCATGGATGGTTCGCAAGTCGCGACGCAGGAGCCATACCACAGGGTTGAACCATTGCAGGGCCGTAAGCACTTCAACGAAGACGATATCCCAACTGTGATGTTGTCTGATGTGTCCCCGTTCGTGGGCAAGTATCGAAGGGTTGCACTCCTCGTAGTCAATCCGGCTTAACACGATGGTGTGCATCCATGAGAACGGTGCGACGGGCAGGTCGACAACTGCCAATGTTACGCCATCCTCCAACGAATGTTGCTCACTATCCTTAATCATTCGGCACAATTGCCGATAACTTTTTGCGATATATACCAATCGACAGACAAGGCCGATGATGAAGACGACAAAGATAACGGATGGTTGGAGAAGATTAACGGATTCTTCTGCCGATACTGTTCCTAAATCTGGGGCGACTGTCCCTAATTCTGTGATGAGCAGTTCGGGATGATCTACCACCCGCATTGGTTCAACTTCTATCGTTTTATGTAGCGTGATGACGCATAAGGGTAAAACAAGTGAGAGCAAGATAGACGACAGCAACACGATGCGGTTCAGCCGATGCATCGTCTCACGCTCCATCAGCAGCCGATAGCAGAAATAGAAAGCGGCTATCAATACGGCTACCTTCAAATCATAAATCAGAAACTCTGCCATTACTTGCGGTGCTTTAGGATCTCCATAATCTCACTGACCTCTTCATCGCTTAACTGCTCGTCCTTGGCAAAGAAGGATACGAGCGAGGCAAACGAGCCACCAAAGAATGTATTCTGCACCTCTTTCATATAGGCGCGCGTGTAGTCCTCTTTACTGATTGTAGTGCTGAAAAGCTGCGCTTTTCCATGTTTCTCTGAACTGACAAACCCTTTATCCTTTAAAATTTTAAGGAATGTCAGCAATGTGGTCAGGGCTGGCTTAGGCTCTGGGAACTTCCCCATGATTTCAGATGAATAGCCTTTGCTCTCTGGTAATGACCAGAGTATATTCATCACTTGCGTCTCAGCCTTAGTCAGTTGACCTTGGGTCTTCTTCCGTCGCGACTCGGCAGAACTCAAGAAGTCTTGATTCTGCTCTCGCTGCTCTGTCAGTTGCATTTTATCTTTCATATTCTAAGTTTTTAGAGTTTCTGGTGGCAAATATACTCTAAACTTTTAGAACTTCCAAATGTTTCTCTCTAATTCTTTAGAATATTAACAAGAATTAAGGGAATTAAAGACAAAGGCAGGCTTTTGATGCATGATTTGAATTCACATCAAAAGCCTGCCCTCGTAATCGTCTCAATGATATTACATGAACTTGATAGTGCCTTGTACGGGTTCGTCGTTGGTGGGAGCGACAGGATGCTCCGGAATGATATCACCAGTGGCTTGGGAGTTGATGCTATCGAGGATCTCACGTGTACGCTTATAAGTAGGCGTAGACTCTACGGCAGAGATGACATCATCATTGTCAAGGTCCTCAGGGCGGAACAGATAAATGTTTGGACGACGCTTATAACGTTTGGCGGTACTATCACCACCATAGAAGCGGTTACGGCGGTCCTGACGCTCCAAAGCCTTAGCCTGCTCCTCAGCGATGCGGTTGATATCGTCCTGTGTATGCTTCTTCATATGGGCATCCATACCATCAACACTCTCGATGCCGAAGCCGGTGGCCAGAATGGTGACTTTGACTTTCTTTCCAAGTTCAGGATCAGTGGCAAGACCCCACTTGATTTCGAAGTCGTTTCCAAACTTTGCCATGAAGTCGTTGACATCATTCATCTCTTCCATCATCAGCGATTGCTGACCATCCTTGGCGCCTGCAAACGAGATGCCGAGCAGAATCTTCTTGGAGTTGAAGATGTCCTTTTCGTTGAGCAGTGGTGAGTTGAGGGCGTCCTCAATGGCTTTCTTAACACGTCCTTCACCCTCACCATAACCGGTGGACATGATGGCCACACCACCATCTTTCAAAACGGTCTTCACATCATTGAAGTCGAGATTGATAAGGCCGTGAACGGTGATAATCTCTGCGATGGACTTGGCAGCAACAGAGAGGGTGTCGTCAGCTTTGCCGAAGGCATCAAGCACGGAGAGTTCGGGGTAAATCTCGCGCAGGCGCTCGTTGTTGATGACGAGCAGTGCATCGACATGCTTCTGCATCTCCTCAACACCATCAAGGGCTTGGTCGATCTTACGATCGCCCTCGAAACGGAAGGGAATAGTGACGATACCAACAGTAAGGATGCCGAGCTCCTTGGAAACGCGGGCAATGACAGGTGCTGCACCAGTGCCAGTGCCACCGCCCATACCGGCTGTAATAAAGGCCATACGGGTGCCGTCGTTCAGCATACCCTTGATGTCTTCTATGCTTTCTTCTGCAGCCTGACGGGCTTTTTCGGGCTTATTACCAGCACCGAGCCCTTCCTTACCCAATTGCAAATGAACGGGCACGGGTGAATCATTGAGGGCCTGATTATCTGTGTTGCAAAGTACAAATGTCACATCATGAATGCCTTCACGATACATGTGATTGACGGCGTTTCCACCACCACCACCAACACCAATCACTTTGATAATGCTATGATCCTTCTCGGGTGCTCCGAAATCGAGGATATCGAAATTCATATTGTCTGCCATAACTATTCACTATTAACAATTCACTTTTTACTTATTCTTCTTCTTCGACCATTCCCTTGACAAACTTCAGGGCGCCTTTCTTAAACTTATTCCACTTACTGTTTTCCTTACGGATACGAGCTTCTTCCTCCTGCTTGATGCGCTCCTCTTCCTGACGGGCGCGATCTTCCTCCTCCTGTTGACGGCGACGTTCCTCCTCGGCCTTCTGTTTCTCAGCCTCAGTACGGATGACACCAGCGGGGATCTCACTGGCCTGACGGGCCTGACGCTGATCTGCAGCGGGGTGGGGCGTTGTCTCCTTCTTGGTGCCAAACAGATCGTTACTTACCTCGCTGCCAGCACAATTCATGTCACCCTTGGCGAGCAGGCCCAGCACAGTGTTCATTTTACCGTTCTTGGCCTTGATGTCTTCTTGGGTAGCGTTGATGGTGTAAGTGACGAACTTTGCCGTGCGGATCTTGTCGACGTGGGTGTGGTTCATGAATGCCTGTTCGATGTTGCTCATGTTAGAGCCACCGCCGGTAAGGATGATACCACCCAGCAACTTGTCGTAATAGTCGGAAGGAATCTGGTACCATACATTCTCAATAATCTCCTCCAGACGGCCTTCGACAATTTCGATAAACTTGCGGCTCTCCACCTGACGCTCTTGATCGATAGAGTATTTCAGGTTGTTGTCGATATCGTTGTTGTCCGTATAGGCGGAGGCATATTTCAGTTTCATCTTCTCGGCATCATACTCTTCCATCTGGAGGGTTGCGATGTCCTTGGTGATATTGTTACTTCCGAGAGGAATGACAGCAAGATGGCGCAGGATGTTTTTGCTATAGACGGAGACTGTCGTCGTATCGGAGCCGATATCGACCAGTGCACAACCTGAGCGTTTTTCCGCCTCTGTGAGCACGGCATCGGCAAGGGCGAGGGGAGCCAGATACATCTCTGCCACATTGATACCTGCCACCTCGAAACACTTGTTAAGGTTGCGGTAGAACGAGGTGCGCTGGAGAATATTCAGGAAATTGCCCTCGAGATGGGAAGCCTGGATACCAACGGGATCGAGTTGGTACTGCGAATCGACCCTGTATTCCTGAACGGCAGCATCAAGGATTTCCTGATCCTGATACTTCATATTGCGATTGGCATCCATCAGTTCGATGACCATATCCTGAGTGATACGTGTGTCCGCAGGCAGATCCTTAGCGATAACGTTTCTGACACTGCGGATAGACTGTCCGCCAACACCCACATATACTTGAAGAATCTCCGTCTTGAGCAGGTTCTCCAGTTTTTTGATGATGTTGGTCAGGCACTGTGCAGTCTTGTCGATATTGTACACATACCCTTTACGGATGAATGACGAAGAATCCTCTTTCACCACGCCGAGGACGGTAATACTACCGTCGAGATTCTTTTGTCCCGCGATACCGGTCATCTTGGATGAGCCGAGTTCGATTGCTACGATAAATTCCTTTGCTGCCATCTTCTTTCTATAGTTTACTTTCTCTTACAAATAATCTGATTGTCAAACTCTACGCTGATATAGCTGTATTTATTCCAACCCGCTACATTCAGACCATAGAGGTAAAATTTCCGCATGCGCTCCAGTTTCTTGTCAATGTTAACGGGGGCGCCAAGATAAATGATATGTTCACCTATGCGTGGAATCATTTCCACTGTACCATCATTGAGAATATTCACTTGTACGACCTGGTTCTGCCAGAACTTGTCTTTCAGCAGGGTATTCCCTATCAGGGGAAGTGTCTTCTGGGCATACTTCCGTGAAACGCTACCCGTCACGATAATCATATCGGTTGCATATTTTGACTCTGGCAGAATGGCGCCGTGGGTGTCAAGATAATAATTATCACCATTGTTGGCCATGACATGAAGGATGGGAGTACGTTGTCTCAGACTGATACAGACATGTCCACTTTGGGTCTTATAGCACTCTGCCTTTTCCACAAACGGGTTCTTCATGAGGGTCTCTTCAATCGCACGTGAGTTGACATCGGCCATATTCTTGGCCAGAGGATACAGACGGTTCTTCTCTAAAATATTCTTGATTTCACTGGGATTGACAAATCCGCCTACAGCTTCGTTGTTGATGTCGATTTTGACCTCAGTACATACGGTGGCTTTCTCGGCAGGCGTATTGAATGCCGAGACGGCCAACAACAGATAAGCTGCGATGACGATGTCAAAAATGGCGATGAATGTCTTCTTCCAGTTAAACGTCATTATTTTGTGATTCTGCTATTTAATAGTTTTGTAATTTGGGGCACCAGGTTGTCCAAGTCGCCGGCTCCTAACACAATGAGCACCTCGAAGTCGTGGGTCTTCACGTAATTGAGGACCTTGTCCTTCAGGATCATTTCTTTCTTCACGCCCTCACCTAAGTTGTCATAGATGAGCTTTGAGGTGACACCTTCGATGGGATCCTCGCGTGCAGGGTAGATTTCCGTCAGAACCACCTCGTCGAGCTGACTCAGCGCATCGGCAAATTCCTTGTAGAAGTCACGAGTACGGGTATAGAGGTGCGGCTGGAAAATTGCCGTGATATGTCTGTCCTGATAGAGTTCGCGAATACTCTTGGCACTCTGGTAAATCTCCTTAGGGTGATGGGCATAGTCGCTGAGGAAGACCAGCTTGTCAGTCTTGATTTTGAAGTCGAAGCGACGATCCACGCCACCAAAGGTCTGCATGCCGTATTTCAGCTCCTCCTTGGTACAGCCATTGAGTTGGGCCATCGCCATCGCCGCAATGCCGTTCTCGATATTAATAGGGATGGGTTGTCCGAGCTTGACGTTGGCGACATTCTCAATGGGTGAGATGAAATCGAAGTAGATCTCTCCATTGCCGATGCGGATATTCTCTGCATGGAAGTCACCTTCATGGAGGCTATAATCATAGCGTCTGATACCGTCCTGCAGGTTCTCCTGCATTTCGAGGTCGCGATGAATAATCAGGGCACCACCTGGCTGAATCAGTTCTGTGTAATGGCGGAAACTCTCCAAATATGCCTCTTTGGTACCATAGATATCGAGGTGGTCAGGGTCGGTAGAGGTGATAACACTCATCCAGGGGTGAAGCCAATGAAACGAACGGTCGAATTCATCGGCCTCGATGACCACGTAATCAGAGTCTGAAAGGATATAGTTGGTGCCGTAATTCTTTGAAATACCTCCGAGGAAGGCATTACAGTTCAGATGACTCTGATGCATGATATGGGCGCACATGGTTGAAGTCGTCGTTTTACCATGTGTACCAGCCACACAGAGTCCTTTATGGGCTTGTGTCAAAGTGCCAAGCACTTGGGCGCGTTTCTGAATCTCGAAGCCATTCTCACGGAAATACTGGAGTTCCTTGTGGCTATCCGGAATAGCCGGGGTATAGATAATGAGACATGACTCCTTTTTCTTGCATGCATGAGGAATCTCTTCGATGTTCTCCTCATAATGTATAAGCATGCCTTCCTTTTCCAGTCTGCGAGTGAGATCGGAAGGTGTTTTGTCGTAGCCGCCTACCACCAAGCCTTTCTTGATGAAGTAGCGAGCGATGGCACTCATGCCGATGCCACCGGCTCCGATGAAATAAACTGCTTTTATATTTTTAAATTCCATTTGCTAAATTAATCACTTCTTTGGCAATGATATTGGCAGAGTCGGGCAGTGCCAGTTTGAGCACATTCTCGCTCAACGATTTCAGTTTGGCATCATTATTAACTGTCTCAATAGCGGTCTGAATCAGACAGTCAGGTGCTTCGGCATCCTTGATGTAGATGGCTGCATCACGTGTTGAGAGGGCTTGAGCATTTTTGGTCTGATGGTCTTCGGCCACATTGGGGCTGGGCACCAGGATGACGGGCTTGCCAATCAGACAGAATTCAGAGATACTGCTGGCACCTGCGCGACTGATTACCAGGTCGGCAGCGCGATAGGCTGCTCCCATATCTGTAATGAAGTCAGTGACCTTCAAATTGGGCAGATGCTGATCTTTCAGTCTTTCTGCGATTTCTGCACTGTAATATTTGCCCGTCTGCCAGATAAACTGCAAACCACTCTCCTTGATGAGGTCAAGATGACGGAGCATACTCTCATTGATGGTACGGGCCCCCAGGCTGCCGCCAACCAGCAGGATGGTCTTTTTTTCTGGGTCAAGTCCAAAACTACGGATAGAATCTTCGCGAGTGATGGTCGTGTCGAGGAGTGCCTGACGCACAGGATTGCCTGTGAGAATAATCTTCTCAGCGGGGAAGAAACGTTCCATGCCTTCGTAAGCCACACAGATCTTTTCGGCTTTCTTGGCTAACAGTTTGTTGGTGACACCCGCATAGGAGTTCTGTTCCTGGATGAGGCAGGGGATGCCCATGGCTGCAGCCTTGTTAAGCGTAGGACCACTGGCATAGCCACCCACGCCAACAGCCACCTGAGGACGAAAGTCTTTGATAATCTTCTTGGCCATGCGCTGACTCTTCCAGATTTTATAGAGTACCTTGACGTTCTTCAACAGGTTCTTACGATCGAAACCGCAGATAGGCAGTCCCTTAATCTCATAACCTGCAGCTGGAACACGCTGCATCTCCATCCGTCCGAGGGCACCCACGAACAGGATTTTCGCATCTGGACGCATAGCCTTGACAGCATTAGCGATGGATATTGCAGGGAAGATGTGACCTCCCGTACCGCCTCCACTGATAATGACTCTTAACTCCTTTTCCATATTGATGTTATATTAGGGTGCAAAATTACAAATTATATTTCTTTTAGCGCCAACTTTTCCCCTCTTTTTTTCGCGGAGCGGCTAACGCTTAACATAGCTCCGATATAGGCGCAGTTGATGATGGTCGATGTGCCACCTCGGGAGATGAGTGGCAGCGGCTGTCCTGTGACGGGTGCAATACCCACGGCAACCAGCATATTGAACGATGCCTGCACGACCAGCATTAGTGCTAGACCCATGACAAGGAATGCTGGGAAGTTGTTCTCGCAACGGCTGGCGATGCGGGCTGCCCGGTAGAGTAGTACGATATAGAGGAACGCCACAAATGCAGCACCTATGATGCCTAATTCCTCGATAATAATCACATAGATAAAATCACTGAATGCTTGTGGCAGGAAATCACGCTCGACAGATTTTCCTGGACCTTTGCCAATGATATTACTGCCTACAATAGCGATGTTGGCGTGGGCCACCTGGGCATCTTTGTCAAGGTCATAGTCGGCTGGTGCCACGTGTTTAGAATTCAATTTTTTGTCGATACGGTTCTTCCAAGTGCCAAAACGATGCAGGAAAGAAGTTGTTTTCTTGGTATCTTTCTTCACCTCACCATTGACGATAGCCTCTGTCTGCGTCTCGTTGCTCTCCCCCTGATCCAAGCTGCCAAGCATGTAAATAGAGCCAATAAACACCACAAGAAGGATGGCAGCGCCTGCTGCCAGTTTTCCTAATTGTACCATAGGAACTCTTCCGACGAACATCATCAGGAAAATGACAGCAAAGATCAGGGCTGCTGTCGACAGATTCTCCACACCGATCAACAGACAGAAAGGGAGAACCACAATGAGAATATACTTAAAGGCCCGTTTATCTGCACCATTCTCTCGTTGCATAGCACTGAGAATCTGGGCTGTCACAAGAACCAGTGTTCCTTTGGCAATTTCTGACGGCTGGAATTTCAGTCCTAACAGACTGATCCATCGTCCGGCATCGTTGGTTTTCTCTCCAAAAGCTAACACCCAGACCAACATAATTGCGGAAATCAATAGAAGACCAGGTGTCATCAACTTGAAATAACGACACGGGATGTTCAGAATGACAATCGCCATACCAACACCCACGAGCATTTTCCAAGAGTGTCCGATGATGGGTCCCAGATAGTCCTGACTTTTATAGGTCAGTGTACTTGAAGCCGAAAAAACCTCCACTACACTGATCAGGCAAAGGAACAGGAGCACCATCCAGATGACCTTGTCTCCCTTAAAAAGATTTCCTATCTTCATATCTATATCAGAGATTTCTTGCTATTGTCTTGAATTGTTCCCCACGATCCTCCATATTTTTGAATAAGTCGAAGGAGGCGCAGCAGGGACTTAAGAGTACAGTCTCACCAGGTTGCGCCATCTCGTAACAGGCCTCCATGCACTCTTTCATCGAATGGGTGTCACGGACGGGAATACCCATATTATCGAAATTATCATGCAACTTCTGGTTGTCGGCACCTAAGTATACGATGCCAGAACATTTCTCCTTTACTAAAGGCTTGATGGGCTCGTAGTCGTTGCCCTTGTCTTTTCCACCAATAATGAGGATGACTTTTGTTCTCATCGACTCTAGTGCATACCAGCAGGCATCGACATTCGTAGCTTTAGAGTCATTGATATACTGCACCCCACGCACTACGCAGACCTTTTCCAAACGATGTTCTACCCCAGGGAAGTCACTCAGACTCTTGCGGATTTCCTCTTTTTTGATACCTGCAATGTTTGTGGCGATACCTGCAGCCAGCGAATTGTAGATATTGTGCTTGCCCGTCAAACTGAGGCTCTCCTGTTCCATGTTGAAAGGCTCAGGCTTCTCAATCTTATATTGTCCCTTTTCGATATAACCGATTACACCCTTCTCCTTCAGTTCTGCAAAGGGATATTGGATAGCTTTGATGTCATATTTTTCCAGTTCCCTCTTGATGATGGGGTCGTCGGCCCAATAGATGAAAGCATCTTTGGGCGTCTGGTTCTGGATGATACGCATTTTCGAATCCACATAGTTCTGCATCTTGAAGTCGTAACGGTCCAGATGATCAGGTGTGATATTCAGCAGAATTGCGATATTGGCGCGGAAATCATACATATTATCGAGTTGGAAGCTACTGAGCTCGATAATGTAATACTCATGCGGTTCCTCAGCCACTTGAAGGGCGAGGGAATTGCCGATGTTACCTGCCAGTCCGGCATCATAGCCAGCCTGCTTGAAAATGTGGTAGATGAGCGAAGTGGTCGTAGTTTTGCCGTTAGAACCTGTGATACAAATCATCTTGGAGTTCGTGTAACGTCCTGCAAACTCGATTTCGCTGATGATATGAATGCCTTTTTCCTTGATTTTTACAATCATCGGGGCTGTATCAGGAATACCTGGGCTCTTAATAATCTCATTGGCATTGAGAATCTTGGCCTCTGTATGCAGACCTTCCTCCCATTCAATATGACGGTCGTCGAGCATCTTCTTATATTTGTCGGCAATCTTCGACATGTCTGATACAAACACGTCAAAGCCCTCTTTCTTTGCAAGGACTGCGGCACCTGCACCGCTCTCTCCTGCTCCTAATATTACGATTCTTTTCATCTTTATCTCATCTTCAGTGTTATGATGGTCAGTGCTGCTAATATAATGGTGGTAATCCAGAAACGGATAGTGATTTTCGACTCGTGGAACGGACGGTGTGGCCATCCTTTCAATATATAGGTACTCGTTGCATCGAGTTGCGAGTCGAGTTTGCGAAAGTTGTCGTGGATAGGCGTAGCTCTGAAAACACGCACGCGCTTGCCCTTACGTTTCTGTATCTTGAACCATTGCGTCTGGATGATTACGCTGAGGCTTTCAACGAAGAAGATACCACAGAGAATAGGCAGCAGCAGTTCTTTGTGGATAATTACAGCACATACGCCGATGATACCGCCGATGGTCAATGAACCTGTATCACCCATAAATACCTGGGCAGGGAAGGCGTTATACCACAGGAAACCTACCATGGCTCCGACGAAGGCACAGAGGAACACCACCAACTCTTCGCTTTGTGGAATATACATGATGTCGAAATACGATGCAAAACCGATATGACCCGAGACATAGGCCAGTATCCCTAATGCGGTACCGATGACAGCGGAATTACCTGCGCACATGCCATCCATACCGTCATTCAGATTAGCACCGTTGCTGACGGCTGTTACCACAAGGATGGTCATCAGTACGAAAATCACCCAGCCTGCGGCCACTTTGTACTTACCCAAGAAACCTAATACTTCGGAGTAGTTCAGGTTATGGTTTTTTACGAAGGGAATGGTGGTCTTTAGCGACTTTACTGCCTCCTTTTTGTGCTTCACAACGATCTCCTGGTTCTGTTGTTGTACTTGGACATTCTCACGTACTACAGCGTCGGGACTGAGCCAGAGTGTCAGTCCGACGATAAAGCCGATGCTGATTTGACCAACAATCTTATATTTTCCTTTCAATCCCTCTTTGTTGCGCTTGAATATCTTAATATAGTCATCCATGAATCCGAGGAAGCCCAACCAGAGAGTCGTGACAATCATCAATATGATATAGATATTACGGATGCGGCACAGCAAAATGACGGGGATGAGTATGCTGACGATGATGATAATGCCGCCCATCGTAGGCACTCCCTTCTTCTCCACGCCGAAGGGATCGATACTCGGGTCACGTTCCGTCTCGAAAATCTTTCTGCGCTTCATCCATTTGATAAATCTCTCACCAAACCACGCAGAAATCAATAAGGCGAGGATGAGCGTCAACAGGGCACGGAAAGAGATGTAACTCCACAAGTGTGCGCCTGGAATATCATACTGCTCTAAGAATCTGAAAATGTAGTATAACATATATTGTATTTACAATTAGGCAATTTACAATTTGATAATTTAGCTACGCTTGAAAGATCTCGCGAACCACTTCCTTGTCGTCGAAATGATGCTTCACTCCTTTGATCTCCTGATAATCCTCATGGCCTTTGCCTGCAATGAGAATCACGTCACCCTTTTCTGCCATCATACAGGCGGTACGGATGGCTTCTTTTCTGTCGGCAATACTCACCACTTTCTTCATCTGCTTGTTATCAAGGCCGGCCAACATATCGTTGATGATATCCTGCGGTTCCTCAAAACGGGGGTTGTCGCTGGTGATAATCAGCTTGTCGCTGAATTTGACAGCTGTTTGTGCCATGATTGGACGCTTGCCTTTGTCGCGATTACCGCCTGCGCCACAGACGGTGATGACCTTACCCTTACCATTGAGCACTTCATTGATGGTATTCAGCACGTTCTCCAAAGCATCTGGCGTGTGGGCGTAGTCGACGACGGCCGTATAGCCCTCTGGCGAACGGATGGGTTCCAAACGACCGCTGACACTCTTTAGGGTACTGAGGATGACGAGGATATCCTCAGGTTTCTTGCCTAACATGATGGCGGCACCATAGACGGCCAACAGGTTACTGACATTGAATTTGCCAATAAACTGTACGCCCACCTCTTTGCCATTAATGTCGAGATACATCCCCTCGAAGTGACATTCAATAATCTTTGCCTTGAAATCGGCCATACTCCGAATGGAATAGGTCTTTACCTGAGCTTTGGTGTTCTGCACCATGAACAATCCGTTCTTGTCGTCGGCATTGGTGATGGCGAAGGCTTCTTTGTCAAGATCATCGAAGAATGCTTTCTTTGCATCGCGATAATTCTCGACCGTCTTGTGATAATCCAGATGGTCGCGAGTCAGGTTGGTGAAGATTCCACCTACAAATTTCAATCCTCCGATTCGCTTTTGGGCGATAGCGTGACTTGAACATTCCATAAAGGCATAGTCACAGCCTGCGTCTACCATCTGTGCCAGTAAACGGTTCAGCTCGATGGGGTCGGGTGTTGTATGGTCGGCTGGGATAGCTTTTTCTTCGATATAGTTGCAGACCGTGGACAGCAGACCACACTTATGACCGAACTTCCTAAACATATTATATAATAAGGTGGCGATGGTAGTCTTACCGTTCGTACCAGTGACACCCACCAGTTTCAGTTTTTGGGACGGATCTCCAAAGAAATGAGTGGCGACGATGCCTACGACATTCTCCGTAGATTCCACCACCACATAGGTAACGCCTTCAACGTGTTCTTCAGGCATCTGCTCACAGAGAATGGCTGTTGCTCCAAGCTCGATGGCCTTGGGGATATATTTATGACCATCTGTCTGAGTACCGGGAATGGCCACGAAGAGGTGTCCAGCCTCAATACGACGGGAGTCAATGTTCACACCCGTAATCTCCACCTCTTTATCACCAACGGTGTTGAGGACTTTTACATTCTTGAGCAATTCAATCAGTTTCATACTACTATTCACTATTCGTTATTCACTAATCACTATTCCAGATAGAGTTCACACTTCATGCCTTGTTTTACGGCTGTTCCTGCATAGAGACTCTGTGATTTCACTTTTCCGCGTCCCTTGATAATGGTCTTGACGCCTCGTTTCTCCATTGCAAAGACTGCATCTCTTGCACCCATTCCTGTGACATCGGGAATCATCTGATTCGATTCCTTCACCTGTTGGAGTTGAGGCTTGTCTTTGATGTTTAGGTCAGTCAGCACATATTCAGCAGCACTGGTATTGCCTTGCTTCACGGCAGGTTTGAAGATTGACATAGAGTCGCGTGCATCAGCAACGCTCAGTTTCAGGTTCTGGGCCATCACACCCTCTGCGATATGGTGGAACACGACACCCGACATACCGCCTCCTGAGGCAGGAAGACCTGATTTCTTGATACAGACAATGCAGGTGTAGCGAGGATTGTCGGCAGGGAAGAAACCTGCAAACGACAGCCAGTAACGCGTTGTGCCTGAGTGATAACTGCCATATTGGTCGGCCACCTGGGCCGTTCCCGTCTTACCTGCCACCTTGAAGGACTTGGAACCGGCCTTTCTTCCGAGTCCCTGACTGACCACATGTTCCAGGATGGTCTGCATCGTCTTGATGGCCTTCGGCTTGGCAATCTGCTCTTTCAGCACCACAGGCTCGAACTCCTTGATTACTTGTCCGTCCTTCACCAGCTGCTTCACGAAACGCGGCTGCATCATTTTGCCGTTGTTGGCGATGGCATTGTAGAAGGCCACGGTATTGATGGGCGCAATCTGCGTCTCGTATCCGATACTCATCCAGGGTAGCGTAGTTTTACTCCAATACTTAGCACGGTCTGTTGTCTTCGTGTCCGGCATACGGATATAGGGTGGGTGATAGCCTACCAACGGCAGTTTCAGATCTTCGTGGATACCTACACGATAGAGGCCTTCCACATATTTTCTGGGATTTGAGCCGTAGTATTTGTCGATAATCCAGCTTACGCCGATGTTCGAACTCACTTCGAGGGCCCTTGGTACACTGATGGTGCCGTAACCGCCGCGACGCCAGTTGTGGTCCTTCATAGCTCTGCCGTGCATCTCCATCACGCCGCAACCGGTATTGATAGTCATGGTGGTATCGATCACGCCATCGTCGAGGGCCACGAGGAACGAGGCCGTTTTGAATACAGAGCCAGGTTCGCAGCGGTGACTGATGGCGTTGTTCACCATCTCGTAGTATTCGCCGTCATCGGCACGCTGCATGTTCACGATGGCTTTCACGTCGCCTGTCTTCACCTCCATGAGGATGGCTACACCCATCTCGCCGTTCACGAGTTTCAGCTCGTCGACGAGAGCGCGTTCTGCCAGATCCTGCATGCTCACATCAATGGTTGTCACGATATCTGCACCGTCGATGGGCGTGAGCACAGGGATATCGAGGTATTTGCTGAGCACCTTACGACGATGCATCAGGCCGTTGGTGCCGCGCAGGATAGAGTCGTACGACAATTCCAGGCCATTTTTGGCACTGTCTTTGGCGATGTATACATCACCAATAGTACGTCCGGCCAACGATCCGAACGGACGTTTGCGGGCATTAAAGGTCTCCCAATGGAAACCGCCCTTCCCGATCGACTCGCGGAAGATAGGCAGTTTGTGTATCTCGCAGAAGGTGTTGTAGTCCACGCGTCGATGCCAGACGGGCCAGTGGCGTGCTCCCACCGTACCGTTCTTCATCACCTTGCGTTTGCCTTCCAGCAGATGTGCCTTGAATTCAGCAATCGATTTCGAAGGGAATATCTGGTTCAGTCCATAACAAAGGCTATCTATGTTCTCTGCCCATAATGAGTCGCGATTGTGATTACCAATAGAGTCGGTGGCACCTGCCTGGAAGTCCACAAAGACCTTGTATTCAGGAATGCTGCCTGCCATCAGCTGACCGTCGCAACTGAGAATATTGCCGCGAGTAGGCTTCACGCTGACTGAGTCTCGCTTCAGTCGCGAGGCTACTTGTGTCCAGTAGTCTTTCTTGGCGGTCATGATATACATGGCCTTGCCTACAATGGCAAACCCAATAAAAGTGAACACTACTGCGATGGCGAAGTAGCGGGGCATGACCTTATCGCTGTTAAACCTACTCATCTATAAACTTTATATAAACTCTAAACTCTAAAAACTCCAAACTATAAATGAACTCTATTCGGGTACATTAATTATATATGGTGGTTGGTCGGAAACGTGCAGCACGCTGTCTTTGTTGTTCTTAAGTGCATCGAGCACATGACTCTCACGACATTTCTCTGTTAGGGTGCTATTGCTCGACAGAGCCTTGTATTTTGCATCCAACAGTTCTTTTTCCATCTTGTCGATGGCGATCATATCCTGCTGGCATTGGTATCTGAAGGCGACATAGACGATGGCGAATACCACAATCAGCACGATGATGCCGATATGGTGGCGCACCATCTGGGCCGTCAGGAAGTCACCGCCGAGGATAGTTCGCAAGGTCAACGCTGATGAGAACTTAGGATCTTCTTCTTTGGCGTTCTCCTTGATCTTTTGCAGTGTCTTCTTCGTCTGCTCCTTGATGCTTTCCATCTCGGGCGCGGCCTTCTCTTCTTCTACCACGTCCTGAATCTCCAGTTCTATATCGTCTGTCTTACTCATCTCTCTTACTTCTAATCTTTTACCTTTCACCTCTCTCCGCAATTCTCAGTTTCGCACTTCTACTGCGGGGATTCCGCTCCTGCTCATCTGTGTCAGGTACGATCACTTTGCCCACGGGTTTGAAGGGAGCTTCTGTACGTCCGAAGAAATCTTGTGTGATCTTCCCTTCCGTATTGCCGGCTTTCATCATGTTCTTCACCAGACGGTCTTCCAACGAGTGGTAGGTGATGACGCTCAGCCGCCCACCCTTGCAAAGCAGATCCTTACTGCCGTTCAGCATCTCCTTGAGGGCTTCCATCTCGTGGTTCACCTCGATGCGTAGAGCCTGAAACAACTTGGCCATCTCTTTTTTCTCGCGCTCTCTGGGGAACAGTTTTTCCGTCACTTGCATTAGGTCGCCTGTGGTAGCGATGCGTTGTGCCAGTCTTGCCTTGATAATTGCAGCAGCAAGCTTTCTGGCATTCTTCAACTCTCCATAGAGATAGAAAATGTATGCCAACTGTTCTTCGTCATAATCGTTCACGATATCGGCAGCGGTCTTGCCTGCCTGTTTGTTCATGCGCATGTCGAGTGGTGCGTCAAAGCGGAAAGAAAACCCGCGGCTCTCATCATCCAGGTGATGGCTTGAGACACCGAGGTCGGCCAACAGACCGTCGATTTTCTCCACCTCATAATAGCGCATCCAGTTCTTGATATATCTGAAATTGCTTCTCACAAAGGTAAACCTGTCATCTTTGACGATATTTTTTTCCGCATCTGCATCCTGATCGAAGCTGTAGAGATGGCCTTTCTTTCCTAACCGGCTGAGGATCTCTCTGCTATGTCCGCCGCCGCCGAAGGTTACATCTATATAAACACCGTCGGGCTTGATCTCAAGCCCGTCGACGCTCTCCCTGAGGAGTACTGGAATGTGATATGTCGAAGAAGCATTTAACATATGGCGTCGTCGGTATTCATAATGTCTTCAAATTCTTTTCCGAAGTCCTCGTCGCTCTTGAGGATTTGTTTCAGATGCTGCGGCGACCAGACTTCGATGGTGTTATCCATACCGATAAATTGTACGTCCTGGTCTATCTCTGCTGCCTTCTGCAGTCGTTTGGAGATGAGGAAACGACCATTGCCGTCGAGCGAGATGGCTTCCGCTTCCGAGATGAATTGGCGGAGCATCTGCTGATGTGATGGTTTCCATGGCTTGAGTTGAGCCTTCAGTTGGTCTACCTTTTCGTTCCATACGCTCTCTGGGTAGAGTACCAGGCATTTTTGGTAGATATCTTTGCGCAATACCAGTAATTCCTCGCTCGATGCTTGGAGCACCTTGCGGAAAACAGAGGGCAGGAAAACTCTTCCTTTCGCGTCTGTCTTGGCTTCTATATTGCCTAAGAAACGCATACGTTCTTTTTATTAATAGAGTTGTGGGTACAAAATTATATAAAAATCCCCCACTTCCCTCCAAAACTCCCCACTTTTTTCTAAATTTAACTTTCTTTTATAAAATTCGATATCTCTAGAATAGCAAAATAGAGTTAAATGCATTTTAAAAGAAAGTTTTTTCCCGTTTTTTGCTCATTTTTGAAAGATTTGTGCTATTTTTGCACCTTGTTAGAGGAAATGAGAGAAAACAACCAAAATGGAGAAAACGATTGATATCGATAAAATCCTGAAAGGGAAGTTGGGCGCAAAGGCAAAGTTCGTGCCTTCATTCCTTGTTAATTGGCTCAAGCGCATAGCGCATGAAGACCAGGTCAATGCTTTTCTTTGGGAAAGCCGCGACAAGGTCGGTGTGGAGTGGTTGGAGGAATGTGTGCGTTATCTCGACATGACTTTGGAGATTGTGGGTAAAGAGAATTTGCCTGATCCTCAGGATGGCCGACTCTATACCTTTGTGAGCAATCACCCACTTGGCGGTGAGGACGGTGTGGCCCTCGGTGCCATCATCGGTCGCCATTACGATGGCCGTTTCCGGTATCTGGTCAACGATTTGCTGATGAACCTGCCTGGTCTGGCTCCTGTTTGTATTCCTATTAATAAAACAGGTAATCAGAGTCGTAATTTCCCCGCGATGGTTGAGGCTGGCTTCCAGAGCGACAACCACATGTTGATGTTTCCTGCTGGTCTCTGCTCCCGAAAGCACAACGGCGAGATCCGCGACATCCCTTGGTCGAAAACGTTCGTTTCCAAGAGTGTTCAATATCAGCGTGATGTCGTTCCTATTCATTTTGGAGGCCAGAACTCCAACTTTTTCTATCGTTTGGCAAATTTCTCCGACAAGTGTCTGCCGTTCAATCTGGCAATGCTGTTTTTGGTCGATGAAATGTACAAAAATGTGCACAAGACCTTTCGCATCGCGATTGGCAAGCCCATCTCTTGGCAGACGTTCGACAAGAGTAAGAAGCCTGTGGAGTGGGCACAGTTCGTCAAGGAACAGGTCTATACCCTCTGACAAATCACCAGAACCCTAAAACCCCAATATAATGGAACAAGAAATTATCCAACCTATCGCTAAGGAAATGCTGAAGAGTGAACTGACCCGCGATTGTCAGCTTCGCATGACCAACAAGAGTCACAATGAGATCTACGTTGTGACGGCTCACAATGCGCCCAATGTCATGAAGGAGATTGGACGCTTGCGTGAAATTGCTTTCCGCGAGGCGGGCGGAGGTACGGGCAAGTCGATGGATATTGATGAGTTCGACATCTGCGAGAACTGCTATAAGCAGCTGATTGTCTGGAATCCTGAGGCAGAGGAGATTATCGGCGGCTACCGCTATCTGGAAGGCACAGCGTGGGAGATGGATGATAAGGGTCAGCCTATCTTGGCTACCAGTCACATGTTCCATTTCTCCGACAAATTCCTCAAGGACTATATGCCATATACGATTGAATTGGGTCGTTCGTTCGTGTCACTTCCTTATCAGTCCTCGCGTATGGGTGCGAAGAGCCTCTTTGCATTGGATAATCTTTGGGACGGACTTGGTGCGTTGACGGTCATTAAGCCCAACGTGAAGTATTTCTTCGGCAAGATGACCATGTATCCTTCGTATATCCGCAAGGGTCGTGATATGATTCTCTATTTCCTCAAAAAACATTTCGACGACAAGGAGCATCTGATTATCCCGATGAAACCGCTGAAAATCGAAGAGGATCCAGATGAGTTGGAAAAGATATTCTCCGAGCCGAGTTTCAAGGAAGACTACCGCATTCTCAACCGCGAGATCCGCAAACTTGGTTATAACATTCCACCACTGGTGAATGCCTATATGAGTCTGTCGCCCACCATGAAACTGTTTGGTACAGCTATCAATTATGGTTTTGGTGATGTGGAGGAAACTGGCATTCTGATTGCAGTCGATGAGATCCTTGCCGAGAAACGTGTGCGTCATATTGATTCTTTCCTCAAAGACCATCCCGAGGCTCTGAAGATCACGAGCGGTGCCAATAAGGTCATCTACAAGGAGAAATAAATGAGGAGGGCGATTGGCTATCTGCTTGCACTGACCTATCTCAGTGTCAATGCACAGGTATCCACGTCTGTGCCGCCCGATATTGCAGGCAAGCTCGATACGCACCATCTCTATCTTGATGTGCGCCTCGACAAAAATACCAAGCATCCTTTCACTTATTCTGACTTCCACGAGGCAGCGGCGCATTTTGGCGACAGTTGCACGCTCTACATCGCTCCTGGTGTCTATTGGGTCGACGATCCCGACACGCCTGAGGTGGTCATGGGACAGAACGGCCGCGAGCCATTCGGTATCGTTATCCGTTCAAAAAAACTCCATTTCATCGGTCTTTCTTCTGATGCGAGTCATACGGTCTTAGCTTCGCAACGAGGCCAAATGCAGGGCGCTGTGGGTAACTTCACGATGTTTGACTTCTGGTGCGATTCGCTCACTGTTGAGAACCTCACAATGGGTAATTACTGCAATGTTGACCTCGACTATCCCCTTGATCCTAGGCTTTCGCGCAAGAAGCGCAGCGATGCCATCACCCAGGCCCATGTGGGCTATATGCATGGCAGAAAACTAGTGGCCAGGAATGTGCGTTTCATCAGCCGTTTGAACCTCAATCCGCTGAACGGTGCTCAGAGTTCTTATTACGAGGACTGCCATTTCGAGTGTACTGACGATGCCATGAACGGCACAGCCCTCTATCGTCATTGCGATATCGACCTCTATGGCCAGAAGCCTTTCTGGAGCACCTTCGGGCGAGGCCCGCTGTTCATCGACTGCGACTTCTATGTCAAGGGCAGCAACCGCGAAATGTATTTCTGTAAGCAGGGCGGTCCTGTCACGCTCATCGATTGTCGTTATCATGCGTCATCGGATAGTATCTATATCGGATGGACGGCTTATCCCCAGCTTTGGTTGCGCTGCTATCAGAAAAACTTCACACTTAACGGCAAGCCTTATCTCATTGGCAGCCGCCAGCCTCAAAACACGCTTGTGATGGACTCTGTTCCCATGCGTATGGACCTACCGCCTTACTTGCGGTTAAGTCAACATGAGGCTGAGATACAAGTAGGTGGTAAGCCTGTGTTGTTACATGCTGATGGCGATGGTAGGAAAGTAGTATGGCATATTCAGCCGCCTTACAACCAGTTGGCCTATTTGAATCAGGTAGAAGGTGATTCTGTCATTGTTAATATCGCCTGTGAGGCTATTGAAGAACCTATCAGTTTCCCCGTTACGGCTTGTGCTGTGGGTGATAGCGTGGTTGGAGGCGTAGCAGTATGTCAGGTGACCATCAAACCCTCGCAACTGCCACCGCCGGCCTTCTTGAAAGCACCTGTTATCAGAATCGACAAGGGCATCGCTTATCTTGATTACACCCTCGACCTCCAAGGACGGCGCGATGAGTCACGCATTGTCTGGAGCCGATTAGATACAGATGACTGCCATAAGGAAGTCATTCTGGCTTGTAGTAACGATGGTCCTCAGCGTCAGTATAAACTTCGTCCTGGCGATGTAGGCCGGCGTCTCATGGCCTCCATTCGTCCGGCTCATCATCGGAGTCCTCAGGGTGAATTGACCGAGGTGGCATCGCTGATTGTGACAGAAAAAGATATCGTAGGCGCAAATACGTTGGTGACTGATTTCAGTGACCTCTTCTGTGGTACGAGTCACGGAGAGTGGATAGATGCTTGGCAGGCGGATGGCTTTAAGCCCGCTGATACGGCGGAGTTCCCTTGGTCATTCGATCCTAACAAGCCCATGTGGGAATATGGCGAGGGCTTCAATGGCGCTGTGGGCAAGGGCCTTCTGCAGGCACAGCGGGGCGCCCGTCTGATGTACACACCATCAGAAGGTAGCTATGGTGATATGTCGCTGATATTAAACGTCGATCCCACCAAGACCGCAGGTCAGGGCTTCGGCTCCGCTACTGGTCAGTATATGGATGTCTGCCTGAAGTTCGACACCAAGACGCTTACGGGCTATGGCCTCCGCATTATTCGTACCGTCAAACATGCCAAGGCCGTTGATTTCTACCTCGTAGAATATGATCATGGGCAAACCAAGGCTCTTACCGAGCCTGTTTCAGCCACTTGTTATCGTACGAGCTGCACTATCTCGCTCATGACAGTAAAGGGCCGCCTGACGGCACATGTTGAAACGACTACACCCAAGCCCGAAGATAGTTTGCTGCCCCATGTTGTCGATCTATCTGCACCGATGAAATCGAACATTTTTGGCGGCATTGCCATCCAGCATACAGGTTCCTGTGGTGAAAGCACCACGATGCTCCATCGCCTGCAGGTCAATTGGAATAAACAATAAATACATTAATATGACACAAGAAGAGAGAACCCAGATTGAAGAACGGATCGTCGATGTGTTGAAGACCGTCTACGACCCAGAGATTCCTGTGGACATCTATAACCTTGGTATGATCTACAAGATTGATGTCCAGGACGACTATACGGTCGAGATGGATATGACTTTTACGGCGCCTAACTGCCCTGCTGCCGACTTCATCTTAGAAGATGTCCGCACGAAGGTGGATAGTGTAGAAGGTGTCAAGGGTGCCAATGTCAACCTCGTTTTTGAGCCCGCCTGGGACCAGAGTATGATGAGTGAAGAAGCCCGCGTAGAACTGGGGTTTGATTAGTATTTTTTTGTAGCAATGAAAAATATCTATTTCTTGTCCGATGCCCATCTTGGCTCACTGGCCGTTCCTCATCAGCGTATGCAGGAGCGCCGCCTGGTTCGTTTTCTTGACTCCATCAAGGATAAGGCTGCAGCCGTTTATCTCTTAGGCGACATGTTTGACTTCTGGTATGAATACAAATATGTGGTACCCAAGGGCTTCACCCGCTTTTTGGGCAAGCTCTCCGAATTGTCAGATATGGGTGTCGAGGTGCATTATTTCACAGGCAACCATGACATCTGGGCATACGGCTATCTGGAAAAGGAGTGTGGTGTTATCCTCCACAAAAAGCCTGAGACTACCGAGCTCTATGGTAAGATATTCTTCCTTGCGCATGGTGACGGGCTGGGCGATCCTAACAAGAGCTTCAAACTTATCAAGGGCATTTTTCATAATCGCGCCTGTCAGTGGGCTTTCTCAGCGCTACATCCCCGTTGGGGCATGTGGTTCGGCCTGAACTGGGCTAAGCACAGCCGGATGAAACGTATCGACAATGAGGAGCCAGCCTATATGGGCGAGAATCGCGAACATCTCGTGCTTTTCACCAAGAAATACATCCAGTATCACTCCAACGTCGACTATTTCATCTTTGGCCATCGGCATATTGAGGTCGACCTCCAGCTCACCAAAAAGGCCCGAATGCTTATCCTTGGCGATTGGATTTCCCAGTTCTCCTACATCGTCTGGGACGGCGACCACCTCCTCATGTCGCAATACATCGAGGGCGAAAGTCAACTATAAAGGTCTGTATATTTCAAAGATTTATCTTATAGATAAGCAAAACTATCGGTTTTCTTGGGCCCGATGAAGTGGAGGATGGTATCGACGATTTCGTCCTCCGTTTTGCCGTCGGCCATGATGACGAGGTCGTAGTTGCGAGTATCATAGCGCGAGGTTTTCGTATATTTGTTGACATAGTTTTCGCGCATCTTGTCGACCTTGTCGATGATTTTACGGGCCTCCTCAGGCGAGATGTTCTGCTTGTGGGCAACGCGCTTCACGCGGAAGTCCATCGAGGCCTGGATGAGGATGCTCATACGGTTGGGATGATTGCGGAACACGAAGAATCCGCTGCGACCTGCCACAACGCACGACTCGTCCTTGGCGATGGCCTTCAGGATTTCCTGTTCGTTCTTGAATATCTCGTCGGTAGTGAGCGCATCGGGTTCAATGCTTGTGTTCGCCCGGTAGTACGCCTCATTATACTGGTATCCCAAGGTTAATGTGCGCTTGAATTCGGCCCACCAGCTGTGGCTGCGGCCCTTCAGTTTCTCTATTTCTGCCTCATCTAGATGATACATGTCCTGTAAGGCTTTGATAAGTGCCTTGTCGTAGAACGGAACGCCTAACTTCTCTGCCAACTTCCGGCCTATGGTGCGACCACCACTGCCAAGTTCTCGGTTAATCGTAATAACAAATTTCTCATTTAGTTTCATGACTTTTCTCACTTTTAGCATTTCTTCGTGGCAAAGATACGAAAAAAAGTCTATAGTTCCAAATTTATTTATGCTTTTTCAAAAATTCTTCGGCCTGACCGATCATCTCGGTGAGTTTGGTGTTGGGTTTGGGTTCTTTACGGGCGAGAGCCAGGAAACGTTCGTAATAGGTCTTGGCCTGTTTGACATCTTGGAAACAAAAGTAAGTAGCATTGGCAATATTATAATAAGTGGCGATGGAGGTGGGGTTGTAGTCGAGGTGCCGCTTCCAGGCTTCGATGGCTTTCTTGTATTGTTTAGTGAGATAGTAACCTTCGCCCTGCGAGAGGGTGATGGCCTTCATGATGGTGGTGTCGGGCAGCATCAGTTCTGTGGCGAGATCAAGATAACCCAGCCCCTCCTCGTAACTCCCGAGGTCGATGCTGACCACGCCGAGGCGGTAGGCACAGCCCGCATGCTGCATACCGCTGATGAGGAAAGCGGGAATCAGGTACTTATAGGCGCGGTTGAGGCTGTCGAGTCGCGTGTAGCACATGCCTGCGGAGTAGAAGGTGTTGAAGGTGGAGTCGCCCTGCTGGAGCAGGCGCTCGTACATGGCGACGGCCTTGTCGAACTTGCGGTCGATGAAATAGGCATCGGCTAGGGCGCGGTTGACGAGGATGTTGGTGGAGTCGCGTTTGAAGTATTTTTCACCGTCGCCAATGCCCTTCCATGCCTGATCTTCGCGGGTCAGGGCGGTAATGAGCCCAGCCACCATCTCACCGTCCATCGGATAGCGTGACACGAGATTGGTAGTCCAATAGACGAATGAGTCGTTGTCGCTCTGTTTCTGATAGCTGTAGCAGAGCTGACGGAAGGCTTCGTGTGTGAGGCTGCCTGCAGGGACCAGCTTCAGCAGATCGGCTGTCTGACGGTAGTTGGCGCGCTGGTAGTAGCAGTCGGCGAGCTTCATGCGGACGTTTGCCGTGTCTTTCATCGCGAAGGCCTGCTGGTAGAAGTTCAGGGCCTTGAGGGTGTTGTACTCCAGCATGCAACTGTCGCCCGCTTGGATTATCAGTTGCAGGGTGTCGGGTGCGACCTCTTCTGTTTTCGACTTCTTTTTCGAAAGAACCTCGCCCTGAGCAGTCGAGGCTGTCAGCAGGGCGAGGATAAATAGTACTATTAATTTGTTCATGAATGAAAAGAACGTTATTTCTTCGTGGTGATGATAATCACACCATCTTTGGCTTTTTCACCATACTGATTGATGGCGGCCTTGTCTTTCAACACTGTCATGCTCTCGATAGTTTTGGGATCGATTTCCTTCATCTTGTTGATATCAATCGTTTTACCATCCGCGATGACCATTGGCAAATGATCAGAAGAAATACCGCCTTGAGCAGCTGTATAACCAGCGATATAAGCAGCCGACTCCGAATTCTCAACGGGCTTACCGTCGATCATGATTTTCTTGACGGGATTGCCATCGACCATGATTTTCTTGACAGGCTTGCCGTTGATGGTGACATTGCCATTTTCATCGATCTTGGCGCCTGGCAAGCGACTGACGTATTCCTTGAATTTGGGGTCAGATGCATCTAGCTCTACTGGGGTGAAGGAACCTGTGAACTGTTGTACTTCTTTAGGCTTGCCACCATCGAGGCGGAAGGTGATGGGCACGGTATACTTCACCCTGACGGCCTTGCCGCTCTGTGTACCTGGTGTCCAGTTGGGCATTGCATTGATTACGCGGAGGGCTTCTTCATCGAGCAGCGGATCAACGGACTTGACCACGCGGGCATCGCTGATTGCGCCATCTTTTCCGACGACAAACGTTACAATCACACGGCCCTGTTTGCCAGCATTCTCAGCCTCGGTAGGGTATTGGATGTTCTTGGCGAGGAAGTTAAAGAGCTCTGGGGCGCCGCCAGGGAACTGCGGCATATTCTCGACGACGTCGAAGACATCGCCAGAGGGTGTTTCTGTAGCGGGCGCTTTCTCTTCGGGGGGTACCTCTTTGGAGACAGCCCAATCAACAACTTCGCCAGACTGGTCTTGTACAACTTGGATGGCTTTGTTGCCTGTCTTGACGGTGGCATTCTTCTTGCCTTTCTTCACAGGCACTTGCTTCTGGGGCTCGTCGTTCTTATAGACGACGTCCGTAACGGTCTCTGCGTTGAGGGCGAGTGTGACGCCCACGATGGGCAGTAGTGCCAGCAGCTTGAGGAGACTGCGGCGTGGGGATTTGGTATGTAACATCATATGGATTCGGTTTTTGAGGGCACTGTGAGTGATTCCGTTAGCAAGGGAGTACCCGCCGATGCCACCGGCTTTTGTGATTAACAGGTATTGATATTGACGCGCATTGATCCCTTGTGAGAGTACTGCACCGTCAGCCTCGTATTCATGGATGGTGCGCAGGTCGCTGCGGAGCATCCACATGGCGGGATTAAACCATTGGAAGGCGGTGAGGAGATCAACGAGGATAAGGTCCCACGAGTGATGGAGCCGTATGTGTCCCCGTTCATGGGTGAGGATCGCAGCATCACGGGTTTCGTAGTCGCTGCGGTTCATCACGATATAGTGCATCCAGCTGAAGGGTGCCAGTGCTGCGTTACCGGTCACGCAAATCATGGTGCCATCGTCCTGCGGATGCTGTTCGCTATGCTTAATGAGACTGGTGATTCTGAATACCGACCAGAGGGTGTTGGCGAGAGTGGCTACCAAACCTATCATATAGAGGATGGGTAGGATTTTCTGCCACAGAGGCATTTGGGGTGTGACGTCGTCGATGACGGCAGTACCCAGTTCCACATCGATCGTGGGCATCGGCATCACCACCGTCTGGTGTGTTGTGATGACACAGAGCGGCAGGACGAACGAGGCCACTGCCGTTGCCAGCAGCACGATGCGGTTGACACGGTGGAAGGTCTCGCGAGCCAGCATCAGACGGTAGAACATATAGAACACCGCGATGAGCACGGCCACCTTCAGGTCGTAGATCAGAAAATCAGTCATGGTTGTTTTCGATTTGGTCGATGAGTTCTTTTAATTCTTCTACGGAAATCTTTTCCTCCTTGACAAACGAGGAAACGGCTGAGAGGTAGGAGTCGTTGAAGTAGTTCTTGATGACACCAGCAATCGACTTACGCCCGTAATCTACTTCCGTGATGAGCGGGAAATACTGATAGGTGTTGCCAAACTGCTTGTGGTCGAGATAGCCTTCTTTCTCCAGGATACGAACCATCGTGGAAAGGGTATTGAAGTGCGGACGGGGCTCGTCGTAGTACTCTAAGAGTTCCTTGACGAACATCGGCCCATGCGTCCAATACAGATCCATGATTTCCTTTTCTTTATTTGTCAGCTTCTTCATTGTCATAAATGCTTTTAGTTTTCAATCAATTATCGCGTCGTTATCTTTTCCTGGTGCAAAGTAACTAAAAATTTTCGTTATATACAACTAAATGATATAGTTTTTAAACTAAATTAAGTAGTTTGCCTGAGATTTAACAAATCTTTTTAAAAAAGTGAATAGTG
>JAGCDZ010000033.1 GCA_017650905.1 Prevotella sp. | reverse complement strand
GTTCTAAAACGACTGTTGCTACGGTGTCAGAAGATGGCACGGTGAAGGGTGTCAAGGCCGGAACTGCCACCATCACCTGTACCTCCGTCGCGACTGGTCTGAGCACGACCTGTAAAGTGACGGTAACAGCATCCTCTGGCGTACGTACTTTGGATGGAGATGACGCTGACGTGACGGGTATTGAGAATCTGGATGAGACTCCTGTCGTCGAGGAGCCGTTTGATGTCTATAACCTGGGTGGTCGTCAGGTGCTCAAGCGTGTGACTTCATTGGATGGTCTGCCTGCTGGTGTCTACGTTGTCAACGGCAAGAAGGTGATGAAGAAGTAAGAAACTTGCTGATTGCCGTCCTCATTACGACGATATTTTAATAAACTGTAATCCCCACTCAGCTGAGCGGGGATTACAGTTTATTATTTGATGAGGTCGACGGAGCGTTTGAGGAAGCGGTCGAGGGCCTCGCCTTTTAACATGCCGTTCTGGAGCAGGGCCAGGTCGATGAGCTGGTGGACGATGGAGTTGCCTTTCGCGTAGTCAGCGATGACGGCATTCTTCTTGTCCTTCTCTGCCTGTACGGCCTTCTCAGCCTCAGCCTTTTGGTCTTTCTCTTCTTGGGTAATCTCATCGTATTTCTTCTTATCCTGTGCCTGACGGATGGCAGCCAGACGAGCCTCCTGGCCCTTCAGTTCTGCGAGGATGGGTTTGAGGGCCTCGGCTGTCGCAGCCTCGCTGTCGTCGAGCACCTTCTTTACCAAAGGATGGTCGCTGTTGAGCACGAGATTGAAGCTATCAGGCATCTGTCCGTAGAAGCCCATGCCTGCCTGGAACTTGCTCATGTCCTTCATACGACGCATGTATTCGTTCTGGGTGATGACTACCGGACGTGCCTCTGCGCCAAGGGCATCCACCTGCACCATGAACTCAGTCTTGTCGAGCTTCGGCAACTGGGTGCGGAACACGGCTGACAAATTGTCACTCTGCTCGTCGCTGAGGTTGCTCTTCGGCGCATCGCTCTTTACGATGAGACGGTCGATGATGTCTGAGTCAACGCGTGTAAAGCGGCTTTTCTCAAATTTCTGCTCGAGGGTTTGGATGGTTGGCACATCGAGTTGGCCGTCGAGCAGCAGTACGCTGTAGCCCTTGTCCTGAGCGGCCTTGATATAGGAGTATTGCTCCTCACGGTCAGTGGCGTAGAGGTAGACAAGGGTATCATCCTTATCTTTCTGGTTAGCCTCGATGAGGGTCTTATACTCGTCGAAAGTGAAGTATTTGTTTTCGGTATCTTTCATCAAGGCGAAGTCTTTAGCGCGGTCATAGAAACCTTCCTCGGAGAGGATGCCGTAGTTGATGAAGAGCTTCAGGTCGTCCCATTTCTCCTCGTACTCCTTGCGGTTCTCTGAGAAGATGGCTTTCAGACGGTCGGCTACTTTCTTGGTGATATAGGTGGAGATTTTCTTCACCTCGCGGTCGCTTTGCAGATAGCTACGAGAGACATTCAATGGAATATCGGGAGAGTCGATAACACCGTGTAACAGGGTGAGGAACTCAGGCACGATGCCTTCTACCTGGTCGGTGACGAAGACCTGATTGCAGTAGAGTTGGATCTTGTTCTTCTGCAGTTCAATGTTCGACTTGATTTTGGGGAAGTAGAGGATACCTGTGAGGTTGAAGGGGTAGTCAACGTTGAGATGAATCCAGAACAGCGGTTCGTCGCTCATGGGGTAGAGGGTGCGGTAGAAGGATTTGTAGTCTTCGTCCTTCAGCGTCGAAGGTACTTTCGTCCATAGCGGCTCTACATTATTAATAATATTATCCTCGTTGGTGTCGACCATCTTGCTCTCGTCTTTCGACCACTCCTGTTTCTTGCCGAAGGCAATGGGCACAGCCATGAACTTGCAGTACTTCTGGAGCAGGCCCTCGAGCTTGTATTTGTCGAGGAACTCCTTGCAGTCGTCATCGATGTAGAGGATGATGTCGGAACCACGGTCGGCACGCTCGGCATCGTCGATTTCGTAGGCAGGTGAGCCGTCACAGCTCCACTTCACGGCTTTCGCACCTTCTTTGTACGACTTGGTAATGATCTCAACTTTCTTCGACACCATGAAAGAAGAATAGAAACCGAGACCGAAGTGACCGATAATATTGTTGACATTATCCTTATATTTTTCGAGGAAGTCGCTGACGCCGGAAAAGGCAATCTGGTTGATGTACTTGTCGATCTCCTCCTCAGTCATGCCGATACCGTGGTCGCTGATGGTGATGGTGCCCTTATCGGCATCGAAATTCACACGGACGGTCAGGTCACCCAGGTCTTCCTTGTACTCACCCTGTGCTGCCAGCGTCTTCATCTTCTGCGTGGCATCGACGGCATTTGAAATCATTTCACGGAGGAAAATCTCATGGTCGCTATAAAGAAACTTTTTGATGACGGGGAAAATGTTCTCAGTTGTAACCCCGATGTTACCTTTTTGCATAATTGTTCGTTTTTTACTTTTTTATTATTTGCCTTTTTACCTTTCTCCGTGCAAATACTGTGCCAAACTGAAGAGAGGTAGCATCTGCCATCGGGCAGACACCACCTCTCTATCATAAGTAGTATGTGGATTTTTTACTTGAAGATGAGCTGGGCAAACTCAAAGAGACTGCGACGCCAGGTGTGCCACTCGTGGGCTGTGCCTGGAGACTCGTAACCAACGGCGTTCATACCGAGTTGTTCCTTAATATTCTTAGCAGCCTCAACACAACCCATGTTCTCCTTGCCGCCACCGCTCATGAAGAGCAGCTTGACGTTCTTTGCGAAGCCTTCTGAATTCTTCACCTGATCAACATTCCATGCACCGCTGCTGAATGAACCTACATAAGCGAACTTCTCAGGATTGGCAAGCGTAATCTCACGTGCCTGCATACCTCCCATTGAAAGGCCGGCATAAGCACGATGCTGAGCATCGGCAATCACGCGATAGTTCTTCTCAACCATTGGGATAATATCATTGAAAAGTACATTCTTGAAGCCTTCAGAGAAACCACCGAAGCCACCAAAGCCGCCACGACGCTGACCTCCCTGACCAGGAGCACCCTGTGGACGCTGACCACCTTGAGGAGCACCTTGTGGACGGGGACCCTGACCTGCACCAGGAGCACCCTGAGGACGCTGACCACCACCGAAGCCACCGAAACCACCCTGCTCGCCAGGACGGCTTGTATTCAGACCATTGTCCATAACGATGATGCAAGGAACAGCCTTGCCCTGGGCAATCAGGTTATCCAGAATCTGAGCGGTATGACCTTGCTCGGCCCATCCGTACTCGTTCTCACCCATACCGTGCTGCAGATACAGAACGGGGAATTTCTTGGTGGGATTGGTGAAATATTCATTAGGCAGATATACATGGCAGCGACGCATCTTTTCTGTATAGGTTGACCAGTAGAAAACTTCGCTCACTGAGCCCTGTGGAACATTCTTTACCTGCCAGAAATCCTGATCTGTAGAAGGAATCTCGATACCGCTACCCCAACGGCTGGCACCATAGTAATAGAGACTACCTGGATCGGGCACTGAAGCACCGTCGATGTTAAGCTGATAATAGTGGAAGCCCTCGTCCTGAGGCTCAGATGTACCAGTCCATACACCGTTCTCGTCCTTAGTCATCGAATAAATCTTACCAGCAATGTCGAGACCTACAGAAGTGGCATTTGGAGCTGAGATCTGGGCACGAACCATGCGCTGTGAGTTGACCATTGGATACTGCTTGTTGTCCTGATTGGAAGTGGCTGGCTTGAAGTCTTCAACCACGTTTTCTGTTACTGAAGGAACAGTAGGATTCTGTCTGGGTGCACCAAACTGAGCATACGCTGTCAAGCTTGTGAGAGCCAGCAAGGAAAGAAAAATCTTTTTCATAAAATGATGTTTAATTTGTTAATAATGATAAGTTGATTTCTTTAAATTATAAAAATTTGACGCAGCCTTTACTGAAAAGTAAAAACTGCGCCATAATACTTAAGATATATTAACAATATCTTACTTGCCGAGCATCGAAAGTTTGCTCTTGATTTTGTCAACGTAGGCATCGATAGTTGCAACGGCCACGATATTCACTACGTCACGAACAGAAGCTCCGAAGTCGATGAAGTGGATGGCCTTGTTCAGTCCCATCTGTATTGGACCTATAATCTCCGCATCGCTGCCTAGCATCTGTAACATCTTATAAGAGGAACGGGCAGAGGTGAGGTTGGGGAAAATGAGCGTATTAACCTTCTTTCCCTTAAGACGTGTGAACGGATACTGCTCGTCGCGCAGCTCGTTGTCAAGGGCGCAGTCAAGCTGCATCTCTCCGTCGATTGGCAGGTCGGGATAGAGTTCCTGCATCTGCTCAACAGCACGTTTCACCTTCTTGGCACCAGAGCTGGTGGAAGAGCCGAAGTTAGAGTGGCTCATCATGCCGATGACGGGCTTCTCGTTGAAGAAGCGTACGGCTGTGGCAGCAAGTTTGGCAATGTCGACGAGTGTGTCGGTATCGGGATTCTCGTTCACCAATGTATCTGCAATGTAATAAGTGCCCTTAGGAGAGTTGATGATATGCATAGCTCCGAAGTGCTGGTATTCAGGACGGATACCGATGACCTCGTTGACAACCTTGATGGTGTTCGAGTATTTCGTATAAAGACCTGTGATGAAGGCATCGGCCTCGCCAGTTTCCACCATCATCATACCGAAGTAATTGCGCTCGAACATCTTATCGTTGGCCTCCTGGTAGGTATAACCATCGCGCTGACGTTTCTCGGTAAGGATGCGGGCATAGCGTTCACGACGCTCCTGCTCGGAAGGATGACGCAGATTGACAATCTCGATACCATCAAGTGAAAGATCAAGGCTCTTGGCTAACTTGGTGATAACCTCGTCGTTACCTAAAAGAACAGGGTGACAGATACCTTCGGCTTTAGCTTGTACGGCTGCCTTGAGCATGGTTGGGTGTACAGCCTCGGCGAAGACCACGCGCTGCGGATGGGCGGCGGCTGTGGCATAGAGCTTCTGTGTAAGTTTCGTTTCCTGACCTAAGAGCACACTCAGTGAGTCTTTGTACTCTTCCCAGTTGTCGATGGTCTTACGGGCCACACCGCTCTCGATGGCGGCCTTGGCCACAGCTGCAGACACCTCGGTGATAAGTCGGGGATCGACGGGTTTCGGAATGAAGTAGTCACGTCCGAAGGTGAGATTGTTCACATGATACACATCGTTCACCACATCGGGCACTGACTGCTTGGCGAGGTCGGCGATAGCGTGAACTGCAGCAAGTTTCATTTCCTCATTGATGGCAGTGGCGTGTACGTCAAGGGCACCACGGAAAATGTATGGGAAACCGATCACATTATTAATCTGATTCGGATAATCGGTACGACCTGTGGACATTAGCACGTCTGGACGGGCTTCCATTGCATCCTCGTAAGAGATCTCTGGTACGGGGTTGGCCAATGCAAAGATCACGGGATCCTTAGCCATTGTCCTGACCATTTCCTTCGAGAGTACATTACCCTTGGAGAGACCAACGAAAACATCAGCGTCCTTCACGGCTTCTGCCAATGTGTGGATATCCGTGCGTGAAGTGGCGAAGAATTTCTTCTGCTCGTTGAGGTCTTGACGCTCGGTAGAAATAACGCCCTTGGAATCGAGCATTACGATGTTTTCCTTTTGAGCACCGATGGCCATATAAAGTTTGGTACATGAGATAGCAGCTGCGCCAGCACCGTTAACGACAATCTTCACCTTCTTGATGTCCTTGCCAATCACTTCCATCGCATTCTTCAGTCCTGCTGCAGAGATGATAGCTGTGCCGTGCTGGTCGTCATGCATGACGGGGATGTCAAGGGTCTTCTTCAGACGCTCCTCAATATAGAAGCACTCAGGGGCCTTGATATCCTCAAGGTTGATACCGCCAAAGGTGGGGGCGATGCGCTCCACAGCTTCACAGAACTTCTCTGGATCTTTCTCGGCTACCTCGATGTCGAACACATCGATACCACCATAGATCTTGAAGAGCAGACCTTTACCCTCCATCACGGGTTTGCCGCTCATGGCACCGATGTCGCCCAGCCCTAAAACGGCTGTACCGTTGGAGATAACGGCAACAAGGTTGCCCTTGTCAGTATACTTGTAAGCATTGTTGGGATCCTCCTGAATCTCAAGACATGGAAACGCCACGCCTGGGGAATACGCTAAACTTAAGTCTGTTTGTGTTCTGTACGCCTTAGTAGGCTTTACTTCAATCTTACCGGGTCTTCCGCTCTGATGATATTCGAGGGCTGCCTCTTTTGAAATCTTTACCATTTTTATGTTGCTATTAATAGTGTATTATTATCCTTCAAAAATGAGTATTTTTGCAAATCGCCCGCAAAATTACAAATAATTTTTTTGTTTTTACATATCTTTTGGTACTTTTCATTCTTTTTTTGTATCTTTGTAGCCAAATCTGCAAGAATATGCAAGAAAAGAAAACTATTACTGCTTATAAAGAAGGTCTGCGCGAGGTGATTCTCAATACGGCGATGAAGGCTTTTGCTGAGAAAGGCATCCGTGCAGTGAAGATGGATGACATTGCTGAGAGACTCTCTATCTCAAAACGTACTATGTATGAAATTTATGCTACCAAGGAAGAACTGCTCTATGAAGGGGTGAAGACTTCCTATAAGCGTCAGAAAGAGAAACTTGCAGAATTGAGCAAGGGTAAAGACCTGATGGATATGTTTGTGAATTACTATCGCATGAGGGTGGAGGAGTCGCACACAACTTCACAAGCTTTTTATAATGACCTCATCAAGTATCCGCGTGTGCTTCGCTACCTGAACCACGAGAAGATACATTCGCGTGAGAATCTGCTGAAGTTCTTTGAACGTGGTGTCCAGGAGGGCTATTTCCGTGACGATATTAACTACGAATTGGCAGCCCGTATCTTTGATGCTGTAAGTAGCTATGTTATGGAGCAGCGTCTTTACAGTCTGTATAGCATTGAGGAATTATTCACCAGTCTGTCGTTTGTCTCGTTACGAGGACTCTGTACGAAGAAAGGCATTAAGAAACTCGAACAATTGCTTTGAATCTATCAAAAATAGCCGCTGAACAGCGGCTATTTTTGATTATATGTCATCTCTTACATGAAGGCGACTGTGAGTCCTGCCATCACGATGCTGACCATTGACATCAGCTTGATGAGGATATTGAGTGAGGGACCAGATGTATCCTTGAAAGGATCACCCACCGTGTCGCCTACGATGCAGGCCTTATGGGCAAACGAGCCCTTGCCTCCAAAGGCACCTTCCTCGATATTCTTCTTGGCATTATCCCAAGCACCGCCTGCATTGGCCATGAATACAGCCAGCGTGAAACCGCCAGCCAAACCACCTACCAGCAGACCAAGTACACCTGCGACACCCAGCACACATCCCACAATGATGGGGATGATGATGGCGAGTACCGACGGGATAATCATCTCGTGCTGAGCAGCACGGGTAGAGATCTCTACGCAACGGCCATAATCAGGAGTACCTGTTCCTTCGAGGATGCCTGCAATCTCCTTGAACTGACGGCGTACCTCCTGAACCATCTTCTCAGCAGCACGTCCTACAGCCTCCATGGTCATACCACAGAACAGGAAAGCTGCCATTGCACCGATAAAGGCACCAACAAGCACCTTCGGGTTCATCAGGTTCACCTGGAAGTAATTCATAAAATCGGGGATGTTAGCATCAGCAGCGGAAATGAGATCACCTTTAACGTTCTGCATCATCACATCGGCACGGGCCATCGCGATCTTAATTTCCTCGATATATGAGGCGAGCAGAGCTAGAGCTGTGAGGGCAGCCGAACCGATGGCGAAGCCCTTACCTGTAGCAGCAGTAGTGTTGCCTAAAGCGTCAAGGGCATCCGTACGGTGGCGTACTTCCTCACCTAACTGCGACATTTCAGCGTTACCGCCAGCATTATCAGCAATAGGACCGTAAGCGTCGGTAGCCAATGTGATGCCCAGTGTAGAGAGCATACCTACGGCAGCGATACCGATGCCATAGAGACCGTGCGACAGACTCTCGGATGTCATAGAGAGATCGAAACCATTGGCACAGAGGTAACTGAGCATAATGGCCACACCGATGGTAATCACAGGAACACAGGTCGAGATCATACCCGTACCTATACCTTTAATAATAACGGTAGCAGCACCTGTTTGTCCAGCCTCAGAAATCTTCTGTGTCGGCTTGTAAGAGTGAGAAGTGTAGTATTCTGTTGCCTGTCCGATAATTACACCTGCAGCCAGACCGGCGATAACAGAGAAGGAGAGGCCGAGCCAGTTCTCGATACCCAGGAAATAGAGAATACCGAAGGTGGCGATGGCGATAAGCACGGCTGAAACATTGGTTCCGAGTGAAAGTGAGCGGAGCAGATCCTTCATCGTAGCGCCTTCCTTCGTACGGACGAGGAAGATACCCAAGAGTGAGAGGAACACACCTACAGCAGCAATCAACATCGGGGCGATGACAGCCTTCAGCTGGATATCAAGACCTGCCACGCCAAAAGCTGCAGCACCTAAGGCTGCGGTAGAAAGCACACTGCCACAGTAACTCTCGTAGAGGTCGGCACCCATGCCGGCTACGTCACCTACGTTGTCACCCACGTTATCAGCGATAGTTGCGGGATTGCGGGGATCATCCTCAGGAATGTCAGCTTCCACCTTACCCACGATGTCTGCACCCACGTCAGCAGCCTTCGTATAAATACCGCCACCGACACGAGCGAAAAGAGCTTGCGTAGAAGCACCCATACCAAAGGTCAGCATGGTGGTGGTGATAGAGATGAGTCCGTCCTGATCGAAGTGATTCAGCACCACAAACCAGATAGCGATGTCAAGCAATCCGAGACCGACGACGGTGAGACCCATCACGGCACCTGAACGGAAGGCAATCTTCAGACCAGCGTCCAGACTCTCACGAGCGGCATTAGCCGTACGTGCAGAGGCATAGGTAGCGGTCTTCATGCCGAAGAAACCTGCCAGACCGGAGAAGAAACCGCCGGTCAGGAAAGCAAAGGGGACCCAGGGGTTCTGTACGTTGAGACCATACGCCATGAAGGCGAAGAGGGCACAGAGCACCACGAAGACGATACCTACCACCTTGTACTGCTGTTTGAGGTAGGCCATCGCACCGTTACGAACATAGAGAGCAATCTCTTTCATGCGGGGCGTACCCTCATCGGCTGCCATCATCTGACGGAAAAAGGTGTACGCCATGCCCAATGCCACAATCGAAGCGACGGGCACGAGCCAGAATACTGAAGGAATGTTCATTGTTTGTGTTGAATTAATTAATGGTTTATAAATGGAAGTTTATTCGTCAACGTAATCCGACAACTGTGCGGCCTCGTCATCAGGATCTTCGCCGCCCAGATCCATCATTGTCGAGTAGTTATCCTCGGTAATCTGGTCGTCGTCGGGATCCTCTACGGTATCATCCTCGTCGTCGTGGTTCTTATAGTCGTCCTTTACTTCGAAGTCCTCGTCATCGTCGAGTCCTCCTTCTTCATCATCTGTTCCAAATTTCATCTTGGGTCTCTCTTGCTCAGGCTTGAGCTTGGCAAAAATGGCTTCTACCCAGTTACCCTTTGGAATCTCGAGCACTTCGAAACCATCCTCCACTTTTTTCTCGTACATACCGCCCTTCTTGTGCAGACGGTCTTTAGGCAGAGTGGTGGTTGAGATGTCGAAACCGCTCAGGATGATGTCTTGTACAGACTGTGCAAGTGAGTCCCATCCGCCGCCGAAATTGCGTTCTATCACCTCTAATAGTTTATTGGCCGAGATGTGACGTATGTTCTCATAAGTCAGATCAGTGACGCGCAGAATGGGTTTCTTCTTGACGCCCCATGAGAGTTTTTTGTTCTCATCGAGTTTCAGTGAGAAAACCTTGTAACCTTTCTTCTCGTAGGCTTTCTTTACGTTAGCACCCTCCTCCTTGATTTCAATGATTTCGAAGGCGCTGCGTATCAAGTCTATGTAGTGACGCAGGTTTTCGCGGATATCCGCATCCTTGACACCGGAGTCAAGCATACGGAACACGTCGTTCTCCTGTACATCCCATACAGAACTTTTGGTAAGGGTCTTCAAAGACACGACATTCATGTCCTCTGTTTGTTGTTTTGTTCTTGCCATTTCTTTTGTTTTTTTGCTAATTTTCTGCAAATGTATTAACTTTATTTATTATTCACAAGTTTTTTGGCCATTTTTTTTGTTCTTTTGGCATTTTAGTGTAACTTTGCACATAAAATTATGTCACAACCCTTAGCTGAAAGACTCCGCCCTCGTACGCTCGACGATTATATCGGTCAGCAACATCTGGTGGGTGAGGGAGCCGTCCTGCGGAAGATGATCGATGCGGGACGTATCTCATCGTTTATCCTTTGGGGACCTCCAGGAGTTGGAAAGACCACGTTGGCGCAGATTATCGCCCATCGTTTGGAAACACCTTTTTTCACGCTATCGGCTGTAACCAGCGGTGTGAAGGATGTGCGTGATGTGATTGAGAAGGCACAGAAAGGCCGTTTCTTCAACGAGGCGTCTCCCATTCTCTTCATCGATGAGATTCATCGTTTCTCCAAATCGCAGCAAGACTCTTTGCTGGGAGCCGTCGAACGGGGTGTGGTTACACTCATTGGTGCAACCACTGAGAATCCATCTTTCGAGGTAATCCGTCCATTACTTTCCCGTTGTCAGCTCTATGTGCTTAAGTCGTTGGAGAAGGACGATCTGCTCCAACTTCTCGACCGTGCCATTCATACCGATGTGGTATTAAAGGAGAAAAATATCGAATTGAGAGAGACGGGAGCTATTTTAAGGTTTAGTGGAGGCGATGCGCGTAAACTCCTTAATATATTGGAACTTGTGGTCGATTCAGAGTCCTCAGAAGATTCTGAAAACTCTGAGTCTTCAGAAAAAAGTGTTGCTCCCATTGTTATTACAGACGAATTGGTGAACCTTCGCTTGCAACAGAACCCTTTGGCTTATGACAAGGACGGTGAAATGCACTATGATATTATTTCAGCCTTCATCAAGTCTATTCGTGGCAGCGATCCCGATGCCGCACTATATTGGCTGGCGCGGATGATTGAGGGTGGGGAAGATCCTGTGTTTATTGCCCGTCGATTGGTTATTTCAGCTGCCGAGGATATCGGTCTGGCCAATCCCAATGCAATGCTATTGGCTAATGCCGCCTTTGATGCTGTCAATAAGATTGGTTGGCCTGAGGGGCGTATCCCTTTGGCAGAGGCAACCGTCTATCTGGCTACTTCGCCGAAGAGCAACAGTGCCTATCTGGGTATTGATGCAGCCCTTGATTTGGTGCGTCGTACGGGGAATCAGCCTGTACCGTTACCCATCCGTAACGCTCCTACACAACTGATGAAGGAGCTGGGCTATCATGATGGTTATAAGTATCCACATGACTTCCCAGGTCATTTCACACCTCAGCAGTATCTGCCCGATGAACTTGTCAATGAACGTATTTGGCACGGACAGCATTCACCTGCAGAAGAGAAACTTGTGGAGCGGATGAAGAATTACTGGGGCAAAAGATATGAGAAATAAATAAAGGAGGATAGGATTTGAATAAATATATAAATTGTGCAAATGGAGAATAATATAAAACTTGACCCTCATGGTGAGGCGTTGTTGCAACAATATCGCGAACTGCTACCCTCATTGGATAAAATTGCCAAGAATGTCTATGACCTGCTGCGACGGGCGCTCCGTGAGCAGGGTATTTATGTGACTAGCATTGAATATAGGGTGAAGACCGAACAGTCGTTGGCAGGGAAACTGGAAAGGAAAGGCACGAAGTACAAGACCATCTACGACATAACTGATCTCGTGGGTCTGCGTGTCGTTACTTTCTATACCGATGAAGTGGATAAGGTGGCGGCAATTGCCAAAAGTGTCTTCGACATAGATTGGCAGGAGAGTGTGGATAAGCGCAGACTGCACCAATTAGATAGTTTTGGTTATAGCTCACTGCACTATATTTGTCGATTGAATGATTGTGGAGGCTTGCGATTTGAACTACAAATGCGAACAGCCTTGCAACATGTTTGGTCGACCATTGAGCATGACACCGGCTATAAGGGTGAGGTGAGTATTCCTAAGGAGTATAAGCGACAGTTCAGTCGTTTGGCAGGCATGTTGGAGTTGGTAGACGATGAGTTCAGCCGTTTGCGTACAGTTCTCACTAATTACCGCCGTCAGATACAGACATTGGTCAAGAGCGGTCAACTTAATGATGTAGCGCTGTCTGGCGACTCGTTCCGCAGTTATCTTGAACTGAATCCCTTTGATCGTCTGAACCGACGTATCGCTGCTGTGAATCAAGCAGAAATCTATCCTGTTTCGGTGATGAATTTCCTGCGGCTACTTAAGTCCTTTGGTCTGGAAACTCTTGGCGATGTGCAGCAGTTCATTGATGAAAATAGCGAAGATGCCTATCAACTGGCTCTTTCGCAATTGGCTATTACCGACCTTGATATCCTCTCGTCGGGAACGGCTCTGCAATATCTTTGTCTAGTGTATGTGTTGAAGCATGGCGGCGAGCTTGAAGGCCTGAAGTTCGTATATGATACCATCAATGGTGAATCCGATGCCAACATCAGACTAGCGGAAAAGATGTTGGAACAGAGCGAAACACTGCGCATAAGAAATCCCCGTTAGATAAGACGGGGATTTTTTGATACTGTTCGGTTGGTTTATCCGTTCATCGACAGGAGGAACTCCTCGTTGTCGTGGGTTGCCACGAGACGGTCGCGGATAGTGTTCATAGCCTCGATGGGGTTCATCTCAGCAATATATTTACGCATAATCCACATTCGATTAAGTGTGGTTTCGTCATGCAGCAGGTCGTCGCGACGTGTTGACGACTGCACCAGATCGATAGCAGGGAAGATACGCTTATTGGAGAGCATACGGTTGAGCTGGATCTCGGAATTACCGGTTCCCTTGAACTCCTCGAAGATCACCTCATCCATTTTCGAGCCTGTGTCAACCAATGCAGTAGCGATGATGGTAAGGGATCCGCCCCCCTCAATGTTACGGGCTGCACCGAAGAAGCGCTTGGGCTTCTGTAAAGCATTGGCGTCGACACCACCGGTGAGTACCTTACCAGAAGCAGGCTGTGCGGTGTTGTAGGCACGTGCCAGACGGGTGATGGAGTCGAGGAAGATAACGACATCGTGACCGCACTCCACCATACGCTTGGCTTTCTCGAGCACGATGCCTGCAATCTTGACATGGCGGTCGGCAGGTTCGTCGAAAGTAGAGGCGATAACCTCAGCATCAACGGTGCGAGCCATATCCGTCACTTCCTCAGGACGTTCGTCGATGAGCAGCATCATAATATAGGCCTCCGGATGGTTGGCGGCGATGGCATTGGCAATATCCTTCATCAGAATGGTCTTACCGGTCTTGGGCTGTGCCACGATGAGTGCGCGCTGACCTTTACCAATTGGTGAGAAGAGGTCGACGATACGGACACTGGGATTAGTAGTTGCCTTGTCACCACATAATGTGAACTTTTCCTCGGGGAAAAGAGGCGTGAGGTGTTCAAAGGCCACACGGTTGCGGACTTCCGACGGGTTACGGCCGTTGATGGTCTTGACGTTACATAGAGCGAAATATTTCTCGTTTTCGAACGGAGGGCGGACAGTACAGTCAACCACATCACCAGTTTTCAGGCCATTGGCCTTGATCTGTGCGGGAGACACATAGATATCATCAGGTGAGGAGAGATAGTTATAATCGCTGGAACGGATGAAACCGTAGCCGTCGGTAAGAATTTCAAGCACACCATTGGCTGTGATGACATCGTTAAACTCGTACTTGGGTACAGCGGCTATTTGTGGTTGTCCTCTATCGGGCGTCTGTGAGGCCACTGGACGATCGAAAATGTCAAGGGTGGGGATAGCGGCCTGGTCTTCGATGGGGATATCGAGCACGGTGATGAAGTCGGTGCCATCACCTGGATCACCTTCCCAGATGTCTTCGTCGATAGTCTCGGACTCGTCAGGAGTGTGGTATTCATGGCCACGCTCCAGTTTCTGCTTAAGTTGCTCCATCATCTGCAACTGTTCCTCACCTGCCTCCTCAGTATTTCCAGCGAAGTAAGCTTCCTCGGGAATAAAGTCAGCAGCAGCCTCCTCGGGTACCACAGGCTCTGGCTCTGTTATTGCCTCCACCTCTTTTGCGGCAGCGGCTTCGGCCTCCTTCTGAGCCTCCTCTGCAGCAGCAGCTTCGGCAGCCAGTTCGGCCTTGGACTTACGACCACGACGCTTAGGTTTTTCTTCAGGCACCTCTTCTGTGGCAGGCACCTCTTCTTTGGCCTTGGTCTTGGTTGTGGGCATATCACTGAACAGCGACGGTGTTTCTACCGGTTTGCGCTTCTTGACAGAATCGAGGTTTTCTCCATCCTGACCTGTAACGGTATAGACTCGGCTTGTATCTTTTTTCTGAATTCGTGTTCTCTTCTTCTTGGGGGCTTCTCCACTGGCGGCACTGTTCTCTGCGGCCTTGTCAAGAATGGCATAGACGACGGTTTCAAGCGAGTCGTCCTGCTTCACCTTGATGCCCAATTCATTTGCGATACCCATCAATTCGGGTACTGCCATTGATTCTAATTGTTCTTTTGTATACATACACGCAATGCAGTCATGATAACTGCGATAAGTTTGAAAAATGAGTGAAAATTGCTTCCCGAACGGAAACGTGTTTTTGAAAATCGAGTGCAAAGTTACATATTATTTTCTTAACTTCCAAATTTTTCCCGTTTTTTTTCTTAACTTTGGCTTCGCCCAAGATGCTCATGCTCGGAAATCCTCAAAAATTTTTGGGATTTCGCTCACTTATTCGTAACTTTGCACCCACAAAGTAATAAATATGGAAATCAAGAAAGCAGAATTCACGCTTAGCGCCCCGATGGTGTCAATGTGTCCCAAGGATACAAAGCCCGAATATGCGTTTATCGGACGGTCAAATGTGGGTAAATCGAGCCTGATCAATATGTTGACAAATAACAAGAAACTGGCCAAGACGAGTGCCACCCCGGGAAAGACACTTCTCATCAATCACTTTATTATTAATAATGAGTGGTATTTGGTCGACCTCCCCGGCTATGGCTTTGCCAAGCGTTCGAAGAAGGAAATTGCTAAATTGGACCAGATGATTCAGGGCTATATCCTACAACGCGAACAACTGGTGAACGTTTTTCTGTTGATTGATGTAAGGCTCGAGGCTCAGAAGATAGACCTGCAGTTTATCGAGTGGCTTGGACAGTCGGGTGTACCCTTTGCAATTGTTTTCACCAAGGCTGATAAACTCACACCTACGAAGGTAAGGCAGAATATCGAGGCCTATAAGAAGGTGCTGCTGGAGAGTTGGGAGGAATTGCCCCCCGTCTTTGTCACCTCTTCGGAGAAGAAACAGGGACGGGATGAGGTGCTCGACTACATCGAACAGTGTAATCAACTATAAACTTAAAATAAAAAGTGGCCAAGGAAATCCCATATTTAGACGTTCAGAATCTGACCAAGTCGTTTGGCTCGCTGGTGCTCTTCGAGGATATCAGTTTCTCAATCGCTGAGGGACAGAAGGTTGGACTGATTGCCAAGAACGGTATGGGCAAATCAACGCTGCTCTCTGTGCTTTCAGGCAAGGAGGGTTACGATAGAGGCAGTATCATTTTCCGTCGCGATCTGAAGGTAGGTATGCTGGAACAGTCGCCCGTATTCGATCCCGAGGAGAGTGTGCTCGATGCCTGCTTTAATCATCAAGGGAATCCTGAGAAAGTACTGCGTGCCAAACAGGTGCTCACGCAGTTGAAGATACGCGATCTGCAGCAGCCCATGGGACAGTTGAGCGGTGGTCAGCAGAAACGTGTTGCATTGGCCAACGTGTTGTTGACAGAGCCCGATCTCTTGATACTCGACGAGCCCACCAACCATCTAGACCTTGAAATGATTGAGTGGTTGGAGGGGTATTTGGCCAGAGGACGTAGGACGCTACTGATGGTGACGCACGACCGTTTCTTCCTTGACCGTGTCTGTAATTTGATTCTCGAACTCGATGACCAGACCATCTATACCTATCGCGGTAATTACTCCTATTATCTGGAGAAACGTCAGGAACGCATCGACAACAAACGGGCGGAGATTGCCCGTGCCAACAATCTCTATCGTACGGAATTGGAATGGATGCGACGAATGCCTCAGGCGCGAGGTCATAAGGCCCGCTATCGTGAGGAAGCCTTCTATGAATTGGAGCGTGTGGCTAAGCAACGCATTGAGGAGCGGCAGCTCCGGTTGAAGTCGAGGAACGTCTATATTGGCTCGAAGATTTTTGAATGCCAGTATGTGTCAAAGCGATTCGACGACCTCGTCATCCTCAAGGATTTCTATTATAATTTCTCGCGTTTCGAGAAGATGGGCATCGTAGGCAATAATGGTACGGGTAAGTCAACCTTCCTGAAACTCCTCTTAGGACAGATTCCGCCAGACGGAGGGCGCTTTGATATCGGCGACACCGTGCGCTTTGGCTATTTCTCGCAAGAAGGTCTGCAGTTTAATGAAAGCCAAAAAGTCATTGACGTAGTGCGCGACATCGCAGAATACATAGATATGGGTGGTGGCAAGCATTTCTCAGCCTCACAGTTTCTGCAGTATTTCCTCTTCACGCCAGAACAGCAGCATAACTATGTGTATAAACTCTCTGGGGGCGAACGACGCAAGCTCTATCTCTGTACAGTGCTGATGAAGAATCCCAACTTCCTTGTGCTCGATGAGCCTACCAACGACCTCGATATCGTGACGCTGCAGATATTGGAGGAATACCTTCAGGATTTTCCCGGATGCGTGATTGTGGTGAGCCACGACCGCTATTTTATGGACAAGGTCGTCGACCACCTGTTGGTCTTTAAGGGCGATGGCGAGATTAAGGACTTCCCAGGTAACTATACACAGTATCGTGAATGGCAAACCCTCCAGCCAAAAGATTCTAAAGAGACAAGTAATCTCAAAGAATCCAGCCATCCTAAAGAATCTAGTAATCCTAGAGAGGCTAGTGATTCTAGATCGGCCAGAAAAAAGATGACTTATAAGGAAAAGACCGAGTTCGAGCGTTTGGAGAAAGAAATCGCTACCCTTGAGGAGGAACAGCGACAATTGGAAGAGGCGTTGTGCAGTGGAACCCTCTCTATCGACGAACTGACGGAGAAAAGCAAACGCCTCCCTCTCTTGAAAGACGAACTCGACGAGAAATCCCTCCGCTGGCTGGAACTCTCAGAAATAGAAGGATAGAAAATATGATACATCAACAATATCCATCACAATTATTGGAAAAGGCGGTTTCGGAACTCTCTAGATTGCCAGGCATTGGTCGTAAGACGGCTCTACGTCTTGCCCTTCATCTGCTGAGGCAGGACACTGAAGATGTGGAACGTTTCTCGGAGGCTGTTTTGCAGATGAAATATGAGGTAAAATACTGTCAGAAATGTCATAACATCAGCGATTCGGACATTTGTCCCATCTGTGCTGATCTCAGGCGCGATAGTTCGCTGGTCTGTGTGGTGGAAAATATCCAGGATGTGATGGCCATCGAGAATACCCAACAGTATCACGGTCTCTATCATGTGTTGGGTGGAATCATCTCACCGATGGATGGTATTGGTCCGAGCGACATCGAGATTGACTCGTTGGTGAAGCGAGTGGGCGAGGGGGGTGTCAATGAGGTGATCCTTGCACTGAGTTCCACGATGGAGGGCGACACCACCAACTTCTATATCTATCGCAAACTGGCGCTGTTCAGCGATGTGAAGGTGAGCATCATAGCCCGAGGCATCTCCGTGGGCGACGAGTTGGAATATACCGACGAGGTGACACTGGGACGCTCCATACAAAACCGTACTTTATTTGAAGGAAAATAAAAGAAAAAGAGATATGAAGAAAGTAAGTAAACAACTGACGTTAGTTTATGTGTTGTTAGTCGCCGTGGCGCTGGTCATGGTGGCGTTATACGAATTTGGCGTGTTGGAGTCTGGTGTGTTGGCAGACAGTAAACAGACGGAATTTGTGGCTATGACTGTGATGGAGCTGACCACGCTAGTGGCAGCTTTTCTGGGTCTGCGACTTTTCAAATTCCCAAAGATTCATGCAGAACTAGTCACGCGCAAGGAGCCCGCCATGTTGAAGTGGGGCATGATGAGGCTGCTGGTACTGGAAGTGCCGATGGTGGTGAACACCTATTTATATTATATGTATATGAACCCTACGTTCGGCTATCTGGCTATCATCCTGTTGTTATGCCTGCCATTTGTGATGCCGACAGAAAACCGCTGCATCGATGAAACCACAGAGCAGGAAGAAGTGAATCCTGAAAAATAAAGAGAGGAAATGAAGCTTTCTGTAGTCATAGTCAGCTATAACGTTTGTCACTTTGTGGCACAGTGTCTCGACAGTGTGCAGAAGGCCTTGTCAGGCATCGACGCTGAAGTGTTTGTCGTCGACAATGCTTCGTCGGATGATTCTGTGAGCCATATCGGTAGCCATTACCCCTGGGTAAAGCTGATTGCTAACGATGATAATCTGGGTTTCTCTCGAGCGAACAACATCGCCATCCGACAGGCGCAGGGCGAATATGTTCTGCTGCTCAATCCTGATACCATCGTCGCAGAGCCTACATTGTGTGAGTGTCTTGCATTCATGGATGCCCATCCACAGGCAGGCGGCTTGGGTGTGAGGATGCACAATGCCGATGGTTCGTTGGCACCTGAGTCGCGCAGGGCCATTCCGTCGCCCTGGGTGTCGATGCTCAAGATGCTGGGCTTCACCAAGCGCTATTATATGAGTCATCTGTCGTGGGATGAGCCCAGCCGCATCGAGGTGGTCAGTGGAGCCTTTTTTATGTTGCGCAGGAAGGCCCTCGATGAGGTGGGACTCCTCGATGAGGACTTTTTCATGTATGGCGAGGATATCGACCTGTCTTACCGCTTGCTGAAGGGCGGGTGGGAGAACTGGTATCAGCCCTCTGACATCGTTCATTTTAAGGGCGAGTCCACTCAGAAATCCTCGTTCCGTTATGTGCATGTCTTCTATCAGGCCATGCTTATCTTCTTCCGTAAGCATTATGGGCACCAGAGTATTTTTTTTACCGTGCCTGTCAAACTCGCTATCTATTTCCGTGCAGCTCTTGCGCTGATTGATATAGTCCGTCAAAAACTCCATTTATGACCACCAATTATCCCTATGTTCATCTGCGAGCTATCGAACCGGAAGACCTCGATTTGCTCTATCGTATTGAGAATGATGTGAAACTCTGGAATGTCGGCATTACCAATGTTCCTTACAGCCGCTATGCCCTACACGACTATGTCGCCAATGCGTCAGGAGATATCTATACCGACCGCCAGGTGCGGATGATTATTGAGAATGCGGAGAAGCAAGTGGTGGGTATTGCCGACATTGTGAATTTTGATCCGGGAAGCCGAAAGGCGGAGATAGGACTGGTCATCGAACAGCCGTTTAGGGGGCTGGGCTATGGCTTCAGTGCGATGCAGGCTTTGGCGAAGTATGCCCTCGATGTGCTCCATCTGCACCAGCTCTATGCCGTGATTGATGTCTGCAATGAGACTTGTCTGCAACTGTTTCGACAGCTGGACTATCATGAGTCTTCGAGCCTGAAAGATTGGCTTTTTGATGGCCGCGAATACCGCGATGCCGTCGTGATGCAGACTTTTTTTTAAAAAAAGCCCGAAAAAGTTTTGTCGTTTCGGAAATTATTCATACCTTTGCACCCGCAAAAGAAGAAAAGGCCATTGGTGCGTTAGTTCAGTAGGTTAGAATGCCTGCCTGTCACGCAGGAGGTCACGAGTTCGAATCTCGTACGCACCGCCTCTTTTTCACCTTGCAACCGAGGTGCGTTAGTTCAGTAGGTTAGAATGCCTGCCTGTCACGCAGGAGGTCACGAGTTCGAATCTCGTACGCACCGCAGAACCATCGGATTTCCGATGGTTTTTTCGTATTATCAAGAAAAACTTCCGTTTCATTTGGTATTTCGCTTATTTTTACCTACCTTTGCACACAATTATGAAAGAAGTGATTGTCAAAGACGAAAGGCTGCAACAGGCAGCGATGGAAGGGATGGATGCTTTTGTGAAAGTGTTCGTCGATGCTATCCGTGAGGCTATCGGTGGAGAACTGACAGCAGAGACGATGGGCGAGTTGAACAGTGACCAAATCACATTGTTGGCGTGGGATATGCTCCACGAGGAGGTGATGGACGGTGGTTTCGTGCAACTTATCCATAATGGTCTGGGTGAGTTTATCTTTAAGAATCCCTTTGCCAAAGCCGTGAAACTTTGGGGTATGCGCGATCTCTCTAAACTGATCTATGAGGGGCACACTCTTTGGCTCAAACATCGCGAGGAGATTGAGAAAGATTGTACCGAGGAGGAGTTTATGGCACTCTTTGAGCGGTTCCCAGAGTTTGACGACCTCGACGATCAGTTTGTAGAGAGTGAGGAGGCATGGATGGATGACATCGCACATTATATTGATGATAATCTTGAGAACTTTGCTGTGATAAAGTGAACTTTTGGAGCAGCAAAGGCCAACAAGCACGCTTGGTTGGTTGAATCGTGACAAAAGTGCATGGCATTTTAAAAAAATGATATGAACAAGGAACAAGAAGAACTGCGGAAGAAAAGCCCAGTACAAATCAAGAATAAAAAGGCCTCGTTTGAATATTTCTTCATCGAGACCTATACTGCCGGAATCGTGTTGACGGGAACGGAGATCAAGAGCATCCGTCTCGGTAAGGCGAGTTTGGTGGATACTTACTGCACTGTGATCAATGGTGAACTGTGGGTGAAGCAGATGAGCGTGAGCCCCTATTTCTACGGTTCGTACAACAACCACGAGATGAAGCGCGACCGTAAGCTCCTTTTGACGAAGCGTGAGATCAGAGAACTGGAGAGCGCCACGAAACAGACGGGCTATACCATCGTGCCCCTATTGGTGTTTATCGACGACAAAGGGCGTGCCAAGATGGATATCGCCTTGTGTAAGGGTAAGAAGGAATACGACAAGCGTCAGACACTCAAGGAGAAGGAAGACCGGAGGGAAATGGACCGTGCGATGAAGGTATATAAATAAGAGGTGAGAGGTAAGAAGTAAGAGGTGAGAAGTGAAAAGACTTAACGAAATAATCAAGGAGCGGGTGCTCATTCTTGACGGAGCGATGGGCACGATGGTAGGTGCTGTGATGGGAAAGGTGGGTAACACCGATGAATTGAACCTGAGCCGACCAGACATCGTTGAAACCATCCATCGCCGCTACCTGGAGGCTGGTGCTGATATTATTGAGACCAACACTTTCAGTAGCCAGCGTATCTCGCAGGCAGACTATCAACTGGAGAATGATGCTAAGAGAATGGCTTACGAAGGGGCCCGTATAGCTCGTAGGCTGGCTGATGAATATACCTCGCCTGAGAAACCGAGGTTCGTGGCAGGAAGCATTGGACCGACAAACAAGACACTGTCGATGTCACCTGACGTCAGTAATCCTGCCGCTAGAGAATTGACTTACGACGAATTGCTCGTGGCTTACAAGGAACAGATGGACGGTTTGATAGAGGGTGGGGTGGATGCCCTGCTGATAGAGACTATCTTCGACACGCTCAATGCCAAATGTGCCATCGATGCCGCGATGTGTTCGATGCAGGAAAAAGGTATCGAACTACCCATCATGCTCTCTGTCACCATCAGTGATCTGGCGGGACGTACACTAAGCGGTCAGACACTCGACGCCTTCCTGGCCAGTATCAGCACCTATCCCATTTTCTCGATAGGACTGAACTGCTCGTTCGGTGCCACGCAGATGAAACCTTACCTGCGCGAACTGGCACGTAAGGCACCTTATTATATCAGTTGTTATCCCAACGCTGGACTGCCCAATGCCTTGGGACTCTATGATGAGACGGCCGAATCGATGGCCCCGAAGATGGGTGAGCTGGTGGACGAAGGTTTGGTGAACATCATTGGTGGCTGTTGTGGAACGACGGATGAGTTTATCCGCCTCTATGGCCCGCTGGTGGTGGGGAAGAAGCCTCATGTGCCAGTTGAGAAACCTCAGGTGATGTGGCTGTCTGGTCTCGAACTTCTCGAAGTGGGAGGGCAAGACATATCTCACACCTCTTTTACCAATGTTGGTGAAAGGTGTAATGTGGCAGGCTCGCGCAAGTTCCTGCGGCTTATCAAGGAGAAGAATTATGACGAGGCTCTGAGTATCGCCCGCAAACAAGTGGCCGACGGTGCGCTCGTGATAGATATTAATATGGATGACGGCCTGCTCGATGCAAAGGCTGAAATGGTGAATTTCCTGAACCGTATCGCTGCAGAGCCTGATATTGCCCGTGTACCCGTGATGATCGACTCTTCCGATTGGGAAGTGATTAAGGCAGGTTTAAAATGTGTGCAGGGTAAGAGCATTGTAAACTCCATCTCCTTGAAGGAGGGTGAGGCGAAATTTCTGGAGCATGCGCGTGATGTGAAACGCTATGGTGCTGCTGTGGTGGTGATGTGTTTCGACGAACAGGGGCAGGCCACGAGCTATGAGCGCCGGATTGAGATTGCAGAACGGGCATATAAATTGCTCGTCAACGAGGTTGGTATGAATCCGTTGGATATCATTTTCGACCCCAATGTGTTGGCAGTGGCTACAGGTATGGAGGAGCACGACAGTTATGCGGCTGACTTCATTCGTGCGACAGGATGGATACATGAAAATCTTGCAGGTGCCCATGTGAGTGGTGGTGTGAGTAACCTTAGTTTTTCCTTTCGGGGCAATAACTATATTCGTGAGGCGATGCATGCCGTTTTCCTTTATCATGCCATTCAGAAAGGAATGGATTTCGGAATCGTAAATCCTTCTACAAAAGTAACATACGCAGATATTCCTCAATCACAGCTTGAAATCATCGAAGATGTAATCCTATATCGAAAAAGCGATGCTTCTGAGCGACTGATAGAGCTGGCGAATGAGCTTATGTCTAATGAGGCGAGCCCTTTTGGCAATTCTAGCCAGGCAAGCCTTTCTACTCAAACTATTAGTACTAGTCAGGCTAGCGAATCGAGGGCGAATATTCCCGTCGAAGAGCGCCTCGTACAATCGCTTATCAAAGGCCTTGGCGATTATCTGGAAGAAGATCTCCAGGAGGCCCTCAAAAAATACCCTCATGCAGTGGATATCATCGAAGGGCCTTTGATGACGGGTATGAATACCGTCGGTCAGTTGTTTGGCGAGGGTAAAATGTTCCTGCCTCAGGTGGTGAAGACGGCCCGTACTATGAAGCAGGCCGTGAGTATCCTACAACCTTACATCGAGGCCGAGAAGACCGAAAGTGGCAAGAGTGCAGGTAAAGTGCTGCTGGCTACTGTGAAAGGTGATGTGCATGATATTGGTAAGAATATCGTGGGTGTAGTGATGGCTTGCAATGGTTACGAGATCATCGATATGGGTGTGATGGTGCCAGCAGAGCAGATCGTGCGTAAGGCACAAGAGGAGCACGTGAATATGATAGGCCTGAGCGGATTGATTACCCCCAGTCTCGAGGAAATGGTGAATGTGGCGCGTGAATTGCAGCGTGCCCATCTGAACATTCCCATTATGATTGGTGGAGCCACTACCAGCGAACTGCATGTGGCTCTGAAGATAGCACCTGTGTACGAAGGTCCTGTGGTCTGGCTGAAAGATGCCTCGCAGAACGCCATTGTGGCGGCACGCCTTATGAGCGAGGAACAGCAGGTGGAGCAGGAACTCTCTGATAAATACGAGCACCTGAGAGAGGAATACCATCAGGAGCAAGCGACTCTTCAAAGTATTGAAGAGGCGCGAAAGCAGAAGTTAAATATCTTTGAAAACTAAAAGAAAAACAATATGGATAAAAGGAAATCAGTTATGGTCATGCAGATGGTGAAAGTGGCATTAATATTATTCACTATTCACTATTCATTATTCACTTTTTCGCAGTCGAAGCGTGAGATGCGCGGTGCGTGGATTCAGTGTGTCAACGGACAGTTCCAGGGAATGGGTACCCAGAAGATGCAGGAGACGCTAATCTATCAGCTCAACGAGTTGCAGAAGGACGGGGTGAATGTGATTATCTTCCAGGTGCGTCCTGAGTGCGACGCTCTCTATGAGAGTAAACTCGAGCCTTGGAGCCGCTTCCTCACTGGCCAGCAGGGTAAGGCTCCACAGCCTTATTGGGATCCCCTGCAGTGGATGATTACCGAATGCCATAGACGCGGGATGGAACTGCACGCTTGGATTAATCCCTATCGTGCTAAGACGAAGACCACCAAGCAGTTGGCCTCGAACCATATCGCCTCGCGGAAGCCCATGAGCTGTTTTGCCTACGATGATATGTTCATACTCAATCCCGGCTTGCCTGAGAACCGCGATTATATCTGTGAGGTAGCCAAGGATATCGTCACCCGCTACGATGTCGATGGCATCCACATGGACGACTATTTCTATCCTTATCCTGTGCAGGGTGAGAACATCCCTGATGCAGAGCAGTTCCGTCAGTACAATAATGGTATCAAGAATATCAACGATTGGCGACGCTATAATGTGAATCTCTTCATTGAACAGTTCTATAAGACCATCCACGAGGCCAAGCCTTGGGTGAAGGTGGGTATCTCGCCCTTTGGTATCTATCGCAACAAACGTAGTTCAGAGATAGGCAGTAATACCAACGGTCTGCAGAACTACGATGACCTCTATGCCGACATCCTGCTTTGGGTGAACAACGGTTGGCTCGATTATAATGTGCCACAGATTTATTGGGAGATTGGTAATAAGGCCGCTGACTACGATACCCTCATCCGCTGGTGGAACCAGCACGCCTCAGGTCGTCCACTTATCATTGGAGAAGATGTGGAGCGCACGGTGAAATATACCGACCCCCAGAATCCCAATAGTCACCAGTTGGCTGCCAAGATGCGGCTCCACCAGCAGTTGCCTGGCGTTAAGGGCACTGTATTGTGGTATGCGAAGGCTGCAGTCGATAATGTGGGTAACTATGGTACCGCCCTCCGTAATACGTATTGGCGTAATCCTGCCTTGCAGCCTGACATGTCGTTTATCGACAGCAAGACACCAGGTAAAGTGCGCAAGGTGAAGCCCGTTTGGACGGAGGATGGCTATATCCTTTTCTGGACGGAACCGAAGGGTAAAGACTGGCGAGATACAGCCACAAAGTATGTGGTGTATCGCTTCGCCAAAGGTGAAAAGGTAAATATTGACGACGCTTCGAAGATGGTGGCCGTGACCAATATGCCTTTCTATAAGTTGCCCTATCAGGACGGCCGTCAGAAATACACCTATGTTGTAACGGCACTCAACCGTTTGCAGAACGAGAGTAAGATTGCGAAAAAGAAGGTGAAGTTATGAAACAGCTTTGGTTGTTTATTCTTCCGTTAGTGTATGTCCTGTTGCTGGGGGCCTGTGGCAACAAGCGAATGTCACCTGTTGAAATGCAGCATAAACTCGACAGTATCGCCAAACTCGAGAACATCGAGCAATTGGAGATGCAGGGTGTGTATATCGGAAAGGATGTCAGTCCTATCCAACTCTTCTTCGACAGCCTGAATATCCAACCGTTGCCCATACGTTATTCGGATGATTATGTGAAATATCTGCCCAATTATACGACGGTGCCCTACGAGCTGGTGAAATTTATGAACTTTGAGGGTCGTACTGACCCCAAGGCTATCGCATTGCCTGAGACTGCCGGTACCCGATTGATGATTCTCGCTGCCGATGAAGGTGACGGACTTTACTCACTCTGGCTCTATTCGCTTGACGATGACTATATGCCCGTCGACAAGCTCTGTCTCTATGCTATCAGTAAGGAGGAGAAAAAAGAAAACGACCTGGCTGATCCTGAAGATAAGCTGATTCAGGACTTTGTAATTACCAGCGACTACGAGGTGCGGCTTACCGACTATACTGGTAAGTTCAAGGCAGAAGTACAAAGGGTGTATCACGTTGACATGTCGCGCAAGTTCTCGGAAGACGCAGAAATCGACTACGAGCAGAATGGTTCCGATGATGCAAACGACATGGAATAGAGGGTAGGGGCTTAGTCGTCTTTCATCAGATTGTCGAGAAAATCGTCAAGGTCCTTACCAAGATCCTGCATCATATCGTCGTCGATAATCACCAGGTCATCATCCACGATATACAGTTCTTCTACCGGCTCCTTCTCATCATTCTCCAACACAAATGTGTAGGGTTTCATAATACCCATGTTGTCCACAAGTGCCTTTTGGCGGTCGATACACTTGCGGATGATAGGAGGGATGACTGTGTAGAAGTCATCGTCGGTATTGTCAATCCATTGCTCGATGATACCACGCGAAATCTCCTCCTCATTATCGTTAAAGGTGATTACCTCGCCCGAGTCCTGTATGACTCTCACGTGGATGTCGGTCATAATCGATGTCTCTGGATCAGGGGGGAATTTTTCCGCTGTCCTGCGAATGCATCGCTCGATTTGCTGTAATGTCTGTTCAGTCGCTTTCATCTTATTTCTGCTTTCTCACGGCAAAATTATAAAAAATCTTTGAAATCGCAAACGATTACGGCCTTTTTTCAGAAAAAAAAATTGTTTTCGCTTGTTTTTTAATAAATATGTATTACCTTTGCATAATGTAAAGTCTACATTGCAAATTGCCGATTAATGAGTCAGAAGATCTCACATGCAGGTATCATAGAAAGTATTCAGGGGGATTGCATCAAGGTGCGCATCATCCAGACGTCGGTATGTGCGGCTTGTAAGGTGGCAGGACATTGTAACGCATCTGAGTCGAAGGTGAAGATTGTGGATGTGCTTGGCTGTGACACAGCCAAGTATGCAACGGGTCAGGAAGTGACGGTGTGGGCTTCTCGCGATGTGGCCAACAAGGCTTTGTTGCTGGGCTTTGGAATACCGTTTCTGTTGCTCTTGGGCGTGCTTGTTGCGGTCTTGTACCTGACCAATAATGAAGGCGTGGCAGCCTTGGCAGCTATAGGTTCGTTGCTGCCTTATTATTTCCTGCTGTGGTTGCGTCGCGATAGCATCCAGCATGGTATTTCCTTCCAGATTGAAGAATAGAAAGAATACATAACTAATAATTTAAGCATTTATGAATTTCATCTTAATTGCAGTGATTGTCTTGGGAGCTATCGGTCTGATAGCAGCCGTTATGCTGTTTGCCGCTTCCAAGAAGTTTGCTGTCTATGAGGACCCCCGTATTGGACAAGTGGGCGAATTGCTGCCTGGTGCCAATTGCGGCGGATGTGGATTCCCAGGATGTAGCGGTATGGCCGATGCTCTCGTGAAAGGGGCTGATGCTGGAAGTCTCGATGGACTGATGTGTCCCGTAGGCGGTGCCGACACCATGGGAAAGGTGGCCGATCTGTTGGGAATGGCGATTGCCAATTCTGAACCGATGGTGGCTGTCGTGAGATGTAACGGCACCTGTGAGCATCGTGCGAAGATTGCCGAGTATGCAGGACTGCGTACCTGTGCAGCGATGCATGCTTGTGGTGCTGGTGAGACGGCCTGCGGCTTTGGTTGTCTGGGTTGTGGGGATTGCGAAGCAGCCTGTCAGTTTGATGCCATCAAGGTCAATCCTGAGACGGGCATTCCTGAGGTCGATGAGGAGAGATGTACCTCCTGCGGAGCCTGTGTGAAGGCTTGTCCTCGTAGCATCATTGAGCTCCGTAAAAAGGGGCCGAAGGGTAGGAGAGTCTACGTGTCGTGTGTCAACAAGGACAAGGGCCCCGCAGCGATGAAAGCATGTCAGGTAAGTTGTATCGGTTGTGGCAAATGTGAGAAGGAGTGTCCCTTTGGTGCCATTACTGTTGAGAACAATCTGGCTTACATCGACTTCACAAAGTGCCGCTTGTGTCGCAAGTGCGAAAAAGTTTGTCCAAAGCACGCCATTGTGGCTGTGAATTCCCCCGCTCCGAAACCAACGCCAAGTGAAACGAGTGAGGCTAGCCAATCAATTGAAAGAAAGGAGGTTCAAGCATGACTATCAAGACATTTAGTATAGGTGGTATTCACCCCGAAGAGAATAAGCTCACTCACGAGGCCGTGACACAGGTGGCAGCATTGCCCAAGCAGGCCATCTTCCCTTTGAGCCAGCATATCGGTGCCCCTGCTAAGCCTGTTGTTCAGAAAGGTGACAAGGTGAAGGTTGGAACGATGATTGCTGAGGCTGGCGGATTCGTGTCAGCGCCGATATTCTCATCTGTCAGTGGTACGGTTTTCAAGATTGATACTGCCATCGATGCTACTGGCTATCGCAAGCCCGTGATTATTATCAATGTCGAGGGCGACGAATGGGAGGAGAGCATTGATCGTTCAGACAAGCTGGAAACGGTTGAGGCGCATCCTGAACTTACGCCCGAGGAGATTGTGAATCGCATTAAGAATGCAGGTGTCGTCGGTATGGGTGGCGCATGCTTCCCCACATTTATCAAACTATCACCGCCACCAACGGCCAAGGCAGAGTGTGTGATCATCAACGCTGTAGAGTGTGAGCCCTATATAACCGCCGACTTCCGTCTGATGATGGAACACGCTGACGAAATCCTTGTGGGGTTGGAATTGTTGATGATAGGTGCTAAGGTGACGACAGGCTATATCGGCATCGAGACCAACAAGCCTGCAGCTATCGAGTTGCTCACAAAGAAATGTGCTGAGAAATTCGGAGGCTCAAAGTTTACTGTCGAGGTTGTTCCTTTGAAGCAACGCTATCCTCAGGGAGGTGAGAAACAGCTCGTCGATGCCGTGATTGGTCGTCAGGTTCCTGCACCTCCAGCTATCCCTGTGAACGTTGGAGCAATTGTTCAGAATGTGGGTACGGCCTTCGCTGTGTATGAAGCCGTGATGAAGCACAAGCCCCTCTTTGAGCGCTATACGACGGTGACGGGCAAGAAACTGAAGCATCCTGGCAACTTCCTCGTCCGTATGGGAACCCCCATGCAGGAATTGATTGATGCCTGTGGCGGAATGCCTGAGGGCGACAACAAACTGTTGGCTGGAGGTCCGATGATGGGTAAGGCGTTGACAAGTACAGAAGTGCCCATCTGCAAGGGAACCAACTCTGTGACGATTATCTCTGATGATGAGGCCCGTCGTAAGGAACCGCAACCGTGTATCCGTTGTGCCAAGTGTGTTGGCGCTTGTCCGATGGGCTTGGAACCCTATTTGCTCGCCACACTCTCTGAGGTCAAGAACTGGGAGCGTGCCGAGAGTGAGGATATCGTCAGCTGTATTGAGTGTGGCTCGTGCCAGTTTACCTGTCCTGCCCATCGCCCCTTGCTCGACAACATCCGTCAGGGCAAATCCACAGTCATGGGCATCATCCGCGCTCGCGCTGCTAAAAAATAAAAGAATGAAAAAATGAAATAATGATATGGGAAAATTAATCGTTTCATTGTCGCCACACGCCCACGGTACTGATAGCGTAGAGCGCAACATGTACGGTGTGATCATCGCCTTGATGCCAGCACTGCTCGTGTCGTTCTATTTCTTCGGACTGGGTTCCGTCATCGTGTGTCTGACGAGTGTGGCAGCCTGCGTCTTCTTCGAGTGGGCTATCAACAAATATATCCTCAAAAACGAGCGCAACACCATCCTCGATGGCTCGGCTGCGTTGACAGGCTTGCTGCTCGGCATGAACCTCCCGTCGAATCTCCCCGTCTGGATCATCATCATTGGTGCGCTCTTCGCCATTGGTGTGGCCAAGATGACGTTCGGCGGTCTGGGTAATAATATCTTCAACCCTGCTCTGGTGGGTCGTTGCGCCCTGCTGGTGGCCTTCCCCGCACAGATGACCTCCTGGCCGAAGGTAGGACAGTGGGGTAGTTACCTCGATGCCGAGACGGGTGCCACGCCGCTTTCACTCATGAAGCAGGCCATCAAGAGTGGCGATGCGTCACTGTTAGATCAGCTGCCCTCATCGCTCGACCTCTTCCTCGGCAACCATCCCGATGGTGCCGGCGCGATGGGTGAGATCTGTGCATTGGCACTAATCATCGGCCTCCTCTATATGTTGTGGAGGAAGATCATTACCTGGCATATTCCCGTCTCGATCCTCGGTACTGTATTCGTATTCGCAGCGCTGTTGCATCTGGCCGATCCCGCTTATGCCAATCCGCTTTCGGTGATTTTCTCTGGAGGCTTGATGCTGGGTGCCATCTTCATGGCGACAGACTATGTGACAAGTCCGATGACGCCCAAGGGTCAGCTCATCTATGGTGTGGCCATCGGTCTGCTCACCGTCATCATCCGTAACTGGGGTGCCTATCCTGAGGGTATGTCGTTCGCTATTCTCATTATGAATGCGTTCACACCACTCATTAATAATTATGTGAAACCCAAGCGCTTCGGTGAAGTGCCAGCTAAGAACTAAGGAGGACCCGATGTATGAAGAAATTAGAATCATCTTTGACGAATATGGTGCTGGTACTCACATCGGTAGCAGTCATTATGGGTGGTATCCTGGCTTATGTGAACCACCTCACAGAAGGTCCTATCAACGAACAGAAGGCGAAAGCCCTTGCCGATGGTATCAAGAGCGTGATGGGTGTCAGCGACATCACCGTCGCCAATACCGACACCGTGCGCCAGAACGATAGCAAGGGAAAGGAAATGACCTTTATCATCTATCAGACGAAGGACGCTCAGGGCCAAGACCTCGGCGCTGCTGTCGAGAGTACTACTGGCGGCTTTGGAGGCGACCTGAAAGTGCTTGTTGGTTTTGATCCTGATGGTAAAATCCTGGGCTATACGCTGCTTGAACATGCGGAAACCCCAGGACTTGGTGCCAAGGCCGACAAATGGTTCCAGAAGGGTGAAAAGGGCGACATTATCGGCAAGGATCCTATTGAGCCTCTGACCGTTTCGAAGGACGGTGGACAGGTGGATGCCATCACGGCTTCTACCATCACCTCGCGTGCCTTCCTCCTCGCTGTCAACAATGCTTATAGCGCTTACAAGAATGTGCCCGTCGATGCCCAGACCGGCGCCACAAAACAAGTAAAAGAGTAAGATATGAACGCAATACAGATTATTAAGAATGGCATCGTCAAGGAGAACCCTACGTTCGTCTTGATGCTGGGTATGTGTCCCACGCTGGCCACTACCACCTCCGCTATGAATGGTATGTCGATGGGACTTGCCACAATGGCGGTACTTATCTGCACTAATTTTGTGATCAGCAGCCTTAAGACGGTTACGCCCGATAAGGTGCGCATCCCCGTATTCATTGTGGTGATTGCTGCCTTCGTTACCATCCTCCAGATGGTTATCAAGGCCTTCCTGCCTGATGTCGATGCATCGTTGGGGTTGTTCATCCCGCTGATTGTGGTAAACTGTGTGATTCTTGGTCGGGCAGAGGGCTTCGCCTCGAAAAACTCGCCTGTGGCCTCTCTCTTCGATGGCATTGGTATTGGTCTTGGCTTTACATTAGGTCTGACGCTGCTTGGCATCTGCCGTGAGTTGCTTGGCAATGGCAGTATCTTCGGACTGACGCTGCTGCCTGAGACTTACAACATCCTGCTCTTCGTGCTGCCTCCAGGTGCCTTTATCACCCTCGGTTTCCTTATCGCCATTGTCAACAAACTGAGAAATTAATAGAAACGAAAAATGATAATTTAGAAACGAATTCCCCTAATTTCTCATAATTAGAATCACGATTAATTAATATAATTAAGAAATAGAATTAAGATAATTTGTGGATAAAATTAAGGTCAATTAAGATAATTCGTTTCCAAAATAAAAAAGTATATGGAGTATATTTTGATTTTCATTAGCGCCATTTTTGTGAACAACATTGTGTTGTCACAGTTCCTTGGCATCTGTCCGTTCCTTGGCGTATCCAAGAAGATCGACACCTCGCTGGGCATGTCGGCAGCCGTCGCCTTTGTGCTGACCCTTGCTACTATCGTTACCTGGCTGGTTCAGAAATATGTGCTCGATGCCTTTGGCCTGCAGTATCTGCAGACCATCGCGTTTATCCTGGTGATTGCCTCGCTGGTACAGCTGGTCGAGATTGTACTCAAGAAAGTGTCGCCTGCGCTCTATCAGGCGCTTGGTATCTTCCTCCCGCTCATCACTACCAATTGTGCCGTGCTGGGTGTGGCCATCCTTTGTATTCAGAAGGATTACAATTTGTTGCAGAGCGTTGTCTATGCTTTCTCCACAGCCATCGGTTTCGGCTTGGCCCTGACGGTTTTTGCAGGTATGCGCGAACAGCTCGAACTGGTGAAGATTCCCAAGGGCATGCAGGGCATGGCCATCGTGATGCTCTCCGCCGGACTGCTCTCCCTCGCTTTCATGGGCTTCTCAGGTGTTGATGGTGGTCTGAAAGTGCTCTTCGGCCTCGACTAGACTTTCATTATAATTACATAAAAAAACTGGACTATGAGTAAAAGATTCTTTTTGGGTGCGGCTGTGATGCTGATGGCATTGGTAGCCTGCAAGAACAGCGTTAAGGAAACGGCAGATGTTATCGACCTGCCACGTGCTGAAACCCCTGACAGTTTGGCCTCGGCCATGGATATCTTCTTCCAGGATGCAGTCAACGATTCGATGGACATCCACAGCGTGATGATTGTCAAGGACGGCCAGGTCATCTACAGCCGTTGGCAGGGCGCGGGAGCCGACAGTGTGCCCCATGTGCTCCACTCGGTGAGCAAGACCTTCACCGCTACAGCCGTTGGACTGGCCATCGCCGATGGTAAGATGGCTCTCACCGACAAGGTCATTGACTATTTCCCTGACAAACTTCCTGCAGAGGTGAGCGACAATCTCAAGGCTATGACCGTGCGCGACCTGCTCACGATGTCTTGCGGACACGATGTTGAGCCTTCCTTCCGTGGTGCCCCCGATCAGGACTGGGTAACCACTTTCCTCGCACATCCTGTCGTACACGAGCCTGGCTCATTCTATCTCTACAACAGTCTGGGCACCTACATGCTCTCGGCTATCGTGCAGCAGGTTACAGGCGAGAAGGTGGTCGACTATCTGACACCCCGTCTGTTTGAACCTCTCCACATCGACAAGCCCAAATGGGAAGAGAGTCCCCAGGGCATCAACTGCGGCGGCTGGGGCCTCTGGCTGAAGACGGAGGATCTGGCAAAGATGGGACAATTGTTGCTGCAGAAGGGCCAATGGAACGGTAAGCAGCTCATTCCAGAAGAGTGGGTGAGTGAGATGTCGAAGAAACAGGTGGAGAGCATCAATCCTGGTACGCGTATAGAAGAAGCTGAGGCAAAGGGCCTGACCGTCGAGACCAGCGACTGGATGCAGGGCTACGGCTATCAGATGTGGCGTTGCCGTCCTGGTTGTTTCCGTGCTGACGGTGCCAGGGGCCAGTATATCATTGTCGTACCTGACAAGAATGCTGTCATCGCCATCACCTCCGATGTCGCCGATCTCCAAGGCGAGCTCAATCTCGTCTGGAACAACATCCTTCCAGTGTTATAAGGACGGATGAGTCATCGGAGTCGATTCCCGATTTTCGACCTCAATAATTCTGCAATTTATATTAATAGTATCTTTGTAGCATGAATAACATAACAGCGAAAGAAGGCATCACTGATGCCAGGCAACTGGGCATGCCCAAGTATATCATCTTAGGTATCCAGCATTTGTTTGCTATGTTCGGTGCCACCATCTTGGTGCCCGTTCTGACAGGGCTCTCCGTATCGTCCACCTTATTGTTTGCAGGTATCGGTACATTGGTTTTCCACTTTGTGAGCAAGTTGCAGGTTCCTGCCTTCCTCGGCTCCTCGTTTGCCTTCCTGGGCGGCTATATGTCGGTGAAGTCATTGGGCGTGGAACACGGTATGAGCGAGACGCTGGCCTTGGACTATGCCTGTGTGGGCGTGTTCTGTGCAGGACTGTGCTATTTTGTGATGGCAGGTCTCATCAAGTCGTTCGGTATCGACAAGATCCTGCGATTCTTTCCCCCGTTGGTGACGGGCCCGATGATTATCGCCATCGGTCTGGTGCTCTCAGGCAGTGCGATACAGAACTGCACCACCAACTGGCCATTGGCCATTATAGCCGTTGTTACGGTGATCATAGCGAGCGTGTGGGGTAGGGGTATCATCCGGATTATTCCCATCCTGTTGGGTGTGTTGGTCAGCTACTTGTTTGCCGTTGTGATGGGCGAGGTGGATTTCACGGCTTTAAACGATGCCGCATGGATCGGACTGCCATTCAGCAGGGCGCGGACCGTGCTGGCTGTCTTCGACAATATGGACTCGTCGTTCCTCATCTCCACCATTATTGCCATCCTGCCGATTGCCATTGCCACCATCATGGAGCATATCGGCGACATGTGCGCCATCTCGTCGACCGTAGGCAAGGACTTCCTGAAGGAGCCAGGCCTGCACCGTACGCTGATGGGCGACGGACTGGCCACTTCGCTGGCATCGCTCTTCGGCGCTCCTGCCAACACCACCTATGGCGAGAATACTGGTGTGCTGAACCTCACGAAGGTGTTCGACCCCGCTGTCATCCGTCTGGCCGCCATCTTCGCCATCCTGCTGTCGTTCTGTCCTAAGTTCGCCTGTCTGATCGGTCTGATTCCTATGGCCACCATCGGCGGTGTGAGCCTGATTCTCTACGGCATGATTTCGGCTGTCGGTGTGCGCAACCTGATTGAGGACAGCGTCGACTTCAACTCATCGCGCAACGTGTTTGTGGCGGCCTCGATTCTGGTAATCGCTATCGGCGTGAAATATGGAGCCGACGATAATGTGAGCATTGGTCCCATCCATTTCTCCGGACTGGCTCTCTCAGCCCTTGTTGGCGTCACCCTCAATGCCATCCTGCCAGGCAAGTTGGGCATGAAGGTAAAAAGCGTATACGGAAAAGACAAGACAATAGATTCCCCAGATTGATCTACGAACAATAAATTCCAACAGAATATGAGATTCTTTCAAGAGTGGAACGGATTTATCTTTGAGTATAATTCAATCGGCGATTACCTGATGATGCTATTAGGACGGCTCATCGGCGCTATCCTCGGCGTGCTCATCCTCGGCTTTCTGATATGCTTGTGCTATTATTTCGGCGAAGGCCATTGGCCGGATCTCACACCCCTCTGGCATCTGATTAAATCTCTGTTCTCATAGTTTTGATATGATGGAGTGATTAATCATCATAATAGTGACTATATCATAAATAGGGCTGGACATCTTGGATGATGCCAGTCCTATTTGTTTTTAGAATACTATGGGACCGCGCCCCATGCAACTCGTGGTCGTGATGGCCGTCAGAAAGGCTGTGAGCGCAGCTACTACTACCTTCACCGCAATCTCAATCACTCTCTTTTTCATAGTGTGTCACTTAGATGGCGTCTAATCCTTGTCAAACCCGTCGTCACCCTCAGCCGTGCCCGTGTTGATTACCAGCGTGCTGGCCTGTGCGGGCATCGCGAAGTTACCGGTATACACACCATCTGATTCAGTGAGCTCAACTTCTGAGCCATTCAGGGTTGCTGTAGGCACCTGGTCCTCAGCAGGCGTGATGCTGATCTCCACCTCATCGTCCTCATTCAGACTTGCGCCCGAAGTCACGGCATTACCGTCGTGAGTGATAGAGGCTGAGCCACTACCGCTGGTGCTGATCGTCAGCGCGAAGCCAGTAGGCTGATTCTGCTCTCCTCCCTGTGAACCGCCCTGATTCTGTGAGCCACCGTTCTCAGTGTCATTCTCAGTACCATTCTCAGTGCCGTTCTCGTCGCCCTCGGGATCCTCGATGGTGCCGTCGTCGGCAGAGGTCACACGCTTCACAACGTCGCCGTTGCGGTCGTAACAGGTAATTTGAATAGAGGCGTTGGCCAGTTCGTCCTTCAGGTCCACCGATGGGGTGAAGATGATGCGGCGGCTCTTGATCAGCCCCGTCTTCACGTCCTCGACCTTCTCCACCGACTTCGAACGCAGGCCGAAGCGCATGCTTCCCAGTCCGGGCAAGGGTACGGCGTGACCTTCGGTAGCCCAGGCCTTGATCACCTCGCCGGCTGCATCCCAGCAGGCCTTCATCACACCCTGGCTACAACCAGAACGGAGAGCCGCCTCCTTGATCACCTTTGCCTGCGTCAGTGCGATGTACAGCTCAGGCTTCATTACATAGCGATAAACGCCAGGATCATTCTTGTTAAACTTGATTTTACGTTCAACTGCTTTTACTTTCAATGCCATAATTAAATCCTTTCTTTTTAATGGTTAATAAATTG
>JAGCDZ010000032.1 GCA_017650905.1 Prevotella sp. | reverse complement strand
GAACGAGACAACTATCAACGACTACATCCCGATGCTTAATCAAAAAGGCTATCAGGCATATAGTTTTGATGTTAGTGCGATAAAAGGTAAGAATGTGACGTTCAATGTCAGGGAATTTGTAGATGGAAAAGAAGTGGAAGATTCCCCACGTCTCTTGTTTCCTTATTACTTCCAGGCAAATGGCGACAAACTGGTTTATGGTTTTCTTCCATCTGAAAATGATTCTACAGCCCTATGCTATTTTAATTGGGAGAATACGCTTCGTTCTTCTTGGAGTCTAAAACTCAAGCAACTCTACTGGGAGAGTGAAAATAAATACGTTTACTCATATAGGTCGGATCCTTTCGAACCCACATCACCATTAGAAAAGGACACTTTTATTCCACTTGTGTATTATGCATCATTCTGGTATGATGCAGAGAATAAGGTAACCCGCTGTTGTGGTACTATCTCCGACATTATCAAGCGAAGCCCTCATTACTATATCCTCGGAATAAAATTCTATTAGAATAATGAACAAGAAAACCATCATCACCGCACTGCTCGCCCTCGTCGTTTTGGCGTTTGCTTCTTGTGGCAGCGACGAGCCTCAATGGGCTAATCCGGAGGCACACGAAAAGACGGAGCAACTGCAAAAACAATATGGGCCACTGATGGTCGGCACGTGGCACTACGAGAAAGTCGGTGAAAGCCAGCGGTTCTTTGAGCAACTGACATTCAAGTATGACGGCACTTTCATGGGAATGCGTAAATGGCAGACACGCAAGCTTATCACCATCGATGGCGAACAACGCTATACTGACTGGGAAACCCTGGATCTGAGCGGCACGTTTACTGGCACATGGTCACTGCGTTACTGGGCACCCTACGGTGGTGAGATGCGTAACTACCTAGAACTGACCGCCACATATGACGAGGATCGAGATTACATGGCCTATTCCACTTGCCTGACCTTCGGCTATGCCGACGAAACCACCCTCCACATCCAAGGTTATTACGTCCACGACGATGACGGTTTGGCCGATTATCTGCGTGGCGATAAAAAGCCGAGTTTCTAATCATAACAATCAGAGATAATGAACAAGAAAACTATCATCACCGCACTGCTCGCCCTCGTCGCATTGGCGGGACAGGCACAAGAGGCACGTATTGATACAGTCGTGCCTAAGTTTTTAATCAATGGCTATTTCTTCCGTGAGATGCCGAAACTTCCTGATGCGACACCAAACATGACACCGTTAAAGGACAAAGAAGGAAATCGTATCATAGCCATCGGGCTTAATGTCGATTTGCCCAAGTCGGTCATCCGTCAGGCCATTCCACGTGAGCAGGTTCACAATGCCGACCAGTTCTTGAACGGTGTCAACACAATGCGAACGATGCAGGAACTGACACAAGCGAAAGTCAAGGACGATGGCACTTTCTATTCACCCAAGGCTGGTGAACCGTTCCCAAAGTTCAGCGAGAAAGATATGAACGGACGCACATGGACGAACGACAGCATTCGGGGCCACGTGATGGTGCTTAACCTGTGGTACTCTGGCTGTGGCCCGTGTCGTGCAGAAATGCCTGAACTCTCCACGTGGAAGGAGCAACTGCCCAACGTCATGTTCTTCTCTGCGACCTATCATGATGCAGAACTGGCAAAGAGGATAACCGACAAGCACCACTTCACATGGACGCACTTGGTCGAGGCCAAGGACATGATGTCGTGGATTGGTACCGAGGGGTTTCCCTTCACCGTCGTTGTCGACAAACAGGGCATTGTCCGCCATGCCGTCCACGGGACTAATGAAACAAAACGGGCTGAACTTTTGGCTAAGATTAAGGAGGCTGATGCAGAATAGTTATTATATACAATGAACAAGAAAACTATCATTACAGCACTGCTGGCCGTCGTATCTTTAAGCGGGAGCGCACAATTGGAGAGCGTGAAGGAACTCTCGATGAAGTCGGAGTATTTCAGCCATGAGCGGCAAGTACTCATCTATACGCCTGGGGGCTATCAGCAATATGACCAGACCTACTATGATGTCATTTACGTGTTCGACGCACAAGACAGGACGATGTTCGACCTCGTTCACTGTCTCCTCAACATTGCCTGCAAGCCTGACCCAGATGGTGGCAGAGGTATGAGTTTTATCATTGTAGGCATTTGCTCGCCAACTCTTTGGGACATCAACTACTCCCGCAACAACGACTATCTGCCCATGCCCCTGCACGGCAACAATGGACTATTCAAGGAGGGCTACAACTACGGAAAATCGCCTGACCTGAAGAAGTTCGTCAAGAACGAACTGATGCCATACGTGAAGCAGAATTTTCGCACGTCGGGACGCACTCTCGGCATCGGCCATTCTCTGAGCGCATCGTTTGTGCTCGACTGTATGATTACCGACGACCTCTTCGACGACTACATCGCCGTCTCGCCTAACTGCTGTTATGACGAATACCGTTTGGCTACGGACATAGAGAACTATCAATTCAAGAACCGCAAAACTCCCCGCTTCATCTATGTGTCAATGGCGAGAGAAATAGAAAAGGAGCCTGATTATTGGGGCGATGAGTGGAAAACGGGCTGGGAGCGTGTTAGCGCAATCCTCAAAAATAAGTCGCGCTTTAACGAAAACGCCGTCACCTTCGTACACACCTTCCCCGACTATGACCATTACGGCAGTTTCATGCCCAGCGTGACAGCGGCCCTGAACGACTACATCATGTTTGGTGCCAAGAACCTGGTGGGATATTTTGGCGAGGAGACTTGCCCCGTCCACATTGAGCTTCGCGGCAAGAACCTACCTAATGACATTTACATCACAGGCAATCAAGACGCGCTGGGCAACTGGGAGGCAAAGGGCATCAAGATGAACCTTGTCAACGACAGCATTGCCGCCATCGACCTCCGCCTGCATCTGCCCGCTCAGTTCAAGTTCACTAGAGGCAGTTGGGAACGCGAGGCAATAATTAAAAATGCTGATGCGGGCAACCATATCATACACGATGCTGAGCATACAACTCGCATATACCGCTTGTGGGAAAGTAATCCTTGGGTGGGAGAGGAACAATAACAACCATCAATGCAATGAATCACTGGGGACGGTTCTCAATGAGTCCTCGCTCACTCAGTCCCTTTTGGGTTCATCGTTGATACCACGTTCATACAAGACTCCAGATAGTTTCATTTCTGTTTCCTGTAATATTCAATTATGACAGGAAGGTTTTCCGTAAGCCATAAGCTTAACATCATTTAACGATGAATAGCGAGAAATTTCTGCAAGACCTGTGTATATAATAATGAAGGAATAAAAAGGTGAATTTTCAATAATAATGCCTATATGAAAGCAAGAGTTATTATGATGGTTGTGGCGCTGATGATGGTGATTGCAGCAAATGGAGAAAAGACGATGGTGAGTACCAATCGTCAGAAGGTTACTGCTAATCTTAAGCATGTAACGGTGTTTACCAATGGTGCCCAGGTAGAACGCACCCATAGCGCCAACCTATTGGCTGGAGAGCAGGTGATAACCTTTACCGGCCTATCGCCCTATACCGATGTGAAGAGTATGCAGATCAAGGCACGTGGAAAACTTACCGTGCTTGGAGTAAACTATCGAACCATACATCCTGATAGTCTGCAGCGCATCAAACAGTTGCGTGAGGCTGAGAAACAGGTGAAGCAGACTGACGAAAAAGAACGCGAACTGAGGGCACAGTTAGAGGTGGTAAGCGCCCAGTTGGAGCTTGTGAAAACCAATTGCTCTACGGGCAGTCGCACCGTAGTTACTCCATTGGCTAACATCAAGGAACTCAATAACTATTATGCCCAAGAAACGCTTGAGTTGAAGAAGAAAGCCATCGCCATCGACCAGGAACTTGCCAAGTTGGATGAGATGCGCGAGAAACAGGAAAAGACGGTCGATTCGATTGCTCACCTCAAGCTGAAGTCTATCATCGAGGCCGACCTCAAACTGCAGGTTCCACAAGCTGGCAAAGTGGAGTTCGACCTAACATATTATGTGAAAAATGCTGGTTGGTATCCCACTTACGACCTTCGCTCTGATGGACTCGGCCAGCCGCTACAACTATCCTACAAGGCTCATATGTTCCAGAAAACTCAAGAAGAATGGAGCAATATACCTGTAACCCTCTCGTCAGCCAATCCCAGCCTTTCAAATATTGCCCCAGAGTTGCGTACTTATTGGCTCAACTATGGCAAACAGGCTCCTCGTTATGACAATGCGTTAGCCGCCGATGGCAGTGTGTCAGGTGTAGTACTCGATGAAGAAGGCGAGCCATTGATAGGGTGTTCTGTCATGGTGGTAGGTACAAGCCTTGGTACGGTTACTGACATCAATGGACAGTATAGTATCGTTATGCCTCGTGGCAAGAGTCAGCTGAAATTCACATACGTCGGATATCTGAGTCAGACCTGTCGTGTTAACGGTTCCACCCTGAATGTCAGGATGGAGGAGGCTAATAATACATTGGAGGAAATGGTCGTCGTTGGCTATGGTGTCAGCAAAAAAGGAAGGGGAAGGTCCGGTTTCGTACAGGAAAATGTCAATGAGGCTCTTCAGGGAAGGATTGCAGGACTGTCAGTCGTAAAGGATAAGGAAATGCCCGAGAGCGACCTGATTGCCGTTAACGAGCAGAAGGCACAATTCGGCTACGAGTTCGACATCAAGCAGCCACTCACACTGTCCTCCGATGGGAAGACCACCACAACCGAGATAGCCCGCTATCAGTTGCCTTCCACCTATCAGTATCTTGGTATTCCGAGGGCTGATAAGGATGCATTCCTGATGGCCGATGCCACCGATTGGCAACAATACAGCTTGCTCGAAGGCGAAGCCAACGTTTACTTTGAAAACTCGTTTATAGGCAAGACCATTCTTGACCCAACAGTAGCCAACGACACCTTGCACTTCTCATTGGGCAGAGATAACGGCATCCGCATTCAGCGCACCAAAGTGTCAGCCCGTTCTACTCGTCGCTTGTTGGCTTCAAGTCAAGAGCAGGACATGACTTGGCGTATCACGGTTAAGAACAGTCGCCAAGAAGCCGTTTCACTCACCTTACAAGACCAGATTCCTGTATCAGAGAATTCCAACATTACCGTTACAACCGAGGAGCTCAGCGGTGGACAACTTGACAAGTCAACAGGTATCCTTGTATGGCAACTTCAGCTCCAACCCAACGAGCAGCGTGAGTTTATCGTACAGTATCGTGTAAAATATCCAAAGAGCCGTAATCTGATTGTGGAATAATTACAAGTGGGAAAGCGGCGTTACGGACAAACCGCACGGATAGTCATGCCAACATATCTGTTATCCCACGTCTTGTATGCCTCCCCCCAGAACGATTGGATGGAATAACAGATGGCACGCTGATTGGAGCCAGGAACCATGTCTGTTGTCCAACAGTATATTTCGTCCATCACATTTGTAGATCCTGTATGCGGGAAATAGATGTAATTGCCGTTAGGTCCCGTCGCCTTCATCACGGTCTGGCCATTCAGCGTCACATTTTCGAAAGTACAGTTGTCGACAAGTTCCTGAAACTCCTCAGGGGTCGGTATGTGCCAGTTGCCACCCAGGAATTCGTGGGCCGCGTCGTCCTCAAGGTCGAGTCGTGTCTTTCCGTCTACTTCGCCCCATCTACTGTCAGTAACGTATTTTGAGAACTTGCTGTAATCTCTGTCGCCTTCGTATACTTCCTTGCAGAACTTATAATTCTCCCATTCATAACGTGTTTGCTTGGGAGTCAGTTCTCCCCATGCGATGAAATAGCCGTATTCGGTTTCCGTGCGTGCTCCTATGTTTGCTGATGCCCAGCGCACAGACAATCCGAGGTCAACAGCCTTGATGTCGCTGGGTTTGGGTAGGGGTGATAAGTCAAACATAGCCAATGCCAGGAAGTGGGATGCATGGTCGATTGAATCCTGCAGTTCCTTATTCGTATTGTTAATAAGGCCTAAGTAGGAGTGCAGCTTCTGTCCGTCGTTCTCGACTGCATATGTTCTCATGGCAACAGCGCGCTGGTAGTTTCTGTCAAGCGCCTGATAGCTTTCTGCGCTGTATTCCGCGGGATTGATGGTGCTCAGCAGGTTTTGGGCATCCGCAATGTTGCGATCAAGGACGTTTAGTTTCAGATAGACGGTGTCGGGCGCTGCCCCCCGTTCTTTTACAGGACGTATGGGCAGTCCTTCGCTTCTGTTAACCGTCCAAAAGGTCGAAACACCTGTCAGTTCGATACTGAAGACTTTCAATTCTCTGCCCTTCGTACAATCCTTGCACCACATCTTGGTGTCGTTGTCCCAGGTTATCAGTTCATTGCCTTGCATTCGCCCGGTGGACGGAAAGAATACGGAGTTGCCGTTAGGTCCAATCAGCATGAAACCGTAAACACCGTTCTTGAGGGTGGGTCTCATCCTGCAACAATTTTCGTCGGTAGTATACATGTCATGAAGGAACCTCACCTCCTCAACTGTCGGCAGGCGCCATCCTTCGCCTAAGATAACCGTTGCAGCATCGTCCTGTGGCTGAAGAAGGGCGTTGTCTTTATAGTATAAATTGGAGGATTGCAGTTTGTACGTTTCCCACGAATAGACTTCCTTGGGCTCCGTTTCACCCCAGGCAAAGAAAAGGCCGGTGTCCTCGGGTCGCTTTGCGCCTAAGTTCTTGGTGGCAATCATGAAATTGCCGACTCCGAAATCCACGTTGTCGTCTGTCGTTTCGTACTCAGCATACCTTACAACAGGTTTTTCCGGCTCTGGCTGCGGCTGTGGTTCGGGAATAACATCCTCATCTTTCTGACATGATGCAAACATGCACATCATGAGAGACATATACACATAAAATACCTTTTTCATCTTATCTATTTTATATTACAATTTCTTAGCTTTCATTGGGGCGACATCGAACACCCAGACACCATCGATACAGGATACCAACAACTGATCTGTGGCTGGCAGGAAATAGCAGTTCTTTGCCTCGTAGTTACCGATAAATCTGTGATGTGTGCCGAAAATGCCTCGGCCTTCCGTCATATCGTAGAGTTCCAGACAGCCGTCAAGCGAACAAACCTGATAGATGTAATCGCGGTCAGAGACATTCCAGTCCCACGCACATTTTGAATCGCGGGCCTCCATTTCAAGCACCTCAGAATACGACAACGGCTCCAGTGTGACCACACATTCGCTGCCTGGGGCTGTGCAGATGAAAGCCTTATTGGCAAAGGGCGACATCTGCAAGTCCATCAGATTGCCACCGGCATAGTATTTGTTGGACTGGAAACTGGGGTGGATATCCACTTCAACGGGCTTCTGGTGCTGTCTGTTTACCCATGCCATAGGGCTATAGAGACTGGGATACATACTGGCATAGATACGCGTGCCGTCGTAATTGACATACAAGTGCTCGAATTCATACTCAGACATGTCGTATCCGCTCAGTGTGATCTTGTCGTCATTGGCACTATCGATATAGCGCCATTCCATACCCGTGGAGCTCGTTGATATGAGTCGGAGAATACCAAAACCATCGTTGGTAAACGCCACTTCGGCAGCGCAATTCTCCGGGTACTGGGGATGGGCATACGGTGAGGCTTCTATCTGAACCTGCTTCACGATTTCGCCCTTCGCAGGATCTACCACGCAGAAGTACTCCTCATTGCCCATCACATAGAGCAGGCCGTTATACGGATTCATGCAGAGGTGAGTGGCAGCGTAGGGTAGGTTGACGCTTTTCATCTCCGTCATGTCATCAAGTGACAACTGCACTAACCTTTTTTTGTCAGGATCCCAGTCGTCAATGGCTATCCAGATGCTTTGCTTGTCGAGAGAGAGCGTGGTATAACAGATCCAACCATACTCTTCGTCCAATAAGAACTTCTTCTGATAGAAGGGAACAGAGACGCCTTTCTTTCGCTCCACCCAGTCGCTTGCCGACTTGTAAGCTAACGCCAACTCAATATCACTTCCCAGCTTGGATACTTTCAACGGTATTCGCCAGCTAAGTCCTTCATTGTCAATCTTTTCAGCCTGAGCATCAATATAATAAAATTCGCTATTGGAATAGACATTCAGTGCCCCTAAAGGCCTGTCGAAGATGAACTCAACGGAGTCTAATTCGCCTTTTATCACATTTCCTAAAATGGCACGGGTACTCACAAGCTCAGCAGGTTTCTGACCTTGCTTGACAGACAGCGTCAATTTTTTCTGACCTTCCGAAATAGTGACCGTTGCTTCGCGGTCGACAGCATTGGTATTTTCCTGCCAACTGACACAGATATTAGTACCGCCGGTGCCCGATGTCGGCGAAACCGATAGCCAGTCGGCGGAACAAGTCGCCGTCCACGTGATAGCCAGATCGGCTGACATGCTGATATTGGCAAAGCCGGCTGTATAATTGGCAGTAATACTGTTTCTTGCCAGTTTAAACTCATGGGGTGTTTGATGGTTCTCAAATTGCTCTTCTTTGGAACAGCCGGAAAACACTAGCAGTCCTATAAATACGAATAAAAATAAGCGCGCTTTTATCATGCTATTACATTCTTATAAGTTCTTTTAATGGTTATATGATCCCAAAAACGGCTGCAAAGGTACAAAAATAATTGTAAGAATGCAAGTTCTTCGCCATAAAAACATATGAAAAATCGCAAGTTCCTATTAAGAAAGAACTTGCGATTGGTGTTGGTAGGGACACCCGGGCTCGAACCGGGGACCTCTGCAATGTGACTGCAGCGCTCTAAACCAACTGGGCTATGCCCCTAACATTTTTGTTTTGTGGGTGCAAGGACAGTGCAAGCTGAATGCAATCGAGTTCGCTCGAATTGCTAAGGCGTAGCCCGTTCTCGCAGATTCGGTTGCAAAGGTAAGCATTAATTTTGAATCCGCCAACGTTTTCGGCGTTTTTTTCTTGTCGGAGCACGGATTTATTGAAAATTTAACGGCCGCTGCAAGGGATCTGCAACGGCCGGTAAACAATCTTTTTGCCTGTTTCTTACCAAATGAAGCGGTTCTGAAGTGTGACTCCCAGCAGCTGCATGTAAGTATTGAACTGCTTGTCGTTGAGAACGTTGCGCATCTGCTTTGCATCCTTTCTGATGGCCTGCTGAATCAGAGCGTGGCGCTGGAACCGTCTTGCTGAAGTAGCCGAGATAAGCTCGTCGTTAAAATTGTCACTGATGACTTTCACTGCTTCCATCTGGTTGTCGGTGAGATCGAGTGTCACTGCCAGTCTGCGAAGGTCGAAGGTGAGTCCACTTTCTTCAACATTTTTTACTGCGCTGGTGTTTGTTGTTTCAGCGAAACTGATGGTCATCATCATTGCGGCTACTACCGTTAAAATAATCTTCTTCATAATTTTTTCCTTTCTTTTTTTTATTGTTATCCTGTTTTTTTGTTATCCTGTTTGTTATCCTGTTTCTGACTCTTTGACGCATGAAAAACGAAAAGGTTTAAAAGGAATCGAATTTTTTTTTTTTGAAAAAGATGCAAATTAGCATAAATTAGCACTAATTTGGTCCTCAGATGAGGCCTGATTATTTCTTATATTACGCTATAACTATAATTATTCTTAATGCGTGCGCGCATATTCATAATTATTTCGTAACTTTGCAGCCGAAATTTTAGTTTATAGTTTAGAATTTAAAGTTTATAGTTTATAGATATGGCACAAGAAGATGTATTTAAGAAGATCGTAAGCCACTGTAAAGAGTATGGCTTCGTGTTCCCCTCAAGTGAGATTTACGATGGTTTAGGCGCCGTTTACGACTATGGTCAGAACGGTGTGGAGTTGAAGAATAACATTAAGCAGTATTGGTGGAAGGCTATGACGATGCTTCACGAGAATATTGTGGGTATCGACTCAGCCATCTTTATGCACCCGACGATATGGAAGGCTTCCGGACACGTGGATGCTTTCAACGATCCCCTGATTGATAACCGCGACTCGAAGAAGCGTTATCGTGCTGATGTGCTGATTGAGGATCAGATTGCCAAGTACGACGAGAAGATTCAGAAGGAAGTAGAGAAAGCCCGCAAGCGTTTTGGCGACAGCTTTGATGAGGCAAAGTATTTAGAGACTTCTGAGCGTGTGAAGGAAACCAAGGAGAAGCGTGACGCGCTTCACGCCCGCTATGCTGCTGCTATGCAGGGTCCGGATCTCGACGAGCTGAAGCAGATCATCCTCGATGAGGAGATTGTCTGCCCCATCAGCGGAACCAGGAACTGGACGGATGTGCGTCAGTTTAACCTGATGTTCTCTACCGAGATGGGTGCCAGCGCTGATGCTTCGATGAAGATCTACCTGCGTCCTGAAACCGCTCAGGGTATTTTCGTGAACTACCTGAACGTGCAGAAAACCGGTCGTATGAAGATTCCTTTCGGAATCGCCCAGATTGGTAAGGCTTTCCGTAATGAGATAGTAGCCCGTCAGTTCATCTTCCGTATGCGTGAGTTTGAGCAGATGGAGATGCAGTTCTTCGTGCAGCCCGGCACAGAGCTCGATTGGTTCCCCAAGTGGAAGGAGACGCGCATGAAGTGGCATCAGGCTCTGGGATTCGGTGCTGAGAATTATCGTTTCCATGATCACGACAAGCTGGCTCACTATGCCAACGCCGCTACCGATATAGAGTTCAAGATGCCGTTCGGCTTCAAGGAGGTGGAGGGTATCCACAGCCGTACGAACTTTGACCTCTCGCAACACGAGAAGTATTCCGGCAAGTCGATTAAGTACTTCGATCCTCAGACCAACGAGAGCTATACACCGTATGTCATCGAGACCTCTATTGGTGTTGACCGTATGTTCTTGAGCATTATGTGTCACGCTTACGAAGAGGAGAAGCTGGAGAGTGGCGAGACCCGCGTGGTACTGAAGTTGCCCGCAGCGCTGGCTCCTGTGAAGTGCGCCGTGATGCCATTGGTGAAGAAGGACGGTCTGCCCGAGAAGGCCCGCGAGATTATCGACCAGCTGAAGTTCCACTTCAACTGCCAGTATGATGAGAAGGATTCTATCGGCAAGCGCTATCGTCGTCAGGATGCTATCGGAACACCGTACTGTGTCACCGTCGACCACGATACGCTGAATGATGGCTGCGTCACTCTGCGTTTCCGCGACACTATGGAGCAGGAGCGTGTGGCTATCAGCGAACTGAACAGCATCATCGAGGATAAGGTGAGCATCGCATCATTACTGAAAAAGCTTCAGTAATCATGTGAAGAATGGAGGTCGCGATGAAGTAAAAGCAGAGCCTGGCTTGCTGAGGTGATGTTGAACGTGAGCGACTCGATATGAATTATCAATAGTGAATAATGAGAAGAATGATGATGAATAATGGCTATAAGAAATGGCTGGGATATGTGGGAGTGATGCTATTCACTATTCACTGTTCACTATTCACTATTTCTTGTAGTGAGGAGGACAGCGCGACGGATGAGTTTGCCAACTGGCAGGAGCGCAATGAGGCGACGACTGCACAATGGGCAGCAAACAGCTCTTTGAGGAAAATCCGTGTCTATACACAGGATGACACTTCGACGGGCAAGACCAGCGACTATATTTACGTACAGGTGTTAGAGGTGGGCGATGGCACAGACAGCCCCCTCTATACCGACACTGTTCGTCTGGCCTATAGAGGAAGGCTGATTCCAACCACGAACTATGCCGATGGCTTTGTGTTCGACGAGACCTATCTCGGCGATTTCAGTTGGCATACTGCTGGTATGTCGACGATGGCCATTAGCGGTTCTACCGGTCTTGTCAGCGGTTTTGCGACAGCTTTGATGAATATGCATAAGGGCGACAGATGGCTCGTCTATATCCCCTATCAGTTAGGCTATAATACAGCATCTCAAGGTTCTGTTACAGCCTATAGTAACTTGATTTTCGATATAGCCCTGCTGGATCATTGGCATCCCGGCGATCCGCACCCCGCTTTCAGGGCGAGGAGTAAGTAATTGAGTTTATAGTTTATAGTTGATAATCTTGCAAGCCACTCTGCCTATAGAGATATCATCTATAAACTGTAAACTATAAACAAGAACAACAAAACTAAAAACTATGCAGAAATATGCTGACTATATCAAACGGATTGAGATTGACTCTCTATGGAGTGGCAAGAAGCACATCCTCTGGGAGCTTAATCCGGGTGTGAATATCCTGAGTGGTATCAATGGCGTGGGCAAGAGCACCATCCTGAACAAGGTGGTGAAGGGCTTGGCAGCTGGTGGCGAATTTCCCAGTCACATGCTGAAGGGTGTTCGACTGGAGGTGGTGCCTGAGGATGCCAAGTGGATACGCTATGACGTGATTCGATCACTCGACTCCCCCGTGCTCGACCTCGATACGATGGCACATGTCGATACAAGAATCTCGTCGGCCCTTGATTTCCAGCTCTATCACTTGCAGCGGAAATACCTAGACTATCAGGTGAATATCGGCAACCGTATCATCGCAGAACTGCAGGCTGGCAATGCTGATGCTGCCCAGCAGCTGTCGTTGCCGAAGCAGCGTTTCCAGGATATGGTCGATGACCTGTTTGCCGATACGGGTAAAAAGATTGTCCGTACGGAGAATGAGATCCGCTTCTCGCAGATTGGTGAGACGCTGGTGCCCTATCAGCTCTCGAGTGGTGAGAAACAGATGTTGGCTATCCTGCTGACGGTGCTTGTGGAGAACAATCAGAATTATGTGCTCTTTATGGATGAGCCAGAAGTTTCGTTGCATATCGAATGGCAGAAACGGCTCATCGACCTTTGTGTGGAATTGAATCCCAATGTACAGATCATCCTGACCACCCATTCGCCTGCAGTGGTGATGAACGGCTGGATGGATGCCGTCACAGAAGTCACGGATATCACTATTTAAGGAGACAAGGAAACTGGGAGGCAAGGAGTTCAAGACATCTGTTATGCCTAAGAGACTCAAGGATAATATCAACAATAGCTATATTGAGGCGGCGAATGCGCTGACCTCGAAGAAGGCGCGGCGCAGGATTGTGGCCTACGTCGAGAGCTATGATGATATTTATTTCTGGCGGACGGTGCTCACGGAGTTTGAGAACGACAAGCGCTTCTTCGAGGTGATGCTGCCTTCAAGGATTAACCTGACACGCGGTAAGAAGTCGGTGCTGATGAATTTCCTTGAGGGTGCGCCTTTGGGCAGGGATATGATTGCCTGTGTGGATGCCGACTACGACTATCTGCTGCAGGGGCGTACGGCACAGTCGAGGAAGGTGCTTGACAGTCCATACGTATTTCACACATACGTCTATGCCATCGAGAATTACCAGTGCTACGCGCCGTCGCTGCATAATGTCTGTGTGTCTGTGACGCTTAACGATCATCGCCTTTTCGACTTCCGTGCCTATTTCCAGGCATTTAGTGAGGCACTCTTCCCGCTCTTCGTGTGGTCGGTTATGCTCTATCGGAATGGTAACTACAACAAGTTCTCTATTTCCGACTTCAATCGTATCGCTGATCCTGGAGGATTCAACGTGCAGAACCCGGCACCTTCAATCGCCAATGTGAAACGTAAGGTGAATACCAAGGTCAACGATTTGCAGCGCCAGTTCCCTGATGCTAAGGAGGAGTATCTGGCCACGAAGGAAAGTATCAAGGCTTTGGGTGTGACGGCTCAGACCACCTATTTATATATACAGGGACATCATTTGTTTGATACAGTGGTGTCACCTATCATGTCGAAGGTGTGTAATCTGTTGCGTCAGGAGCGGCAGAATGAGATTTATTATGCGATGGCGCACAAGACACAGAAGCGCAATGAGATGACATGCTATGAAAACTCACTTCAGGACATCAAGGCGATGCTCAAGAAAAACAGTGGTTATATGACCTCAGAGCCCTTCCGCCGTGTCCAGGAAGATATCAGGAGCTATTTGGATTCTGATAGTTGAGGATCAGACGAAAGTTTCGAGGAATTTGACGGTACCTTCAACCTTGACCTCCTTTGCCGTAGCGGGGAGGAGGACGGTATCGCCCATACGGAATGTTGTTTCCTCTTCGTCACAGGTTAGTTTTCCTTCACCCTTGACCGCGACGAGGATCACGAAGGAGTCGAGGTCGGAATAGTCGAGCGTCATGGGTTCCGTAAGGTCGTATACGGCTGTGGTAAAGTGTGGGGTGCTGATGAGCAGAGTGCCTCCGTTTTTCACTGGGGTATAGTCGGTACGGTAGTCGTCAAGCACGGTGAAATCAATGCTTTCTGAGGCCAAATGGGTATGGAGGTCACGATAGTTCCCGTTTTTGTCCTTGCGCTTATAGTCATAGATACGGTAGGTGACATCACTCGTCTGCTGAATCTCCAATACAAAGCAACCTGTACCAATGGCATGAATACGGCCTGCGGGAATATAGAAGACCTCACCCTCATACGCTTCATAACATGCCAAAGCTTCAGTAATGGTGTCGTTGTCGACCATTGCCTTGTATTCCTCAGGAGTCATCTGTCGTTTCAAACCATTATAGAGCAAAGGTATTGTCTCCTGACTTCTGTCTCCTCCCATACAATACCACATCTCCGTTTTGCCGTGAGGCTTTCCGTGACGCTGTGCCACCTCATCGTTGGGGTGAACTTGGATAGAGAGATCCTGGCAGGCATCGATGAACTTGACGAGCAGGGGGAACTCATCACCAAACCGTTGGTAGTTCTCCTCGCCGACAAGCTGACCTTTCAGTTCGCTGACGAGTTGGTTAAGGCATTTGCCCTTATGTGGACCATTGGCAACGATCGTCTCCTGGTCTTTGACACCAGAGATTTCCCAGCTTTCGCCTACACGCTCCATCTGGATATCCAAGTGCTTGAAGGGGATGATCCTGTCACCTCCCCAGAGCGTCTGTTTCAATAATGGTTCGAACTTATATATCATTTAATAATCTTTCAGTAAGTGGTTTTAATTGTCTCTCCAGAAACTTGGTGTGAAAAGCACGAGAACAGTCATAATCTCAAGACGGCCCATGAGCATCAGCAGTGAGAGCGCCCATTTGATATAGTCGGGCATTCCTGACCAGGTGATATTCGCTCCGATATCGTTGCTGAGTGAGGGGCCGATATTGCTGACGCAGCTCAGGGCGATGACAATGGAATTGATGGTGTCGATGCCAGAGAGAATCATGATAGCTGCGGTGACGAGAATCATACACATGAACAAGGTGAAGAAAGCGAAGAGTGCCACAATCCTCGACTGGGGAATACTCATGCCGTTGATCTTCACAGGCAGGACGGCATTTGGATGCAGGATCTGTCGGAAATTGTTGCGTAGCGTCTTGAGTGTCATCACCGCTCGGATACATTTAAAGCCTCCGCTGGTGCTGCCCGCACAGGCACCAACGAACATCAGACCACCAAGGATGATCCACGTGATATGCGGCCACTGTGCCACATCATCGCTGAACACACCCGTTGTTGTCATAAACGAGACAACTTGGAAGAGCCCTTGTCGGAAGGCCTGTTCCAAACTGTATTCCATCTGGGTAAACAATACCGTCATGATACTGATTGTGGCCAGCAGCACAATTCCGATATAGAGTTTGAATTCCGAATTCTTGAAAAGATCCCTGAAACGACCCTTGAAGACAGTGAGGTATAATAAGGTAAAGTTGATACCTGCCATGAACTCGAAGAGGATGGCGATGTAGTCAACATTGGCATCGTTGAAGTAGGACAGCGAGTCGTTGTGGATGGAGAAACCGCCTGTGGCAGTGGTGGTCATCGAATAGTTCAAAGCATCGAACCAATCCATGCCTGCTATCCAGAATGCAAGTCCGCAGCCAATGGTCAGCATCAGGTAGATGCTCCAGATCCACTTGGCAGTCGTGGAAAGTCGCGGGTGCATCTTTGCCTTAATAGGACCTGTGGCCTCAGCTGCAAACACTTTCACACTTCCACCCACTAACGAAGGCAGAATGGCGATGGTGAAGAAGACGATTCCCAAGCCTCCGACCCATTGGGTGAGCGAACGCCAGAAGAGGATGCCTCGCGGGAGGTGTTCCACATCGTCGAAAACACTGGAACCTGTGGTGGAAAAACCTGACATGGTCTCGAAATAGGCATCAGTGACATTGGTACAGCTGCCATGAATAAGGAAGGGGAACATGCCGAAGAAAGAGAAGATGATCCATACGGCCGTTACCACCACAAAGGCATCATGACGGTTCAGGCTGTTTCTTGCATTTCGTCCCATCAGCAGGAACAGGAAGGCACTACCAAATGTAATCAGCATAGACATAAGGAAGGCAAGTGTGTCGTCTTCCTGGAAATAGAACGACACTCCTACGCACCAGGCCATGAAGAAGGCCTCGATGAACAGCAATGAGCCTATGATTTTGGATATGATGTGCCAGTTGACCATTCTCTATGTATTATGGCGTAATTGTATTGAGAATTGATGATTTCTTGAAGAACTTCTCGACTTGTTTGAGCTTGGCTTCATGACAGAAGACCATTACGGAGTCGCCGGCCTCAATCTGTGAGTTTCCGCTGACGAGCATACCCACACCGTTGCGCACCAGTCCTCCGATAGTGGCGCCTATGGGGAGTCCAAGGTCCTTGACCAGTTTCTTCGTGACACGGGAATCTTCTGCTGCTGTAAACTCTGCTACTTCAGAATCGACGAGCATCAGCGTTCTGAGGTTGTCGACATCGGCCTCAAGCATCATCTGGAAGATGTGGCTGGCTGCAATGGTCATCTTATTGATAATGGTGCCGATATCCAGTTCCTCTGCCATCTTCACATAGTCAAGATTCTCTACCATTGCCACCGTTTTGCGCACACCTAGACGTTTGGCAGTGAGACAAGCCAGGATGTTGGTCTCGGCATTGCCAGTGAGTGCCACGAATGCCTGGGTATTGCGGATACCCTCTTCCTCAAGCAATCCAAGATCACGCCCATCGCCATGAATCACCATCGTGTCGCTGTCGCCAAGCAGTTCGTTCAGTTTCTCACATCGCTCAGCATTTTTCTCGATAATCTTGATGTTCATATAGTCGGGGGCTGTGAGGGCTGCGCGGACAGAGGTCTTATCGCCACCCATCACAATAACATTCTTCACATCCGCATAATGCTCCTTACCGACAATCTTGCGGATATAGGGGATATATTCTTGGGTGGTCATGAAGTAGACGAGGTCACCAACACGCAACTCATCGAGACCGCCAGGGACAATGGTGTCTTCGCCACGTTTGATGGCAACTACATGATAAGGATCATTGGGCCCACACAGGTCGCGCAAAGGCTGGTTCAGAATCTCTGCCGTCTCGCGCAGTTTGATGCCGAGCAGGGTGAGGGCGCCGTTGTGTACATCCCAGCGCTGACGAACCCATGAGAGTTTCAGACCATTGTTGATATCGATGGCTGCGAGCACCTCTGGATAGATCAGCGAGTCGATGCCCATCTGCTTGAAGAGTTCTTTGTTCTGTGGACTCAGATACTCGTAGTTGTCTATACGTGCCACCGTCTTCTTGGCACCAAGGCTGTGGGCAATCATGCAAGCCGTGAGATTAGTAGTCTCCTCAGGGGTGACACCCACAAACAGATCGGCATGTGCCACACCTGCCTCTTTCAGGGCCTTGATACTGGTAGGTGAGGCGTCGTAAGTCATGACGTCATACTCGCTCAGCGCATTCAGCCGCTCCTCATTGTCATCAATGAGTATGCAATCTTGATGCTCTCGTGACAGCAGTTTCGACAGGTGAGTTCCTACGGCACCTGCACCAACAATGACTATTTTCATATCCCTTTTATTGCTTTAATGATAGCTTCCTTGTCAAGACCTACAATATGCTGGAGTTCTTTTACGGTACCATGTTCTACAAACTGGGTGTCAGGTAATCCGAGACGGATGATCTCCGGATGGTAGCCGTGATCGTTCATCCATTCTATGACAGCAGAACCAAGACCACCAGTCTTAACACCATTTTCAATGGTGACGATGCGGCTGAATCTCTCTGCCACTTCTTGCAAGATAGTTTCGTCGATGGGCTTTAGGAAGCGCATGTCGTAATGGGCTACGCTAGGAATACTTTCCTCACTATCCTGGCTAGTCTGACTAGATTGGCCAGATAAACTGGCGATGGCTTCTGCCACATCGTTGCCGATAGGACCAATGCTCAGCACAGCCACATCCTTGCCGTCATGCAGTTTGCGGCCTGTTCCAACCTTGATTTCTTCAAGAGGACAGCGCCAGTCTATAAGGACACCACCACCACGCGGATAGCGGATGACAAACGGTCCTTTGTCAGGTAGCTGGGCGGTATACATCAGTCTGCGTAGCTCATGCTCATCCATAGGCGACGAGATGGTCATATTCGGAATGGGACGCAGGGCGGCAAGGTCGAATGCACCATGATGGGTAGGACCATCTTCGCCCACCAGTCCTGCACGGTCGAAACAGAAAACCACATGCAGATTGAGCAGTGCTACATCGTGTATGATATTGTCGAAGGCCCGTTGGGCAAAGGCACTGTAGATGTTGCAGAATGGCAGCAGTCCGTCTTTCGCCATACCGCCAGAGAAGGTCACCGCATGACCTTCGGCAATGCCGACATCAAAGGTTCGCTCTGGCATCTCCTTCATCATGATGTTCATCGAGCAGCCACTTGGCATAGCAGGTGTCACGCCTACAATCTTGGGATTCTGCTTGGCCAATTCCAAAAGGGTATGGCCAAACACATCCTGATATTTCTGAGGTTTCGACGGGTCTTTGTCCACAATACGCTCACCTGTCTCCGGATCAAACTTTCCTGGTGCATGCCAGATGGTCACATCTTTCTCAGCTGGGGCATAACCATGACCTTTCTGGGTGTGCAGGTGCAACAGCTTGGGGCCTTTCATGTCCTTGATCTGTCTGAGTATACGCACAAGTTCCTTGACGTTATGGCCGTCGTAGGGCCCGAAATAGCGTATGTTCATGCCCTCGAAGACGTTCTGCTGATGAGCAATAGCACTCTTGAATGCATTAGCAAGGCGCTGCAGACCGTTTTTCCTGGCGTCGTTCATCAGGCCTTTTCTGTATAACCAATTGTTGGTCTTGAACTTGATGGCATTGTAGGTTTCGTTGGTGCTGAGATTCAGTAGATACTGCTTCATGCCCCCTACACTGCGATCAATCGACATGTTATTATCGTTGAGGATAATGAGCAGGTCATTGGGTGAGGATGATACGTTGTTCAGTCCTTCAAATGCCAGACCGCCACTCATGGCGCCATCGCCAATAACAGCTACCACGTGACGCTTTTTGCCTTCCATTTTGGCGGCGACAGCCATACCCAGTGCTGCTGAGATAGAGTTGGAGGCATGTCCGCAAGCAAAGGTATCATATTCACTCTCGTTGGGGGAGGGGAAGGGCTTGATACCACCTAACTTGCGGTTAGTACAAAACTGCTCCCGACGTCCAGTGAGGATCTTATGGCCGTATGCCTGATGACCTACATCCCATACGATGCGGTCTTCAGGTGTATTGTAGACATAATGCAAGGCTACCGTGATTTCTGCCACACCAAGACTTGAAGCCAAATGCCCCGGATTGACAGAGAGTTCTTGTACGATGTCCTGTCGCAACTCGTCACAAACCTGAGGCAGTTCATCCACCTTCAGTTTGCGCAAGTCTTTCGGATATTGTATTTTGCTTAATAGTCTTAATTCTTCTTGTTCCACAGCATAAAAGTTGTATAAACTTTGCAAAGATACAAATAAAATGAGAATTACGAAGTAAAAATTAAAAAATATTTGTAATTTTGCACGCAAAAATCAAGAAAAGGCTAATAAAAGACAAATAATGAGATACGGAATTATTGGTACAGGTGCTATTGGCGGCTATTATGGCGGTAAGTTGGCTCATAGTGGTCAGGAAGTGCATTTTCTGTTTCACAAAGACTATGAATTTGTTCGTGAAAACGGTTTACAGGTGGATTCTTGTGACGGTTCCTTCCATCTGGATCAAGTGAATGCCTATGCATCGACGACTGATATGCCTAAGTGTGATGTAATCTTGGTTGGTTTGAAAACAATCAACAATCACATGCTTCCAAAGCTCCTGCCTCCCCTATTGCATGAGAACTCGGTTGTTGTACTGATTCAGAATGGTATTGGCGTAGAGGCCGATGTGCAGCAGATGTTTCCGAATACCGCATTAATAGCAGGTCTTGCCTTTATCTGCTCTGCTAAGACGGAGCCAGGTCGCGTGAACCACCAATGCTATGGTAGCATCAATCTCGGCAACTATTCCTGTAAGGATGAGAGTCTGTTTAATGCTATCCTAAATGATTTTACAAATGCAGGTATTCAGGCAGGTTCCGTTCCTTATGAGGAGGCGCGTTGGAAGAAAGCCGTTTGGAATATGCCTTTCAATGGTATGACGGTGGCCCTCAATACTCAGACTGATCTCCTGTTGAAGAATCCGTCTACTCGTCAGTTGATTCGTGACCTGATGATGGAGGTGATTGATGCCGCCCGCCATTTAGGGGTAACGGGTCTTGACGAGACCTTTGCGGATAAGATGATCGAGACTACCGATGCCATGACACCATATTCTCCTTCAATGAAACTGGATTTTGACTTCCATCGTCCGATGGAGATTCATTACATCTATACCCGTCCGATAGAGATAGCACGGGCAGCGGGTTTCCGTATGGCTAAGCTCGAAATGCTTGAAGCAGAGCTCCGTTTCTTGCAGGGATAGAGATCTATTTCTTTTCCTTGTCTTTTTTGTCCTTATTGTGTCCGAAGCTGAGTTTCGGCTTAACTTTCATTTTGTGCATCTCATCAGTGTTGGTAAATGAGAACTGCAAAACCAGATTCGTCAGACTTCCTTTGAGGGTAACGTCACCATTGGCAATAGCACCATCACTTTCGATGTTGGCAACGATATTCTTCATGTGAATCATGCGATAGCCCACCTTCTTGATGTCTGCCTCCACATGCCCGATGGGCAGTTTACCACCTTTCTCCCTGCGCATAAGGGCTGTACGAGCTTTGGAGATATCGACCTTGAACTTGGCAGAACAGTCGATGTCGTTGATTTGCTTAAGCTTGAAGAGTTCTCCAAGGTGTAGGGAGTCGGTACTAACGTTGCCAGTCAGGTATTTGTCCTTTCCATCAACCTCGAAATCGAAGTTGACATCGCCTTTCTCCGTATTCATCAGTCCTCTGAACTGCTGTTTTTTCCAAAGGATGTCGAAACTGCCGGCATATCTGATGAGTCCTAAGGCATAGACCTGATACATCATGTATTTTTTCACCGTGAACTGATTGATGATCTTATCCTTGATGCCAGGCTTGGCCTTCATTTCATAGACTTCAAAGTGGAGGTTCAGTTTATGGGCATCCCTCAGATTCCGCAGCATACCCATTGAGTTGATAGTCAGTTTTTTGTCGTCTGTATTAATGTGAATGTTTTTGAACATCATGCCTTCGTTGGTTCCGCTCAGATTGACGCTGAGGTTGAGTGGGATGGAGAATTTGTTAAGTACCTTTGCAAAGGGCTGTGAGATGTCTTTCAGCATGACACGACCCTTGATGCTGTCAGCGTTATAGCTCAGCGAGGTGCCTTTTTCCTTGTCGGGCAGGAAAATGTGTGCCTTAGGGATGTCCAGGCGTGTGGTGACCTGTTGGATAACAGCATTTGTGAGTGTTACATGTTTGCCGCAGATTGTGATGTCCGATTTCAGTTCTGTCAGGTCGATGCCGGCAATCGTATCTTTCACACAGCCTCTGGTGAGACTCAGTTGTACTGAGTCCTTGCTGGTATGAAGGATATCGATACCGAAATCTGCTTTCAGATTAAGGTGCCTGTCATCGAAGTCACCGTGGTTGGGTTTTCCGAAGCTGCGACGGGGCAGGTCACAGTTGCTCTTCAGTTCCAGCCCCTTGATGTCGATGTGTTTCTTGCCCTTTTCAGGGAGGGTAGCCGTCACTGTGCCTGTGTCGAGGTACCAGCTGACAAGCGCTTTTTTCGTTTGCTTCTGCCAGTCAGCCTTCGCATGGTGGATGGTGATGGAATGAGTCCCTCGCCAATGGTTGTAGAAAGCCTGTGATAATTCGTAGTTTGCATCGTTATAACTGACATGGATGCTTTTCACCACCGCATCTTTCAAGTCGAAGTTGAAACCACTGCGTTTGGTGCTGTCCATGGGTTGACGGTTGTCTTTCTTGGAGGAGTCCAGAAGGAACTGGTAGTTGGCAGGCCCGTCTTGAGGCTTTATCAGGCATATGTCAATACTGTCCACTTCGCATCTCCTCAGGCGAATCTCCTTCCTTAGCAAGGCCAATGGTTGCAGGCGTCCCCAGATTCTCTTTACCTTCAGCAGGTCGCGCTGCTGCTGATCCTTGAGCCGGATGCCTTCGATGCTGGCACTCATTTTCAGAAGGTTCAGGCTGATATGGTCGATTCCGACCTCTGTATTCAGCTGCTTGGAGAGGGCGTTGGTGGCAATGCCGACGAGCTTGTTCTGCACATAATTGCTGTTGGCAATGATGAGTGTTGCCAGGGCCAGGATGGCTATGATGACAACCAAAGTCTTAAGGGCGAGGCGTATGCCTTTAGAGAGCTTAGCCATATGTCGATTGTAATTTGTGGGCAAATTTACATAAAAAAGTGGAAATCGCAAAAAATATTGAGCAAATCATTTGGTTGTTACATAAAAACTTCATATTTTTGCAGTCAGAATCAATTAGTACTGCACCGCTGCAACCTAAATCATGAAGTACATCTCGTTACCGGATGAAAGTGTGCGTCGCCTAATTTCCGCTGACGCGCCTACCCGTTGCCTTTCGTTCTATCTGGCGATGGAGGAATTCGTGGCTCGTCGGCTTGACGAATCCGACTGCTTCTTCATGTGGCAGGTGGAGCCGAGCGTTATCTTCGGACGTAACCAGGTGGTTGAGAATGAGGTCAATCTTGAGTATTGCAAGGCGCATGGCATCAAGGTCTATCGCAGGAAGAGTGGGGGAGGCTGTGTCTATGCGGATATGGATAATCTGATGTGGTCGTTTATCACTGCAGAGGAAAGTGTGGGTTTTGCCTTCAACCGATTTGTGAATATGGTACTATTGGTGCTTCGGAAATTGGGTATCGCTGCCACTGGTTCAAGCCATAACGACATTATGATTGGCGACAAGAAAGTGTGTGGAACAGCCTGTTACCATGTTGCGGGCAGGAGCATTGTTCATAGTACGATGTTATACGATACTAATATGGATCACATGCTCAATGCCATTACACCTGGACCTGATAAGCTCGAGAAGAAGGGCATCCAGAGTGTCCGTCAGCGTATCACTTTGCTGAAGGATTATCTGAAGGATGCTCATCATCCGAAATCAGCAGAAGAGCTGAAGGCCTTTGTTCGTGAGACACTTTGCGATGGAGAATATGTCCTAACAGAGGCGGAGATAGCAGAGGTGGAACAGATAGAACAGACGTACTTGAAAGAGGATTTTATCAATTTAATACAACAATAGTATATGGCAATTAGACAAGAATTGGAAAAAAAGGAGAAATGGACCTGTCTGCATGATAAGCATGTGTCTTTGGGTGCAACGATGGTAGCCTTTGGCGGTTTTGACATGCCTTTGCTCTACCAGAATGCTGGTATTGCCCCTGAGCATTATGCTGTGCGTGAGAAGGCAGGACTCTTTGATGTTTCTCATATGGGTGAGGTGACGGTTCGTGGTAAGGATGCAGAACGCTATGTGAACCATATTTTTACGAACGACGTGACAGATATGCCCATAGGAAAGATACTCTATGGTATGATGTGCTATGAGAATGGTGGTACGGTAGATGACCTTCTGGTATATAAGCTTGGAGAGAACGACTTCTTCCTCGTAATCAATGCCTCCAACATCGATAAGGATTGGGCTTGGATGCAGGAAAACGCTGAGGGTTTTGACATCGACCTTCAGAACCGTTCTGACGTCTACGGTCAGATAGCCCTTCAGGGACCTGAAGCTGAGGATTTGATGGAACGTGTCTTAGGCTTACCCTGCAAGGAATTGGTGTTCTATACCTGCAAAACCATTCTATCACCTCTTACCTCTCAACTCTCACCTATTGACGTTATCATCTCCCGTACAGGTTATACAGGCGAGGACGGTTTCGAGGTCTATGGCTCCCATGACTTCATCCGCGACTGCTGGGATAAGCTGATTGCTGCTGGCGTGCAGGCATGCGGATTAGGATGCCGTGACACCTTACGCTTTGAGGTGGGACTACCCCTCTATGGGGATGAACTCTCAGAGGACATTACACCCATTATGGCTGGTCTGGGCATGTTTGTGAAACTGGATAAGGCGGAGTTTATTGGCAAGGAAGCTCTTGCCAAGCAGAAGGCAGAAGAACCTGCCAGGAAACTCGTAGGTATCGAACTTTTCGACAAGGCAATTCCCCGTCATGGCTACACCGTTCTCAATATGGAGGGTGAACCCATCGGCGAAGTGACGACAGGCTACCATGCTCTCTCTGTTGACAAGAGCGTCTGTATGGCCCTCGTAGATGCACAGTATGCGAAACTTGACACAGAGGTGCAGATACAGATCCGTAAAAAAGTCTTCCCTGGCAAAGTCGTCAAAAAGCAGTTCTATAACAAGAGCTATAAAAAATGAAAGAATGAAATATTAAGTAAAAACATTATGGCAAAGGTAATTGAAGGACTCTACTACTCGGAGTCACATGAATTTGTAAGAGTAGAAGGTGAATACGGTTTTGTGGGTATTACAGATTATGCTCAGAATGCATTAGGTAATGTGGTTTATGTCGATATGCCGGAAGTGGATGACGAGGTAACGGCCGGTGAGGAGTTTGGTGCTGTGGAGAGTGTGAAGGCTGCTTCTGATCTTATTTCTCCTGTCAGTGGTACTGTCGTTGAAATCAACGAAGCCCTCGAGGATACCCCAGAGCTCATTAACCAGGATGCTTTTGAGAATTGGATCATCAAGGTTGAACTTTCAGACAAGTCAGAACTCGACAACCTCATGGATGCCGCTGCTTACGAGGCGTTTTCTGAAAAATGAAAAAATGAAAAAATGAAGAATGTATGACCCATGACAATATTTTGTATGAGTTAAGTAAGAAATTTGCTCTACGAATAATCAAGCTATATTCCTATTTGATAGATGAGAATCATGAATTTATTATGTCAAAGCAGGTGTATAGAAGTGGTACGAGTATTGGCGCAAATATTGCAGAAAGCATAAATGCACAGAGTCGTGCGGATTTTATTAGCAAATTGAGTATTTCTTTGAAAGAAGCAACAGAAACAAAATATTGGCTGGAATTATTACACGATTCAGAACATATTAGTGATATGCAATTTGACTCTATAGTAAATGATTTGAATATCATAATTGGGACGTTAGTTAATACAATAAAGAGTACGAAGCAAAATGAAAGAAATGAATAAATTTCATTATTTCATTGTTTCATTATTTCATTTTTAATATGTATAAGTTTTTTCCCCATACGGAGGATGACTTGCAGGCGATGCTGGCGAAGGTGGGTGTGAAGAACCTTGACGAGCTCTATGCCCAGATTCCAGAGAGTATCCGTTTCAAAGGTGACTATGGCATTCCTTCGGAAATGAGCGAGATAGAGATACGACAACTCTTTGAGCGGTTAGGCTCACAAAACCGTCAAATGACTTGTTATGCAGGCTATGGCGTCTATGACCACTATACCCCCTCTGTCATTCCCCAACTGCTGCAGCGTTCAGAGTTCCTGACTTCTTACACCCCATATCAGGCCGAAATCTCACAGGGTACGCTGCACTATATCTTCGAGTATCAGAGCATGATGGCTGAATTGACGGGTATGGACATCTCCAATGCCTCGATGTACGATGGTACGACGGCTACGGCTGAGGCCATGATGATGGCAGTGGCTGCTGGTAAGAAGCAGAACAAGGTGCTGGTGTCTGAGACCTTGAACGATGATATCAGGAAGGTGCTCGATACGTACGCCCTGCATCAGGGTATTGAGTTAGAGACCATAGCTGAGAAGGATGGTGTGACTGATGTCGACGATTTGAAGGCGAAACTCGCAGCGGGCGGTGTGGCTGGCGTGATTGTGCAGCAACCGAATGCCTGTGGTATCGTTGAGGATTTCACGGGCTTTTCAGATGCGTGTCACGACAACAAGGCTCTTTTAATCATCAACAGTATTGCTGCTGATCTCGCTGTATTGAAAACACCTGGTGAGTGGGGTGCTGATATTGCTGTGGGTGATGGGCAAAGTTTAGGCATTCCCATGCAGTTTGGCGGGCCTTACGTGGGCTATATGTGCTGCACGGAGAAACTCATCCGCAAGATGCCTGGCCGTATCGTCGGCATGACAAAAGATAATCGTGATCAACGCGCTTTTGTGTTGACGCTTCAGGCCCGTGAGCAGCATATCCGTCGCCAGAAGGCCACTTCTAACATCTGTAGCAATCAGAGTCTGATGGCACTCTTTGTGACAATCTATATGTCGCTGATGGGCAAACAGGGATTGAAGGAAGCTGCACAACTCTCTTATGCTGGTGCTCATTATCTATGCGATAAACTCTTGGCAACAGGTAAGTTCCATTTGGTTTACGACAAGCCCTTCTTCAATGAGTTCCTCGTTCGCTATGATGGGGATGTCGATGAGCTGTTCAAGTTCTATATGATGAATGGCATCCTGCCTGGCCTTAAGATGAATGATGGCAGTCTGCTGATTGCGGTTACGGAAAAGCGTACAAAGGAAGAAATCGACCAATTTGTGGAGGCTCTTCCGTTTGCACATGGTGTAGGTTAATTATCAAAACGTGAGATTATGAACAATCGACTATACGGAAATCTGATCTTTGAACTCTCTAAGGAGGGTCGCAAAGGCTACAATCTGCCCAAAAACAATTTTGGCAATTACGAGATACCCGCTTCGATGCAACGTGCTGTGGATGCAGAACTTCCTGAGTGCGACGAATTGACGGTGGTGCGTCACTATACGAACCTTTCTAATAACAACTTTGGCGTGGATACAGGATTCTATCCTTTGGGCTCGTGTACGATGAAATACAATCCCAAGATTAACGAGGAAATGGCCGCTCTGCCACAGTTCCAGAACCTACATCCGAAACAGCCAAGTGGTAGTGTAAAAGGCGCATTGGCTCTGGTGTCGTTGTTGGAGAAATCGCTTTGTGCCCTCACGGGTCTGGCGCATTTCACATTCAAACCCTACGCAGGTGCTCATGGCGAGCTCACGGGCTTGATGACAATTGACAATTATCATCGCTCACATGGGGATCTGCAGCGCAAGAAGGTCATTGTGCCTGATTCTGCCCACGGCACTAATCCTGCCTCGGCAGCCGTCTGCGGCCTTGAAATCATCGAGGTGAAATCAGATGCTAACGGTCTGGTTGATCTGGCTGATCTGGAAAGACTCGTCGAGCTGGAAGGACCTAATATCGCAGCCATGATGATGACCAATCCTAATACGCTCGGACTTTTTGAGACAAGTATCCCTGCAATTGCAAAACTCATCCACGACTGCGGTGGCCTGATGTATTACGATGGAGCTAACCTGAATCCTATGCTGGGCGCCTGTCGTCCTGGCGATATGGGCTTCGATGTGATGCATATCAACCTGCATAAGACATTCTCCACGCCTCATGGCGGTGGTGGACCTGGCTCTGGCCCTGTGGGTGTGCGTGAAGGTTTACAAGAATTCTTCCCCTTCGTCTCACCCTATCAAGGTAACTATGCCGTCATGATGCGTGCCTATGCCTATATTTGCACGCTGGGTCGTGAGAATATCAGACTTGTAGGTCCTTTGGCTACCCTGAATGCCAACTATATCAAGGAGTCGCTGAAGGATGTCTATGAACTGCCCATCGACGGTCTGTGCTGTCACGAGTTTGTTTTCGACGGCTTAAAGGATAAATCTACGGGTGTTACCACGATGGATGTAGCCAAACGCCTGCTCGATTACGGTTATCATGCGCCTACCATCTACTTCCCACTGCTTTTCCATGAGTCTCTTATGATTGAGCCTACTGAGAATGAGTCGAAGGAGACGCTTGATGGCTTTATCGCTGTGATGCGTCAGATAGCTGAAGAGGCCAAAGATGACGCGGAACTAGTGAAGTCGGCACCACACGATACCCCCATCGGACGTGTCGATGATGTCCTGGCCGCCAAGCATCCTATCACCACGTGGAAGGCGCTGAAGAATGAAAAAATGAAAGAATAAAATAATGAAAGAAACTGATCTGATTGTCATTGGAGCAGGGCCTGGTGGATATCGTGCTGCAGAATATGCTGCCAAGCAAGGCTTGAAGGTTGTGGTTTTCGAGGGCGACAATGTTGGAGGTACCTGCCTCAATGTGGGCTGTATCCCTACGAAGACTTATGTCCACAGTGCCACTTTTGATGAGGCCCGCGAACGTATGTCCTCTGTCGTTCCCCAGCTCCGTGCTGGTGTTGAGGCCATCCTCTCGCATCCCAACATCACCCTTATCCGTGAGAAGGCGTCGTTCGAGAATCATGGAGACTGTTCCTGCTGTGCAGAGCATGCAGCGCACAGAGGGACTGCCCCTGTGGTTCGTGCAGGCGAAGAGGTCTACACAGCTGATAATATCATCATCGCCACGGGTTCTGAAACCAAGTGGCTTCCCATCGCAGGCTGTGACGATCCACGGGTGGTTGATTCCACTGGTATTTTGAATCTGGAAACCCTCCCCAAGCGTCTTTGCATCATTGGCGCTGGCGTGATAGGTATGGAGTTTGCCTCCGTGTTCCATCGCTTTGGCTCCGAGGTTATGGTCATTGAATATCTGAAGGAGTGCCTTCCTGCCCTCGATAGCGACATTGCCAAACGCCTGCGCAAACTATTAGAGAAGCGTGGCATCACCTTTAAGATGAAAACCGCCGTTGAGAACATTGCCGATATCGATGCCGATCTTATCCTCATGGCCACAGGCCGAAAGCCTCGCACAGAAGGGCTGAACCTTGCAGCCGCCGGCATCACACAAGCCCCTAATGGCGCCATTCTCGTCGACGACAACTACCATTGTGTTTGTAGTGATGGTATTGTCGCAAGCGGAACCGTTTATGCCATTGGCGATGTAAATGGCCGTCAGATGCTCGCTCATGCAGCGGAGATGCAGGCTGTGAGAGCCGTGAACCAAATCCTTGGCAAGACAGATGGCATCCGTTTTGACATAATGCCTGCTGCCATCTTCACTGAACCCGAGGCGGCTTGTGTAGGACCAACGGAGGATCAGCTGAAAGAGCAGGGCATTGATTATATCTGCAAGAAATCCTTCTGGCGTGCCAATGGTAAGGCTCTCGCTATGGGTGAGACAGAAGGTATGCTGAAACTCTTTGCATCCCCTGAAGGGTTGATTTTAGGTTGTCATGCCTATGGTGCCCATGCTGCTGATATCGTGCAAGAAGTCTCTGTGCTGATGTGTAAGCAGACCACTCTCCATGAACTTGCTGATATGGTCCATATTCATCCAACCCTCTCAGAGATTTTGAAAAACGCTGCAGATTAATTTCTACAGCGTTTTTTTATTCTTTCATTCTTTCATTTTTTCATTCTTAAAATGGTTTCTTCCACCACTTTGGGGAAATGTGCCATCTCCAGTTGGTGCTCTTTTTCTGCAATATCGTCGACGGTATCGTCAGGTGAGAGAGCCACTTTAAATTGTGCGATGATCTCTCCAACGTCACAGACGGGTGTCACCCAATGAACGGTCATGCCTGTCTCCGTTTCTCCGGCAGCTTTTACGGCCTCATGCACATGGTGTCCCCACATACCTTTGCCGCCGTATTTTGGCAACAGAGCGGGATGGAGATTGATAATCTTATGTGGATAGGCATCGATCAGGTAGTTGGGTATCAGAGGCAGCCAGCCTGCCAGTACAATGAAGCCGATGTCAAATTTCTCGAGCAGCGGCATCATTACATCGGGGTTCTGAAGGTCAGCCTTTGGTGCAACGGCAGTAGGCACCCCCAGTCTTTCAGCCCTCACCAGTGCATAGGCATCAGGCTTGTTGCTTACGACCAAAGCCGTATTTACCAACTCAGAATCCTTGAAATACTTAATCAGGTTCTCGCAGTTTGTCCCACCTCCTGATACGAAGATTGCAACGTTTGTTTTCTCCATGATGGTTGATTTTGGGCGCAAAATTACACATTTTCTCAGACATAAGTATATAAGAACATAAGTTTTTTTGTTTCTTTTGTCTAAAAATATGTTTTCGAGGTTTCTCTCCTGTCCCGTAAGGGACGCACTACGGAACATCTCCATCACACCGTACACCACGTTGGGTATGTAAATCGACCCGTGTTCTGAGATGTGCTGCGCCAACTTGCGCGTGTTCAACGTTTCCAGGCTCTTCACCTGTGCGAACCACTTGCCGTAAGCCGAGCTGTACGAGTTCTGGTTCTGCTTTACTTCATACAAAATCTTTGCCATAATTTAAATGTGTTTTTAATGGTTTCACCATTGAAGATGCTCACGCTCGGCAGATCTGATGCGAGCATCGCTCTGCACTCACTTAATCGCATCTTTCATGGTATTAGATTCTTGCGGCCAGCTACATCGGGTGGCCGACATCCCGCGTTTTTGTCTCTCATGATTGACTGCGTCTTTCTCTGTCGCGACTCGGCCATTCAAGCAAGCTTGATGGCTCTCGCTGCTCCATCGATTGACAATGCAAAGATACGAAAAAATTCATGCGCTTCCAAATTTTGCCCCTCGATTTGGGGCGATTTTCAGCACGAATTTGACGAATTTGAACGAAACGTAATTTCGAGCCCTCGAATCCGTAATTTTCGAGCCTTTGAGATTACATTTCATTGAAAGTGGGCAAGATAGACAGTTTGGGTTGCCACATCGCCACTTTGCCACTTTGCCACATTAAGCACCTTCGAGACTGCACAAATACTCCAT
>JAGCDZ010000006.1 GCA_017650905.1 Prevotella sp. | reverse complement strand
TCTTTGGGAAGGATGACCTTTGCAAGCATCATATAGGGATTCTCGTTCATACCAGTACTCTTTGTGTGCAAAGGTACATACAATATTTGAAATATCAGACTTCTAAGCTAAATTTTCAACACAGGGTTTTACAAGTGACCCAAATTTTGCGCCTAATATTTAACATCGTTCCAGCTTTGTTCCGCTGTTACACGTACCTCGACGCGACCTATATACCTCGATGCCTTCGACCGCCAGATTGCCAGTTGTCGGATACTATGTGAGGAATTCACGATGTGACTTCGTCGTCGCCCTGACGGAAGAGATGAGTGAAGTGCTTGCTATATAATTCCGAGAGTCCTTGGCGGTTATCTATTGCTTCACCGACAACGAGCATCGTAGTGAGTGTCAGGCGGTTATCGTGGACAATCTTAGCGAGGTCTTTGAGCTTGCCTCGATAGATTTTCTGATCGGGCCATGTGAGATGATAACAGGCTGCGACGGGTGTATCTTCTGGATATTCCTGAAGGAGTTCGCGCTGGACATCATCGACTATCGACGCTGAAAGGAAGATGCACATCGTGCTCTGACTACGCGCCAGCAGATGCAATTGTTCTTTCTCGGGCATGGGGGTTCTCCCCTCGCCTCGCGTGAGAATAATCGTCTGACAACGCTCAGGAATCGTGAACTGACTCTGCAACTCAGCAGCAGCAGCAAGGAACGAGGAAATTCCCGGCGTGATGTGATAGTCCATACCATTAGCATCGAAGAAAGCCATCTGCTCCTGAATCGCACCGAAGATACAAGGGTCGCCTGTATGCAGACGAACGATGAAGTGGCCCTTGTCGTAATGCTCCTTCATCAATGCACACTGCTCTTCAAGGTTCATGTCGGCAGAAGAGCGCACCACAGCACCGGGCTTGTGGCAATCTGTCAAAGCCTTAGGCACTAACGAGCCAGCATAGAGAATCAGGTCTGCCCGCTCCAACATCTTACGGCCTCGCACAGATACCAAATCTGGATCACCAGGACCTGCACCAACTATCTCGATATGGCCCTCGCGGAGATACTTGCAATCGATGGCTACAGCAAGTGTGAAGTTCTTTCCCTTCACTTTGGGCAATAGGAGTTTTCCGTGATTGGAAACCAAAAGGGCTGCAGCCTCACAAACGCTGGGTGTCCCAACGTGCTTTTCTACCATCTCACTGGGAGTGGGAACGTCCACCTTAGCCAGTTCATCGGCAGTATAAAGTTTGAGCTCAAGCCCGTATCGTTCTGCTTGGAACTTTTGGATAACAGGTTCCTCGGCTTTGATATCAATGGTACAGATATTGCGGATACATTCAGACCACAGACAAATATGGTGTTCACTTAGCAGTTGTTGGATGTCCTCATAAGTATCTACTGGTGCCTGATGGGCCAGTCCAATACCCAAATCCAACACTTGTGGGGTATATTGAACGACTAATAAATCAGACGGTAAATTGGAATAGATGAAAGGAGAGACTATAATGGCTAAAGCGTAGTTTCCATCCATGATCTCATCGGCAGATTTGACAATGGTCACATGCTGGGGACAAGTGCGCTCAAGATAATCTGTACCCTCATCACGAATATCAAGGAGAAGAGCCACAGGTTCCCTGTTGACAAACTTCCCTATCGCAGTATTGAGATTTCCCACATAGCTCATGTGCCAATTATAATTCTCATAAATCGTATCGAGTGGCCAAAGGCCAGCATTGTCGCTCTGGGTGGTGATGATAGGATCAACGCCCAAAACACCTGCAATCTGTTTGGTTAAATCATTAGCCCCTCCTACATGACCAGAGAGGACAGAGATAACGTGCTTTCCAAAAGAATCTACACAGACAACGGCAGGGTCTGTATGCTTATCTTCTATATAGGGGGCAATGGTGCGAACGCAAATGCCCATAGCACCAACAAACACAAAGGCATTGTAGTCTTTCCAATGCGCTCCGACGGCTGTACGCTCGATGAGCTGGGCACCCAATTCTTGTTGGATGCAATAAGCAACATGTCTGCCTGCCTCGCTGATTTGTATGACGGCTATCTTCATTTGTGGGCTTTTAGGATTTCTATTGGGTGATGTTCATCGATTATTATTCTCATGGGAGACTCTTGCTGGAGACCGAGTTCTTGACAGACCTCATCCCAAAGCTGGTGGCTGTCTGTTGTTACCTTAGGAGCCTTGACGCTGTTCATCACGATACAACCGTCTTCAGTTAATACCGCCAGAACCTTCGCCATGATTTCCTTTAGTTTGCCACCATGACCACCGATGAAGACGGCATCAGGACGAGGCAGGGTTGTGATATCTGTTTCGAGGAAGTCGCCAATATGGACATTGATGCCTGGAGCCCCGAAACGACGGGCATTCTCTTGGATAATGGCCTCGCACTCAGGGCGAATCTCAAAGGCTTCGATATGCAGATGCGGGAACTGCAAACGGGTCTCGATAGAGACACTGCCCGTGCAGGAACCGATATCCCATAGTACATGTCGCTTTGGCAGGTCGAGAGCTTGTAACGTCAACAGGCGAATCGGCATCTTGGTAATCATCTTCTCGCGACCATCGAGCAGAGCAAATTCCGCGTCGGGGATGCCGAAGGGAACCCACAGGGGACGGTTCTTCTGAGTTTGAGTCCTCGAAGCGGAATTGTTATCAAACTCAGAAGAACCGTCCCCAATGAGTTCCAGCAACACGCAGTTGGGATAGTCAAAGTCGTGGTGAGAGGCTTCTTCAAGAGTAAGGGTAGTAACCTTCTCGAGTTCAGGATTTCCCAAATGTTCACCAACGTGCATCTTATAATAGTGATAGCCATACTCCAGCATCCGCTGAGCGATGGTGGCAGGAGTATGTTCACGATCTGTCAGCACACCTATTTTCCCTTCACCTTCAATAAGAGCCTTATCAAACTCTGGCCAGGGACGACCTGTCAGCGAAACGATACGCATATCGTGATAAGCCATGACCAGCCGATGGGCCAGCATCTGAAGGGAGTTGAAGGTCGGATAGAGCACAATCTCTGCATCCGGCATCTTCCGCTTGATGGTATTGGCAAAGCCGAAGAACAACGGATCGCCGGAGGCAAAGACGATGATTTCAGAGGTATGAGAAATGTATTGCTCGAAGACGGCATTGAGCGAGGCTGTGATGTCTATCCACTCAGCACCATCAGGTAAAAGCGACGCGACAATCTCATGATGGCGCTTTCCACCAGAGAACACCCTCCCCTGCCTGATCATCTCCATCACCTCTGGTGGGAACCAAGGTTGTGGGTTGTCCGTAATTCCGATAACAATAAACTTCAATTCTTCGATCTTTTAATTCTTCAATTCTTTACAAGTCTCTTCCTGGTTTGAGTTGTTCGGCATCATCGAATGTCAGAATGGCATTACAGAGGGTTGCAGCCAGATTGCTACCTCCTTTGCGCCCCTCAACGATAATCTTGGGAATGTCCTTGAACGGTTTCACCATGTGTTTCGACTCCCTGACATGCACAAAGCCAACAGGAGCCGCAATGATGCCAGCAGGATGCGCCTTGCCCTTACGAATCAGATCACAGAGTTCCATCAGAGCCGTGGGAGCATTCCCAAAGGCATAGAGTGCATCAGGATGCTCCTCAACAGCAAGCCGGATTCCTGCCTGCGTTCGGGTAATGCCTTCATTTGAAGCCATCGCTGCCGTCTGCGGATCAGAGAGATAGCAAACAGCCTCCATGCCCAAGCGCTGGAGAGCCCCCTTACGGATACCGCTTACCACCATCGTCACATCAGTCACAATCGTTTTCAGCGTGCCGTCCTTCACCTTATTATACAGGGCCTCCACAGCCCCCTCGTCGGTATAAAGAATCTTCTCCATATCAAAGTCGGCTGTGGTGTGGATGGCGTGTAACAGCGCCCATTTATGACCGAGGGGAATGTCCTTGTTACGCAATTCACCTTCGATTGTACGGAATGACTCTATCATGATCTGCTGACCGGGCTTTACGTTATTCTCTTTCTCTTCGCGATAGTAGCCCCGAGGCGTGATGAATTTTCCATCCGCAATATACGACTGCGAATTGCCGATAAGAATAACAGTAAACATATCTACATCCTCAGGGTCGAAGGCTCCGAGTGTTGTCACCTTCACCTCCTGCTCTTCACGCCCTGCCTGACGGACATAGCCTATTGGAGTGTCAGCGGAACGATATTTCAAGAACAGCTCCTGCAGGCGATAGATTTGCCAATAGCGTCCATGCGATTTGGGATTATAGACAGCCGTTACGAAATCGCCAAAGGCTGCTGCCTTGATGCGTCGTTCTATCACCTCCCAAGGTGTCATCAGGTCACTGAGCGAGATGATACACATATCGTGACCAATCGGAGCACCTAAAAGCGAAGCTGCTTTCTGAAAGGCTGAGATACCAGGCAAGGTCTCAATCTCAACATCCGATTGATGCGCTTGTTTCATCTCGTAGATAAGCGGTGCCATGCCATAGATGCCTGCATCGCCTGAAGAGATGACAACAACGGTCTTGTCTTGTTCGGCTAACAGGAATGCCTGCTCTGCCCGTTCGCGCTCTTTCTTCATACCAGTGTCTACGCACTCACATCCCGGCTTCAGGTATTGCTCTACAAACTGGAAGTAATACTTATAGCCAACCACGACATCAGCCTCTCTGACGGCTTCCATGACAGCCGGTGTGATATCCTCACGACTGCCCGGACCTATCCCTGCAACAATGATTTTCTTCATATTGTCTGCAAAGTTACAAAATTAATTCATAATTCGTTATGAATAATGCATAATTATTTGTAATTTTGCAGCATAAATCAGAAAAAGACGAAAGTGAAGAGAAAAATCATTCTTGTAACTGGTGGACAACGCTCTGGCAAGAGTCGTCAGGCAGAAGAAATAGCGCTGAGTCTGGTAAACAATCCAGTCTATGTAGCAACAGCGCATATCTGGGACGATGAGTTCCGTGAACGCGTGCAAAAGCATCAGGAACGGCGAGGCCCACAATGGACGAACATCGAAGAGGAGAAATACCTGAGCAAACACGACCTCACGGGACGCGTTGCAGTGATAGACTGCGTGACCTTGTGGCTGACAAACTTCTTCTTTGAGACATCGGATGTCGAGCAGACACTCGAAGCCGTCAAACAGGAGTTCGACCGCTTCACTTCACATGATGCCACCTATATTTTTGTGACAAATGAGATCGGTAGCGGTGGTGTAAGCGAGAACGCGCTTCAAAGGAAATTCACCGATCTTGAAGGATGGATGAACCAGTATATTGCCTCAAAAGCCGATGAAGTGATACTCATGGTGAGTGGAATTGCTGTAAAAATAAAAGGGTAAGAGTTGACATGAGGTCGTTTAAGATAGAAACACCCGACGGGGCATTACGCCCTGCGATTCAGTCAAAGATAGACAATCTGAATAAGCCCAAAGGCTCGCTCGGAAGATTGGAGGAACTGGCCATGCAGATTTGCCTGATTCAGCAGACACTCTCGCCGGAATTGTCGCATCCCTGCCATCTGCTGTTGGGAGGAGATCACGGCATCGAGCGTGAAGGTGTGAGTGTCTCGCCTCGGGAGGTGACTTGGCAACAGATGATCAACTTCACCCGTGGCGGCGGAGGTGTTAATATGTTCTGTCGTCAGCATGGCTTTAAACTGCGTATCGTCGACGTTGGAGTAGATTACGATTTGACTCACATCCCCGGCATCATCGACCGAAAGATCGCCCGAGGCACCAAGAACTTCCTCTATGAACCGGCGATGACGGAAGAAGCGTTCGACAAGGCGATAGAAATTGGCGCTGCTCTTGTGGATGACTGTATCGCAGAGGGTTGTAATGTCCTGAGCATTGGTGAGATGGGCATTGGCAACACCTCGCCATCCAGTATTTGGATGCATCTGTTTGGCAACATCCCCCTGAATGATTGTATCGGCGCTGGCTCAGGACTCGACAACCCAGGCATCCGTCATAAATGTGAAGTGCTTGCAAAGGCTGTGGAGAGATTCACCTCACAGGAGGACAGGAACGCGTGTGAGGCGCTCCACTACTTCGGCGGGTTCGAGATGATTGCAGCCATCGGCGCCATGCTGCGGGCAGCAGAGTGCCATCTCATTGTGTTAGTCGACGGCTTTATCATGACGGCCTGTGCACTGGCAGCCATCCGACTCTATCCCACCTCACAAGACTATATGGTTTTCACCCATTGCGGCGATGAGAGCGGACATCGGAAGATGCTGGATATCATTGAGGCCAGACCATTGCTGAATTTAGGACTAAGACTTGGTGAGGGAACGGGTGCCCTCTGTGCCTATCCCATCATCGACTCAGCTGTCCGCATGATCAACGAGATGAACAACTTCGATAATGCCAAAATCACAAAATACTTCTGAACGATGGAAATAAAAATAGACCAGACAAACAATCCCGAGCAGAGCCATTGGTATGACAACCTGCTGGCGGCTTTCATTTTCTTTACCCGTCTGCCCTTCTGGCGACTCCGTCAGCCCCCCAAGTCCTCCTACGCTGCCGTAGTGGAATGGTGGCCCCTGACAGGCTGGCTCACCGGCGGTGCAATGGCTGCCACGCTCTATTTCGGCAGTATGGTAATGCCCTATACCGTCGTTGTCATTGCGGCTATCATGGTGCGACTGCTCATCACAGGTGCCCTACACGAAGACGGATTGGCCGACTTCCTCGATGGCTTTGGCGGCGGGGGGAAAGACCGTCTGCGCATCCTCGCCATCATGAAGGACTCCCACATCGGTACTTACGGTGTACTGGGACTCATCCTATACGAATTGCTCTTATTTGCCGCGCTTCTTTCGATGTCGCCTGAGATGGCCGCATTAACCATTCTTGCTGCCGACCCCTATAGTAAGATGGTGACGAGCGAACTGATTATCATGATGCCCTATGCCCGGACGGAAGAGACGGCCAAGAACAAGACCGTGTATCGGAAAATCGAGTGGAAGGCTGGTGTCTGTCTTGCCATTCAGGGTTTGCTCCCGATGGTTGCATTCCTTTGGTATACAGGTTTGAATTGGGAAATGATTATTTTCCTGCCCTGCTTGGTGATGTATTTCCTCTACCTGTTGATCTGGCGACGGATTCACGGCTATACCGGCGACTGCTGCGGCGCCGTCTGCCTGTTGGTAGAATTAGCAGTTTATCTGGTGGTCTGCGGCCTATTGGCCTGAATCATCTTCCGTCAAATATGGAATGAAAGCATTCTGGAGCAAAAAAGTGTAACGGGGGGATGGTTCTTATGTTATAACAAATATCACGGCTAAGAACGTTAAAACCTCTTAATTAACCTTCGGCGCATGATACTTCTCTGATGTTAATAAATTGTAAATTCAGACAGTATCATGCAGTCTTTCCACTTTTAGATACACTATATAAGAAAAAGAATTAAGTTTGCAATATCTATATTTTGGTTTATGAAGAAACAAAGTATCTTATGGATACTGACACTAATATTGTCAGGAGTTGCTACCTTAGCAGGATGCTCGTCAAATGAGGAGGATTCGTCGACTGCGAATTCTGACCAATATGAGAATCTGGGACTGACGCGGATAAGCGGACAGAGTGACAGCAATGGGATTGTCGTCAAACTATTTGAAAGAAATGGCCTGAAACTGCAAGTGGTGGATATTACCGAACAGTTTGAGTCAGCCACATTCTATGACAAGAAGATACCTGTCAACCACGTCTTTGTAGAGCAACTGCCATCAGCTATTCAGGAGTTGGCAGTCAATGCGGGTGCAGCCATGTGCGCACGGATATGCCGGATGGAATATAAAGGGGAGTACTATTACGATATCTACAGTGTGGTTTCAAGCGCAATGGTCAACATCTATAATAGCAATGGCGAACGGTACAATTTCCAGAACGAGGAGTTTATGAGTAAAGCCACGAACATCAGCTGCATCCTCGTCCTGAAGTCAGAACCTGTGAAGAGTGCCGAAGGAGCGCCCAACTATCTCATTGGCTACTGGCAGACCGACTGGCAACACCTTGTGCATGATCACAACCAGCAAACCACCGTGGCTCTCTATCCCGACTTACCCTTCAGCATCACTGAGGTGATGTCCTTCCGCGATGACGGCACAGGCTATCTGCGAACCATCAAAACATACAAAGACGGCACCAACGAGGTGGCCCTCGACCCCTTCAACTACGTGCTGACCGACTATCATGGCGGTGAGCAGTATGGCTATCACGGTTACTATTATAAGTGTTACTTTGCTGCAGGCGATGCCATCGAGTATCTGGGACGTTCTTACGACAATATGCAGACGCTTAATCGAGGACTGTATTTTGTCAACTACCCTTGGTTCAGACAAGCACAGGACAGCTATGAATCGCTTAGCGTCAATGCGGGTCAGAAATATGGAAATCCGGGAAGAGACAACAATAGCCCTATCGTAGGCAGATGGTCTGGAGAATTCAATAGTGACGAAATTGCCGCTGCAGGTACTTTCACATGGGTGTTCCGCTCTGATAATACTGGTTACAGACTCTTAAATGGACAACTCAATGAGACATTTGCCTATACCGTCACCTATCAGGGCCCGAATGCTGAACTAACCATCTACAAATACAACACCGGCTTTACCGTTGATGAAGGTTTTGGTAAGAGTATCGTGGACTTTGCCTTCGACCCCACCATAGTACCTCAGGGAGTAACCATCAAGGCGAAGTTCAACGGTAACACCCTCGAAATGGAGGGTTGGAGCACCACCTTTCAAAGGCTCGACTAAGTGTCAAGACTGACCCGAATGGATGCCCAGTGAATCATAGACTCACTAGGGACGGTTCTGAATGAGTCCTCGCTCACTGAGAACATTCCACTGAGCTCATTACAACTTTGCAAGTTGGCATTTTTGCATTTTTGTTTTTTTAGTTTGCATAAATAGGTTAGAAAGGTAAATAGAATATTTATAATTAATAATAATCTATATATTATTATTAATTATAAATAATATATCGAATTAAAAATATAAACTTTAAACTATGTTTTTATAAAATTGCAAAAATGCCAAGATGCCAAGATCTTGCTTAATGACTGTCACAAAAACGTCGTACACGAAAAGGCGCCATCCGTTATTTGACGCATGGCGCTTAATGGATAGAGAAATATATGATTCTCAGAAATTAAGTGGCACTTAATTCTATGGCTCTCCTAACTGGGTATAGATTAACTGCACCTCGCCATCTTCAAGGTGAGTGTGATTGGTAACGGCTACATGGGCTATGGACCGTTTTAGAAGTAAGAAGGTAAAAAAGCAAAATGAGGATGTGCCAATTTTGACACACCCTCATTTGCTATGATGCTTGTTGGTATCTTAGAGCTGCAACATCAGCCAGTTCTGTGTGCCAATCTTCTCGATGAGCTCCAGTGCGCCCTGGCTCCAGTAGAGGTCTTCCTCCTCGTCCTTCAGGTAGTTCTTCAGCAGGTCGTAGGTGGTGGGATCATCCTTTACGCCCTCCATGCACTTCATCAGCATCTCAACGCCTGGCTCCTGGATGGCGAGGTCGGCCTTAACATATTCTACGGGGTCGCAGATAAGGTCGCAGCTCTTCATGCCTTCGAACTTAATCTCTCCGCCAAGGTCGAGGATGCGCTCTGTGAATTTCTCTACCCAGCCCATCTCCTCATCGAAGTGGCCAATGTACTTCTGTCCGAGCTTGGTGAAGCCCTGTGCCTTGAAGATCATACCTTGCTGTTTGTGAACGATGGCACCTTCTGCCAGATGAGTTACGAAAAACTGTAATGCCTCTATTGATTTCTTTGTTTCCATAATTTTGTTGTTTTAAAGGGTTATTGATATTTTGTAAACTGATACTTATCGCGTAGTGCCTGCTGCTGGTCAGCAGGGAGAGAGGTGAAATAGGCTTTCCAGCCCGGACAGAAGTTGATGTGCCAACGCCAGAAACGTCCCATCAGCGAATTCGGCTTCCTGTCGTAGTTCGCGCGCAATTTGCAATTTTCACATTGATGTGCCATAATTTATTTGTTTTTAAGTGAATCAATAATTGAATCAAGCTCTTTGGCCAGAAGCTCATAGTCTTCGTGCCTCAGCGGACAGGCTGAAAGCTGATCGTTCATGCCGGAAGGAACCTGAGCGAAAGCCTCTTCCTCCAATTTCTTGCCTTTAGGAGTCAGGCTGACAATCTGCTGACGCTTGTCCTGCTCACCTTTTTTACGGCTGACAATACCAAGTTTCTCCATACGCTGAAGCAGGGGAGTAACGGTGTTTGTCTCCAACAACAGACGATGTGCTATGTCGTTCACAGGCTGGTTGTCCTTCTCCCAGAGCACCATCAGCACAAGGTACTGCGGATAGGTGATACCCAGTGTATTGAGCAAAGGCGTGTAGGCCTGCGTGACCAATCTTGCAGCCGAATAGAGGCGGAAGCAAATCTGATTGTCGAGTTGTAATTCTGCGTGCATATCTCTTAATTTTATCGTTTGCGATGCAAAGGTAAGAATAATATTTTATATCGCAAGCGATTTATCTAAAACTTTAAGTTTGTTTAACAATAAATCGTGCACGATATTATTTTTTGGTCAACTCTCTCCAGCAATCACGGTATCTTTGATGACAGTCGCCTTAATTCGAGCTACAGGATAATAAATCTTGGGCTTTTACTTGCAACTTTCGGGCAAAATATGTATCTTTGCGCCAAAAATAGTAAAGACCTATGCTACAGATTCGCTGCAAAAACAACAATGTAACCAAAAGTTTCCCAGAGGGAACCTCTTTGCTTGATGTCTATCAGGAGTTTGCCGACGAGATACAACTCCCCTTCCCCGTTGTCTCGGCAAAAGTAAATAACGTCTCACAGGGACTGAAGTTCCGTGTGTTCCAGAACCGCGATGTGGAGTTCCTCGATGCCAGCATGGGTAGCGGCCACCGCGTCTATGTACGCTCACTCAGTTTTGTGCTCTACAAAGCCACGCAGGACGTGTTCCCGGGCTCAAAACTCTTCATCGAGCACTCGCTCTGCCGCGGCTACTACTGCAACTTCAAGAAGCGCTCCAACGAACCGCTCTCTGATGCCGATGTCGACAGCATCCGCCAACGCATGCAGGAGATTATCGACCTTGATATGCCTTTCCGTCGTACGCAGGCCACCAACGAAGAGACGATCCGCGTGTTCACTGAGCGTGGCTTTGTCGACAAGGTGAAGCTGCTGGAGACCAGCGGACAGATCTATAGCGACTATTACACGCTGGGCGACACTGTAGACTATTATTACGGCCCTTTGGTGCCCAGTGCGGGCTATCTGAAGGTGTGGGGACTGGAACGCTATGAGGACGGCCTGCTGCTGCGGGTGCCCGACTGGTATAATCCCCTGAAACTGGCAGAGAAGGTGGATCAGCCCAAGACCTTCGGGATGTTCGCCGAGAAGACGCATTGGGACATCATCATGCGACTGTCGAATGCGGGCGATGTGAACAAGGCCATCAAGCGGGGTCATGCCTCGGAGCTGATACAGGTGTCGGAAGCCCTGCAGGAGAAGAAGATCGTGCAGATAGCCGAGGAGATAGAGCGGCGCTTCCACCGCGAGGAGAATCCCGTGCGGTTAGTGCTCATCACTGGACCGTCGAGCTCGGGAAAGACCACGTTCTGCAAACGACTGTCGATCCAGCTGCTGGCTTGCGGTCTGAGGCCTGTCTCATTCTCCACCGACGACTATTTCGTGAACCGCACCGACACACCCAAGCTGCCGAATGGCGACTACGACTTCGACAACATCGAGACCGTGGAGTACTCGCTACTCGAAGACCATCTGCTGCGCCTGATGCAGGGCGAGAAGGTGGAGATTCCGGAATACAACTTCGTCACGGGCAAACGTGAGTATAATGGAAAGAAACTCAAGTTGTCGGGCGACACGGTGCTCATCATCGAGGGTATCCACGCCCTGAACCCGCTGCTGACAAAGAAGATTCCCGACGACCTGAAGTACAAGATCTATATCTCCGCGCTCACCAGCATCTCTCTTGACGACCATAACTGGATTCCCACCCGCGACAACCGCCTGCTGCGCCGCATCATACGCGACTATAATAAGGGCGCCTTTACCGCCCAGCAGACCATCAGCCAGTGGAAGAACGTCTGCCAGGCTGAAGACCAATGGATATTCCCTTATCAGGAGACCGCTGACGTGATGTTCAATTCTGCCCTCAACATCGAGTTTGCCGTACTGCGCACCCATGCCGAGATCATCCTCGCCTCCGTGCCGCGCAACTGCCCCGAATACGCCGAGGCCCACCGACTGCTGAGGTTCATTCACTATTTCCTCCCCATCAGCGACAAAGAAATACCGCCCACGAGCATCATGCGCGAGTTCGTAGGCGGCAGCAGTTTCAAGGAGATTTAAACATCACCGAAACGTCATCATTAAAACGATTAAGTATATGAAGAAATTACTGTTATTACTGTTCACAGTTTTCTGTGTATCGTTCAATGCGCATGCTCAGACGAGCGTTTCGCCCCTTTTGGGTCACGAATCACAGATTGAAAGCATCATCAAGGGCATGACGCTCGAAGAGAAAATTGCCATGCTGCATGGCAAGAATATGTTCTCATCGGAAGGTATCCCCCGTTTAGGGATTGCAGATGTGGAGTATGCCGATGGGCCTTTCGGAATCCGCGAGGAAATGGAACCCCACTCATGGAACTCTGCCCATCTGACCACTGACTCTGCCACCTTCTTTCCTACAGGCTCTGCGCTGGCAGCCACCTGGAGCACGGAGTGGGCATATGCCTACGGAAAGGGTATGAGCCGTGAGGCACGACTGCGCGGCAAGGACATGATTCTCGGTCCTGCCATCAATATCCAGCGCATCCCCACCGGTGGACGAACCTACGAATACCTGAGCGAAGACCCGCTGCTCAGTGGCATGCTGGCTGTGGCTTATACCAAGGGATCGCAGGATGACGGTACGGCTGTCTGTCTGAAACACTATGCCCTGAACAACCAGGAGGACTATCGTGGCTTCGTAGACGTACGCATCTCCGACCGCAGCATGCACGAGATCTATCTCCGACCGTTTGAGATGGCTGTCAGAGAGGGCGATGCCTGGGGCGTAATGGCGGCTTACAATAAGGTGAATGGCAGATGGTGCTCTGAGAACAAGCATTTGCTGACTACCGTGCTGCGACAGCAATGGGGTTTCCCTGGCATGGTAATCAGTGACTGGGGCGGGGTGCATTCCACCGTCGATGCCGTCACATCGGGCATGAATGTGGAGATGCCCGGTAGCCGCTATATGGGTCAGGCCCTGCTCGACTCAGTGAAAGCCGGTAAGGTGAGCGAAAATGTGATCAACCAGCGCGTCAGGGAAATCCTGCGTGTCAGGCTGACCGTAAAGCCCATTGATAAGGCAGAGGCGAACAGCAAGCCCGTGGGCAATGCCGAGGAGATGGCAACGGCTTTGGAGGTGGCTCGCCGAAGTATTGTCCTGCTGAAAAACGAGCAGCTGCTTCCTATTGATACCAAACGTGTACGAAATATCGCCATCATCGGAGAGAATGCCGAGACGAAAATGGCTTTGGGCGGTGTTGGAGCCGGTGTGAAAACCCGTTGTGAGATTACCCCACTTGAAGGCTTGAAGCAGATTCTTGGCAATAGCGTGAATCTGACCTATGCAAGGGGCTATAAGAGTTTCGGTCGTGATAGCCGTAACAGGCGTCAGGATCCCATCCAGAAGGCTGATCCCCAACTTATAGACGAGGCTGTGAGAGTGGCACAGGCTGCCGATATTGTGATCTTCTTCGCCGGAGATAACCGCGAGGTGGAGACCGAAGGCTCCGACCGCAAGACCATCACCCTGCCCTCTGGTCAGGACGAACTCGCAGAGGCCTTGGCTAAGGCCAATCAGAAGATGATTACCGTGATTGTAGCCGGAGGTCCCGTCGATGTGAACACCGTCAGTCGGGTTTCCGGCGCATTGATGGTGTCGTGGTTCAATGGTTCTATGGGTGGACAGGCACTGGCCGAAGTGCTCACAGGCAGAATCTCGCCATCGGGTAAGCTGCCGATGACCTGGCCGAAGCGTCTGGAGGATGTACCTGCCTACGCCACAGGCACCTATCCACAGAATATGGAGAACAATCAACAGGGCGACATCTTCGTTGACCTCACCCGGAATCGCAGCAATGAGCGCCGCCAGCAGCTTATCGCCAACTATGCTGAGGAAGACCTTGTGGGTTATCGTTGGTATGATCAGAAGAAAGTTGACGTGGCCTACCCCTTTGGCTATGGCCTCTCTTATGCAAAATTCCAGTATAGCGACCTGCAGATGAAAAGCGCTGGCAAGGACTTAGAGGTCAGTTTTATGCTCACCAATCGCTCAGCTATCGATGCTGAAGAGGTAGCACAGGTCTATGTTTCTCGCCTACAGTCCTCCATCAGCCGACCCGTTAAGGAGCTCAAGGGTTTCCAAAGGGTGGCACTCAAGGGTGGCGAACGTCAGCGGGTGGTCATCAAGCTGCGCCGTGCCGATCTCTGCCATTGGGACGAGGCTGCACAAGACTGGAAGCTGGAGCCTGGCAAAATTAAGATACAGGTTGGCGGCTCATCCGACAACCTGCCCTTGAATCGCGAGGCTAAGCTCTGACCCCACGAAGCATCTTTCTCTGAAAGTTGAATTAGTTATTCTTCACGAGTCTCACTTCGTAGATCTCGCCAATCTGCTTGCGCGGCTTGGCGACGAATTTCACGCGTACCTGTTTCTTGCCCTTGAGCAGTTCCTCAGGCACAGGATAAGTCTCGTACTTGAACTCTGAAACGCGATACTTGCCGGTGTTGTTGACTTCCTTCACCAGCACGTCGTCAACGAAGATATCAAACTCGTGGCTCTTCCACTCGCCCACACCCCAGTATTTCAGACGGAGGCTGAGGTCGGTCTGTCCCCCTGTCTGCATCAGGTAGCTGAAATAATGGCCGTTGCTGGCATCACGGAAGAAGACATCGTTGGTGTTACCCACCTGCGAGCGGTCGGTCTCCATGAAATGGTCTGCCTCAGGCTGCTGCTCACCAGGCTGCACCTTGTCAACCGTGCGGGCCTCCAGCGCCTGACGCTCCTGCTCAGCTTTGGCCAAACCATCGAGATAACCCTTGTAGCTGTCTTCAGAGAGGGCAAGCCAATACATCATGTAACGACTGTCGTGGATCTCGAAGAAAGGCTGAATCTCACTACGGATAGCATTTTCCATCTTTGTGGAAAGGGTGAAATGGAGGGGTTTACCAGCAATAGGCTGCAACTGGTTGGCAATATCATCCAAATTATTATTCACAAGAATAGGAGCCTCGTTGATAGGCAGTTTCTTGCCACCAGCATACTGTCCGAAACGGCTGTCATCGGCAATCAGGTGAGCCAGATCTTCAGTTCCCGTCTTCGCAGCCAACATGATAGGACCATGCATCATGGCAATGTATTGCGGCTCATTAGGCAGATACTTTATGCTGTTGTACATGGGGAAGGTAATATCTATAACATCACCTTTCTTCCACTTGCGATCGATGGAGACATATGATGACGGACCTGTGACAATCTTGACGGGCTGGCCATTCACCTTCACCTCAAACTGACCGGGCTTCACCCAACCGGGATAACGCACCAGTAGCGGGAACTCTCCTTTACCGTTAGCAATGGTGATGCGACTCGTCTCAGCATAGGGGAAGCCTGTCTCCTGACGCAGTACAAGGCCCTTTTCTTTCCAGTTCAGTTCAGAAGCCACAAAGAGGTTCACATACAGGGCATCGCCCACATGGGTATAGACAAACTGTCCGTATTTGCCATGATTCTCCATACCAGTACCCACGCAGCACCACATGGCCTCGTTGGGAGCCGAGTAGTTGCGATAGTGACGGGGACGAGCGGGTGTGAAATACACATAGCCGCCATGCACCGGATGCTGAGAAGAGAGGATATGGTTGAAGGTCGCCAATTCGTAATAATCGGCAAAACGGGCCTCGGGATTCCTTCGATGCAGCTCTTCCGTCAGCTTCAGCATATTATTGGTGTTGCAGGTCTCCGGGCCGTCGATGTCGTTGATGAAGTCCATGCAGGCCTCCTTGCTGGGGAAGTGCTCACGACGGCTGTTACCGCCAAAGGCCAACGAACGTTCACCCGTCACAATATCCCAGAAATAGATACTGGCATTGTGATAGGTCTCATCGCCTGAAAGCTCTGCGATACGCTCAAAACCCACCACCTTGGGCACCTGGGTATTAGCGTGCATGTTGTCGAGACAGTCCTGTCGCTGAGACAGAGGAACCAGCAACCGGCGATGTGAGAACCGTTTGGCCACATCGAGGTATTTCTTGTCGCCTGTGATGGCATAGGCATCGGCCAACACCTCGTTCATACCACCATGCTCGGTATGTAGCGTCCTCTCCACCTGATCATCAGAAAGTCCGGCCGTCAGGTCAATGGCCCAATCGCAGAAACCTAAGAACAGTTCCTTGGCTTGTTCATTGCCACAGTACACCCATGCATCGCGCAAGCCCGCGTACATCTTATGAATATTATAGAAAGGTACCCACGCACCACTATAAGCACCGAAATCACCCTTTTTGAAAGTCGACCAGATACGGTCGCTATTAGGCACGCCACCCACATAGCCTTTACCCCACTCAGGATGGTTCTTGGCGTTGGCATCGGCACAAGCCTGCAATTCACTGATGAAATACTCCATTCGCTCCTGACAGGCCTTATCACCCATCGCTGCATTGATGGCCATTGCCGTCAAATAGTGGCCACCCACATGACCATCGAGACCATCCCAGTTGGGATAGTTTTTCTTCTTCGGGGTCAATCCAGCTTCCTTAAGATAGGGAGCCAGCAAGCGGTCACAATCGTACTGCAACAGCGTCTTGATGTTCAGATCCCGTGCAGCCTTCAGTGGGCCGTCGAGCAGCGTGACATCACCAAGGAAAAACTCATCGGCATAGAGCCGATCCTGTGCCTGAATGCTGCCCACAGCGAGGAGCATCAGCATTACGAAATAAAATCGAATCCGTTTCATAAAGCTATTTTGTTATCATTTTGTTGCAAAGGTAGTTCTTTTTTTTATGTTTCTTTTATTCTTATGTCTAAAAAAATATGTAATTTTGCCCCCAGTAATCAAAAACAAAACAATATGAAACGAATCTACGCTATTCTATGCTTCTTTGCACTCTGTGCAGGCACGATTGTTGCCCAAAGCGGGTATCCCTATACCCAGGTTCCGTTCACAGCTGTTAAGATCACGCCTAACACTTTCTGGGGCGATCGTATTCAGGCAGCACGCGAGGTGACCATCCCTTTGGCTTTCTCCAAGTGCGAGAGCGAACACCGTTATAAGAATTTCGAAATGGCGGCTTATACCCTCCAGCATCCAGGACATCCTGGCCTGCAGACCCCTGAGTGGGATGTTGCCAAGTTCATGGGTTTCTCGTTCGACGATACCGATGTCTATAAGACCATCGAGGGCGCCAGCTATGTGCTCCAGACTTATCCTGATGCGAAATTGAAAGCCTATATCGACTCCGTGCTCGATGTGGTGGCTGCAGCTCAGGAGCCCGATGGCTATCTCTACACCGCCCGTACCATCAATCCGCAGCATCCCCATGGTTGGGCAGCCAATAAGCGCTGGGCAGCAGAGGAGCATGCGAGCCATGAGCTCTATAACCTCGGCCACATGGTAGATGCAGCCTGTGCCCACTATCAGGCAACAGGAAGTACTAAATTCCTCGATATCGCCAAGCGCTATGCCGACTGCGTGGTCCGTGAGGTAGGTTCTAATCCAGGACAGGCTTGTGTGGTGCCTGGTCATCAGATCGCCGAGATGGCCCTCGCCCGTCTGTATGTGCTCACCGGCGAGAAGAAATACCTGGATGAAGCCAAATTCCTGCTCGACTATCGTGGCAAGACCCCACACAAGGATGTCTATTCGCAGAGCGACAAGCCCGTCGTGGATCAGACAGAAGCCTGGGGCCATGCCGTCCGTGCCGGCTATATGTATGCAGGTATGGCTGATGTAGCTGCCCTCACACAGGACTCTGGCTATATCAAGGCCATCGACACCATCTATGAGAACATCGTCTCGCGCAAATACTATCTCACAGGTGGCGTGGGAGCCCGTCATGGAGGTGAGGCCTTCGGAGCCGATTACGAACTGCCCAACCTCACAGCCTACAACGAGACCTGTGCCGCCATCGCGATGGTGTATCTCTTCGAACGGATGTTCCTGTTGCACGGTGATGCGAAATACATCGACTGTCTCGAGCGTACTTTATATAATGGTGTCATCAGTGGTATGAGCGTCGACGGTGGTAAGTTCTTCTATCCCAACCCGCTGTCGAGCGACGGACGCTACCGTTTTAATGCCGATGGTACGATGACACGCCAACCCTGGTTTGGCTGTGCCTGCTGTCCCTCTAACCTCTGCCGCTTCATCCCCTCAATGCCAGGCTATATCTATGGTGTCCGTGACAATAATCTTTACGTGAACCTTTTTGCCGCCAACACCGCCACGATTGCCTTAGGCGGCAAGAATGTCACGCTGGAACAGACCACCCAATATCCTTGGGACGGCGACATTGCCATCAAAGTGCTCCAGAACAAAGCCAAGGCCTTCAACATGATGATCCGCATCCCGGGTTGGGTGCAGAGCCGCGCAGTGCCCAGCGACCTCTATGCCTACAACGACGATGTCTTCAGCACCTACGAGATTACCGTCAATGGTCAGCGTGTGGATAGCGAGTTGGAGAACGGCTATATGGTCATCAACCGCAAGTGGAAGAAGGGCGACGTCGTTCGCATCCATTTCGACATGCCCGTTCGCACGGTGGTGGCCAGTCCGAGAGTGACGGATGATCGCGGACGCATCGCCGTAGAGCGTGGGCCATTGGTCTATTGCGCTGAGTGGGCCGACAACGAGGGCATTAATCCCCACCATCTGCTGCTCTCACGCAAACCCCAGTTCGACCTGCAGCCTACCTATGGCATCGAGAATAAAGAGGCTGATGGAAAAATCTTCAATGTCACAGCCATTAGGGCGCAAGCACAGGAAGCTTCCATCGATCCCGAAGGCAGACTTGCCGCCAAGGATGTTACCGTGAAGCTTATCCCCTACTACGCCTGGAACCATCGTGGTGCAGGCAAAATGGATGTTTGGCTCGCCCGTAGCCTCAGCGGCCTCGAAGATTAATCATCTCAGGTATTTTATCGAATGTGTCTGATGACTTGATGCCGCTGGTAGTCGTAGAGCGTTAAACGACGTAAGTGGTAGTAAGCCAGCCAGTAGTTCTGGAGTGAGGCAATCTGATTCTGCCGGGCGGTCTGCCAATGACTTTGAGCAAGACTGAGGTCGTAGGCATTGGCTTGAGCCTTGATGAAACGTTGCAAGGTCTGGGCGTAAGCATCTTCAGCAATGGTAAGGGCCTGTCGTGAGGTCTCTACGATACTCTGCCTCTCATTAAAATCACTGACAGTCAAAACTACATCCAACTCCGTGTCACGCGCAGTTTCCTGTTCGGCACTCTCAGCGGCCTCCACGGTGCTGCGGGCAGCGAGATAGGCATTTTTCCGCTTGCCCCAATCCTTCAAGGGTACAGAAAGGGTAACTGTGGCCATATCCTGACTCAACAGATGGCTATAGGCATCGCTGAAGCGGTCGGCCACTTGGTTCAGACCTACCGATGCATCAAGACTCATGCTCAGGTTTTTCTCTACACGTGCTTTCTCGGCATCTCGGCGAGCCTCGGCAGTTGCCTGTCGACTTTCCAGATATTGAGGATTATTCTCACGAGCAAACTGGATGGCCTCAGCCACATCCACACGCAGGTTCTGTACCACAGCAGGAATCACCAGTTCAATATCCGTCTGTCTATCCATACCCAGATAGGAGGCCAACTCTTGTACAGCCCGCTGCCGGGCAATGCGGGCATTAGCAAGCGTTGTACGGGCATTCGTCTTTTGTAACTCAAGGATGCTCAATTCGGCCTTGGGTATACTGGCAATCTTATAGCGCCGTTCAGCAATGGCATAGATAGTATCGCAAGAGGCCAAATACTCCTCAGCCATACGTAGCTGGTCCTGCGCGAGGGCGAGGGCAAAGAACTTGTCAACAGCCAGCTCTGAGGTCGTCTCAATGCCGTATGCCAATGTCTTCTCTGCCCGTGCCAATTTCAAGGGCTCTATCTGCCGCGCCCATTTCAGGGGATTATAGAAAAGAAGCGATTGTCTATAGCCTACGGCGATAGGAATGGTCATGAACTGTGTCTGGTTATCGTCGCCAAAGGTACGGAGATAGCCAAGTTTTGTAGAGCCGTAGAACTCTCCACCCCAAGGTTCCATAATCTGTGTTGCAATAATTCCAGCCTGAGAGTATAACATACGCTGCTCACGATATACATCAATATCTTCAGAGGAGAGATAGCGCTGGGTCATATAACGTTCATACATCACAGGTGTCGATTCCAAAGAAAACTGCGGCTTGCGACTCGACTGCCAAGACTGGTATTGATAGTGTGAAGCATTATAGACGCTCTGGTACTTCTGTGCCGAGAGAGAGCTGTCCGTGGCCAACAGCACGGTGCGATTCAAATCAAGCACCACTTTCTGCTGCGCCCTAACCGACACTGCAAAGATAAACGATATCACTAATAATGTATATTTCATGTGAAAGCAATTCGTTTAATTCGTGGTCGTTAATAGGACTTCTACATTCATGCCATCAAAGAGACCGGAAGCCGCACCGAGACGGGCGCGAAGCATGACAGCCCCTTGCTGATCCACCACCGGATTAATCTCGCTAACTATTGCTGTATATTTTTGCGACTGATCCGCTACTGGAATGATACTTACAACTGTTCCTGTCTTATATCGGGAAAGGTCGGCCTCCATCACACGGAACTCCACAGCCATATCACCCGAAGCAATCACACGGCAGGCCGTCTGTCCCGCCTGTGCCAGTTGATGCGCCTGAATGTTCAGGTTCGCCACCACACCATCAAAGGGAGCCGTCAGCACCCCACTCCTGAGTTCATGCTGAGCTGCAGCTAATTGTGTCCGTGCCGAGGCAAGCTGGTTCTTGGCCAAGGCATAGCCCGATTTTACGTCTGCATTGTGTATCACATGCTGTGGTATTGTTGCTGTTTTATCAGGATCGTAGCCTTGGGCAATTATTACGTCCTGCATCTGCAAGTGAGCCTGCTCTATCTGCAACTGGGCCTGTTCGATAGCCCGCTGCTGTTGTTCAATGGCATTGCGCAACTTAAAGGCATCAAGTTGAGCCAAAACCTGTCCCCGGCGAACATGCTGACCATTTCTGACCAGCACTCGCTCGATGGGCAAGGCCACTTCGAACGACAAATCAGCAAAGCGCTCTGCCACTACTTTGCCCATGGTCTTGAGTAAAGGAACTGAAACGACTGGAGCTATGGAGTCTACAATAATCGAGGTCAGGGTGTCGACCTGATTCTGTTCCAGTGCTTCCTGTTTCGTCTGTTCTCCACTGCAGCCTATCATTACGGCTACCGCTACACCTATCAGTATGGTCTTTCTCATATCGTCTTGATGTTTATAACAGTTTCAGGCACATTAGTGTCAGGTCATCATTAGGGGTGGCGCCGTCACGGTGAGCCTCAACGGCTTCCTTAAGCATGTCGATGACAGCCTCAGAGCCAAGCGAAGACGCATCAGCCATCAACTCCAGCAAGCGCTTGTTGCCCAACAATTGCTTTTCTGTATTCTCAGCCTCGTTGAGTCCATCAGTGTAAATCAGAAGCTGTCTACCACGAATGTTGTCGATACTCTCGCCGTAGAAGGGATCGTCTTCCCAAAGACCGAGAGGTTGGTTGTCGTATTCAAACTTGATGAATTGGCCGTCGAGGACGGGAGGATTGTGACCGCAATTGCAGAAATCGAGCCGACCCGTCTTCAGGTCAGCCATGCCGATGAACATCGTCACAAACATGCCACGATCATTGTCCTTGGCAAGGAATGTGTTGATCTGCGTAGCAATCTCTGCCGGCACATGGCCCTGCTGCGCAATAATACGGAACAGATTACGCGTAACAGCCATAAAAAGTGAAGCAGGAATACCCTTTCCTGACACGTCACCCAGACAAAAATAAAGGCGTTCGTCCTGTACAAAGAAGTCATAGAGGTCGCCACCCACCTCCTTTGCCGGTGTCATTGAAGCATAGAGGTCGATATCTTTACGATTGGGGAACGGCGGGAATATTCTGGGCACCATACCCATCTGAATGTCACTGGCCACCTTCAACTCACTCTCAATGGCAGCCTTCGAGGCTGTAGTCTGTTTGAGGATATCAATATAGTTGACCAAGAAGAACTGCATATTACTAAACGTCTGGCTAAGTTTTCCTATCTCATCCGACCGCGTACTTGGTGGCAATTCCTTATCAAAGTGTCCAGAGGCAATTGTCTCTGCCTGATCAACAAGCTGTCTTAGGGGAACAAGTTCACGGTTTATGATACGACTGATGAGCAGCACCATGAGCAAAAGTCCAACGAGAACGATACCCAAAACCACCCACTGCAACCGGTTAAAAGCAGCGAAGATATCGCTCTCAGGACAAACGATAGCCACACTCCAACCCGTTGTACCAAGAGGTTTATAGAACACATAACAATCCTCCCCGTTGACCTGCAGCTGACGCATGCCCTCATCGCCCTTCTGCATTGCCCTTCCTAAGGCCATCAGTGCAGTATCAGGACGTTCGAGGGTTTCGGTATAGATGGTTTGATAGAACAGTTTCGTCGTATCAGGATGCACGAAGAAGGTACCGCCCTCACCGATCATGATGCTATAGGAATTCGGATAAGGTTTCACTGCAGAGATTGTCTGCGAGAGCCATCTCAGTGAAAGATCCACGGAAATTGTACCAACATATTGTCCGTCCTTGTCTTTTAGCGGCTTACAATAGGAGGCAATCATTTCCGGTGAATAGATGTCATCGGGGTTATAATCCATGAACGGCTCCGTCCACTTCGGGTGATCGAGCAATTTACAGAGTTGATACCAGTCCATATAGAAGTACTCATAGTGCTCATTTCCCTCCTGTGTCGTCCGGATAGTCCCGTTGTCATTATAGGAATAAGCAGAGAAAAAGCGCCCGCGATTTTTGAAGTAGTAAGGTTCGAAGGCAATGGAACAGCCATTCAAGTCGGGGTTGTTCTGTAGGATACGGCGCGAATAGACAAACATCGAGTCTGGTGCGTCAAGATGGCGCATCACAAGCCAGTCGGTATTGTTGGTTGCCACCTCCACACTATTCAGGATGCCATTCACCCGAAGAGCCGTATTCTCCAAAATCTGCGAAGCATGGTCGATGGCCTCCTGACGGATAGCCTTACGCGACTCAGCGAACATAAAACCGAGTGCGGAAATCAACACAAGAGCGGCAAAGAGCATAACCCACAGGCTGAGCCTGGTGGAAAGCGATTGTTTGATATAAGCAAGCGGACTCTTCATAGGCTATTTCTCTGTTAATTGTTCATAGGTAATCTCATGCTCCAGCATCCGGTTCTCCACCATCAGACTGCTGGCCAACTTCACCATGTCCGGACGTAGCCGGAACTCCCGTTTTCCCGATTCACGGTCCACCAACAGACGCAGCACCTCCTTCAGCATCAGCTTCTGATGGATGCGATTCGTGGCAACGTGGTTTTTTTGTACATAATCCATCACGATCTCCAGCGTCTCTTCAGGATGATTGGCAGCCCATTCCCAGCCTTTACGACTGGCCTGTGCAAACTTCTGGGCCTGACTCTTGTGCTTCTCATAATAGTCTCGACGCATATAGACACCGTCTTCCTGCACATTATAACCATGGTCACAGAATCGGTAGACATTTTCCTCCGTTAGGGGAATACCCGTCTGCACCAACTGATAATACTCGTTATAGCTCATGGCCAGCGTTGCGTCGATCGCACCAGCCACAAAAAGATTCACATTCGAGGCAAAGCGCACCCATTCGTAGTTGAGGTTCTCCTTAATGCTCATACAGATGGCAAGCTGACCGAAGCCCGCACTCCAGATTCCCACACGTTCACCCTTCTGCTTCAAGGGGTCCTTGCCACGACGGGAAACAATCACCATAGCATTATTCATAGAAGTCTGGAGCACGTTCACCAAAGGTATACCATCGTCAATGATTTCCATCGCTTGACAGAGCTGCAGTGTCGTAGCATGACTCTCGTTATTGCGGATACGGTTCAGGGCAGGCTGTGTCAGCGAGGGGTGTACGATATCCACGTCGAGACCAACCTCCTTGTAGAAACCCTTTGCCTGAGCAACATAATAACCGGCAAACTGAGCCTGTGCCGTCCACTGTGGTGTGAAGACGAACCGCTCCTGCGCCCTCACCATAGCGGAGGAGAGCATCAGTGCAGCCAATGCAGCCAATCGTACCAATCTGTTTCTTTTCATAAATCTTATCTCAATTTCACGTCTCACTTTTCACTCCTATAGTTGTCTCAGGCTCATTTCATAGAAAAGACCCTTATTCTCCATCAGTTCCTCAAAATTGCCCTCTTCCACAATCTTGCCCTTGTCGAGCACAATAATCCGGTCACAATGTCGGATGGTAGACAATCGGTGGGCAATCACCACACGGGTACACATCAGTTGGTCAAGATTATCTGACACAGCTTTCTGCGAGATATTGTCGAGGGCCGACGTTGCCTCGTCGAAAAAGATAATGTCAGGATTTGAAATAAGGGCACGGGCAATAAGGATACGCTGTTTCTGTCCACCACTGAAACCGCCACCACCCTCGCTAACCACCGTATGCAGTCCCATCGGCATACGGCGTACGTCATCCTCCAGACAAGCCATACGCAGTGCCTCCCAGGCATCGTCCTGCGTTGCCCAAGGAGCGGTAATTGTAATGTTATGGAACAAATCGCCTGTAAAGAGGCTGCCACTCTGCAAACAACAACCAATCTTCCGACGCAGACTTGCCTTGTCTACCTTGGCCAGATCGTAGTTGTCATAATAGATACCACCTGTCAGAGGTTTCTCAAAACCGAGCATCAAGCGCATCAGGGTACTTTTTCCGCAGCCAGACTTGCCGACAATGCCAACATACTCACCAGGTTCAATTTTCAAAGAGAGGTCATCGAGAATCAGTGGCCCGTCTTCCTGATAACGGAACGAAACTCCCGACACCTCAATGCCACCAAAGAGATCCTCCACTTGCGGTGCCTTGTCTTCCATCTCGGGAACAGCCTCAAGAATAGGTTTCACGTTCTGCAAAAGCGGCTTAATCTGCGCCAGACTCGGCACCACAGCATTCAGTTGTGCCATAGCAGCAGTAATCATACCAAAGGCAGAACTGAAAGCGATATAGTCGGAGGTGGTTACACCATTCGACAACGTGCTCCAAAAGATAAACATCGTACCGCCAAGGCCGAAGAATGCTGTCAACGCCGGATAGAGACGACCCGTAAAAGCTGGATTGTAGATATAACGGGAACAGTCACCATAGTGGTCAAGCCAGCGGGCAAAGGCACGGTTTTCGCTGCCCGTCAGCTTCAGCTTCTGGATGCCGGCAAAGAGGTTGTACTCCAAACCGCTCAATTTGGCTGTGCCCTCAGTATATTTCTGTAGTACACCGACGGTACGGCGATAGTTCAGCACAAGCACCACCGTCTGTGCCAGAATAATCATTAAGGCTGGCCAAAGCAGTTTTCCGCCATATATATAGACCTGCACAAGATAAATGATACTGAGAACTGCTGAAAGCAGGGCTCCGACGATGGTCTCATTGACCAATGAACAAAGCAATGATACATTGTTTAATTTTGCTGACAATTCTCCGCTGGAGTTCTTTGAAAAGAACGTTGGCGAAAGCAGGAACGTCCTTGCCATTACTGCATTCTGCACATGCAGTTCCACAATGTGCTTGATACGGATTATATAGAGGTTACGGGTAAGCGTCAATAGCAACGTACCAATAGTAGCACCAATGAGTAGACCGGTAATGGGTAACAAATCAGAGGCATCGCCTGTAGGAATAACAGTATCGAAGATCAGCTTATTGGCCATCGGGGTAAACATGCCTAACAATACCACCACAAGGGCACAGGCCACAAGCAGTAGAGTATTAGGTCCGGAGATGACGTTCCATGTAAAGCGGATGAGATCTTTCAGTCGGAGTGGCTTCAGGGGTAGGGCCTTGGTGAAGGTGACAGCAGTGGGCTTCAGCTCGTCTGACATCTCCTTCCTGCCTACCTGCCGGATGGTACCATCCTTTTCACGATACTGGTAACCGAGACCTGTCCTGGTGGGTGTTAAGGCCACAAGGCGACCGTCCTTGGCATAACCCAAGAGTGGACCCACGCACGCACGCCACCATTCGCCTGTCAAACTGATATCACGCATCATAATACCACGAGGCCGGAGAATACCTGTCAACTGCTCCTCAGGAGTTAGCATGTCATCGTCTTCCAATTCATAGTCGGTGATGCCGAGCGCCTCAAGCACCTGGCGCAACGCACTCTCATCGTTTTGCGGCACCACGCGCTTCTTTCCGAGAAGTCCAAGCCGTTTGCTGGTCTTCTCGTCCACCTCGGCCATAGCAGCCTTTTCCGCCGCACGCCTCTTATTGATCTGGTTAATATATACGGCCATGACTATTCACTCTTCATTAAGTCCCTATAGAATCCTTCCACATTGATGAGTTCCTCATGTTTGCCTCGCTGCAAGATCTTGCCCTGATCCATAACGATAATCTCATCACAGTCACGGATGGTAGAAAGTCGGTGAGCCACAATAATCTGTGTCGGCCCCATGCGGCGGATGCGGCGCATCACTTCATCCTCGGTCTTCGGATCGAGCGCACTGGTGGCCTCATCCATAATGAGGATAGCTGGTTCCTTAGCAAGAGCCGTGGCCATTTCCATACGCTGGCGCTGGCCACCACTGAAGTTCTGACCGCCCTTGACAATCTTGGTGCCAAAGCCTTCGGGGCGGCTTACGATATCAGCACGTATCTGTGCGTCGTTACAAGCAATCATCATCGTGAAATCCTCAATGGAAGGATCCCACATACGGATGTTCTGAGCCACGGTATCGTCAAAAAGCACCACGTTCTGGTCGATTACAGCCACCGAGTTTGTCAGTTCCTCATTGGATATGGTCTCGATGGGCCGGCCGTCGAAGAGTATCTCACCACTCCAGGGCTTGTAAAGACCGGAGATAAGTTTGGCAAGGGTACTCTTGCCACAGCCTGATGTGCCCACAAAAGCTACAGAATGGCCTGGCTCTATCCTCAGGTTGAAATTCTCAATCAATGGTGGCTGTAAGGGTGAATAACCGAAGGTCACGTCTTTCAGTTCCAACAATCCGCCGAGCTTGCCATGGGCCATGCCGCCCTTATCTTCGCGATGATCTTCGGGATATTTCATCACATCCTCCACGCGTTCCATCTGACTGCGCATCTCCACAATGGTCTGCGAGGCGTTCACCACCTCATTCACCGGTGCGAGAAACGAACCCATAAAACCCTGGAAAGCCATCAGCATACCGACGGTCAGATCTCCCCTTAATATAAGATAGGCGCCCAAAATAAGTACCGCCATGTTCACTAGGCCATTGGCTAGCACAGGCAACAGCGCCAGCCGTGTCTGGGTTTCATCGGCATTTCCACCCACATTGAACTTATGGGCCCACAAACCACTCCAATATTTAAAAAAACCCGTCTCGGCACCGGCAGCCTTGATACTCTCCATATTGTCAATGCACGAGATGGTGGCAGAATAATACTGTCCCTCACTCTGCTGCATCGAACGCACAAGGTTAATGCGTTGCTTGGAGAAATATTGCACAAGACCAAGATTTATCCCTGCCGCAACAATTCCGATAAGTGTTAGCCACGGCGAATAGGAGAACATCAGTGCGATATACAGTATCAACAGACCTATATTGATGACCTGCGGCGCAAGTACTTCCACTAATGAATGGGTAATTGTCTGGTTCAGATGCATACGCTGCTGCAAGTCACCGACATTGCGCATGGCAAAGAAAGACATCGGCAACCTGAGCAGATGGTGCAGATATTCCTTGTTACCCTTCAGGGCCAAAGCACCTGCCACACGCTTGGCATAACGGCTCTGCAACAGCACCACAAAGAAATTATAGACTGCCAGTGCTCCTAAACCAGCAAAAAAGTAAGGTGCCCAGTCACTGTTCTTGCCCGACAGAATCTCATCGAGGAAGATACGGGTGAACAAGGGGGTAATCAGTGCCACAAAGGCTGCCATCAAGGCAAAGGTAAACGTCAGCCAGAAGGCCTCGCTCGCTCCTGACAGGTTTTTTTTAAGATAGGAAAGAATACTTGTCTGCTGACCACCTCGCTCAAATTTGTCTGTAGGCTGAAATGTCAGGCATACGCCAGTAAAATGCTTGCGGAACTCTTCCATCGGCCATTTCACGGGCCCTGCACCAGGGTCGTTCAGACAGGCATTACCCTTGCGGTCAAAACCGCGAAACACCACAAAATGTTCAAAGTTCCAATGGATAATTGCTGGTTGCTTACCTTCAAGCGCTTCGGGCGACGTACGATAGCCTTTCGCCTCCAAGCCGTAGTTACGGGCAGCACGCAGGATACTCTTAGCCGAAGAACCGTCGCGACTGACACCACAGGCGGCACGTACTTCTTCCAAAGGTAGCCATTTGCCATAATGGGCCAAAATCATCGTCAAGGAGGCAGCACCACACTCCACCGCCTCCATTTGCATCACCATCGGCACCTTCGCAACTCGTACTTTACCCATATTCCTTTTTAATTCCCAGTCAGGTTGTTCACCGCATTATCAACGGCACCGACAAGGACACGCCATACTGGTTTCTTCTGAGTGATAACTTGAATATTACACAAAGCACCATTGCCTACCTTTACATCACGGCTCTTCTCACGACTCCACACGAGACCACCGTCCTGCTCATCAAGTGTGACACGCACCTCATACATGGCCTGACCATCGGGAATAAACGCCGCCAGCGGGTCAAGCTTCAGACGGCTGATAATCTCCTGCCGTGTCGTAGGATATTGTTCGATACCTACCACCTTGCCGTAAGCATAGCCCCAATCCTCGCGCTCCATATTGGCGGGCGTGGCCTGCACCTGCTGGCCCAGTTTCAGTTTCCTCAGGTCGTTGTATGTCACGTAGCAGAGCATTTCCCTGCCCGCCATCTGCTGTGTCTGAGGCAGCAACCAGGCGATGGGTTCTCCTGCCTTAAACGATGTGCCGAGAGGAAGGGTTGAGAGGACCACCCCGTCGCGAGGTACTATAACGCTGGTTGTCGAAAGGGCATTGCGAATTTCCAACACAGCCGCTCCTGACGCCACACCATTCCCATGACCGACCACGCAACGGCTAATTGTTCCATCGTATGGAACGCTGATGGGCGCAGCTTCTCCAAAAGGAAAAACCACACCTTGCGCTGTCACCTTATAGTTGATTGTACCGAAGACGCACCAGTAGACCACCACGATTATCATCGCCACCATCGCACCCAGCACAAGCCGGAGCTTAGGCGATGCCACGCGGGCCATTTCCTCGGCCTCGCCGTGCTCGTCTAGCGCCTCTAACGCCTCCTTGTTGAATATCTCTGCCATTGGCTATACTCTCTCCACGGTAATATGCCTGGTGAAGCCTGTCATCTTCAGGATATCAAAGATATCGTCGTTCACATGAGTGAGCTTCATCTGCCCACCGAGGCCGCGAACCACAGTACGCATGGTCGACTGCAGGATGCGCAGACCGCTACTGGCCATATAATTCAGCTCCGTGCAGTCAATTTCCAAATCAACTCCCTTCTCTAAAGCGGGCTGGATGTCGTTTTCAAACTGTCCGGCATTCAGCGTGTCGATACGCTGGTCGGTCTTGATAATGGTCTTGCCATTCTCTTTTAAAATCTGTGTCATATAGCGAAAATTATAATGTCTTTTTCATTGTCAGCCGGTTCTCGTCGCCGAGACGCTGATAACTCACCTCATTCATGATGTTCTTCACGATGAGGATACCCATACCACCCTGCTCGCGGTCCATCGGGTTCGACTCTGTATCTGCATCCTCCTTTGCCGTCGGGTCGAAGGGCTTGCCGGAGTCTGACAGCACGAAAGTCAGTTCCTTGCCGTCGCTCTCGGCAGTCAGGGTGATGTCGGCACTCGTACCTTCCGGATAGGCATAGAAGATTACATTGGTTACCATTTCCTCGATCACCAGCTGCAACTTCATCGCCTGATGCATATCGAGTTCTAATTCGTCGCAGACGCCCTCCATAAACTCCGCCACGTGCGCCAGCTCCTGTTCCTCGTTCTTGATGGTCAGTTCTCGTTTCATAATTGTTGCTTAATTGGTTTCTCCTTTCATTGTTCCTGAATTGAATAACGGCTGCGCGTATGGCCTTCCATGCGCACAGCCGTGAGAGGGATGTTAAGCGGGTGTCAATTGTGGTCCTGTTTCTTTCGTAACAACGGGGGCTGCACCACCAGATACGTTGTCGAGCTCTTCCTCATTGAGCTCCTGCTCTTTCTTTACATCTTCAGGTTTCATAAATTTAAATTTTTAAGTTATTAAATAAGTAATATACAAGCTTACACTTGCGTTTTTTATACTTTTTATAATATATTTCGACGGCAAAGATACAAAAAAATTATTAAAACCATCAATTATACATAAAAAAATTTTTCAATAAGTTGAAAAAAAGCTGCGAAAGGATAATCAGGGAGAGAGAGAAAAGAAAGTCAGACATGATCGGGACACCAAAGAGAATGGAGACCAAGGAGACCTGGGAAACCGTTTAAGGCCGGATTGCGTTAATCTTCCAAAATGTGTTATTCTTTCCAAGCTTTTTTTGTAACTTTGCGGCCGGAATAGTTTAAATTAGAAAAAGAAACGATGAAGAAAGTATTATTTTTAGCAACATTCGTTGTCGCAGCAGTGTCTTCAATGGCGCAGGTAAAATATGCCATAAGCGGTACATATACTGAAAACGGCAAGAAGGTCTATCTGATAGATCTGTTGACAGGAAAAGCTATCGACAGTATGGTTGTTGCCGACGGCAAGTTCTCTTTCACCGGCACAGCCGATAAGGACGCCTTGATGGCCGTCAAAGCAGAGAAAAGGAGTTGGATGATTGATTTCTTCAATGACGGTACACCTGTCATCATCAACGTCAACGACAGTACATTGAAAGGTTTCTCCGCTGAACGAGCGCCTGGCGAAGTTGGAAGTTGAACAGGACATTCCCAGAAGGATCATGAGTGCAAAGACTTCAAAGATGAGCAAGGAAGAAATAATGGAACATCAGGATGAACTCATGGATGAGATGAACAAGATGATTGACAATATGACAGCCTTCGCCAACAAGGTATTCAAGGAGGAGCGGAATTCGCTGATACCTGTGGTATTTGCCGGATATTACTTCGTGGATAATGGCGTGGAGGCATACGACGAGCTGGTGAAGCAGCAGGTGGTGTTTGCCAACCATCCCTGTCTGAAGAAGACGAGAGACGAAGTGGAAGCCCTGCTGAAGCCGAAAGACAGTCCTAAGACAGCCTTCATCGGCCAGCAGTTCACCGACTTTGAGATGGCAGACCCTGACGGGAAGATGCACAAGATCAGTGAGCTTGTCGGTGAGGGCAAGTATGTGCTTGTAGACTTCTGGGCCTCGTGGTGCGGCCCCTGCCGGGCTGAGATGCCCAACGTGCTGGAAGCCTACAACAAATACCACGAAAAGGGGTTTGAGGTGATTGGCGTTTCCTTCGACGAGAAGAAGGATGCTTGGATCAAGGCCGTCAACCAACTCAAAATGCCGTGGCTACAGATTTCCGACCTGAAAGGCTGGAAGTGTGCCGCTGCCCCCATCTATAAGATTGATGGCATCCCCGACAATATCCTCATCGACCCACAGGGCAAGATTATCGAACGTGCCCTTCGCGGCAAAGCTCTGCAGAGCCGACTACAGAAGATTTTCGTCGAATAATAACTGCACGCCGAAGAGGGCACGTAGCATTCATTAAATGCTTAATTGATCGAGCACAGTAATCAGGCGTTTGTCAAAACGCTTGTCGGTGCGGATACACTCAGTGAAGGGAACATAGACAATATCGTTGTTGCGGTAGCCAACCATGACGTTGCGCTGACCTTGCTTGATGGCCGCAACAGCGCCGACACCGGTACAACTGGCAAGAATGCGGTCACGAGCCGACGGACTTCCGCCACGCTGCAAGTGACCGAGGATGGATACACGCACGTCGAATCCGGGAAACTCCTTCTTAACGCGGTCAGCATAGTAGAGAGCACCGCATTTCGGGCTCTCCGACACAATGACAATGCACGATTTCTTCGACTTACGGATACCGCGTTTCATAAACTCTGCCAACTGGTCTTCGTCGGTCACCTCTTCGGGTACAATGGCAGCCTCAGCACCGCAGGCGATAGCACAATTCTGCGCCAGAAAGCCAGCGTCGCGTCCCATCACCTCAACGAAGAAGATGCGCTCGTGCGAGTTAGCGGTATCGCGGATGCGGTCGACACAATCCATGATGGTATTCATCGTGGTGTCATAGCCGATGGTAGCGTCCGTGCCATAGAGGTCGTTGTCGATGGTGCCAGGTAGTCCGATGACGGGGAAGTCGAACTCAATACCGAAATTCCAGGCACCCGTCAACGAACCGTTACCGCCGATGACGACCAATGCGTCAATCTCCTCCTTTTGGCAGGTCTCGTAGGCCTTCTGCATACCTTCCTTGGTCATAAACTCCTTACTACGAGCTGTCTTCAGAATGGTACCACCTCGGGTGATGATGCCGCTCACGTCTTCGGTAGTGAACTGCTTCACCTCACCCTTAATGAGACCGTCATAGCCTCGGTAGATACCCTTGATGTTGAAACCCTCGCAGATACCTGCACGTGTCACGGCACGGATAGCCGCATTCATGCCGGGGGCATCACCGCCCGACGTCAGAATACCGATAGTCTTAATTTTTGTCATAATCAATTTTTTTATAATTATTTAGAATTCATATCCGAGATTGATGTAGAAATAAGCTTTCTTGGTGCGGTTGCTATAGCCTAAGGTAGCACCAACAGGGCCAAGCATCGTATTGTAATAGTAGGCCCCCTGGACACCAATGAGGGTACGATGGTCAAAGAGTTCTTTCATTTTATCTGCTTGTTGGCCACCAGCCACACGCAGTAACACGTAATTGCTTTTACCTATTCGCTCTTGGGCCTGAAGCTGGGCACCCACGAACTGATGGGCTACATACTCTATATTGCCGATGCCGGCGAATGGCATCTGCTGCTCAACGTAGTGACCGAACCATTCGCCGCCGATGGTGTTGCCGAATACGGCAGGAATGACGGAGCCAAAGAGCAGGCGACCATAGAACATGGGCTGGAGGGTGAAGCGGCTGCCGATAGTGAACGACTTACGCCAGTCAGCTCTAATATCACTCATACCTGTCGTCTTGCCCTGTTTGTTGCCTTCAGCATCAATGATATTGAGCTGTGCGAAGTCGTTGGTAAGAAAAGCGTATTCAGCGTTAAAGCGGGCACCACGTGAGGGGAAGTACCAGCTATTCTCGCTGTTGTAAGTGAGACGTGCACGATAGCTAAAGAAATGCTCGTTTTTGAGCGACACTTGTCTGGCCGATTCCGAACCGAGCTTGTTGCGATAGTGCATATAGTCCCAGCGCAGACCCAGCTGCAGGTTGAAATGGCGCAGGTCGAGGTTGAACGGCAGAAATTCAGCCTGAAACTGGTTATAGCGGATGTTATAGTCGAGGTTACCTTCGGTATAGATGTCTACATCATTACGACGGAACGTATAGCTGAGCGACGGACGAGTAAAGGAGCGGGGATGGGCGGTGAGCTCGCCACGGGCCATCAGTCGTTTGCCCAGTCGCAGCGTGATATCGGTATTAACAGGCACGGCCGCCTTCAAGGGGATATCAAGGCCCAACTGCACAGCAGCATACTCCTCCATGTCGTAGCGTACACCGGCATGCAACTCCGCCGACTTGCGGTCGCCTGCCGAGAGGGTCACAATCACACCATCGGACTCATCCCACTTCTTTTTAACCGAATCGCGGTATTCGAGCGACCTGATGGTTGGTTTAGGCAGTTTTGCTGGCACCACGCGACATTCGGCCGTTTGATAGAACAGGTCGACGCGCATCGAAGTGGTGAGTTGCTGCTCCAACTCGGCATCGATGGTCTTCACACGATTCAAGTGGAATTTCTGCGTCAGAAAGCGTTTGTCCTGGGGCGTCATATTCTCAAAGACATACTCGATGACAGGGTGCTGGTCGGTCATCGCGTTCGGACGTATCGGATACAGGATCTCCGACTCGGCATCTTCGGGAATGCCGATGCGCTTCTTCAGGGCAATGATCTCATCCCAGTGGCGCATGGCTTCCTCCTCGCCATAACGGATGAGCGAGTCGACAGCTTCGGCCGAAAAACTGGCGGTGGAGTAGCCGTGAGGATCGACATTCATATACAGGTCGGTGATGGCCTTGTTTTCCTCATACTTGTTGACGCAGTTGACATCGATGATCTGTCCCACGATCTTCATGGTGCCCGTGATGTCTTCAGCCGTCTTCGGCTTGCCCGACAGGGTGATGCCAATGACGATCTCTGCACCCATCTCGCGGGCGACGTCGACAGGGAAATTATTCTTCAGACCGCCATCGACCAGCACCATATCGCCGATTCTGACAGGCGAGAAGGCGGCAGGGATGGCCATCGAGGCACGCATAGCCTGGGGCAGCCGTCCGCTATGGAACACAACCTCACTATTGTCCATAATGTTCGTTGCCACACAGGCGAAGGGAATCGGCAGGTCGCGGTTGAAATCGAGCGAGTCGCAGAATCCCACACACAACTGGCTGAACAGTTCTGCCAGGTTCTTACCTCTGATGAGACCGCCGGCACCCAGATCGCGCTTGCCGAAGGTCAGGCCCATGGAATATAAATAAGTATTCTGTTTCTTGCGGTCGCTGAGACTCTGACGATTCAGATCCTCCTTGTCGGTAATGACGTAGGTCCAGTCCTGTGCGCGTACCATCGAGTCAAGCGAATGGGCGTTATAACCGATGGCGTAGAGTCCGCCGACGATACTTCCTATCGACGTGCCGGTAATATAGTCGATGGGGATGCCCGCCTTCTCAAGCACTTTGAGCACACCGATGTGGGCCATGCCTTTCGCACCGCCGCCACTGAGTACGACGCCCACTTTGGCCCTGGGCCGATCTTGCTTACTCGCAACATTCTTCCTTTTTACCGTTGTGCTGTCTGTCTGCGCATTTGCTACACCCATCATGAGCATAGCAGCAATCATCCATATCATCTTTTTCATTTCTATTATTCTTTTATGACTCATCTTCGCATGCAAAATTAGAAAAAATATTCAATATTTACGGTCTGATAGGTTATTTTTTATGTTATTTCCGTGCAGAAACAGGAAAAACCGAGAAATAATTGCTAATTTTGCAGCCAGTTAGTAATGATATGGCTATGAATAAGTTTTTTACCACTATTTTCGCGCTGGCTGCGGTGACCGCAGTCGATGCGGCAACAGTTACTCTGACGGTTACCGATACTCGCTATCAGACGATTACGGGGTTTGGTGCCGCTTGTTGCGACGGCGCCATGTGTCCGTTTGGCAATGACACGAATCCCGTCAGACTACTCTACGGAGCAGAGTCGAAGATCGGACTGAACATCATGCGAATGGAGATTTCGCCAAACTTCGTTGGCGATGTCATTGTAAAGGAGTGGGGCAATTATGACACACCCTACGACTGGAAAGGCTCCTTACCGTCAGCCAAGATCGTGAAACAACGTGGCGGCATCGTTTTCGGCACACCGTGGTCGCCCCCCGGGGAGTATAAGACCAACGGTACGGCGCAGGGTGGTAATGCCGAGGACCAGGGTTATCAACGCGGCAAACTGCGCACGGACTGCTATGAGAAGTTCTTCCCCTGGCTGAACATGTTTCTGAAGTATATGAAGGACAATGGTGTAAATGTCGATGCCGTTTCCATTCAGAACGAGCCCGACTGGTGGGTAAACTACTCCGGCTGTCTCTATGAGCCCCAGGAACAACTCAACCTTGTGAAGAACTATGCCCACCTGTTGGACAGAGAAACTTATAAGGGCGTACGGCTGATCAGTGCCGAGCCTCTGGGTTTCCGTCAAGACTACTCCAACATGCTGCTGAACGACCCTGTGGCGCGGGAGCAGATCGATATCATCGCCGGACACCTTTATGGTCACCCGCCCCTTGACGACGGCAACATGAAGGATGCTGCCGTCCTCGCTGCCAAATACGGTAAGGAGGTGTGGATGACGGAGCACTCCGTGACGGATAATATCGACCGCCTACCCAACTGGAATGAACAGCTGACTTTCGCCAAGGAATTGAACGAGTGTATGAATGCCGGTTGCACAGGGTATATCTATTGGTATATGCGTGCCCATTGGGCTTTTGTTGGTACAGGTGAGGCAAAGTATAATCCAGGCAATACCAAGAACAAGCTGCTGCCCCGCGCCTACGTGATGTCGCACTTCTCGAAGCATGTCACCGGCTCCACCCGTCTGAAAATGTCAGGCTTCACCATCAAAACGGATTATGCCCTCCAGTCATCGGCCTATATCAAGGGTGATTCGCTCATCGTTATGACCATCAATGCCACGAATAATTCACACGACCTGAAACTCAGGTTACCGTCGAAGGTGAATAGCGGCATACATCTGCTGTCGACCGGCAATGAGACCGAGAAATTATGTCAGGAGTCGCCCATCGCCATTGAGGAACCAGTTAATGAAGTGATGGTTAGTTTTCCTGCCTATAGTCTGAATACCTATATATTCATGATCGACAACGGCGGCACGGCTATCCGAGAACTGAAACGAGCTGACAAAGTCGACCGCACGACCTATTTCGACCTGCAAGGCCGTCGTCTGGATGCGCCCTCAGGCCTTTGCATCGAGAAACATGCCGATGGTTCTTCCAAGAAAGTCTTTCTGAATCAATAAAACCAATAAAAACGCCAGCCACCCATCTCGGGCGGCTGGCGTTACAAAGAGAGTATGAATTTCTAACTAACCAACTAATTAATTAACCATTTATTCTAATTTCTATATGCAGGATTCTGGTAATTTGCCTTCTCCTCCGTTGACATCATCAAACCATCAAGCTGACCCTGTGGGATTGGACGGAGATAGTAACCTGCAGGAATATCGCGAGTGAAGGTCTCCAGATCCTTATCGGTATAACCTGATCCGGCAATGCGATAGGTTGTGGCGCGCTCAGCCCACTTCTGGGTACGGACGAGGTCGAACCAACGGTATCCCTCACCCCAGAACTCACGGCTTCGCTCGTCAAGGATGTAATCAATAGTGATAGTGGCAGGTGTAGCAGCCAGCATCTCAGCACTGTGGTCGATATTAACAACCACATTGTCATTCTGATTGAAGGTCTGCTTACCAGCACGCTCACGCAGCACGTTTACTAAATTGCGAGCCTCAGTATTCTTATTAAGCTTAACTGCAGCCTCAGCAGCAATCAGGTAGAACTCTGAGAACTTGGCTACGTTCCAAGGACGGGGACTACCACCGTTCACCTTTGAACCCAGTCCGCCAGCGTTGTCTGTACGATAGATACCAAGCTTCCAGTTAATGGGGTACTTCTTACGGCTGATATGGTTGACTGCTACGACAAAGTCAGGACGTCCGGCCATCTCACCGAAACCAAGCTTACCATCGGCACCAGTATAGTTAATCTTACTATCCTCACTCTCAGGAACCCAACTAAAGTAAACCTCATTGGGACCTACCTGCATGCCATTAGCACCAAATACATAAGGCTCAGAACTACCTGCCTTCTGCCAGTTGGTATGATAGCGCAGCGTAAAGGTTGCATCATAGCGTGAGTCAATAGCCTTGACGGCATCTTCCCATACACCACCTTCCATAAAGTTGTCTGCAATAGGAGCCATACGGGTCCAAGGACGTCCAAGAGCCTGCACAGCCTCACGCTGAACGGGGTTGATGGTAGCACCTGAAGCAGCCTTGGCTGTCATCTCGGTATAGTTCCAGGTTTCCATCCAATATGCGAAGTTTTCAGGAGAACCACCGCTACCCCATCCGTATCCGGCACCACCATTACCATACTTCTCATTCTCATCATGGTCTGCATAGAGCATAATCTCTGAGTTACGGTCGTTGGTTGCTACGTTGACATCGTAGAATGTGGGCTGCAGTTTGTATGGGCCAGGATTGTTGATAGCCTGCTGAGCCATGTCATAGGCTTTCTGGAAATAGCTCTGTGCTTCGCTGCTGTTACGACTTGCTTCAGGATAGGTGGGAATGTTGTTGGGATTCTCCAACCACCAAGCGTAAGTCAGATAAGCCTTCGAGAGATACAAACGAGCAAGGTTCTTCGTTGCTGTACCTGTGAGACGGGGGTTCTCTGGCAGGTCGGCAATCGCTTTCTCCAAGTCAGCAAAAATAGCAGCATAAACCTCAGGTACCGTATTGCGGACAGAAGTACGAACGGTAGAGGTGTTGAACTTCAGTTCACCAGCACCCAAGTCGAGGGGCACACCACCATAAGTCTGAACCAGAATGAAGTAATCGAAAGCGCGGAAGAAGTAAGCCTCAGCCAGCAGTGAAGCATCGATGCCGGCTTCACCACCATTCTCGATAATACCACTGGCGGTATTGATATTGGCAAAAGCTGTTCCCCAGCATCCGCCAGCAATACTGTTGGAAGGTGTCATGGAACCCACGCCAGAGAGGTCAGCATCCTTGAAGTTACCATCGGCAGATTGTGCATAGGTATATTCGTCAGTACCTGTCTCCAGACTGTTCAGATAGTAGCCGTTGCCATAGAAATAGCGCAGGTGAGCATAGAGCGATGTCAGACCGCCCTCAATACCCGCCTTCGTATTGAAGAATGTCGGGTCGAACTGGCTGCGCGGCTGCTCGTCAAGCACATCTGAGCAGGAGGTCATGGTAGCTGAGAGACCACAGCATACAAGACCCGCAGCGAGAATATATTTGATACTCTTAGTTTTCATATTCATATTTATATTAAATTGTCAATTAGAAAGTAACATTGAGACCGAAGATGAAGTTGCGGGTAGCAGGCGTATTATAACCTACGATAGGCATCCTGTGCTTACCAGTGTAACCATCTACACCAACAGCCGTATTCTGGTTAGCCCATGAGTTGGTTTCAGGATCGAGTCCGCTCTCGTTGTTGAACGGCGAGAAAAGTACAATCGGATTCTGAATCGTAGCATAGAGGCGCAGACGGCTGATGCCGAAGTCCTTGACGGCTCTCAGGTTGTCGAAGTTGTAGCCAAGTGTGATGGCACGAATCTTCAGATAACCAGCATCGAAGTAGCCGAGGGTAGAACCGTACTTGGGGTTATCACCGCTCTGGATGCCACCAGGTTTCGGATACTTGGCACCTGTGTTCTCCTCTGTCCAATAGTCTACATCAAGCTGTCCGCGACGACCTGTCAACATATTCAAATAACCATTCGAAGAGTGGATGGCGCTGATGAGCTTACCACCAATCTGGAAGGCACCGATTACGGTCAGGTCGAAGCCCTTATAGCCAACAGTAGTATTGAAACCACCAATCAGGTCGGGCTCCATGCTCATAATCTGACGATCCTCAGGACCAATTGCACGGGTAGGCAGACCATTTGCATCGTAGTCACCAGTATACTTCACCTTTATCATACCTACATTACCACCGGGTTCAAGGATATTCATAGCAGCCTCTTCGCCAGCCTGCCATAAGCCCTCATACTCATAGTCGTAAATAACGTCGATGGGATAGCCTGGGAACCAACGGTTAGCCTCATCGGGTACAGGATTACCATTCTCATCCAGCGCGCCGGTCAGTTTGGTCAGCTTGTTGCGGTTGGCATAGAGGTTGATACCAGCATCCCAAGTCCAACCATTCTTATTGTCGATAATGATACCGTTCAATGTCAACTCCCAACCCTTGTTTTCGGTATTACCGATGTTTCCTGTATAGCTGCTTACACCTGAGGTAGAAGGCAGAGATACGTCGAGCAGGATATCATTGGTCTTCTGAGTGTAGTACTCTAACGATCCTGAGAGGCGTCCATTGAACAATGAGAAATCAAGACCGAAGTTCCAAGTCTTAGAATACTCCCAACCAAGTTCGGGGTTAGGCAGTGCATTCACATAATAACCAGCCTTGTAAGTGTCTCCGAAGTTATAGTTACGGATAGCCAGACCACCAAGCGTAGAATAAGGATTAATACTCTGGTTAGAAGTCTCACCATAACCGATACGCAGCTTCAAGTTGTCAAGCCATGACTTAGTGCTCTCCATGAATTCCTCACGGGCAATATTCCAACCAACACTGACAGCAGGATAAGTGTGCCACTTGTGACCCTCAGCCAGACGAGAAGAAGCGTCGGAACGGAGAGCGGCAGAAATCATATACTTATTATCATATGAATACATCACACGACCCATCCAAGAAATCAGACCGCTCTGCCAGTAGTTGTAATTGTTAAGGTTCACCTCACCAGTAGCCTTATCAAGGGCATAATACTGGAAATAGTCAGCAGGAATACCCTGTGCAGAAGCACCCGTTGACTCGTAAGTTGTCTGTTCAGCAGAATACATACCTACTACATTAATATTATGCTTACCAAAAGCACGATCGTAAGTCAGCAGGTTCTCCACAGCCCAGTTACGGGTCTGGTTCTCAGAGATACCACCGCCATTGACGGCATTCTCATCCTTATTGTTCACACCAGTACCAGTGAAGTTGCCACCCTTAGATGAACGGTAGTTCAGACCAATGTTGATGCGATAGCTCAAACCTTCTACCCATGGGCATTTCACCTCGCCAAAGAGGGTGTTATAGCTACCAATACCCTTGTTTTCGTTGAGCCAGATTTCTTTGTCGCGCTCAACAGTCTCCTTGGTCACAACACTTTGGTCATCAGCAGGAAGGCTGACATAACGTTTCAGATTGCCATTGGCATCGTATGGGCTGGCCAGAGGGCTCTTGCTCAATACACCATACATATCATTCACACCCTGTGTCTTGCGATAGCTGTTGTTGGTGCTCAGACCAAAGCGGAACCACTTGCCCACCATTTGGTCGAAGTTACCACGTACGGAAATACGGTCGTAACCCTCAGTAGGAATGACAGACTCATCATGATAGTAACCAGCACCGAAGCTGTAGCTACCACCATTGGTACCTCCGGCAATGCTCACGTCGTGGTTATGGCTGACACCTGTCTGATAATACAGATCCTGCCAGTCGGTGTTTGTATCATCACTCTCGTCGAGCGAATTCTGGTACAGACCAGCATACTTACGGAACTTCGAGAAGGTAGGACCATCCATCATAGGATATTTATGGAATACCTTCTTGAAGCTGACATAGCCATTATAACTCACCTTAGCGGGAGTACCCTGATTACCTTTGGCAGTGGTGATGATGATCACACCATTGGCACCACGAGAACCGTAGATAGCAGTAGCAGAAGCATCCTTCAGGATATCCATCGACTTGATGTCGGCGGGATTGATATCTGAAAGCTGTCCCATGAAGGGGATACCGTCGAGCACGATCAGCGGGTCGTTAGAGGCACTCAGTGAACGTTGACCACGGATACGGATCTGCATCTCATCACCGGGCTTTGAACCCGTCTGTGTCATGAGCACACCGGCAACACGACCTTGCAGAGCCTGTGCAGCATTGGTAGCTGCAATCTGATTCAGTTTCTCTCCACCGATGTTGGCCACCGAACCCGTCACAGCCTCGCGACGCTGGGTACCGTAACCGATTACCACCACCTCATTGACCAAGTGGCCGTCTTCCTTCAGAATCACATTGAGGTTGTCACCAGCCTTCACCTCCTGTGTCTCATAACCTACATAAGAGATGACGAGTGTGGCACCCGACTTCACGTTGAGAGAAAAGTTACCATCAAAGTCGGTAACCGTTCCGTTGTTAGTTCCTTTCTCCATGACTGTGGCGCCAATCAGCGGACCTTGAGAGTCTGCGACGCGTCCTGTTGCCTGTCTGGACTGTTGTACGGAAGCTACTGATTCGGTAGCATTCCCGGGCAAAGCCCGCCTACCCGTGGCCTTTGCCGAGGCCTGCTGCGCACCGATTATGCCGAAAAAGCACAATCCAACGCATAAGGCTGTCTTCTTTGCTTTGAAATTCATAAAATTGATGTTAGTTAATAATAATGATTAAGATAACTGCTGCAAAGATAGACAGAATGTGCGTCTCAGGCTTTTGTTTTTATCTCATTTCGTTGTCAGTTTGTTTCTGAAGATTGGTGTTGCTCAATGTATACAGAAGGCGAAACACCGAACTGTTTGCGGAAGACTGTGGAGAAATGGGCCACATTGCTGAAACCTACGGCATAGGCCACCTGTGTCACGTTGACCTTCTGCTCCTTCAACAGTCTCACAGCTTGTTCAAGGCGGATATTCCGTATGAACTCACTCACGGGCAGACCAGTCAGTTCCTTCATCTTGCGGTGAAGCTGGGCCCGGCTGATACCTACCTCACGTGTCAGCATGTCGACATTGAAGTCGCTGTCGGAGAGATGGGCATTCACTGCCTTCATGACACGCTCCATCAACAGTTCGTCATTGCCTTTCACTTCCTTTTCCACCACTTTCTCCTTCTGCTGCTGGGCGCCGGAGAACTTGCCCTTCAGGTGAAGCGACTTACTGATAAGGTTGTTGATGACCACATGCAGCTCGTCCATGTCGAAAGGCTTGGCCAGATAGGCATCGGCACCCTTCTCCAGACCTTCGAGACGATTGGCCACATCGGCCTTCGATGTCAGCATCACCACAGGCACATGACTGATATTCATATTGGTCTTTACCATACGGAGGAAAGTAAAGCCATCCATCTCAGGCATCATCACGTCGCTCACCACCAAGTCGTATTGCTTGTCGCGCTCCGCACCCAACAGACAGCGCAGGGCCTCACGGGCACCTGTCACAGCGGTGACATGATAATAGGAGCCTAACTCTTGTGTAATGTATTGGCCGATTTCCACGTCATCGTCAACCACAAGTATCCGATGGTTCGTCTGTGGCTTCGACCGTGGGGTATTCCCAACGATGGGGTCTGCCGTCTCGAGTTCTTCCTTGGTAAAATGACTATTGCCCAGTGGCAGACTGACGGTAAAGATACAACCAGAGGAATCTGTGCGGTTCTCGGCTGTGATCGTACCATGGTGCATGGAAACAATCATCTTGCAGAGGTTCAGGCCAATGCCCGTGCCCTCTATGTGCAGCGAGTGAGAGGTACTGCCCTGATAGAAACGGTCGAAGATCTTGTTGACATCACCCTTGATACCCATGCCGTTGTCGATGACCTTCAATTCAGCAGTGTAGTGGTCGGTCTGGTCGATACGCACCTCGATGGCCCCACCATCGTAAGTATATTTGAAGGCGTTCGACATCAGATTGTCAATCACCTTGTCGAACTGGTTGCGGTCTACCCATACGTCCAGACGGTCGAGGGCTGGTGCATAGGTCAGCGAGAGACCACGCTCATTGGCCGTATACTCATACGATTTGAGGATATTGCCCACATACTGCACGATATCGGTTTCCTGACAGTGGATCTTCATCTGCTGCTTGTCTATCTTGCGGATATCAAGTATCTGGTTCACGAGGTTCTGGATGCGGCTGGCATTATGCTCGATGGTCTTCAACTCCTCTTTGACATCCTCACCCAGGTTCTTCCTCAACAGTTTATGCAACGGACTCATAATGAGTGTCAGCGGCGAACGGATATCGTGGGTGGCATTGATCAGGAACTTCATCTTGTCCTCGTCAAGCTGCTGATTACGCTTGCGAAGATAGAACCATACGATGAAGCCGATAATAGCTGCTGCCAAGGCACAATATAATAGGTATGCCCACGAAGACTGATACCAAGGTGCCTTAACGATGATATGATACACCTGCGGTTCGGTATACACACCATTGTCATAGGCTCGTACCTCCATCGCATAGGTACCTGGCTGCAAATGGTGGAAGGCTATCACATTATCGCCAGTCGCGGTCCGCGTCCAATCCTTGGCACCGTTCAGACGGTACTCATAGATGACATTCTCCGCATTCGAGTAGTTCAGTAGCGAGAACGCCATGGTGAAGGTGTTGTCGATATAAGAGAGCTCGTAGCGGTTGCTCCCCATGACAGGCGCACCGCCGACATAGAAGCCTGTGAGCTGCACTTTCTCCTGACTGGGACGATAGTGGTGTATGTCCTCGGGTACAAACGAGGTAAGACCATCGCTAAAGCCGAACCAGATGCGGTCGCCAACGGTATGCAAGGCCACGCCGTTCACATATTCACGACTGGCGAGACCATTGCCGTGCATATAGCCCACAAACTGCTTCTCTTCGCGTTTATACTGCCAGATGCCCATCGTGGTGCTGCACCAGAGGTCGCCTGAGTGGTCCTCAACGATGGCGCCCACCACCTTGTTGCTAAGCATCTCTGCCCCCTCGAAGGGTACAGCCTCTTTCTTCTTGGCATCGTAGGTATAGAGTCCGGTAATAGTGCCTATCAGGAAACGGTGGTCGCGGGTCTCACACACCGCCTGTATGGCATTATAGTCGAGCAGCACATCCCAGCCGTATGGATGGAAGTGGTCGCCCACAGGGTCGTAGCAGTTGATGCCCGAGGCGGTACAAATCCAAATGATTCCACGGCTGTCGGTAAAAAGGTTAGCCACCCAGTCATTATGCAGTCGTCCACGTGGCGAATCCTCGGCACGCATGGAGTGCCTCTTCACTTCTCCCGTAGAGATGTCATAGACACAGATGCCCTCGCCGAAGAGCGAGAAAATGAGATGGCCCTTGCCATCGTCGGTCATGACGTTGATGAAGCCATTGCTGAACGAGGCCTTCTTCTGTGCAGAGCCCGTCAGCGGATTATAGGCATAGAGGGCACCGTTGGTACCTATCCAGTAGTTGCCGCCCTTGTCGCGATAAATAAGATAGGTGCCTTCTGGCGATGCAGGATGGGCTACCACCCTTCCTCTCTCATCCATACCATAGATACCGTTGTTCTGGACGGCACACCATGTGAATCCGTTCTCTCCTTCACAGACAGAGGTGAGCGTACCGCCGGTGGCCATGTGCAGATCCGGGAATTTCCAACTGCGGAAGAGCGGTTTCTGCTGCGGCAGCATGAGCAGGCCACGATTCTGGCAGCCCACCCAGAGATTGTCCTGATTATCCTCAAACAGGGCCCAGACATTCGACGTACTCAAGTCGAATATTGCGCTCTGATAATCGTATTTCCTGAGTTTATGCTCACCGCGTGGTATCCAACAGAGTCCACTGCCTATCGTACCCACAAACAGATTGTCGTGACGGTCGGTGATGGCAATGCGGAAGAATTGTTCGTTGCCACCAATCTCCGACAGGTCGAAATAGTGGTCGTACAGCTGCCCATCGCGATAGTAGAGCAGGCCATGTATGCAAGCCATCAGCACGCCGCCTTCGTATTCTGCAAAGCTCGTCACCGTACCATAAGGCGACTCAAACGACTGTATCTTTCCATTGGGCACCCTGCGGTCGATGCTACTGCCATGACCTGATTTCCAGAAAGCCCCCTCGCTGTCGATAAAGATATGACTATAATAGTCTTTATCATCCTTGGCATAGCCCTCCAGTTTCTCCGACTTCAGCGTTTTGATATCCAGACGGTAGAGGCCATAGCCGGCGGTGCCTACCAACAGGTGGTCTTCGTCTTCCTGCACCATATCGTTGACACGTGGCAGGGCTTTGGCTCCCTCCAGCTTGATGTGCTCAAACTGGTCGTTGTCACGGTTGTAACGATCCAGTCCCAACTGCGTACCCACCCAGAGGTTGTCGTCGGCATCGGAAAAGAGAAACGAGATGATATTGCTGCTGATGGAGTTGGGCTTGTCATTCTCATGCAGGTAGTTGGTAAAGCGGTAACCATCGTATTTATTCAAGCCGTATTCTGTACCCACCCAGATATAACCGGTCTTGTCCTGACAGATGGCCAGCACACGGTTGCTCGACAGTTTATCGGAGGTGAAGAACTGTTGGGTCTGTCCCATCGTAATGAGACATGACATGAAACAGAATATCAGCAGAAGCGATTTTTTCATTGTTGTTAGCGTTGATTCGGCTGCAAAGGTAGGAAGAATTAACGAAACAGATTATCTGTCTCGTTCTAATATGTTTTCTATTTGTTTCATCGTACGTCTCAGAGGTAGAAAATGCTCTCCGGACCCATATTAAAGAGCAAGTCGAGAATGGAAAGATTGGGCAGGAAGCCGTGTTTCTGCTGATAGACCTGATAATAGGATTTTGGCTCGAAATCAGGGTCTGGCTGCGGGTGCTTGGGGTTGATGGCCTCGCGGTAATCAGAGGTGAGAGGTAAGAGGTGAGAGGTGAGAGATATGTCTGCAGGATGATGATAGGTGGAAGAAAATGTGACTTTCGGCTGGATATCCAGCAGTTCGCACATTTTCTCACGGATGGCCTCATTGAAGTCAAAGAGATATGCCCATCTATCCTCAAAAAAGAGACGTATATCGTCCTGATAATACTCGAAGAAAGGCGACTCTCCGTATGCACTCATCAACGCATTCCAGTGCAGGTGCCGCCAGTTGCCATGATCGCTGATGCGGATATCCCTGATCTGTTGCGATGTGTCACGCTCCACAGGAACCGTCAGTGCCTGGATGCCCTGTGTGGTAGCTATCAGGCAACGGTTGCGATAGGTCTGTTTCAGGAAACTCTCCCACTGCTCTATCTGCACCTCTTCATGGCGATACAGCTTCTGGTACCACTGAACGGGCCCGAAATAAGTCGTGCTAAGTAAAGCCTTCATTACGGAAACAACAAAAGGCGGTCTTTCATATAACCTTTCCAGAAGGCAGCCTCAGGATTATGGTTGTAGAGAATCAGACAAGCACGGCCAATGATACATTCCTCGGGGATAAAGCCCAACTGACGACTATCGGTGGCATTATTCTTACCCAACGACTCCACCCAGTAATAGTTCTGATCGGCGCAGTTCACCACGCCCGGAACAATCTTACCGGCAATAGTATCCCCAGGCAGGGCAGCGCAACGGCAGATAAGCACCTTACCCAGTGAGTCCTCAAATGCGATGAAATCGCCCTTTTTGATTTCCTGACGACAGATGCGGCCATAGTCGAAGAGGCTCCCCTTCTCCCCTGTACGCAGACCGTAACTCCAACGGTTCACCACCACACGGTCGCCCTTCTGAAACACTGGCTCCAGACCCTTGCCATCGACGGTACAGACCGTCATCACCAATGCCCGGAACGCCAGCATCACCACAAAGGCAATAGCCAATGCCATAAGGAACTTCAGGGAGCTACGCATATTTCTCACCGCTTACCTCTCGCCACTCACCTTTATTTAATATTATCCACAAACCTAAACAATCTGCTCCAGCGGATGCCACCAAATCCATGCCTGTCGGGATCGCTGCTCCACCAGATAAAGATCGGCTTACCCACGATATGATCCTCAGGCACGAATCCCCAATAGCGGGAGTCGAGGGAATTGTGACGGTTGTCACCCATCATCCAGTAATAGTCCATCTTGAACGTGTACTTCGTGGCCACCTCACCGTTGATGAAGATCTTACCGTCCTTCACCATCAGGTCGTTGCCCTCGTAGGTACGGATGGGGCGCTCGTAAATGGCGATATTATCAAGGTTCAGGTCGATGGATTCGCCCTTTTTCGGAATCCACACAGGACCGTAGTTGTCGCGCGTCCAGTGCATATTGCCGTTCAGCGGATAGATATCCCACTCCTCGGCCTCCGTATTCAGCTCGATACTATCGGCGTAACCCTGCTTCTTCAACTCAGCCACAGCCTGCTTTGTCAGCGGCATATAACCAAGGGTGTTCAGACTCATCATATCCTCCATGGTGATGCCCAGCTCCTTCATCAGCTCATCGGGCAGACGCTGCTTCAGCTTCACATGGTAGGTGTACTGCACATTTTCGGGTTCCTTATTGGCCTTGCCGTCGAGATAGATGATGTGGTCCTTGATCTGCAGCGTCTGACCAGGCAGACCCACACAACGCTTCACATAGTTCTCCCTGCGGTCAGCCGGACGGGTAATGATATCGCCGAACTCGGCAAAGTTCTCGCTGATATACTGCCGGCCACCCTGATAGATGGCTTCAAAATACTTGCGACGCACCTCGCTGTCGAGTGAATCGGGGTCAGGTCGCTGTGGATAGAGGCGGTAGCCGATGTCATAGCTCAGGCGGTAGAAGTCCTGTGCCTGATACTGCGGTGCTGAGCAGAGGGTGTCACCAGCGGGATAGTTGAACACCACGATATCGTTAAGCTCCACGTTGCCGAAGCCCTTCACACGGCGGTAGTCCCACTGCGGCCACTCGATATAGCTCTTCGTCTCTATCACGGGCAGGGTGTGCTGCGTCAGCGGCATCGTCAGCGGGGTCTGCGGAATACGGGGACCGTAGCTCACCTTCGACACGAAGAGGTAGTCGCCCGTCAACAGCGACTTCTCCAGCGAACTCGAAGGAATCACGTAGTTCTGGAAGAAGAACTGGTTGATGAAATAGACGGCCACGAGGGCGAACACCAAGGCGTCGACCCACGACATCACCCACTTCACGGGACCTTCCGACTCTTTCCACCATTGCCATTTGATCTTCTTGGTAATGTAGATATCGAAGATGAACGGGATGACCAGCAGGCCCCACCAAGACTTCACCCAATACAAGAACAACAGATAAAGCACGAGCACCACGATAAACTTGGCCCACTGCAACTTCATATTTTTCTTTTCCTTCTTCATAACTTTTTTAAATGAATCACATACCTTTGACGCAGCGTGTCAGATCATAAGTTGCGCCCTGGTCGTCGATTTAATCTCCTTTAAAGCTTTTATCAGAATTTAAACATATCCGAGATGGTGAGCAATCCCTGATGCTCCTTCGTATACTCAGCAGCCAGCACGGCTCCAAGGGCAAAGCCTTTCCGAGAGTGCGCATCGTGGGTGATGGTAATCAAATCGGCATCCGAATCATAACGGATGGTATGGATGCCAGGCACCTCACCCCTGCGGATATGGTCCACACGCAGGTATTTCTTGTCCGTTGTATCTTCCTTCCAGGCCTCCTTGCGGTCGATGTTCTCCACAATCTCCTCGGCCAAGGTAATAGCCGTTCCACTGGGATGGTCGAGTTTATGCACGTGGTGAGTCTCCTCCATCTCCACGTCGTACTGCGGGAACTGGTTCATGATCTTCGCTAAGTAGCGGTTCACGGCCGAGAAAATGGCTACGCCGATAGAGAAGTTCGAGGCCCAGAACAGTGTCTTTCCTTCGCTGCAGGCCTTGCGCACCTCGTCGCCGTACTCCGTCATCCAGCCTGTCGAGCCGGAAACCACCTTCACACCCTTTGCCCAGGCTTTCAGATAGTTACCATAAGCAGCCTGCGGAGCCGTAAACTCAATGGCCACATCAGCCGATGCAAACTCAGGACTGTCGAAGTCCTGCTGATTGTCGATGTCTATGATACTCACGATTTCATGACCACGGTCAATGGCAATCTGCTCTATCATCTTGCCCATCTTTCCGTAGCCGATTAAAGCTATCTTCATGTCTCTAAACTATATACTCTAAACAATATACAAATAATCTTCGCTGCAAAGGTACGTAAAAAATCACAAAACCTCATCACTTTTTGCGATTTTTTCCCTATTTTCGCCAAAAATACGGCGAGCATACCAGCCTCGCACACCATGGATCTTGCCGTAAGGGAAATGGCAGGCTTTCAGGGCAAGGGTGAGTTTCTTGATGCTTAGCACATCAGTCATCCTCACATGTTTACGCAGTTCTTTCTGGATATCCACAGCCAGCATAAAGTGCTCCTTGACACGTTCTGCGGGTTCAAAATACGACAGCAACACCGTCTCTGGTGTCGGCTGACGACGGTAGTTCTGGTTATGTCGCTCGATGTCTGTCTCCTCATCCTTTGAGAAGTACCACTGCGCACCGCCTCGCAACTCCGCCACTGCCTGGGCATATATCGCACAGTGGTCGATGGGGGTATCGGTGTCGATGATTCCCGTCACCTCGCAGCAGAGGTAGCGGCGAGAACCCGTAGGGTCATAGAGCGGTTCCATGTCGTTGGTGGTGGCGATAAACGAGGCCATACGGGGCAGCATCATATACTGGTCACTACGCATCTTGCGCGTCTGTACGTTCTTTTCGGTCAGCACGCGCTTGATCTTGGCTTGTTCGCGGTCGGTCTTGGCATTGTACTCGTCGATATTCACCAGCAGCATCCTGCTCAGCATGCGCTCTACCTGCTCGGCATTGTCGAGTTTGATGTCGTCAATGTAATACTCTCGCAGACAGGGTGGCAGCAGCAATCGGCAGAAGGTCGACTTGTGCGTGCCCTGGGCCCCGATAAGGATAGGCACGACAGCATTGCCGAACTCATTGGAGAGGTTCAGCCACTGTGCAACCATCGCCAGCACCCAACTATGGAAGTAGTCAGGCCATTGGTCGAAACTGGTAGGCACGCGCCGTGCAAGGTCGCGGATATAGTCAGTATGCCCGTCCCACGCCCCACAATTACCAAGGTAATCAAGCACAGGACTGTAGTCTGGTATCAGGGCACTACGCACGTAAAGCTCCACATCGATCGACCAGGCCACACCCACCTGTTCCATCTGCTCAATAGCCATCTTACGGAACTCACGATCTGTCAACTGCTGCCAGAGAGGAGCCTCTTTTTCAGAAATAACAGCCTTTAGTCCGGAAATAACAGGCTTCCCTTTGACAATACTTGCCTCTTTTCGACAAAACTCTTCAGACTGCTTCAATACATTGTATCTCAAATCATAATTCTCATTGAAAAACCGCCTGACGCCTTCCACGATGCGCCGCCGCTCACTGATGGACGAATATGTTGTGATGCTCTCGTCACTCTTCTCACTGAAAAACCAGTTTCTGATACACTTTAATAATGCTTCGATATACATAGTTGTCATACTTCATTTTAATGTGACCCTTCTGCCCCTTCTGACCCCCAGGGGAAATAGCGCCACCAGACGTTAGGGGTCAGAAGGGTCACAAGGGTCAGTTATTTTCTAAAACCTCTTATTACCACGCGCGCGCGCTGCCGCATCATCCACTTCCGCCACGCCTTCCGCGTATGCAGCTCATAGTGGCAATGGCGGCACACCTTCCGTCGCGTTCCCGTAGCATACAGCTCAAACTGCTCCTCCGGCAGCTCCCTTTGACAATTCTTGCAAGTCATATCATCTATAAACTATAAACCCTAAACCCTATAATTCCTAATCGCCTGATGTCTATTCTCTTTCGGATCAAGACACACCGAGCAATGCAACCACATCGCCCCGTGTTTATTAAACTCGAATAGCAGCTGATCAAAGTCCACGTTTTTCTGGATAAACATGAAATACTCTTTGCCCTGTTCCACGGAGTCGATACGGATATCCATCGCCTCGCCGGACAGGTGTTTCGAGCCTCCTACCCCATGGACGCCAGTGTTAACCGTTTCGTTGCGAAACCCGCTATTCACATAAATCGGCCCAAACACTTCACGCAACGGTTCACCCAATTTCCAACAGAGATTGATCAGTGCCGCCAGTTGCAAATCGTTGGGCGTGTTATCCACGCGGTGCAACCGTGCCCACGTGGAACGTGTCATCTCTTCATAGCTGAAATGCGGACTCAGCATAAAATTCTTTCTTTTGCTCATAACTTTTTTACATTTTTACAGTTTTACTTTTCTCAATCGCGATTGTAAGCGCAAAGTTAGGGCAAAGAAATCCTTTGGTCAAAAAGTCGTAAAATGTCGTAACTCAAAAGAGTATGAATCTTTCGTAAACTTCTGATTCTTAATGGCAAGCGTTGTATAACAAAACAAGGTACTACGACAAATGTCTTTCGGCTGTCTTAACATGCGTTGTTGACGGCCCTGCTCAATGTTACACTTAAGCTGTTGACAGGTATAGGCATTCCCATGTGTCTCATTCGCTGCATTAGCAGATGCTTCAAATCATTGAAAGGCCGACTCTGTGTCAGAATGTTACGCTTCTGTGGGGTTGTGTACTTGATAAGTAGCCTTAACAGCGATGCCTGGCCCTTATTACGGAGAACGTTGATAATATGATCTCCCTGATCATCCATTTTCAGTTCGATGATGCGCAGGGCCAGCATCTCTTTTAGCTCCTCCACTAAATTCAAACGACGAGAGTGATCAATGTATCGGTCAAATATTCTGCTGATGTGAAAGGCTTGCCAGATGCGCTCGTCCTCATGGGTCAGCAGATCGACAACCTTTAGGTTAATGACTTTCTTTTCCATGAGCATCAGGTACTGCCTGTCATCAGAGAGGTTGATGCTCACCAACTGGGTAGAGGTTAGGTACTCGTTATTGATATTCATTTTATGTCTAAATTAGATTGTTGGTCACAAAAAATGCCACCCAGCTATTGGGCGGCACTCAGTTGAATTAATAAACAGATAACCGCTTAATCGTCTTCAACGGTAATCTCGTACTGGTCAATCACTCCATCAATGGTCGAGAGAGTCAGGATGTACGTTCCAACGCCAAGATAGTCGAGACAATCGGTGTAGCTCTGATTGGCCGACAGTGACACAGTAGTATCCAGATAAGTCACCCCATTGCCTGTAATCGTGATGTTCAGGTCTGTAATGTAATAGTTGGGAGTGATGTACAGATCACCTGTTTCAGAATCGACATAGACGCCAATATTATACTGAACAGGTCCTCTCGGAGGAACATCGCCTTCTACAGGGCGTTTTACAATGTAAGCCTTTGCGTCCATTTTTAATGGAAAAAGGAGCATACTCATTAACAAAATCAAAATAGCTTTTTTCATATTCATTATTTTATTAAGAACGATGCAAAATTATCATTTTTATCAATACTTTCCAAGTAAAAAGGAATCTTTTACAAAAGAGCGCGTTTTATCAAACAACTTTCCAAGTTGCTGTATATTAATAGGTTAAACAAAAGAATAAAAACGTTTTACTAAATTTAGAACGCTTTCTAAAATCTATAAAATGAATATATCGCATCAAAATGAATTTTTTAAAATTTTATGTTGTAATTTTATGGTATTTCCAACATCTTTTATTATCTTTGCAGCAAAAACAAGCATGAAAATATATAAATTACTTTTGATGTCTCTTTCATTGTTACTGATAGGGTGCAATGACAGAAGGGTCTCTTCTAAATTGGCAGAGACAGATTCTCTTCTTGCTAAAGAATTGAATGATTCTGCTTATCAAATCATTCAAACAATTCAAGAAGAAAATCTAAAAGATCCAGAGGAAAGGGCATATTATAAACTTCTCAAATTTAAAACAGCCTATTTAGTAACGCAGAAATTACCTTCAGAAGAATTACTTGATTCTGTATTTGCTTTTTATCAGCATAATAAAGATTTGGGGAAACTTGCAGAATGTTATTATTATAAAGCAGTTGGTTTACATAAGAAAAAAGACTTTGAAAGGTCTATCCTTTATTATAAAGAAGCTGAAAAATTAGCTAATTCATCAGAAAATAGTTCAACAAGTTTCAAAATAGCAGAAGGTATGTCATACGTTAACAGCATATGTGGGAACTACGATTTGGCATTACGTTATGCAAAAAATGCATTGGTTTGTGCGGAGGAAGTTGACAGAAAAGATTGGATAGTCCATGCTTATTATAGGATAGGAACTGCATACCTCCATTTAGGGAAAGAAGACAGCTCGTTCTATTATTATGATAAGACGGAACCTTATTTAAACTATGTGAAAGAACCTGATCAACCTTATTTTTTAACTAATTTGAGCCTTGTCTACATAGAGAGTAATCCCCCAAAAGCAAAGAATCTTCTTTTGGAGTCCCTTAAGCATAAAGAATTATCTAATTCATTGGAACTCTTGGCGTTTATCTATTACAATGAGGGGAATCAAGAAAAAGCATATCAACTCTGGAAGAGAGCATTAAAGGTTAATGACCTCACTCCAAAAGACAACATAATCCATAATTTGCTCGAATATGACATCGAACACGGCAAAACCGACGAGGTCTGTGAACAAGTAAATGAAATCATCGCTATTAAGGATAGTATTATAAATAAGGTGAAAAATGACACCATTAGAGACCTGCAAATTCGTTTTGATCATCAAGTAGAGATGAATGCAGCAAACGTACGGTTGATCCATTGGCAGTGGGCATTGGGTGGGGCCACCTTTCTTGCTTTCTGTCTGATAGGTTATATCATCTGGAAAAAGCACAAAACCAAACTTTTGCAAATTGAATATGAAATGCAGATCACAAAATTCAGTCATCAGATATTAGAGCAGGAAATGGAAATTGCAAAAGCAGAAAAAAATATTTTGGAGTTGAGGTCAACGGATAGTCAAAATCAAGATGAAATCAAGAGATTGGTACAGATAAAAGAATTGGCTCAACAGGAAATTGAGGAAATGGAAAAGAAAATGGAAAAATGGCAAGGTAAAGAAGCTGGAAAGATTAGAAAGGGTATTAAACTATATGATGAAGTTGTCCAAAACAAGATAGTACAAATATGGACTCCCGATGACTATGAGGCCTTTATCATGTTTTATGAAGTTGGGAATTATAGAGTGATAAAAAAGATGCGGAAACAATATCCAGGAATAACTCAACGCAATATGCTCTATCTAATCCTTGTTGATATGGGAAAAACCAAAGAAGAAATATCCCATATTATGTCACTCAATAAAAGTAGTTTACGTTCCGTCAGACACAGGCTCAACCATTGGAAAGACTTAGATTAGAGCAACTCTTTAATTGCTTTTATTTGGCTAAGGCTAGATTCGCAGACAGTACTAATGGTTTCAGAAACAATATCCAAATGACGATTAAGCAGTTGACGAACATCCTCTTTAATATAATACGAGACTTGTTCACTGGAAATATCGAATGTCGAAGAAAAAAGGTAGTCGAGACTTATCTTTTTCTGATAATAATTGAGTATGGTGGTCATAACAGAGGCATAGACTTCCTCACCATTTTCAATACGTGAAATCGTAGATTGGTTTAGGCATGTCTCTGCTGCCAACTTTTTTTGAGTTATACCTAAATGCTTACGAATTAAACGTAGCCTTTCACCAAGAGTTTTCAATTCCATTTTCTGTTTGTTTGGATAAATACTATTTGAACAAATAGAATAGAAAAAGGCGTGTGCATATCGCCATTATCACTTCAGGGTTTTTCGGGGACCAAGCCGTATAATGAACAATCGCTCACGCCCGTTATGATAAATGTCAATAGACAATATCATAGGCATGAGCATCTATCTGTCCATCACCCACGGCTTTTTGTTTCCCGAAAATTTAGAAGTGGGATAACTTCCATCTAAATGCTCTGTCACCAGTCACCCTACAAGAGAGCGGCATGATTCCGTTTGCAAAAATATGAAAACTATCGTAACCAACAAAAGAAATTTAAGTTTTTTAAGGTTTATGTGTCAAAAAATGTTTAGCAACACAGAAACATACAAGAAAGCAAAAATGATGATGCTAACAATAGTCAGTGTTACAATGACCGATAGGGAAGACCTTTTTTAGTATTTTCGAAGTAGAAATCGAGTCCTGACACTCTTGATAATCAGAGAATGAACGAAAAAAATATGCTGTTTTTGAATTTCTAGAATAATAAAGCGTTTCATTTTTTACAACGTTTTATTGTGATGTATTTTGTTGTAAATCAACAGAATAATTTTTTGTCAAATCCCAAAATCCAATTATTGTTGCTCATATTGAAACACCCATTAATATTGTTCTATTAATATTTTGTATTATCTTTGCTACCAAAGTTAATGACACTTGCAAAGCCGGAGATGGAATAAACAGGTCTTTGAAACTTACTGCAAAAAAACATTTTTTCTTTGATTCTCAAACATACATAATAATATAAAAATGAATACTCCCGTAAAAAAATTCAAAGAGGTGAACATTAATAATGAAGATTCAGGAATGACACTAATTAGAGACATTCTGAATCATGTTTCACAATTTGCTGATAATACATCTATGATTATATTCAGAGGTGTATCAAAAGATTACACCCCAGATTCAATTCGTTCCGGTGCAGCCGTACGACTTGATCCATATACAAAGAGAGAGTATACCTATTCTGATTATATGGCATATATTCGTGGATTAATCACTAATGCAAAAAAGAACTATCCTGAAAACTATACCAATTGGAATGATCTTGAAATCCTGGGTGATTTGCAACATAACGGGGCGGCAACTTGTTTGGTTGATTTCAGTAGGAACGTTCTGATATCTTTGTGGTTTGCTTGTGGAGGAATAAAAAGTAGTTCATCGACTGAAAGTGAAGATGCTGGTGTCCTGTATTGCTATGATGTTAATGAAGATCTTATCAAACGCAACAACTTGAAAATTGTAAAAGAATCAGATTTAACAAAACCTATAGAAGACTTTTTAGTAGAAACGAAACCAGTAACGAATTATTGTTCTAATACAGAGTATTCATTCTTCATGTGGACACCATCAAATCTAAACAACAGAATCGCACGACAAGATAGTGTATTCATATTTGGTTTGCCCATCTTTACTATAGAAAACCATAGCATATTGAAAATTGTTATCCCATCAAAAATCAAACAAAAAATTAGAAGAGCCTTGGAATTTTACTTTGATGTGACAGATACCTCGATTTTCAATGATAGACATGGTTTTGCAACCATTAATGACAAATTGTCTGTTTTCTCTTTAAGTGATGATAAATACAGACAGGGGTTGGATGAAATGTTTAAGGGTAATTATTCGACGGCACTAGATTTCTTTATCATGCATGAGAATAATAATCATATAGCAACCTCAACAGACCCTGAAGAATTGTTGAAAATTGCAGAATTACATTTATCAAAAGCTATCTGTTACAAGAACCATAATCATTCTAATGAAGACGAAAGGAATAAATATTCTGACAATGCAATAAGAGAATACTCAAAAGCAAGATCTTATTATGTGAATGCGTTGCGGGCAGGAAAAGACAATAGCCCAGAGTGGAAAGAAATATATGCCAAGAAATTATTACGCACTTGTAATGACGAAATCCATTTACTATATTTAAAAAATGAATATCGTAGATGCATAAATGCATGTGAAATGGCGATTAAAAACATCGCGATACTGCATGACGAAATGAAGATGGAGGGATATAAAAGTGTGTATTGTCGCCTCTCTAAACTGGAACTAATACTGCTTATTATTTTGGAAAAAGAAATGTTGCAAGATTCTGAGATAGAAGAATGGAAGAATTATTATGATGATGCTCAAAAAGAAACAGAAAGATCAGAATTTGACGATATGCTCCTTGAATTCTTTAAATTAATATGGGACAGTATAAACAGAGATATTATTAGCAAAGAGTCAAACTTAAATATAGTAACCAATGATTATTCTGATTTCCAAGAATCGATTATTGAACGCTTCAATAAGGAAGAAAAGGACTCTGTTCCCTATTCATCTTGGGACTTTACTGAAATTAAAGACGCGATTTCGAATACAAAAATCATTTCTGACGATAAAAAAATAGAACTTATAGAGGTTGTTGCATGCATGATTAGTATTAGAGATCGGTATAATATTAGAGAATTAAACACCCATACAGGGAACACATAAATGTAAAACAGGTTGGGTTCTGTTGTAGTAGAAAAATTAATTATATATTATGAAATTATATCGACTGATATTTGTAGGTAAAGCATTTTTGCTATTGGTAAGTATCTACCTGATAAACCATAGCATTACGATCGGTCAATTATTGAATGCATGTGGTATCAGTTGCATTTCTATCGATCTACCTAACGTAATTTCATACATTATATATATTGTCATACCCGTCCTGTTGACCTATCTGAATCATAGAAAGTTCCCTAAACTGGATCCTGCAGATATCAAGGAGAAAAATATAAACATGGTAGAATCTGCCAGCGCCATCTTTCTACCAACCTTTTTTGGTTATGTTTTTGTCGGACTCAGTATCAATAATAATATGACATTGGTAGTGACATACATCGCTTTGACCGTATTATGTTATTGCGCAGAGATCTATCTTTACAATCCGATTTTTCATTTACTCGGATATCGCTTCTATTTCGTGACAGCAGATAAGAACAAAGTCCTTGTAATGACAAAAAAGAATATAAAACTAGGAGAACATGTTGAGTTTGAGAGACTCGGACAAGTAAATGATTTTACATACATTGATATAGAGGAACCATCAAAAAAAACAGAAGAATAATGGATTACTTAGTAGCAAAGACAAAAGGGAAAAGAGGCTCTTACTATAAAGTGCTTTCTGACCAGACAACATTCGAGGATATTCCAGATTTCGCCAGTTCGAGAGAATATGACGATGAGTATAAACTGCAGGATGAAGAGTGGTTTGTCGTAGAACATTTCTCACAACAAACTTATTGTATAGACATCGTAAAGAACAATTTCGTCGCTACGAACTATTCATTCATGCCAAAAGAAAGATACGGGAAGATCGATTTTATTGTGTCTGTTCAAAACGAAGGAAATGATTTCATATTCCAGAAAATCACGCCAAGCTATATTTATGAAAGACAGAAACTGCTGTCATGGGAACATATAAATGCTCCCACAGACCAGGCAGTTTTGTCCAATCACAGGGATGTGCTGGTTATAAAAGAGGGGGCAGATTGCTATTATAAAAAGGATGCAGACATCCTATACTTTAAGAATCTCAACTCTATCACTTCTATTTTTGATGGTATAAACGTCCTCTATCGTGAAGCAACAAATCAGGAAGTAGAGGAATTCCTCGGTATGGAAATGATAAATGTGGCAGATGGATTCACCAAGGATGATGTCAAAACGGCCAATCGCCGTAGAATAAAGGAAGCAACTGAGAGATACCGCAGTTTCAGTCCGGAGCAGAAGGCCAAAATTCCATCATATATCAGCAAGTATTGTCCACATATTTACGACGAAGCAACTTGTCATTTTAATATTAATGACGAAAACAACCTAACAGACTTACTCAACGTACTAAATCAGCGTTATTACACCACAGAGATTGATGACGAGAAACGATTAGCCAATTCTGTGACGAAGTTATAAAAAACTTAGAACATAATATATTAGTCTTATGAGCGTATTGTCAGAAATATCAGAGAAATGGAAATTAGAAGCAAAACAAGAAGATAATTTGCGCTACTTTTTCCATGTAAAAGAGGCAGAAAAAGTATTAAGCGGAGAAAAATTCTATGTTATTGGAAGAAAAGGGAGTGGCAAATCTGCTATTAGCCAGTATATCTTAAATCTATGTAAGAATAGTGGAACAACTGGATATAGTATTTTTACAGAACAATTATCCTTCAAGAATTTCCCATTTAATGAGCTATACGCATTACAGAATGGGAAATACACGAAACCAAATCAATATATTACCATATGGAAATATATTATTTATTCATGCCTATGCAGATTAATGGTCAAAAACCAAAGCATTGACCATGAATTAAGGGAACTTTTAGAAAAATTGTATCCCCCTACTACAATAAAGTCTCTATCCCGTTTAATCGACAATTGGACAACAAAAGAATTTGGAGCCCAGATATTAGGGTCTGGAGGGAATATTAAGATAGATAAAATCTCAAAATTTGAAAATCTATCATGGATCGAAAAAACAAACATTCTTGAAGATATCATTGAGAGCTACATTGATAATTCTAATTATTACATCATTTTTGACGAACTTGATGAAGATTATCGTGATTTTGAAACTCCAGAAGAACGTTCCCAATATGTATATTTAATAACAAGCCTCTTCAAGGCTGTTCAAGATATCAAATCCATTTTCAGGGATAAAAAACACATCATTTGTCCAATAGTCTTTTTAAGGGATGACATTTATCTTCTTATTAAAGATACTGACAAGAATAAATGGGGTGATTTTAAAATCTCTTTGGAATGGGATGAACAAAAATTGAAATCCATGTTAGCTTATCGTATATCAAAAGCTATAGATATTAACGGTGAAATCCTTCCATTTGATAAAGCATGGAATGCTATCTTTACAGGTCAGACTATCAATCTTGGAGGAAACTATAAAAAGAAAACTGATCTTTTCCATTATATTACATTGAGTACTCAACTTAGACCAAGAGATTATATAAAATATCTACAAGTCTGTGCAGAAAACACCATAGAGAATGGAGAAACAAAAATAACGGCAAAAACTGTTAAACGTGTAGACAAAGGTTTCTCAAATTATTTAAAAGAAGAGATTATTGATGAGATACATGCACAATTGCCCGAAATTCAAGTAATTTTCTCTATCATTTCCCAAATAAGAAAATGGAATTTTACAATCAAAGAGTTCAAAGATACGTATAAACAATATTACAAAAAAGGAACTGTCCAAAATGGTAATATTGATTACGTGCTTCAGCTACTATTCAATTTTAGTGTTATAGGCAACAGACCGAAGAATAGAACCATATCCTTCTTTAGGTATATTAATCCAGAAGCACGTTTCAATTTTAATGAAAACATTGTTGTGCATAGAGGACTGTTTAAAGCATTACAAATTCTATAAACAGAAGAGATTTCTTATTTATTATAGATGTAATAATTATTCCGTTTCATCTTGTATCCTCATTTCTGCATTGTCGTTTCCTTTTCCAGAAACAGGCACTTTGTTGAGGACGAAAATGACTGCCAATGCAACGATATCGCTACCAGCAATAATCCCCGCTAGAACATCATGGCCCTGTAAACCTAAAGCAAAGGCTATGCCTCCGAAAAAGATGGCTAATAAAAATCCCAAAATCTGTCCTCTGCTGACTTGCTTTGCATCTTCTCTGATGATAAACTGCTCGTTTGTAATCCGATTGCTCAACGATTGCTCGGCCATGGAAATAATTCTGTTGGCAGCTCCTTTGCATGTTTGCTCGTATGCCGCAATTTCATCTGCAGGAGGGAGTGGGCCACTATACATACGTTGTTCCATAGCAAACATTGTTCCCATTAGAACCCTTCTTTGGTCTTCAGTCAACTCCTCCAAAACTTTGTTGACATCCTCTGGGAGGTTCTCTGAGACTATAGCAGGTGTTTTCTGTTTATCTTTGCCCATGATTAACGTTTAAAAGATTTGAATGACTCACGAAAAGCATCACCTACTTGCATCCAGTCTTTTCTCATATCCTGAACGTAGTTACCTCTGAAGTAAACACGAAAGCGAGAATACCCACCAGAGATATTCCCTAAACTACCAATTCCATACATAAAAGGATGTCTTCTAAAATAAAACATATATTCTGGTGATATCTGCTTATCATCAGAAAGAGCCACCCGCTTGCTATTAATGGGGTGAGACAACCTCTTGGCCTTTAATTGAGCAAGGTTCTTTGGATAGAAATAAATGTTATTCGTCATTTATACTTGTAGTTCACGCCGCAAAGATACTATATTTTTCGAAAATGTGTGTCATGAAAATAGAAATTTTTATCGAATTAATGTTTTTTTTCATCATAGAACTAAAAATTTCTATTTTGAAAAACGATTCTTTGAGTTTTTTTCTGCAAATACAACCGTCGTACGATTGAGAATACCACGTCAAGGGACGGTATTCTGATCCACAATTTCGTTAATACTTTGAATGATTCCATAGCTCATGCCCGTTATTCTAACCAACTAGTGAACACTAACTCCAAAGTTGAGGGCAGACTCATGATTAATTAATATCCTTTTGGGGGGAATTATGCAAATGCAAATACTTCATGCCGTCTACATTGGTGTCTGGTTGTAGCTGCAATCCATTGACACCACGTATTTTGGGCGATTTTCCTTTATTTGCTTCATATTGCAATTCGTTAAGAATACCAAAGGGAAAAATGTTCCAATAGGATGAGCATTTTTCTTAAACGTTAAAGATAATAGCTTTCAAAGCTACACTACCACATGTTATACCAAAAAAGAGTATGAAGGACGGAACTGATTGTTTCATTTTGAAACGAGTAGACAACATCCGTATATTTCTTTAAAACAATACTTTAGATAAACCATTCAATAGGATTACATCTAAAAAGGCCAATTATTGAAACGCCCTAAATTTGGCAATATCTTGTTTTCCTTCCTATCTTTGCCACATTATTTTAAACCAACAAAGATATGAAGAAAAACGCTAACTCTAATTCTGCTTCGTTTCACATTATATGGAAACGCGCAAGATCTTGATAGATGTACGTATAATGTCGCAGGTAACCGTCCTTTTTTGTAGGAAATATTTGCATGCTTAAGAATTTATCCTTATCTTTGCATCGTTATGAAGAATCTAATCATAGTTTTCGTATTTTTGCTGACATTCATCTGCTGCTCAACCGAGGCCGAACGCAACCGTATGCGTGCTGATTTGGACAGCATCAATCAGCGCAACCGTAAAGACCAACCCTTCACCGTAGCCGATGTCGAGCCATACGTTCAATTTTTCGATAATCACGGCACCACTAATGACCGCCTACTGGCCCACTACCTCCTAGGCCGCGCCTATCACGACCATGGTGAGGCTCCCATGGCCCTCGAGAGCTACCAAAATGCCATCAATTGTGTCGACACTCTCAGTGTAGATTGCAACCATTCGCAACTAAGTAGGGTGTATGCCCAAATGGCACAGATTTTCTATGAACAAGGACTATATAGAGAACAATTGGCTTCAGGGAAACAATCTGTCAAACATGCATGGAAAGGCAAGGATACACTTGCGGCACTGATGAGTTATGAACAAGAAACTCAAGCGTATCGTAATCTGAATAGGGAAGACTCATTATTATATATATGTGAACTTGTTTCCCAACTCTATCGAAAATATGGTTATACCTACTATGCTGCAAGAGCATTATTTAACACGTTTAGGACACTTATTTTTCGTCAGGAGTTCGACAAGGCAAGAAATAACATGCAGATATATGAATCAGAATCTGAATTCTTTGATTCTCTCGGAAATATTCAAATAGGGCGTGAGATTTATTATAGAATAAAAGGATTATATTACCTGCATACAAACGTATTGGATTCGGCAGATTACTATTTTCGCAAAGAGTTAAGGGACGGCAAGGATTTCAACAATCAACATTCAGCAGCATTAGGTTTAGCAGAACTATACAGCAAGCGACAAAAATCAGACTCTACTGCAAAATATTACAAGTATGCCTATATTATGAGCGATTCTCTTTATGCACAAAGGACTGCAAAAGAGATTGAACGTATTCAAATGATGTACGACTATACTCGATATCAGGAGATTGCATATAAAGAATCACAAAACGCGGCAACAGCAAATGTTAGATTTTTGATTAGCATTGTTGTTTTGCTCATAGTTCTTCTCGTAGCTACTTGGTTATACATTGCGCGTCGTAAAGTAATTGAAAGTTTAGAACGAACAGTTCGAGAACTGCAGGAAATTAGAACGGAAAACATCACATTGCAACAGGATTCACTTTCTAACCATCAGCAGATTATAGAAAACGAAAAAAGAATCAAGCAACTAGAGAAGAAGTTTGGTAAATATGGAAAACTGGTATTCTTTGGTTCCGAAAAGATTGATAATAATATGAAACTTTCTCCTAACTATCAACAAATTAAAGAACTTGCAATTAAAGGTCTGAACTTATCTGAAAGAGAATGGGATGTCGTTCGAAATTTGACAAGCGAGTATTATCCTGGATTCTATGATTTTCTACTGTCCCGTATGGAGATTGATTCGAAAGAATATCAAATATGCCTTTTACTACGTTTGCATTTCAAAACAGGAGAAATTGCCAATATGCTTGGAGTTACGCCCCCATATATTTCCAAAATCTGCACGGTGATTTTAGAGGATTATTTTGGAAAGAAAGGTAGTTCAAAAGAACTTTCTAAGGAATTGGGGAAAATAAATTAATAGGATTTTAGTAAATATTTAGTTAATTTTAATGGCTATAATTTTGATTACTAAGCAAATAAGTCTGGTTAATTTTTAGTTAATTCTATAAATTCATTTTTATTGTACATACGTTTATTTTTTCATAATTTTGCAGTGAAAAAACAATTTAAACTGTATAATTATGAAGAAACTATTTTTAACTATAATTGGTGCTTTCTTTTTAAGCATAAGTGTATCAACTAAAGAGTTAATTCCATTAACCATATGGATTGAAGAAAATGATCAACCAGGTACCAGTGGTTACCCTAAATCCCCAATGCAGGCTCCATCAGTTTACATTGAGGACCACATGTTGTCGTTTGAGACCAATCATGCTGACTATGTCCTCAATATAAAGGATGAAAACGGCAATGTGGTTTACTTTACTGTAGTCTTTTCTACTCAGACGCAGGTAGTCTTACCCTTTACTCTATCTGGTAACTACGAAATTGAACTCATCATGGGTTACTGGCTGTTTAAGGGTTGCATCACATTATAAATTATAAAATAATAACATTATGAAAAAAATGATCTTACTGAGCATATCACTTGCAATATGCTCAACTATTTCAGCTCAGCTGAATGTCGAGAGTACAGGTAAAGTCAACGTGCAATCAACGGGAAATCTGCTTCCGACCATGTTTGCCGTAGGTCAAACTGCAAATACGTATAGTGGTCATGATATTGCTGCGGCAATACATATACGCCCTAATTCCTATGGTAGGACTGCTGGAATTTATTGTAAAACCGTTGCTAACAATGCCCAATTATTTGGGCGCTCGTTTGGCACATATAGTGTGTCTGGAAATGCAACTAGCGGTTATAATTATGGGGTCATGGGAGCAATCGAAGGGACAAATTACGGTGCAGGTGTATACGGATCCTCAGTGAATATAACAGGATATGTTCCAGGAATGTATGCAGGTTATTTTAATGGTGACACCTATGTCGATGGCACTTTAACTGCTACAAATGTAATAACCCCATCGGACATCAGGCTTAAAACCAACATTACGAATATCAGTAATACAGATCAAACTTTGAATAATCTGATGAAAATAAATGTCTTGTGTTACAATAACAAGAAACATGAGGTACCAGAGGCAGAAAGAGATACCATACAAGACGCAACACTTGAGGCATACAATAAAAAATGGGAATCTGATGCCCAAGAACGCCATTTCGGCTTTTCTGCACAAGAATTGCAGGAAATCTTTCCAGATTTGGTAAAAGTAGGACAAGACGGTTATTTAGGAATCAACTATGTTGAGATGGTGCCTTTACTTCTCCGTAGCATTCAGGAACTAAAACAGGAATTAGATGAAGTGAAGGGGGGCGTGAAAAACAAGACTCGTTCCGCTAGTAACATATCCACAGATTTCAGTACTATTACCACAGGCAACGTGCTTTATCAAAATACTCCTAACCCATTTAAAGAACAGACCGTTATTCGCTTTAAACTTGCTGATAATGTTAAAAATGCTTCTATATACATTTTTGACATGACCGGTAAAACTCTAAAGAAACTGCCCATCTCATCAGGAATGGAAAACGTTTCCGTGGGAGGTTATGAACTTGGTGAAGGCATGTTCTTCTACTCTCTGATTGTCAACGGCAAGGAGATTGACACAAAACGGATGGTTATCACAAAATAAAAGGAGGGCATTTTTATGTATCATCTCAAAACGATTTTACTTTTTGTCTTTACTTGTTTCCTTACAAATGCCCATGCGCAACTGAGCACGAATGAGCAACCAATCAGTTTTGACACCAGATTAAATATGATGATCAGATCCAAGAGTGCATTTCCTGTTGTCACAATGCCCCAATTGGATATGGCTAAGATTGAACAAGAAGACAAGGAAGATGAAGAATACGATATGCCACCCCGCTTTGGCTATCAGCACAAAGTTAGCTACAATCTTGACAACTCTGGCGTTTGGTATGAACTCTCAAATGGCGACAAACTGTGGCAACTGAATGTTGTCTGTCCTGGTGCGCTTTCAGTGAACTTCTGTTATAATAAATTCTGGATTCCAAAAGGTGGTAAACTCTTTGTTTATTCTAAAAATAGGAAGCATTCCATAGGAGCCTTTACCTCTAAGAACAATAAGGGAGATAGGGAAAATGTTCGTGGCTTTGCAACAGGATTGGTATATGATAATGACGTTGTACTGGAATATTATCAGCCAAAAGAAGTAACCGAGGATGCCATCATCAATATAGAATATATTGTCCATGGGTATCGTTACATCAATATTGAAAAGGCTGGTTTTGGCCAGTCTGGCAGTTGTATGGTTAATATCAACTGTGAGGAGGGACAGAATTGGCAGAATGAGAAAAAAGCCGTTGCAATGATTTTAGTTTATGGCAACAGATGGTGTACAGGTTCACTTATTAATACCACAAATCTTAGTCAGGCACCTCTTTTCCTGACAGCAAATCATTGTATAAGCGATTATGGAGATGCTGAAGAGAATTCCAATCTCGACTATTATTCGTTTTATTGGAATTATGAAGCACCTGGATGTGCAAATGTCAGTTTAGAACCTACATATTATTCTACATCTGGAGCAACAATTCTAGCCAATTATTCTAATTCTGATTTTGCATTGTTACGCCTTTCTGAAGACCCTCAAGAACTTTCAAATTATACACCCTTTTACCTAGGATGGGATCATTCTGGTCAAAGCGGTGCAGCTGGCGTATGTATTCATCATCCAAGAGGCGATGTTAAGAAAATCTCGACAATAGCATCTCAACCCATATCTGCATCATATTTAAGTTATACAGAATCCACCAATGCAAATCACTGGAAAGTAATCTGGAGATCAACTCTAAATGGTCATAGTACAACGGAAGGAGGTTCTTCCGGTTCCCCTTTGTTTACAGCAGAGCATAAGGTAATTGGTCAGTTACATGGAGGTTATGCAGATTGTGTCAATAACATTGACGAACCTGATTGGTATGGGAAATTCAATGTGTCTTGGAGTGGCAATAATAGCAATAGTATATATAGGCGCTTGGATTGTTGGCTGGACTCTATTAATGCTGGTGTGCAGACTATGGAAGGCTTGCTAATTATATCTACGACAAAAACAATAACTATGGATCAACAGCTATACAGTAATATACGAATTACCAATAGCGGACAGCTCACTGTTCAAAGTGATGTTGAAATGATAGGCAATTGTTGTATTATAGTTGAAGCCGGTGGTAAACTCATTGTTGATGGTGGTACAATTTCGAACGTTGACATTCTATTAAAATCTGGAGCATCTCTTCAGATTATAAACGATGGTGTCATAGAGACCCGAAATGGTTTTGAAGCTTCTTTAGGGGCAATAGTTGACATTACCAAAGGGTCAATATATTGAATATAGTGTAAGAGCATGCGAATAAAGGAGCTTGATTATCTAAAGGGTGTGATGATTATCTTGGTCATTACTTTCCATTTAGTGTATATTGAGCACCTTTATCCGTATGCAAAACAGGTGGTATATACATTCCACATGCCTGTCTTTCTTGTTATTTCTGGCTATCTGATGAACATCGAAAAGAACTGGCGGTCGTTCCTGCTGGCCATTTCCGGACTTGCTATACCATATATCGTCATGGAAAGTGGATATATCGTGATGGCTTCATTGTTACCTATCAATGAACATCTTGATCATCTAAACGTGGAACTGTTCTTTATCAAATTGTTACTTCATCCTTTGGGTCCTTATTGGTATCTTCACTCGTTGGTACTCTGTGGCATGACCTATTACGTTGTGTTTCGTTATTTCCGAGCGAAAAACCTGAACCGTTTTATCTTGATTGGATTTACCTTCTTCCTCTATTCCCACGTGCTAGGGATTCTTCCATTCACATCATCCATATTCTTACTGGTTGGTGTCATCTTACGTCAATGTAACATTAATTTTACGCGGTTTTTCCAATCTTCAGCACTGGCTATTTGGGCATTTATATTGATCATCTGTCACAAGCAATATCTAAATCCATCAACACTTGGGGGAATCCTTATCGTCTATCTCGTCATCAGCTGTAGCCTTCTTGTGTTCAAGTATTCGCATAAGACCGTTCAAAAAACAATTATTTACTTTGGGAAAAATAGTCTTTTACTTTATATATTCTCGCCGATCTTCACCATCTTGTGCAAGGTAATGGTCTCATATTTTACGTATGACAAGACTGGCGTACTGTTTTTAATAGCCTCGCTAACAGTTTGTATCAGCGGTAGTCTTTGTATAGGATATCTAATGGACGTATTACGAATCTCACCGTTATTTTTTAGAAAAAAGAGAATCATGAACTAAGTTGGGACTCACGAGTGTAATCGCGAGGTTTCTAATGATCATTCTCAGTATCTTTTTCCAAGATGCCTGATGTATTTTTCGTACATAGAAGATTTTTTCTGCTTTAATTTGGAAATAAAGCGAATTTTTTGTATATTTGCAGCATAGAAACATGATTTGCGGATCGATCAGGGGGACTGGTCTTTGATCCTTAGGGAGAAAAGATCAATCACTGAAGTGAACCCCAAAGTTCGGACAGATTAAACACTATTGCTCATTTGGAATTGAGTCCGGTTTTGTACTGGACTCATTCCATTTAATCTGAGCTTTATTCTCTCATTGTTATAATAGTCAATGTATTCTATCAGGTCTTTCTTGAAGACCTCTGCCGATGTGTTTTTACCAGGATAGAGCAGCTCGGACTTCATGTAACAATAGACCCGCCTAGGGATCACGGGGTCGGTTCTAACTAATCAATTTCTTCACTGAATATTTGGATAATTGAGAATATGTTTGTATCTTTGCCTTTGTATTGTATAAGACATCAGAATCGATGGCACGACCGATTAGGAAAAAGAGTGGTATTGGTATCTATCTTATCCCCAAAACTACTGTTCCTTATTATACATATTTTGGGCGTGGCAGGCATCGACAATCGTAATCGTATCACCATTTATTGTGTAAGCAAAATACCATTTTTCTGTATTAGCCATATGATAGCCCTTCCATCGACTGAGTGTAGGTTTGCGCCTAGGAAGGGATACCTCAATTTGGTATATGCCAAAAAGTGCGTCGTGAACATTACGCATGAAATCATCAAAGTCATATGTATGTCGATACTTCTTAGCCACATTCTTATAGAATGAGCGTATCTTCATTTGCGCCCGCGCTTTTATAACGTACCTGAATGATGATCCTCCCATCAGTCTGCGTAAATAGCTTTGACATCTTGTTCAATTGCACGATAGAGTTCTTCAACACTCATGTCTGGAGACTCATACTCCTCTATCAGCATGTCTACTTGCTCCTGCAACCACTTGCCAATAAGTTCACTACTTGTCAGCGAAGGATTTATTCTCTGCATTACTGCCTCATCAACTTTTATACGAACTGTACACATATATTGGTCCTTTTTTATTTTCGGGGCAAAGATACGACAAATCTTTGATATATGCAAGTTTTAGTTAAAAAACATCTTTCATTCTATAAAATGCGTAGATTAACACTAAAAAAGTTTTTCTGCATTTGTTTGGTAGTTAAGTAAAATTTTCGTATATTTGCACCATAGATGTATAATTTGCACAAGAACAATCGGATTCATAGAAATCAGAGGTTATAGTTAAAGTCATAAAGCGACTGAAAATCAGAGTAATATGATGGCAACGAATCAAGTTGGAAAAGGCTTATGGCACGACACAGCGATGTGTGGTGACCCCAAGATTTGGTTTCCGATGAGAGTGACATACTCGCGTGAGCTCAAGGTGAAAACTGAGCTAGACCGGCTGGGGATAGAAAACTTTATACCAATGTCATATAAACTGGTAAATGTTGATACAGATAACCCTCATCGCAAACTGGTGCCTGCCATCAATAACCTCATCTTCGTGCGCTCTACTCAGGAGCGGATTAGTGGGTTGAAATCATCGAATAAGGTATTGGAACCCTTGCGATATATGATTGACCAAACTGCTCAGCAGCCGCATACCATTATGACCGTGTCTAACAGGCAAATGGAGACTTTTATGCGTGTGGCCTCCAGGACTGATGATAGTGTGATGTTTCTGGACGACGAGACCGTTGTAGGCAAAGAAGGCAAGCACGTCATGATTACCGGCGGCCCTTTTGAAGGTGTTACGGGAGTGATTAGGCGGGTGAAAAGATGCAAGAGAGTGGTGGTGGAGATAGAAGGGGTTGCGAGCGTGGCAATCGCATTTGTCCCGGCGGTAATGCTGAAGGAGATAGAATGAATACTCATGGTTTTTGATTATAACTGAAATTTGGAAGGAAATTGCACAAAAATGAAGAAAAAGTGCAAAAAAATAGATGAAAGAGTATATTATTCAAATAAAAACTGTAAATTTGCAGCAAAATATTTAATCACTTGAAACTGGTTATGACAGGTACAACACGATATTATCGTCACTTTAAGGGTGGTAAATATAAAGTTCTGGCCATCGGGCAGGACAGTGAATCGTTAGCACCTGTTGTAGTTTATCAGGCTTTATACGGTGACCATAAAGTATGGGTGCGTCCCAAAGAGATGTTTGATGGTGTTGTTGAAAGAAATGGTAAAATAATAAAACGTTTCACAGAAATAACTAAGGAAGAGGCGTATGAGAAGTGAGGCAGACAAAGCATATCTTGCAAATAAACATAAAGGCGGTGAGGCAAATGCCAAAGGCGGTCTTTATGAGGATTGTTATGCTGTATTCCAGATAGTATCGTGCATCGCAAAATATAAAGCAGCTCTTGAGGGTGTGGCTTTGCAGACGCAGTTAGAAGACACCTTTGTTGATGATTTGCTGATTGCCCACCCCGACAAGAACGTATATCATCAACTGAAGAATACCCAAAGTTTGACTTGGAATACGAAATCGTCTGATAGGACTATATCTTCTGATTTTGAAAATCAGATAAAGGACTGTCAGGATCGTAGTGAAGCGTTTGCTCTGAAATTGGTTTACTCTGCAGCTAATAGTAATGTCGGCGAAAATATCCCTGTGAGTATTCAAGAATATACAACGGCAGAGTTTTTCCCATATGAGGATGATTTGAACGGACTGATTCTCATCAGTGAAGAGTTTATTGACGCTCTTAGGCAAATATCAGTTAACGGCAGCAGTGCAACTATTGACGACTTGGCGAATGTGGCTCAGGTATTCCTTGGTGTTTGGCGAGGATACGGTAGCAATCATCGGGTAAGTTTGTCGGAGATTGTCGCCAGTGCGGAGAAAACGAGGCATTTTAATCTGAACATATTTGCTGATGGTACGATTAGTGCGGCCTGTCGTGAAGTCTTGGACAAGATTGAAGGTCTTCGCTATTATGTAAGCGGAAGGATGTTTTACTGGGAGATGGGGGATTTTACTGGCAGTTGCCCCTGGCCAGAAGGGAAAGAACAGGAAATCATCGATAAACGACCAAAAACAAGGCGTGAGCTAGTTGCAATTCTATAAGAGAAAGGAGGTCTTATGAGAACGTTTAAAAACCTACAATATGGTGATGAAGTAGTAATCAAGGCTTCTCTTGAGGCTTTGACGGACAAAACCACGAGCATAGAAAAATACCGCAAGGCATTCCAAGTGCTTGGTGAGGAACTTGGTAAAGTCTTAGCATATGAGTATAAAGCAATTCCCGCAGAGAATACAATGTTGGTATGTGCTTCGGAAGATGCTGATTGGTTGGCGACAGGTGTTGAATCGGGCTTCGGTAAGGGCGAATTGAAGAAATCGGTCTATTGGAGTTCCCGCGAGGTTGTGCATATCAATGAGGATGGTTCCAAAGTGGAAATATCGCCAATTGAGAAAGCATACGAAGAACCAATAGATGATTGCCAGTTACTTGTAATCGTCAAATCGATTATAAGCACTTCGTGTGTGGTAAAGACGCAGTTGACCAGACTGATAGGGAAGATAAGTCCCAAACAAATAGCCATACTTGCCCCTGTCATGTATATGGATGGCATACCGAATTTGATGCGCGAATTTCCGAAGGAGATAAATCGTAAGTTTCATTTTATAACGTTTGCCATTGATGATGAGCGCGTGGGTAGTGAAGTGGTTCCTGGAATAGGTGGTATGGTTTATCCGCGTCTTGGGCTTGAAGATATTGAAACTAAGAACCATTATATACCGGAGATAGTGGTGAAGAAGATGTGAGGGGGCAGAAGGGCGGACATTATCAAATTTAGAAAGGACGGAGTATGAAATACCGATTTATAGCAATCATACATTACCTGAAGTTAAATAAGCCTGATTGCAGGATTCCTTTGGCTTCTGGCATGATATCAAACACAGCAGGAAGTACTTGAAGACATTTTCTGTAAAGGTATAGAGATGATTGGGGCGTTAAAGAGTTTGTTTCTTGGTGAAGAATAACGATTTGTTAAAATGAATTATAGTAAACAATCAAAATTAGCAAGAGTGGTAGCATTGCTACAAGGAGTGACCCCTGAGCAATTTGATAGTAACGAAACGTGGTATTATGACGAAACGGATAATGTTAAACATCTGGTTCTTTTGCCAAGCAAAAAGGTCAATGCTGGTGAGAATACATGTTTTGTACTTGGAGGTATCCAAGCAGAGGTCGTGATTTCCGATGCAGAGCTACATACAGCACTCGGGAAAACATCTGGGAAAGAACTGAAAGCTAATAAGGATCTGAAAGGTTGCTTTGAAGATATTTTGAGAAAAGACACCTTGAAGAAAATGTTGGAGTTAATTGATACGAAAGGATGGAATATCCATTTCTCAATGGTGCAAGTGTGGTATTTTGCTTTCGCTGATATTATTGATTCTATTAACGATAATATACAATTATCATTCCCGCTGAAAGCTGTTCTATATAAAATTCTGAAGAAATATCCTGATGACACCGTGAGTCATCTAGGTAAATATCATTATCCGAATATCGCAGATAAAGATAAGGTGGCTTTTCTTGCTGGTCTTGTAGATATTGCTCAAAAGTTCCTAAAATCTCAGCCAAATATGAACGATGTCATAATAACGCATCTGCTTATTGGATTACTTAATAATGCGAAGGCGAAGAAAGAACTTACTTTTATCCAAGATGAAACCTCTGACGAATGGGTAACATGGTTCAGCCATTTTTATATTACCGAGATTACGTCATATCCCAATAAAACACTTGTGCTTGATACAGAAAAGCAGGTGGAGAAGGTAATCAGTGAGGAACCGATAGAGATTGATGGCGTGGCGATGGCAAACTATCGATTTGAAGATTCGTCGAATCCAATGATTCAGGTTTGTGATTATGTTGTGTCGATATTGAGAAAGTATGCGGTTTTTATTGATCGTTCTTTAAACGAGGTACAGGGTGATATCACTAAGTTTGAAGCTGCTCAATTGTCGAACTTTAAGTTGCTTAATAAGATACTGAAACGTTCTTTGGATAATAGCCCGCTGTATTTTCATTATACGACCAGCATTGAGATGCAATACAACATCAATCAGTTGATGGAGAAATATGGAACTTAAGAACCATCGTTAATCTATGAAATTAGTTCTTGATACGAATGTTATCCATGACGATTTTATGTTGCATGGACCAAGAATAACAAAGCTGTGTAGCGCTGCACCTTCTTTGGGCTATGAAGTGTTAATACCAGAGGTGGTTTGTGATGAATTGGTTAATCAATATAGAAAGAAACTCCTGCAAAACATGTCTGGTTATTCTGCCGTTGTAAAGCTGATAGATGAAGTGAAGACTGGTGCAAAGAGTTCTTTTGAAAAGGATGCATTTGTAAGCAAAAGTGTATATGATTACAGACCTGTCCTTCTGAGCCGACTACATGAACTTGGAATAAATATAATACCTTATCCCAGTGTGGATGCAAAAAAGCTGGTGTCAAAAGACTTGCTCTTGAAAAAGCCTTTCAGAGAGGTGAAAGAAGATACGATAGGTTTATGTGATGCCATGATTTGGGAATCGATAAAGTCTATCTGTGTCAGACCAACGGCTGAAGAGCAGTTTCTTCTTGGAGGGCACGCCTATAGGAAGCTATGCTCAGTGGGTGATTACAAGAACTATCATTGCACTGAGTGTATGGAAATATCTACAGACAGAGGAAGAAATACCAACATACGATGAACTAATGACTCATGTGAAGAGCAAAGAATTGGAATCGCAGGATTATGAATTCTTGAAATCGTATTTTATAGAATTGGGGGGTATGGACTGTTCAAGATTCGAGGAGGACTATAACAAACAAAAGTTGAGAAGAACCATCAAAATGATTGACGAGTTTTTTGTCAGACAGCAACTGATGAGGGCGTATTATGAAGTCTTCCCCAAAGAGTTTGATCGTCAAAACGAGATTGCCAGACTGGAACACAGATTAGAAGAATTAAGAAGAGGAGAGTAATCAGTATGTGGCACTTATCATCGCCAACTCAAGATATTTTGACCATCTATACTGAGAAGTTGGAACAGAAACTGTATGACAGTATTATTGGTTATACAGGTAGAAAAAAGGCTTCGCTGAAAAAGGTTCTACTACCAAGAGGAAGCCGGGATGTGATACACCGCCTGTTGACAGACGAGCCACAAGAGGCTTTGGGCTTATGCAATGAATTGATGAGGAAACTGCTGAGAGCAGAGAAGAAAACGTATAATGAGGGTGAATTGGCTGACTATCAGCGCATCAAGCGGATGAGAAGCCCAAAGAAAAAAGAAGAAAAGGAGATATTTAGACGTTATGACCATACACTGAAAAGGCTGGGAGTGGTGTTCAAGTATGACCAATGGATATCGGGGAATTCGGATTTTGCCTATTGGTTATCTAAAGCCAAAGGGACTAGGACCTGTACTTATTGTGGTAGAGAATATATCTATACGGTTGAGAAACTGACTCCAGAGGATAGAATCAAGCATATAGCCCGACCAGATTTTGATCATTTCCTTTCGCAGGAATTATATCCGTTGTTGTCGCTGAATTACTATAATTTGATACCATGCTGCCATATCTGCAACCTGACTGTGAAAGGTACGCAGGTGTTTAATCTGAACGATTATGTTCATCCGTATCTGAAGCATAGTGATCCTCGGTTCAGATTCAGTTTTAACTATATTGACCATTCAAGGATGCATGGGGAAGTGACTATTGTTGATGATACTGACAGGCAAGAGAAAAAGACGATAGATGCGTTTCAACTAAGGGCATTCTATAAGAAGCATAGTGAAACAGAACTGGATGACTTGCTGAGGCTGCTTCAAAAAAACGGTAAGCAATATATTGAGGAATACTTAGTGAAGATTATGGCTGGGCTGAATATAGGCAAGGCAGATGCATACCGGTCAATGTTCGGTGGAGAGTTGTACGATTCGGAAAGAATGGAGAGACCGCTAAGCAAGTTTAAGAAGGATATCCTGACGGTATTGGGGATTATGGATTTTTTTAAGTCGGAGTTTGAGAAGATATGATAAATATGTCTCCATAAATATAAAATGTCATACTCTTGGTCATCAGATACGTAGTGGTGGCTTTGATTTGGCATATTTTGCTAATGTGTATGTGAAACGAAAGAATATCCATATGGATATTAAAGGGCGGGTGCAGGAATGGCGGATGGACACATACAAGAGCATTCATCGTTGGGTGATGAGATTGCAAAGCATAATAGCTGCACCAGGCCCATATTTGTGATAGGTATCGATCATATTGTAGTGAGGGACAATCAGAAATACCCGAATATTGTAATATGGACGAAAATAGATCAAGAAGATACGTATAGGCCTTATCGGAAATTTGAATATGACGTGGTAAAGGGAAGGCTTATGGCGAAATAGGACGTAGAACAAAATAGAGACAATCGAAATAGTGAAAGTTGCTAAAGTAAAGAAAAGATCCAATGGTGACGTTGAGTATAAGGTGCTGAACGACATTGATACTGATATGAGATGGCTAAAATGGGGCATAATAATCTTGATTGTAGCTGTACTGTGTCGTCTCATCCTGAAAAGTTTTGGTGTGATTTCTGTAGACATCGTAGTAGGAATATTAGCATCAATTGGTTTCGGAATAATTGCATATCTGGTGATTCGCGGACATTCTTTAGGAAAGACGGAAGGAAAATTTGTTATCAACATAATCAATGATGTTGTTGTTCAAGATGCAGAAGGGCGTAATCAGAAGGTATTAAAGGTTAAATTTTGTTCTGATAGCCTTGATTCATATGGTACTATTGATGAAGAGTATGTACTGGCATTGATGAGTGATAAAACCATACTAAAGTATCCTATCAAGCAACTCAATAGAAAGGATGAAAAATACAACCATAAACTGATTGTCAACAAAGGTGAAGTGTGCAAAAATGATGAGCAAAAGAAGCATATCCTTAGGAAATCATTGATTTCGAAGGTAGCGGGTTCTCCTTTATTCATAAATTTGATGACATGGGGTGTTATCGCCCTTATACTTGGATTTGGAATTGGGGTCTTGTACTTGATAGTAAAATTTGTGCATAGTGTAGAGAATTATATACTTCTGTTTGTCATATTTTTAGGTTTGCTAGCGTTCGTACCACTGTATGAATTGGCTGATAAGAGGCTTTCTCATAATCGCTTTTGTGAAGGAATACGATATGTACTGAGAGTTCCTATAGGTATATTGGGCCTTACAAAACTTGTGATGCCATCTCTAACGATTATGGTTACATTAGGTCTTATGTTCGCTTACAGTTTTCTGCCAGTTTTTGGAGTCGTCAAATTAATAGAGTTGGCTGGTTACAGTATAACGATAGAGGGGAAACTTTTTATATTTCTTACTTTTCCTCTTATTATAGCAACACATTGCTCGAACTATATTCGTGGTATTATTCTGAGGATGTCTCCGTTTAGCGAGAACGATCATCATTACCATTTGTTTGAGAGGGAGTTGGTTCGGTTTGTATATACGAAAGAAAATCTTAACTTCATCGTTTACGCGACATATTTCTTATTCCTTTTTGTATCAACGTTCAAAAATGTTCAATCTGGTGATTCATTATTAAATAAGGAGATTGATATAGTGGTAGCGAAGTCGTTCCTTGTATTTATTGCATGTACGAATATGCTGGACAGAAAGAAGTCTTCAAATCTTGAGGGTGGTGAATTGTTGACACTTTTTGTCAAGATGATGATAGCACGTGATGACGAGGAATGGAGAATGAAACGGAAGAACCATCAACTGAAAGATTAATACATAATATACTGTGGAACGAAAAAGAAAAGGATTGATGTTCCATGCATATTGTAATTACATAACATGGTACTTTGAATATTATGCAAACAATTGTGAAAAACTGTGATTATGGGTAAAACTGTAACAACATATTTAATAGATAGAGATTCAAAAGGGACTCAATATATTTATATTAGCAATAAGGTATCTTGTTTTAAGGTATGGAAACTTAAACGTTAGAAATATGGTATTTTTTAAAAAAGATAGTTATTCAATAGAAGACATCAACAACCTTATTATAAATGAGGTAGAAGAAAACATACACCTTGATTACAAGGCGGCTGGAGCATTGGATAAGGATGACAAAAAACGTACGGAAATAACTAAAGATATCTCTGCGTTTGCTAATTCTGATGGTGGTATTATTGTCTATGGAGTATCTGAGGAAGATCACAGACCCAAAGAGATTAACCCTATTGATGGTAGAGTCTATACAAAAGAATGGTTGGAAAATGTAATACTACTAATTCAGCCAAGGATCGAAGAAGTAAAGATATATCCAATAAGGGTTGATGATATAGGACAATCCATCTATGTGGTTAAAACACCAAGAAGTAGTAATGCACCTCATATGGCAAGAGACAAACGTTATTACAAACGATTTAACTTCAAATCAGAACCAATGGAAGATTATGAAGTTAAAGACTTGTATAATAGGGTTTCGATTCCCAAATTAGAAATTACAGGATGCTCATTTTATAAAGCGGAGGAGAATGAAAATGAGATTATTTACGAATTAATGGCAAATGTGCTGAATGTTGGGCATCAAGCTTGCGAGTCTTTTAAGCTGAATTACTACATCAATAATTATCGTTATTGTGACATTGGGAATGAGGTGTTTGGGGAGAAACTTATATACACAGCATTAAATGAACATAGAATTAAGTTTAGTAGATCTTCAAAAGAGACAATATATCCTGAAGAAGAAATAAACATGGGGTGCTTGCAATTCTTTGTAAAAAAAGAAAATGCTTCGAAATTTATGAAAGGATTGGTTATTGATATGATATTGTTATATCCTGGTGGCAGCAAAGATCTCGCATATATTCCTTCTACAAAAGAATTTGTTTCCGGGCGTGAAGACATTAATAGAATACTAAAAAAAATGAACAAAGAAATATAACTGTTTGGAGAAGACAGTAACAACATATTTGATAGACGGAGATCCGAAAGGGACTCAGTATGTATTTATTAGCAATAAGATTTGCCAGATGTATGTGATTCCTCACTCTAATCTTTCATTTTTGAATGAGCGACAAGAATTGCAGACACCTGCATTCTATATTTTGTTGGGTGAGGATGAGAAATGTGTTGTAAAAGGGAGCCGATGTAAGGAACTAGAGGTATGGTTGAGCGTATAATAACATCATTGGAGAACTATCTAGGGTTTCTGGATATCTATTCCGAAGTGGATTTCTTTCGGGGATTGTCAAGAGAGGATTATCCTTTAATTCCATCTATTGGCCGGTACTATACGGAAGGAGAGGAGAGCGTGCTGGTACAGTTTGAAAAGGAACTCTTCGATGACTTTAAGAGGAAGTATGCGATGTTTACTGATGTGAGGCCTAAGAATGATAAAGAGCTTTTATTCTTGGGGCAACACTATGGTTTGCCAACAAGACTGCTGGATTGGACCTATAACCCGCTAATTGCCTTGTATTTTGCATGCAATAAGAATTTTAATCAATCGGGGGTGGTGTATCATTGTTTACCATTTGAGTATCACTTGTTTGATGAAAACAAAGATGATATTCTGACATTCCCGCACCTTTCAATATTGATTCCAAATATTACGGATGTGAGGTATAAGAACCAGAATGGGTTATTTACCTTGTATTCAAGGCCTTGGGAGGATCAGATGTCGGAGCACGTGATGACGAAGTTTATCATACCGGCAGGTGCGAAGGTGAATATCTTGAATAAGTTGGAAAAGATAGGAATGACGAGATCGTATATCATGCCTTCGCTGGATAGTTTGAGTCAGGAGATTGTGCAGATACATCATAAGAGGTATGTAGGGAGGGTGAAGTGAGTTTTGAGTTTCTTCTTCAGAGAAAGAGGAGATGAAAAGGCAATGGAAATAGGGGCTGGATGCAGCGACTTATGGAATAGAGGATGAGTTGAGAACATAAGGGAAATTAGGGTGATGGCATATAATAAAGGACATGAATATAACCGGATTGTATAAAGGTATATTGATTGGTAAGAAAGTGAAAAAGATGTAAGTGATGCTCGTTATATAAATTGCAGATTGAAAATTTTGGGAATTTTTTTCTGAAAATTTTGGGAATTTAAGTTTTTTGTGTATCTTTGTCGCCAATTATGTATTATAATAGACTTATAGAAGACGAAATCGCTCTGAAGTTGAATACATCAGGTGCTGTGGTCGTGGCAGGTCCGAAGTTCTGCGGTAAGACGACTACGTGTATGCTCTACCAGAAGAGTTTCGTGAAACTGAATACGAAACAGTCTATCATGATGGCCAGGATGAATCCTAAAGCCGTTTTGAACGGAGATAAACCGAGATTGATAGATGAATGGCAGAAGGCTCCGGACATCTGGAACCAAGTGAAGGATGATCTGGATTTTAACTATGAATTTGGAAAGTATATCCTGACGGGAAGTTCGACACCTGCAGATAAGACAGAAGTTCACCATAGTGGAGCCGGGAGAATAACGCCACTGAAAATGAGGCCGATGACACTATGGGAATCGAAAGAGTCGAAGGGTACTGTATCACTTAGAGACTTGTTTGAAGGTGGTGAGAATTTTCCTTGGGATATGAATCAGGATTTCACACTGGAAGATGTGGCTTTTTTACTTTGTCGTGGTGGATGGCCCGTGTCGGTGTTGGCACAGAAGGAATTCGCGCTTGAAATCACGAAGAACTATTATAATGGGTTGTTTGTATTTGAGGACAGTGAGAATGAGCGGTTCAGGAATAAAAAGCCTGAGGTGCTTAGAATGATACTGAGGAGCTATGCGCGGAATATTTCGACGGAAGCCGCTGTGTCAACCATCATCGCTGATATACGTCAGAGCAATGAACGCACGATGGATGTGAAGACATATGATGACTATATGGAGGCACTGAAAGACTTGTATGTCATTGAGGATATGGAGGCTTGGAATCCAAACATCAGGTCGAAAACGTCAATCAGGAGCACACCGACGAGGCATTTTGTGGATACATCGATAGCGTGTCGTAGTCTGGGCGTGAGTCCGGCAGACTTAATGAAGGACTTGAATAGCTTTGGGTTGTTCTTTGAAGACTTTGCCGTAAGAGACCTGAGGGTTTATGCTGACACGCTGGGTGGTACGGTGAAGCACTATCGTGACAATACCGGACTGGAGTGTGATGCTGTGGTAAAACTGGAAGATGGTCGATGGGGTGGTATAGAGATTAAGTTGGGGGGTGATGACCTTATTGAAGAGGGAGCATCGTCTCTGATAACGCTGCGCAACAAGATTGTGGAGAAGAGTGATGAGAAGACTCCGTCATTCTTGCTGGTGTTGACTGCTGTTGGTGGTGCTTATAAGAGAGAGGACGGGGTATTTGTGGCTCCGATAAATTTGTTGAAGCCGTGATAATCGACGAAAAACTGAAAAGCATTCCCTCCACACGCTATCAGGGAAGTAAGCGTAAGATTCTTCCATGGCTTTTTGAGTGCTTAGAAAGATATGAATTCCATACTGTACTTGATGCGTTTGGAGGAAGTGGTGTGGTGAGCTGCTTGTTTAAGAGAATGGACAAGAGCGTAACATATAATGATCTGTATCGGTTTAACCAAATTATTGGTGAATCTATTATAGAGAATAATAGAGTATATTTGTCAGATGAAGATATAAACTTGTTGTTAGCTCAAAACGAGAACACCAATTCTTTTATTTCAAATAACTTTCATAGTATCTATTATCTTGATGAGGAAAATCGGTGGCTTGACAATATTGTATATAATATAGAAGCCCTGAGCTCCATATATAATGGTAGCAAATTAAAATACAAAAAGGCGATTGCGTATAACGCACTGTTTCAGTCGTGTTTGGCTAAGAGACCATATAATTTATTTCATCGAAAGAACCTTGAAATGAGGACAAGGGATGTTATTCGTGGATTTGGTAATAAAAATACATGGGACAAACCATTCTCAGAGCATTTCTTTTCTTTCGCTAAGGAAATTAACAATTCTGTGTATTGTTCCTCAGAGAAATGCAAAGCAATATGCCGGGATGTTTTTTCTATTAAGACTGGACATTTTGATCTTGTATATTTGGATCCTCCATATCTAAAAAAATGTGGAGAGGACAATGAGAGTTCTGATTATTTGAAGTGTTATCATTTTCTAGAAGGTCTAGCAAGATATAATGAATGGCCAGACTTAATAGATTGGGAAACACTTAATAAGAGAATAAAGGCATCTTTTGCTCCAAATTACTTTAAGCCTGCTGAGGCAAATGCTGTTTTTGAAAAGTTGATTAGAAAATATAGAAATAGCATTATTGTATTGTCATATAGATATGGAGGAACTCCTAGTATAGACGAGTTGACTACCATTATGCTTAAATATAAAGAGCATCTTGACGTTTATTACCGTCATTATAAGTATGCATTGAATAAACAAAATAGAGATGCGGAGTTGAATAGAGAATATTTATTAATTGGATATTGATATGAAGCTTTTTTCAAAGAAATTTAAGATGTCAATGAGTATTGTAGTTCTTTCGATACTTGTTATGTTGCTAATAATTGTGGGGATTCTATATTGGAGGGAAAATAACCCTGGTAGTAATTGGGGGGCCATCTTTGGTAGCTTGATAGCAGGATTATTAGTTGCCATTATCCAATTCTTAATATCATGGCAAGAATATCAAGAAACGGAAAAGTTGAAAGAACTAAAACTGGTTGAAGTGTTGTATAACAGAAGGACAAAGGAACAGTATTGTGAATATATTAAGAGCGCAACAAGGAAATTGGATGTGATGGGCTCTACTGCGGTCAGGTTGTTTCGTGACTTTGCTGATACGACCAAGGGCGCTCCTGAAAACTCAAAAGTTCTTTTATTGGCTATGGATAGGGGGGTGAAAGTGCGAATACTATTGCCTAGTGAGGATAATCTTCCTAACGATGAGAAACGGCAAGATGCAAAAGAAGTGAAAGCAAGGAAGAATGAGATTAATCATAAAAATCTTGAAATAAGATATTTTGAGCATAAGGCAGCTCATAGCATTTTTAGAATTGACGATACGTGTATTATAGGACCGATTTTTCCGGACATAGAAAGCCGCAACACTCCAGCCTTGCATGTTATGAGCTCTAGCCCAATGGCGATTAATTATCTTGATTATTTTGATTCAGAGTGGGACCAGGCAAAAGAGGCAGAGCATGCTTAAAATAAAGGCTTTTCCAAGAATACATATCACATTGATCGGGATGAACAGAGAGGGATACCGGATCAATGGTGGCATAGGGTTCTCGATAGCATCTCCAACGCTAAATATGAGATTTGAACCAGATGGGGAAATCTATGTTTTGGACAAGCGTAGTCAGGGCTTTTCGAAGAATGAACTATTTCGTCTTAACAATCATTTGAATAAACTGATGAAAGATGAACATCTCGCGGAAGGATTCCGTTGTGTCATCGAAGAAAGCCAGATATATTCGCATTATGGGTTTGGTACAAGTACAATGGTTTATCTTTCTTGCATTGAAGCTCTACTAATAAAAAACAAAAGAGAATACACGAACAACGATGTGGTGAAGCTTTCAGGAAGAGGCGGAACATCAGGAATTGGAATTAGTACTTATTTCAAAGGTGGATTTGTATTCGATACAGGTGTAACAAACAATACAGACAGAGACCTAGCTCCTTCATCATGCTTTAAAGGTGACGATTATCGCAAACCTCTCATTTTTAAGAATATAAGTTTGCCTGGATGGGAAATGGGTATATGCATACCTCCAATCCAAAACAAGACTGAAAATGAGGAAAAGGCATTTTTTGATAAAAGTTGTCCGATTGGAAAAGTGGCTGTTGAGAATATTCTGTACGAATCTGTTTATGGAATATCGTCTTCCTTGTTAGAGAATGATTTCAATACCTTCTGTAAATCAGTGGATTCGATTCAGGGAACCAAATGGAAATCGTTGGAGCGAGATTTGTATGGAGATGAATTGAAGGTTGTCGAATCGTTGATAAGAAAGGCTGGCGCAAAATGTGTAGGTTTGTCAAGTTTAGGTCCTTTGCTTTATTTCTTTGGAGAAGATATTGATGGCGTTGTTGATCGGGTAAATACAGATTTAATAGGAGGCAAATGTTACAAGACCTCATTTAACAATTCTGGTAGAATCTTGGAATATGACTGATTTAACTTTTGTCACGTCGAACCAAACTAAATTGGCCCATGCACGATACCTATGCAGGGATTATAATGTCAACATCTTATCCTATAAGAAGTTTTATTATGGCATAGGATATGATGAGCCAAGGATTTATGACAGGAAACAACTCTTGACAGCAAGTTTCTACGATGCTGCTGCAAGATGGAAAAGAAATGTGTCTGGATCAGAAGACAGGATTTTCTTCATAGAGGATACATCTATGAGATTGGACGCATTAAGTGATGAAGAAAATGAGGTACCAGGAGTTGATGTGAAGTACTGGATGAAATCAATCAATTTTGAAAAACTAGATGCAGAACTGAGAAAACATGGAAATAACCGGAAGTGTAGTGTCACCTCACACATTATTTTGTTTCTCACGGAAGAACTTAAAAAGAATTCTGGCATTTATGATGACTATAAAGTCTTTAAGAGCACTGTTTACGGCAATGTGACTGACAAGGAACACAATTTTGATACAAACATCCTCTATCCATGGCTTGATGATAAGACCTTTAACAAATGGTTTGTACCAGATGGCCATGATCTCCCTGTCAGCATGCTTGACATTACTAATGCTGATGCGGGAGATTTCAGAAAAGAAGCCTTTAAGCAGATGCTCTCTTTCTTAAAGACCTATGGCGCTATCGAAGATAAACGACAAATACCCAACCAGTTATCTCTCGAATTCTATGATAGTTTTGTTGTTTGTGGAAGGACATGTTCTGGTAAATCTACACTTGGTAAGCATCTAGTAGATGATTATGGCTATTATCACATAGAGGCTAGTGAGTTTATGACACACAAGCGCTTAGATACTCATGGTACTCGATCAAAGGTGGATAAGCACTTGTTTGCAGCTAATGTATTAAAAACGGAACCTGTATTTGTGGTGAACAGACTTATAGAATACATGCATAGAAACAATATTTATGATAGATTTATCATAACAGGTTTCAGAACAAAGGGTGAATTATTAGATTTCATAACTAGATTCCATGCTGAACGCTTAAAGCTGGTTTTTGTTAATACAAGTTTTGAAGAAAGATTCAGACGTTGGAAACTAAGACAGAGAGAGAAAGATAACTATACAGAAGAAAGATTCAGAGCTATTGATAGGGTGCAAGAGAGCATGGGCATCGGTGAAATTGCAAATATGCAAGGAATAATATCTATTTCAAATGATACTACAGAAGTTGTTGATGTATATAAATGCTTTGAAAAGAAATTTCTGAAAAATCAGAAAAAAGAGCATGTTAACATTGCAAATGAGGATTTGAAATATATGAAAATTTCACTGGAAAGGGCAATCCTAATAACGCTGGCTTTGGAATTCGGGAAAGACCAATCACGCTGGTATACAACAACAGAAATCGCTCATCTTGTCAACAATTATTTTAAACTGATCAGTAGAAGTAAAAATAATGTCAGCCGCTATTTTAATCAGGCTTTCTATGTATATTATGAAGTCCAGTGTGTGAATCGGAAGAATCGTTATAGGATTTCGCCTATAGGCTATTCTGAAGCTATAAAAATTTTGAGACATATCAATCATTATATAGGTAGAGAATATGTGGTAAAGAGTGATACTCATGAAGTGATTAACCCACTTTCAATAGATTTTGGCAATTAAATAGAAATCGGTATTTGTCCATTATGGCGGGTGGGATAGCATTATCTGCTGAGTGAAGGCAAATCAAAATAAAGGAGGCATGAATCACAGGACAGTGGAAATGCCAATGGGGAAAAGTGAGTTTCTAAATAAATACGATGAGATATGAAGATTGGAACAAGTAGTAAACAGTCTGGTTATTCGCATATTTATATGCTGAACGGTTATTCGTTTCCAAAAGATAAAAGTACTGTCTTTAAGTATATGCCCATGGACAGATTTATCAATTCGGTCGATAACCAAGAGTTGGTTTTTGTTTCACCTGAAACATGGTATGACCCTTTTGAACAGTTGTATTTTGGAATAGACTGTAGTTCAAGGGGATATCATACTGAAGATATTGTATGTATGTGTGTGTCTGAGAAATCATCCACTAACGAGGATGCTTGTTGGAGAGTGTACGCAGGTTCAAACAATAAAACGGTTAGACTATCTATAGAAAAAGATATATTACTTGAATTATTGGATAATTATGCATCAACAAATGGTTTTGATGTATTTATAGGGAGGGTTAATTACTCATTTGAAAAGAAGGATATCAAAGGTTTGCACAACTCAACATCGGCATATTACAATGTATATTTCCCTTCACTAATGAACCGAGAACATTATCTGTCGCTAATGTTATTGAAAAGAAAAGCTTTCAATTACGAAAATGAGGTACGGATATTCTTAGTTAAGGATTCCATCAAAGAGACATTATTGAAAATACCATGCGATTACAAAGCGAGCGGATTGGTATCGAATGTTATGTTGTCACCATATCCCCCTGTTCGAGAGAATGGCGACCTAGCATTCAATGTAAGGGAGAGAATAAATAAGATCGAGTCTGATGAAATAAAAGCAGTTTTGAAAGAAAAGGTAGATTGCCGTATTCAACAGTCTTTATTATATAAAGTATATCCGAGGATAAATAAAGTCTGATTACTGAGGCCTCTGATCATTTTCAGCACAAAACGTATGGAGGGAGTCAAAGGGATTGGTCTTTTAACCTTTTATTTATAATACTACATCTATAAGTCTGGAAAGTCTCGTAAAATATCAATGGTGATATTATGAAGAATCTTGTAGAGCAAATATCTATATAGCTTCAGTCTGAGGCATGTCGCTCTGGAAATATCATTGAGCGAACTAATGAAGGATTTGTTCTTTCTGATCCATCTCAATCATTGTTAATCTCTCTGTACGTTAAACAGCGCTCATGCGAGCTACTATTTTATAACGTAGAGCCCTGATTGGATGGTATACTTTTCGATTATTATGGTGGTATACTTTTCAATTATTATCTACATGAAAAGACAAAACGGAACGAAGTGTTGATGTCCGCCCTCACCATCGGAGCAGGAATCAGACAACTCCCAAGAATTACAGGAGTTTCTTTTGGTGTTATTCAAAAACTCAAAAATAATCATTAGAACCGACTCCATGATCTTCCGACTACAATGCACCATGATTAAAATGACATTTTCTCTTAAAAAACAATAAATTATACGCGCTCGTATTATACACGTGCGTATAATTTTGTATCTTTGCCCCAAATTATAAACTTGTATAACGATGGAAGTACCTTTTCAATACGGAAGATTAGCTGAGGCAAAGAGTTTTATAGACCGAGTAGAGGATAGAAAGGAGTTGAAAAACTTTCTGAGTCACGGAATAAATACGATATTGGTTTCACCAAGACGATGGGGGAAATCATCATTGGTAAAGGAAGCCATGAGGGAACTTGTGGAAGAAGATAAAAAAGTCAGGGTATGTTTCCTGGATGCTTATAAACTGCATACGGAAGAAGAATTCTATAATAAATTTGCATCAGCTGTTATCCAAGGCGTATCCTCTACCTTGGAGCAGAAGTGGGGAGACTTCCTCAGGTTCATCAACCGACTGACGCCCAGCATTACCATTGCAAGTGACCCGACGAATTCTATTGAGGTGGACTTGAAGATAAACCCTTTGAAAGAAAATCCCGAGACCATCCTTCAGTTGCCCGAGAAGATTGCTATCGAGAAAGGCATCCGTGTCATAATCTGTATCGATGAATTCCAGCAATTAGCGAATATCCCCCACTGGGAGAGACTGGAATCGATGCTACGGTCTGAGTGGCAATTGCAGCATCATACCACCTACTGCCTGTACGGAAGTAAGATGCATATGATGAAGAAAATCTTCAATAACTCCAGCAGCCCGTTTTACAAATTCGGCCAAATGATGCAGTTGAAGAGAATATCTAAGGAATACTGGCTGCCATATATCGTCAACAACTTTGAAGCCACAGGAAAGCATATTTCGGAGGAACAGGCAGAAAAGTTGTGTGAAAAGGTAAAATATAATTCGTGGTATGTTCAGCAATATTGTTTCTTTGTATGGTCGCATACGGAAAGCATTGTAACAGATGAGGATCTGGATCGCCAACTTGATCTGGTGATAGACACCAATGGGGAAACGTTCCAAAATGAACTTGACGAGCTGGTTCCATCACAGATTGCCTTATTGAAGGCAGTCGCCGCAGGTGAAACACATTTCAATGCTAAAGATGTGGTTGAGAAATACCACCTTGGCCAATCACAGACTATCACAAGGAACAAAAGGACCCTTGTTGAAAAAGACTTAGTCGAGAAGAATCGGGATGAGTACTCATTCGTTGACCCATTGTTTGAGTTGTGGTTAAAACGCGAATATGGGATCATTTAATGTTTTTCTTGAGCCAAATTGATAATTTCAGGCTATTAGTTCTCTTTAGGGTGTACATAGTTAATGAAAATGAATGTTTGCTTTCGTATTGGCAAAACATTTAGAAAATGTAGTCACTTTCATCAGTCTGAGGCGTACCGGCTTCCATAAACATCACGAAATAGACGGGCATATAAGTGACCTCTTCTTCTTGATAGAACTTTCGTTCGTTGGAAATGACAGTGACTGCAAGAATATTATACTCTGGTTTCTTCAGAAGATTATTGAGGGCACTGTGCACCGTATAATCCTTACCCGATTTGACCTCAATCGGATGGACACTCATTGTCGCGTGGTTGTCAACCAGATAGTCAACCTCACCCTGTTTGCGGTTGTCGTAATAAAAGAGTTTGTGGCCATGGGCGCGCAGTTCCTGAGCCACCACACTTTCATAGACGGAACCAAGATTAATGCTGCGTATATCGTCAAGAATTGGACGAATGTTATTACGATATAGCAAGCCGGTTAGTAGGCCCACATCATTGAGATATAGCTTCAGCAGATTCTTCTGCAGCGACTCACTCAGCGGGAAGTGAGGATTGGATATGGCATGAACAGCCAAAGATATACCAGACGAAATAAGGTATTCGAACTCTTCCTTGTACTGATCGAAACGGTCACCTTCCTTTCCACGTATTTCCTGAGCCACGATGCGTTTCTTCTTGTTTTCCATCTGCGAAGGTATCATTTCGTAGATACGACGAATGAGCAACTTCTTCTTATGTTCTTTTTCATATTTGGAAGCGTCGCTGGCATAAAGACTACGGATGCCATCCTGTACCTCTCGTACCTTTACGATGTTATGCGTTTCAAGATAAGTATTGACAGCATCGGGCAGTCCACCAACCAACAGATATCGACGGAATAGATCGAGCACGTGGTTGTGATGCTCCTCAGTAAGGCTCTGGCGATTCTTGTAGGATTGGCGGAGCAAAGCAATTGCATCGATGCCGAAGCCATTGGCTATCAGGAACTCTTCGAAATCGAGCTGGAACATATCCTTAATGATGATACTACCCACAGGGATAGAGGTCGTGTCTTGTAGGGCAATGCCCAACAGACTGCCACTGGCGATATAACGGTAGCGGTTATCTTCACGTAAGAACTTCAGCATGGTGAGATATTGAGGATAGTGCTGAATCTCGTCGAGGAATACCAGCGTATCATCGTGATGGTTAAGCTTGTCACCAGCAACCATGCTGAGAGTCAGGTAAAAATCCTCCTTCTTATGGATGTTCTTGAACAGTTGCTCGCCCTCGTCATCCTCCACGAAGTTAATTTCCACATAGTTTGGATATAGTCGTTGGCCTGCTTCGCGGATGCTAAACGACTTACCTATCTGGCGCGCTCCTTCCAGTATCAGGATCTTGTCAGTATCAGACTTCAGATAGTCCTCGATGTATGATGAAATCTTCCTATACAACATGGTTATCTACACTTTTCAACAACTATTTTTGACCAAAAACTACACTTTTCAATATATTTTTACGCTGCAAAATTACACTTTTCATTCGGAATGACCAAACAAATCATAAAAAATTTATTTTTTTAGCTTCACAGTGTGGCCGAAGAATATTTCTCCAACCCACTTTTTTCTTTTCACAAACAACAGAAAAGCACAAACGATATCCATATTCTGAATATTTTATATTTCAATATTTACCACCCCTAATCATTTCCAAATATCTAATATTCAGAACAATACAAATTGCGCCCATACCAAACCCGCCCTTTTTGCCCAAATTTGAAATAGCCAAAATTATGCATCTTTGGATATTTTGTCTTATATTTGCGGAGAATTTTACACTTAAATTTAGATGATGACTGGTTTTTTCTATTTAATGTTTTATAAACAAAATATTTAAGATATGGAAAAAGGACGTAATTATTTAACTTTGAATGAGGCAATACCGTCAAAGTAGACAATCTGGCGATTTTCAAGGTAAGTGTAATCGGTAACGGCTGCAGCGAGTTGTACGACGCTGCCACCGACAAGACCATCAGCGCCAGCATCGGTACCCTCGCCAAGACCGACAAGACCGGTCCTGCCGTACAGAGCCTGAAACTTCTTGCACAGGCCACCGGTGAGTACACCCGCGAGGAGCTGAACAAGGACGGTAAGCTGGGTTGGACTGACAAGGCCGCTGCCGAGATTGCGGCTGCTAAGGCTTCGGCCAATGGCGGTAACGGCGGAGGCGGGTCTTCGACGGGCTCAGACTCCGGTAGCGGCGGTTCACAGAACCAGGGCGGATCACAAGGTGGTTCGCAGAGCGGCCAGCAGGGCGGTGACTCTCAGGGAGGATCACAAGGTGGCGGCCAGAATCAGGAGACTGGCTTCGCATTGACGATTACAACCAGCGGTAGTGGTTCCGCCAGTGTGACTCATAACGGCAATGTCGTGACCTCAGGCGCAAGCCTCAACGAGGATGACGAGGTAGAAATCAGCATCACGCCTGCTGAGGACCAAGTACCTACGGCAACCCTGAATGGCTCAGAGGTGGAGCTCACTGAGAGCGGCGGTGTGTATACCGGTAACTTCGCGATGCCCGCACAGGCCAGTACGCTGGTAATCAATACGGGCACGGCTGAGGGTGACGATGGCTTCGACAAGGACTAACGAAAGGAGGTGACCTATGAAGAAACGGGTGATTGAGATTGCAGTGAAGGTGTTAGTAGCTGCGCTCACAGCCTTCCTGACGGCCATCACTACTACGAGCTGCATGGGACGCGGTCCCTTGATCTTTTAAAAATTGGTCTGGCATCTTTCTGATAAACATGTCGCCAAACTGAAGAAAAAGATTCGCAATCTGTTGATGGTTGCGAATCCTTTTTTTTACAAGATGTATGGAGCGAAGGCGCGGTCGTAGTCCTCACTGCCGGAGAGCCTGCCGTCTACAATGCACACCAGTTCCACATTGGCACGGAAACAGAGCTTGTCATCCGCTGCGCGATAGAGGTCGTGATGGAACACGTATTTAATGCCTTCCTTGGTCAAACCAAGTCTGGACACAAATTCATCATCTGGCTTCAGCGGTGTCTTAAACTGCATCGACATGCGGGCTACCACAGCATCTACACCTTTCGCGTGCATCTCTGCAAAACTCAGTCCGCATTGTTTCAGAAACAGGTGACGGGTATGTTCACAATAATGCAGATAATTGGCATTGTTTACGATGCCTTCGATGTCGCACTCATAGTCGCGCACCTGCATACGGGTCTCAAAAATATACTTCTTTTCCATAATCGGCTGCAAAGGTAACGCTTATTTGGCAAAACACCAAAAATTTTGTTTAGAGTTTAGACTACAAAATCAAATGATACATGCCACCGGCGAGGGGCTTGACGACGCCTTTCATCTCTAATTGGAAGAGCAAGGCTGTCAGTTGTCCGATGGGGATGCCGGTCTTCACGCTGAGGATGTTCAGCTGCAGGTCGTTGGTCTGTTGGAGCAGACTGACGATACTACCCTCCTCTGGCGAAAGGTCTACGAACAGACTACGTTCGATACCCTCAGCATGGGCCTGTTGTCGCAGAGCCTCATCCTGCCATCCCATCGCCTTGACAAAATCCTCGGCACAGGTAATCAAACCCGCACCATTGTCACGTATCAGATGGTTGCAGCCCTCGCTATAGGTCATGCCTATAGCCCCAGGGAAGGCAAACACGGCACGATCGTAACTCTGAGCAATGTCTGCTGTAATCAGGCCTCCACCCTTGGCGGCACTCTCCACAACGATACAGGCATCCGACATACCAGCTACAATCCGGTTGCGCCGCACGAAATTCTGCTTGTCGGCATTCGTCTGACTCATAAACTCCGTCAGCAAACCGCCATGCTCCAACATCTTGACGGCCGTCTCGCGATGCCGATAGGGATAAATCTGATCAAGCCCATGCGCTAACACAGCCACCGTCTCATAGCCAAAGGCCAAGGCCTCATTGTGGGCGCAGATGTCCACGCCATATGCCAGACCGCTGACCACCAGTACTTGGGGACACATCTGTCGAAGGTCGCTCACAAACCGATGAATCAGGTCCTTACCATATTGCGTACACTGGCGGGTACCCACAATATTGATAATCTTGGACTGATTCAAATCGGCATTGCCACGGAAATAAACCACAATGGGGGCATCGGCACACTCACAGAGGCGCTGGGGATAGTCGTCATCCAGAGGTGTCAGGGCCCGAATCTGATGCTCCTGCATGAACTTCAGTTCAAAATCTGCCCGTTTCATCGCATCATCCCAGTTCTTCAGAACCTCTATCAGTCGGGGTGAAGCATCGCTGACCACATCCCCAATCTCATTCCTATGCTCATAAATCCTCTGCGCACTCCCCACGGCCTTATACAACTCCAGTGCCTGCTGGAAGTTAAAGTTCGTCAGGCGCGTCAACGCCATCGCATAAAACAATTCCTGCTCCATTTTTTTCACTATTTATTCCTGCTAAGGTATTCGTATCCAAAGCGACATCTTAAACAATCTTTCTTGTCGCAATATTCCTTTTTCAGTTGGATGAGCGCCTGCGAGTCACCAGCCGTTTCAACGGGCAGGCCCACTTGCAGCCACATACGCGTGATATAATTGTTCTCTGCCTTCAACTGCTCCAAAAAATCAAAGGCCCTGTCACACAGCACCTCCTTGCCCTGATGACGCCCCACAGCAAAGAGCATCGGCACTGCCGTATTGATCATCAACAAGTTGAGTGAACTATAAGAGAGGCGTTTCTCATTCTTCGAACTCGTCGAGCCGAAGGTGTAGTGTGTCTCCCAATAAGGTGTGACGTGCGAGCTGAAAAGGTTCTTCAGTTGGTCGATGGTCTCACATTCCAGCAACTGACTCAGTCCTGCCTTCTGCTGGTAATAGAGGCTTGCCAGTTGCGAGATGCGGATGTGTGGGAAGTTCTGTGGCCGAAGCCTAAGAAAGCGCCAAAGCTTGAAATCCATCGGTTTCATCGAGAACTTATGAGCCAGATAGAGGTATTCGTTACGAAGTTTGGCAAAGTAGCCCTCGTTGAGCGCCGACTGCTGGTAATAGTCGGGTATCGTCTCTAATTCGAGCAAACCCGCCTGTCCCATAAAGATGGCCTCTATCTGAAAGAGGTCATCTCGGTGATGTGCCACTGCACTGAGGGGTACCACTCTGGCCCATTGTTCGAATACATCGCTGTTGATGCCAAAGCCATAGTTACGGGCGAGGGTCACGAAATAGGCATCCTCCCAAGAACCGCCACACAGTTCGACACGATGGCGTATCGCCTCTGTCTTCTGCTCCAACCGCTCTGTCTGCAAGGCCGCCATCCAGGCATGCACCTTCAACCGCGTCAGTTCGGGTATCACCTTATAGCAAGGCGGATAACTGTCGGTTTTCAGCAGTTCCTCGTAGTGCTCACTGACGTGCTGCGGCACTTCCAACTGCATCTGCGGAAGATACTCTCCTTGGGCATTCTGCACATCGGTATCCACCTCGCCCACCACGTGGAGCACTACATTATTATACCGTGGGTCGCGGTCATGATGGTGCTGATACCAGTCGCTGGCTTTGTCGTGAATCTCGACATTGCCCACCCACAGGGTCCTGCCGATGTTCACCTTCGCATTAAAGAAGTCAGGCCCCGCATTCCTATTGTGCAGGCCTGGGTCTATCACCTCGACGCCTTTACCGTCGGTCGTCTCCAGTTCCTTTAACGGGAACAGTTTATGCTTCCACACATAATGTAATAATTGTTCCATAGCATTCTATTTATTGGTTTGACGCTGCAAAGATAGGCAATTTCCCTGAAACCGCCAAATAATCAGACGAAAAAAAACGTTTCTATCCCTCTACCGCGCTGATGATATCCTTCAGGAGCGCATTGAAGTCGATGACATGATCGGGTTTGGGGGAGTAACCCAGAATGACGACCACGAGCTGGCAGGAGGGGATTATGAAGATGCACTGGCCGTCGTGGCCGTCGCACCAGTACATATCGCGGGGTACATCAGGATACTTGCCGCAACGGTTGAGCCAGAAGAAGGCGCCGTAGCGGAGACTGCTGCAGGCGGCGGGCGTACGGGCATAGTCAGCCCAGCCCTCGGGAAGGATGCGAACACCGCCGACACAGCCGTCGTCGAGGTACATCTGACCGAAACGGGCGAAATCGGCAGCGGTGACATAAAGGTATGACGAGCCGATTGGGGTGCCGCTCATGTCGGGCTCGAAGACGGGGTTACAGATGCCCAGCGGAGCAAAGAGACGGTCGCGCAGATAGGCGAGGAAGGCCGCATCGGAAGGGAACAGGCTGCGCAGGTAGCGCAGGACGAGGTTGGTGCTGCCACTGGAATAATACCAGAAGGTGCCGGGCGCATGGTCGAGGGGCTTCTGTAAGGCATAGAGTCCCATATCGGCCGCACAGTGGAGCATGATGTTGACATCGGAACGGGCGCCGTAGTCCTCGTTCCACTCAAGACCGCTCTGCATCTGCATAAGGTGGTGGAGAGTGATGGTCTTGCGGGTGTCGCCCTGCCACTCGGGAATGGCCATGGGGGCATGAATGTCGATGAGACTGTCGCTGACCATGATGCCTGCGAGGGCGTGGACGAAACTCTTGGCCATACTCCAGCTGAGAAGCTTGGTGTCGGGGCCGATACCGCGATTGTAACGCTCGCTGACCACGCCACCCTTATGGAGTGCCAGGAAGGCGAAGGGATGGCCACGGTAGGCACGGCGATCAACGAAGGCCTCGGCGATGGGCACCAGCCGTGCACTGATGGCTGAGTCGCCATGAGGCAAGGGCATGGAGGTGGCGGTATCGGGCGGCAACGGATAGGGCTGCTGCAGCCATTCATCGGTAGCAGACCCACACAGCAAGGTGACGCCAAAGCCCTCGCGGTAGACCGCCGTGGACTTGCCCCAGAGGAAACGGCTGGTGACGGTCTTACGGTCATAATCGACCGTATTGCTTGTAAAGCGGATCATGGAGAAGCTCAGGTCGAGGGCCTCCACATCCTTCGCATCACGGCCTGAGACGAATACCGCCGAAGCGAGGTTCTTGGCGGCATAGCCCGTGATGATGGGCAGCAGACGGTTGAGGTAGAGGCCGCCGGCGATGACGGCCACCAAGAGCACGGCTCCTGCGATACGTAAGGTATGCTTCATCGTGATGCGCATATCGGGACAGACTATTATCTGACGCCGCCGCCGAAGCCGCCGCCGGAGAAGCCGCCACCGCCGCCACCCCATGAGGAATGGCCGCCACGGCCTGAGAGGCGTGCCTCGCGGGCTGCTTCACGGGCCGCCTTGTTGGCAACGGCACGCGAGGTACTGTTTAGAAGTGTGGAACGGATCATCGGCAAAGTCATGTTGTCGGCCATCTGATTGGCCACCTGATCCATGTTGAAGTATTCAGGATTGATCTTCTTCATGTCGCTGATCACCTGGTCGGCGATGCCGAAGAGCGTGGCGTAGATCATATAGTCTTTCCATAGGGCGACCTCCTGGACATGACGCTCGTCGAGCAGGGTGAACTCCTTGAGGAACTTCTTCAGGCCGAACACCTGGCGCACCTCGCCAAGGCGGTCCTTGTAGGCGGAGATGCTCGTCTTGGTGTGGAGAGTGCTGATGAAGGAGTCGGTGACGCTCTCGTTCTTGGTGTTGTACATAAACGACTTCAGCTCCTTCGGCTCGAGGACGGTATCGGAGCCGGCGGCTGTCTTGAAGATGCTATGGATCTTACGCAGCAGCAGGGGCTGGTCGGCTGGGTTGGACAACTCGTGGATAACGAAGTTCTGTTCGCTCTTGCCCTTCTGGTTGAGATGTGTCTCTATAGAGATGGCCCCCATGTCGATGAGCTTGAGGATACAGGCGGAGAGCAGGTTGTTGTAGTCTGTGCCAAAGTATTTATAGGCATTGAGCATGTCGTTGGCCTGCTGGAGGTTGCCCTTCAGGGGGATGTCACGGTACCAGAGCAGATCCTTATTGACTTTTTTACGGGCTCGCCAGACATAGACAAAGTACGAAATGCCTGTGACAATGGGCACAACGAAGAAACCGATGACCATCATGATAAAGGCCCAAAAGCCCCCATCGTCACTACCGCTTTCATCATATCCGCCCACGTAGTCGCTACCCTCGAAAGCCTGCTCTTTCTTCGACTCGAACGTATCTTCGACCTGATACCAAGGTTCGAACATGCCCTTGTCGAAGCGGCACATGATATAAAGAGCACCGTTGCTGCCGAAGGGCTCGTCGTTGTAGGCCACCATCTTACCGTTGTCAAAACCGAGCTCACCGCCAAAACGGAAGCCCCAGATGCCACTGTTCTCCTCGGTCAGGAAAACGGAATCTTCTTCGGCTTCGATGGTGAGGTAAGCCTTATCGGGCTTGGGAGAGACATCAGCATCGAGGAACACATGGCGGATGGCATCAGCATCGGGATGAGAGCGCACGAGACCGGTGATGGTATAACTGGTGATATAAGTCCGCTCACCGCTATCGCCGAGGCCCCAGCAGAGCTCGTAGCCACCGTGCTTGATGACGATACCGCACTTGCCCTCCTTCCAGCTACGGGAGCGGTTGATGTCCCAACTGCCGACATTCTCGAACTCAAGGCCCGTTTCATCAGTCACTGTCAGGTCGCGCACTTCGCTCTGACCCATTCCGCCCAGGCCGGTGTAGCACTCGGTACCCTCGGAGTCGACGCTCATCTGACGGGTTTCCGTGATGCGGGCATCGCCATTATGGCTCAGCACCACGCGGATGTCGAGCTTTTGCAGTTGCGGACGGGCAAAAAGACTTGTTGCTGATGCAAGCACCAGCAACAAGATGATTTTATTTCTTAAATGCTTCATCGAGGTTGGGGTATTGTTTCTTTTCCTCGCTGTCGACCTTGAGGTAGTCCTTCTGGTCGAAGTGGAGCATGGAAGCAACGATGGAGGATGGCCACTGGCGCACCATGCGGTTCATCTTCGTAGCCGTGTCGTTGTAGACCATACGCGACATGCGGACGTTCTCCTCATACTGCTTCATGCCTTCCTGGGCCTCCTTGTAGAGGTCGCTTGCCTTCAGCTCAGGGTAGCGCTCGAAGACCACGTTCAGACGACCCATCATCTGGGTGAGCAGATCGCTCTGCTGATTGATGCTCTCAGGCGTGGCGGGCATATTACCATTACCCATGTTGGCACCACGGGCCTGCACAGCCTGAATGATGGTTTCCGACTCATGCTTGGCATACTGCGCAGCCGTCTTGGCGAGAGCTATCACGGCATCGAAACGAGAGTTGAGCTGAACCTCTATCTGGCTCAGGGCGTTCTTACACAATTCATCAAGGTTGACCAGCGAACGCTGGGTGGAGATGAAATAAAGTCCGACAATCACCACAAGGGCGATAATAACAAGTAGTACACTCATAATTTTAATAATTTATGGTTATTTGGGGCAAAGATAAGAAAAAAAACTGATATTTGACAATTGGCAACAGATTATTTTTGTTTTTTTGTATTTTCAAGGAACTAACCACAAACAAAAATGGGAGCCTTTAATGACGAAGGCTCCCATTATGTTTTGAACACAAATGATTATTTGCGAATGATCTCAAACTTCTGGATGAAGACATTGGTGCCCGACTTGGAGCGTGCCAGCTTGATAACCTTGCTACCAGCAGCGCCTGCAGGTACCTCGTAGGTATTGGTATTAGGCTGCTGGCCAACATTCTCATGGATATTGTTCCACTTCACGTCGTTACCTTCGTCGATAGCCTCTCCTGTCTCAAAGAGGATATACAGATTACCGTTGGCATCGGTATCCTTCTTACGATAACCGGTAATATTGATGACATCACCAGCATTCAAAGCCTCATTCAGCGTGATCGTGATATTATCGGTCTCGATATTGGCCTTCTTGCTGCTGACGGTAATCTCCTTGGCAACCTTGCCTTCGTCAGCACCATTACCAACGGCTACACCACCAACGAATTCACCCTCAAAGAAAGAGAAGATGGTAGTACCCTCTGAAGCTGCGCCAGTACCCTTCACATCGAAAGGCTTGGTGCAGAGGTTCAGGTCGGGATAACCGGCATTGGTCATCTTCACAATGGCCTCCTTCTGATCGGTGATAAAGGTAATCTTACCATCCTCCACCGTGTAGTCCTTGCCTTCTACCAATACAGCATCACCAGCGGTGATGGTGAAGACGGTAGCCTGAGCCTCAGCCTCAATACCTTTGGCAGAAGCCTGAGCAGAGAGGTCGAGAACAGACCCTTCGGGAGCCACCTCCATATCGGCCTGTGGCTGATAGTGGAACTGCTTCTTCTTAGAAGTGGTATTCATGCTTTCGGGCAGAGCCGGCATCGTGGCAAGCGTCATCTTATTGTTGTCGAAATAGAACTGCTTGGTGACATCAGACACACGGACGCTGGTCAGCTCGTTGTTGTTGACATAGACATTGGTAAGCTTGTCAGAGGGGATGTCGAGGTCGCCCTTGATCTTGTTGTTTCTGACATCGAACCACTTCACTGCGGGCATTACAGCAGGATTGATGGCTTCCAGTTCGTTATCGCTGGCGTTGAAGGTTCCTAACTTCTCATATAAATCAGCCAGTTTGATTTCCTTGATCTTGTTATTTGAAATAACAACATTCTCCAAGGCGGTATTCTGAGTCAGGTCGATAGAGGTCAGAATGCCTGGCTTATAAGCTGTATTACCCAAGGTGAGCGAAGTCAGTTTGGTGTTTTTGGTGACATCGATAGAGGCCAAGGGAGACACATCACATGCAGACATACTTGTATGGATAACCTGCAGTGAGGTCAGTTCTGGGGCTTTTGATACATCGAGCGACTTCACCGGCACGTTAGACAGGTGGAGCTGTGTCAGTTTCTCTAATGCAGGCAGGGCAATCTCCTCAGCACCGGCACTCGAGATGCTGACCTGAACGACATTTGCCAGCTTGGGCTGATCAAAAGCCGTCGGCATCAGCTTGCCACTGATGGTGAGATACCAGATATCACTCTTACCATAGACCTTGACGATACCTTCACCGGCAATGGTGCCCTTAAACGTGGTAGCAGAAGTATGGGCTGTACCGGGCTTGGTGAGGCCGTCGTCGCCCTTCAGGCCGCCGTTCTCGCCGCAAACAGTGTCGGCCACAATTTTGCCGTCACCAAAGTCGACACCGTAGATGTCAAACTTGTCATAGACACCCAGTCCAAGTGTTACCTCTTCACCAACCTGGCCTTGGAAGGTTGCCACCAAGTCGGTCTTATACTTATAGCCATCGAGTTCAATAGTTGTGTAAGGTTCAAGAATCGCTTTGTCGTCAGTGGCACAAGAATAGGTTAAAGCTGCAAAAAACAGCATGGATCCAAAATAGAATAATTTCTTCATTTTACTTTATTTTTAGTTAATATTAAGAATGATTGGCGGCAAAGATACGAAAAACTTTGGAAAATAGCAATATATTTTGGCTGTTTTATTATTTTTTTGTAATTTTGTGCCCAAACAAATAATATCATGGTATACAAAAAACTACTATCCTGCGTACTTTTCCTATTATCTGTTGTAACAGCAATGGCACAAACGACTGTGAAGGGCACTGTTACCGACTCCAAAGGAGAACCTATGTACGGTGTAACCATAACGGTGAAGAACGGCAACCATCATGCTGTGACTGATCTGAACGGAAATTATTCGATTGTGGCAGAAGAGGGAGCTGTGCTCCAGTTCCGCTTTATCGGTATGGAACCCTATCAGGCATCGGTGAAGAGAGGTCAGACGACCGTCAATGTGAAAATGAACGAACAGACCACACAGTTGGCAGAGACCGTCGTCATCTCCACTGGTTATCAGAAACTGAGCCGCGAGCGTTCTACAGCCGCTTTCGGACATGTGGACTCCACAAAGCTGAACCGTGTGATGCATAAGGATGTCCTCTCCGCCTTGGAAGGTCAGGTGGCAGGACTACGTATGGAAATAAACCCCAATACTGGTGAGAACAGTCCGATTCTGCGTGGTGTGGGCACGTTTTCTAACAGTGTGGGAACACAGCCGTTGATCGTGGTTGACGATATGGCTACCAACATGACACTGAATGAAATCAACCCCTACGATGTGGAGTCAGTAACGGTGCTGAAGGACGCCGCTGCCGCCTCTATCTACGGAGCACTGGCTGCCAATGGTGTGATTGTCGTAACCACGAAGCAAGGCAAGGGCGAAAAGGTGAAGGTGAATATTAATGCCGACTGGTATATCTCGACAAAGCCGAATTTCGACGGTATGCACTATGCCTCGACCTCCGATATTATCGATTACGAGACGGCCGTTTATAACGCGCGCATAAAAAATAGTGGTAGTGTGAGAACGCTCTTCGATACCTATAATGCCAACTATTATTCGCCGCTCTACCAACTCTACCGCGACCAGGCAGAGGGGCGCATCACACAGTCGGAGGTGGACCAGACGCTGAGTCAGTGGCGCAAGAATGACTACTATGAGCAATACCGCGACTTAGCCTGGCGCACAGCCGTTACACAACGTTATAATATCTCGCTCTCGCAGAGCAGCAAACAATCGAGCCATTTCGCCTCATTCAATTACGAGCACGACAAAAACCGTGCGATGAACGACAATAGTGATGCCTTCTCGCTGTACGTGAAGAGTAGTTTCAATCTTGCGAAGTGGCTCACGGCAAAGCTGGGTGTCGACGGCAAGTTTATGAATGCTACGAAGCCCGACAACTCGTATGTGAACTATACGATGCAAGAGCGTTATGCCCGCATTGTCGACGATCAGGGTAACCTTGTGTATAGTCCCTATGTGAATGTCAGTGGCTATGCCGGCAGCTCCACCAATCTGTCGCAGATCCGGGCGGTAGAGGCCACAGGCAACGAGGAACTGATGCCCTTTACGTTTAATGTCTTAGAGTCGCTTGACGAAAGTCTGACCAAGAGCCGAAACGTACGTCTGCGTCCGTTTGTGAATCTTGAGGCAAAGTTCCTGAAATGGTTCAAATATACCGTCATGTTCCAGTACGAGTGGGCACAGAGCCGTAGTGAAGTGTACGACGATGCCTCGACCTATATGATGCGTATGACGCACAATGCCTTCATCGACCAGAACGGAGAGTGCCTGCTAGCCGATGGCGGACGCTACAGGCAGCAGACGAACAATTCGCGACGCTATACCTTCCGTAACCAACTGAACTTCGACCGCAGTTTCCTCGACTCGAAGCATAATGTGAATGCCATCATGGGCTTCGAGTTGCGTGAAAACCGCACGCCACAGAGCATCGAACAATTGATGTACGGCTATAACGACCAGGCACTGACCTCTGTGCGTATGGATTGGAACTCGCTCTACTCAACGGGTTGGGAGAGTCTGGTGTATAATAATACGCAACGTTTCTCCGGACTGGCCACAAGCAAATCGGAGACCTTCCACCGCTATGCCTCGTTCTATGCCAACGTTGGCTATAACTACCTATATCGCTATAACCTCACGGGCAGTATCCGTTGGGATGAGGCCGACCTCTTCGGACTCGACACAAAGAACCAGCACCATCCGCTATGGTCGGTGGGTGCCGGCTGGAACATCACCGAGGAGAAATTCATGAAAGGCATCTCCTGGCTCGACTTCCTGAAACTGCGCTTGACTTACGGCGTGAATGGTAATGTGGACCAGAGTTCCACTACCTACTTTGTGGCCCGTTACCGTATCGAGAACAACGACCCCACGAATACCCAGTATCTGCGCTATACCGATGACAATCTGCCCAACCCAAAACTACGCTGGGAGAAGACATCGACATTTAACATCGGTCTTGACTTCCGTCTGTTCAACAACCTGATTAATGGATCGCTGGAGTATTATAACCGCGTGGGCGACGACCTTTTGGTGCGTAAGTACCTCGACTCCACACTGGGCGCCACCCAGCGCGTGATCAACAATGGTAAGATGCGTAACCAAGGCATTGAACTATCGCTGAATGGCAATATCATCCGTACCAAGGACTGGAACTTCACCGCAGGCTTGAACGTTGCATGGAACAAGAACAAGATGCTCCGCGTGGAACATGCCTCCACCGATATTGCCTCGAGCTTTATTCTAGCTCCAACCAATTACTTCATCGAGGGAACGGGCTACAACACCCTTTGGGCCTATCGTCTGAGCCGCGTGGTGAACGGCTATCCTGTGATTCTCAATGCCGACGGCAATGAGATGGCGAAGTTTGATGAAAACGGTGAACCCACAGAGGTGACCGTCTCCTCAACCCTAAAGGGAACAGATGCCTTGGTGAATATGGGTAGTCTGATACCGATTTATAATGGCTCACTCTCGCTGAATCTCCGTTGGAAGGAATTGGAGCTGAATACCCTGTTTGTCTTCTCCGGCGGTAACAAACTGCGTGTGGATGCCACAGATATGAACAGCTATCAGATGACGGATGACCACGTGAACGACCATACTGTCAAGCACTTCTATGAAATGTCGACAGAGACACAGCAGTATGCCTCGACCTTCTCAGAATGGTGGCGCTACTGCGACCAACAGGTAAAGTCTGCCGACTACATCAAGATGCGCTCCATTAACCTCGCCTATCATCTGCCCGACGATATCACCAAGAAACTGGGCATCGGACAGACGCGCCTGACACTTCAGGTGAACAACCTCTTCTATTGGTCGGCCGCAGGCAACAACATCGATCCTGAGTCGTACTCGCTCAATTCGGGTACACGTACTCTCTTGCAGCCGAAGACATTCAGTATCGGATTCTCGACAACGCTGTGATAAAGATGAAAAATGAAAGAATGAAAAAATGAAATTTATGATGACAAAGATATATAAAAAGAGCAGGTTGTTGTGGTTGGCAGGAACATTCTCTTACCTCTTACCTCTCACCTCTTACCTCTTTTCAAGCTGCGACAATTACATCGATATCACGCCGAAGGGGGCTATCACCGTTGATTCCACCAGCCAGTATTACGAGTTGATTGTGAATCCCATGCGATGCTATAATCCCTCCGCTTTCTGGCATCTCACCGACGATGCGTTTGCCAAAGAGTCGAATATCCTCGGCTATGAGAACCTGTCGTTCCATGGGATTAACTACACCTTCAACGAGAAGGCCGATCGTACTATTCTGGCAGACAACAACCTCTATGAGAATATGTATGCCTACATCCTGCGCTCGAACCTGATCATCGACAACATCGACGATACACAGGGACCTGCTGATATCAAGGCATTAGCCAAAGCTGAGGCCCGTACCTTCCGTGCTTTCGACCACTTCCTCGCCGTGAATACCTATGCCAAGGCCTATGATCCCGCTACAGCGGCACAGGACGGTGGTGTGGCTATCATGGACCACTATACGCTGGAAGAAACGCCCGGTAAGGCGACTGTCGCAGAGGTGTACGACTTTATCATCAAGGATCTGGAAGAGTCGGTGCCCCTGTTGCAAGATAAGCCCGTGAACATCTATCACCCGAGCCGTGCTTTCGGTTATGCCTTGCTGGCAAAGGTCTATCTGTTCCACCGTGACTGGGAGAAGGCCAAAGTCGCTGCAGAAATGTCACTGAAGTTAAACTCTACGCTTATTGACTATAATGTCATCAGGGACGCCGGTGGTGTGGCCCGTTATACCAACTATTCCCAGGAGAACAACCCTGAGGTGCTCAGCTATCACTGGATGGGTAGCGGCTGGACAACAGAACAGGCGGCTTTGTATTACTATGGTCTGATTAGTCCGGAACTGAAGGCACTGTTTGAGCCGAATGACCTGCGCTACAGCCTGTTCCTAAGAGACACAGGAACGAGTATCACCAGTTGGTTTGACGCCAATTCCGGTGGTGCCATTTGGACACCTGCTACAACCACCAACCGATTTACCTATATGTCGGTGGGACTGCGTACCGCTGAGGTCTATCTGATTCTGGCAGAGGCCAATGCCCGTATGAATAATTTGTCGGAAGCCACCAATTATCTGAATCAGTTGAGGGCTAAGCGCTTGAGTGGCAACGAGACGGCCATCTCCACCCCAACGTCACAGGTGGAGATGATCAAGACCATCATCAATGAACGTCGTAAGGAACTGCTCTTCGGCTTCAATCGTTTCTTCGATCTGAAACGTTTCAATCTGGAGCCGGAATATGCCAAGACCATCACCCGCAACTATCCTGTGGTGAATGCCAGCGAGACGAGACCCACGCAGGCCTATACTTTGCGACCGAACTCTCGTCTCTATATCATCCCCTTCCCCCACTCCGCGACTGACAAAAATCCGAATCTAACATTAAATACAGACGAATAATATGAGAAAATTCTACGTTACATTATGCCTCGCTATGATGGCAATGACATCGTTCGCCCAAGAGCAGAACGACACCACGTATGTGATGATGGACTTCACCCAGAACCCATGGAACTATCCCATCAGAGAAGTCACCAAAGGCTGGGCTCCTGACTACACCGATTGGGATACCCCAGGTGCTATCCTTGACAACACAGACTTCTCGTGGCCCATCAGCGAAGGCTCGTCAGAGAAAATCAAGGTCACGCTATATGCCGTCGACTTAGATGAATATAGCAAGGTATCCGTCTACGCTAACTATGAACTCAATGATGCAGAGACAGCATCGCTGGGGATTAACGCTGGTAAGACAAGCATGCTATATACCCAGCCAGGAACTACCATGCGCTTTGAGGCACCTGCAGGCTACCAGTTCGGCAAGATGGTGTTTTATAATTTCCGCAATGCTAACTTCTTGGTGGGCGATGAGTATGAAGAAGAGTATCCGTATGAATACAACGGCAGTACCTTTTTGAACAAATTGAAGGTATGGACGCCTGCTTCGCCAAAGATTAAGGAATATCCGGAACAAGATCTAAGCTACAATATGTGGGAAGGTGATGCCAAGAACATACTGCTCAACTATCCCTACTTCTCTGCCGTTTTCGTAAAAATTGACATACGTCTCGTGTCCGACGGTACTGACAATATCACAACCCTGAAAACAGACGACAGCTGCAATAGCCAGCTCTACACCCTCGACGGCCGCTCTGTGACCAAGACGGAAAATCTCAGCAAAGGCCTTTATATTGCCAACGGAAAGAAGTACGTTGTGAAATAAACATAAATAAAAAGGCAAAAACTGCATAATAATTGGTTTTTGTTGTAACTTTGCACCTATGGAAGCAAAGATTATCAACAAAACCAAAAAGAGTTTCATAGTCGCTATGCTATTCCTGATGGGACAGCAGGCGACTTTTGCAGTTACTAACCCCTCCGACACCACACAGACGAAGCCGGTCGTGTGCGATAGCACGCATACCCATTGCGACTCCACCGCAGTGACGCCAAAGAAGAACTCCTGCTGTGAGGACACCACTGTCACAGACCATACAGACCCCTATCACAAGATTGTGAAAGAGAAAGGCAGCGTGAGGTATGGTCTCTTTACCGTGCGTCATATCAAGGATGACTGGTATCTCGAAGTGCCCGACTCCCTATTGGGTCGCATGATGCTCGCCGTCACCCGATTCACCAGCACACCACAGGGCTTCAGGTCGTTCAGTGGCGAGGAAGTGAACCACTCCGCCATCTATCTGGAGCAATATGGCCCGAAAAGCATCTTCCTGCGGGAATATGTACAGTCGCATCTGGCTAATCCTGACGACCGAATTGCCATCTCCCTGAAACAGTCAACAGCCGACCCTATCATCTATAAGTTTGATGTCATCGGTCGTAATCCTGAAACCAAGGATCAGCTGATCAGCATCACCAAGTGGTTGATGTCGGATAATAAGATTACCAGCTTCACGGCCTCTGACCGCACATCGGTTGGTGTTACTGCCGTTCAGGCGGATCGTACTTTTATCGACAGCATCAAGACCTTCCCCATTAATGTTGAGATTCAGACGCTGCGCACTTACGGTATGAACAGCAGCGCCAGAACTCCGGCCTCTAATTCAGGTTCGGTAACCTTGGCACTGAACACCTCGATTGTCCTGTTGCCAAAGAATCCTATGCAGCCCCGCTACTTCGACAATCGAGTGGGTTATTTCAATAATCAGATTACAGAGTTCAGCGATGAACAGCAGACCACCGATCATGAGTCCATCATCTCACGCTATCGTCTGGAGCCGAAAGATCTGAATGCTTATAAGGCCGGCAAACTCGTGGAACCCAAGAAACAGATTGTCTATTATATCGACCCAGCCACGCCGAAGAAATGGGTGAAATACCTCAAGGCCGGCATTGATGACTGGAACGTCGCTTTTGAAGCCGCAGGATTCAAGAATGCCATTATCGCCAAGGAATTCCCTGAGAACGATACGACGATGTCGGTCGACGATGCCCGCTTCTCCATGATCCGCTATCTGCCCTCCGAGACAGAGAATGCCTACGGTCCGCGTATTGTAGACCCTCGCAGCGGTGAGATTATCGAAGCCCATATCTGCTGGTATCACAATGTGATGAATCTGGTAAAGAAATGGTATATGACCCAGTGCGGTGCGCTTGATAAACGGGCACAGACGATGAATTTCCCCGATGAACTGATGGGACAGCTGATCCGCTTTGTCTCCAGCCATGAAGTGGGGCATTCCCTCGGCTTGCGCCACAATATGATTGCCTCGCAGGCTACGCCTGTGGAGAAGCTGCGCGATAAGGCTTGGGTGGAGAAATATGGCCACACATCGAGTATCATGGACTATGCCCGTTTCAACTATGTGGCACAGCCTGAGGACAAGATTGGTGAAAAGGGGCTCTTTCCCCGTATCAACGACTACGATAAGTGGGCCATCAAGTGGGGTTACCAGTACCGTCCTGAGTTCAAGGATCCTGCCAAGGAGAAGAAAGCCCTGAGGGCAGAGGTAAGCAAAGTGCTTCAAGGTAACCGTCGCTTGTGGTGGAGTGGTGACGAAGGTCACTCACAAGATCCCCGTTCTCAGACTGAGGATCTGGGCGACAACCAGATGAAAGCCAACGAATATGGCTTGAAGAACCTGAAGCGCGTGATGCAGAACATTGAGAAGTGGACTGCACAGCCCGACGGCCAGTATGAAGACCTGAGTTCCATCTTCAATGCCTGCCGAGCACAATATCAGCGCTATGCCAACCATGTGCAGCGTTACCTCAATGGTAAATACACCAACAACGCCCCTGGACAGTTGCCTTACGACATCGTGCCAAAGGAATTGCAGAAAGAGGCCATGCAGTGGATGGATCGCAATGTGATGGAAGCGCCGTTGTGGCTCTATCCGCAGAGCATCATCAACAAACTGGGCACCGACTATGCCGAGGAAATCCGCGTACGCCAGCAGACGGTCATCGCATCACTCCTCGCTCCCAATGCCATCATGAATCTGTACAATACCAATCTACAGTCGGATAAGGCCTATCCTGTCAGCGAATATCTCGACGATGTGTTTGCAATGGTTTGGAAACCGCTCAACGACAGCAACGAACAGCAGAACAACTTCCGTCGCCAGCAGCAGCGCAGTTATGTCGATTTCTTGGGAACGGCACTGAATCCAACATCCACAAGCAGTTCGACTTCTACAAGTGCGATTATTACCAACACCAGCAACACGGCTGCACAGCGTTCTGATGCCATCCTCTTTATCGAGCAGCATCTGGACAAGGTAGAGAATTATCTCAAGAGCCAGCAGGCCGACGGCATCAATGGCCTGCACTACAAGAATCTGCTACTGCGCATCAAGAAGATCCGTGAGAAGTATGAATCCGGAAAGCTGTAAACTGTAAACCGTAAACTGTAAACAATATGAAAAGAGCCTATTTCATCGCTATATTGGCCCTTTGCTGCCAGTTGGCTTTTGCCAATGAAACGGCACCCGTCAAGGGAAGTGTCATCAGTCCTGCCAACAAACTGATCCAATATACAGGCCGTATCAGTTTCAGCAATCCTCAGCGTCCTGCATGGAACTATCCTGGCATTCAGATTATTGCAGCCTTCGAGGGCACTTCCATCAGGATGATAGCCAAGCCCAAAAGCGGCTATTTCATGGCACAGATAGACCAGGCAGAGCCTTTCAAGGTAGCCTTCCGCAGCGAGAACGACTCTGTGGTGACTTTGGCAACGGCCCTGCCCGATGGCCGTCATACCGTCAGACTGATGTATATCATCGAGGGCTACGAGATGTTTCCGGAGTTCTGGGGCTTTGTGCTGGATAAAGGCAGATCGCTGATAGAGATGCCTGCCCTACCCTCAAGAAAGATTGAATTCATCGGTAATTCCATCACCTGCGGCTATGGTAACGAAGGTCTGAAACGCGAGGAACATTTCGACTACGCTACAGAAAATCACTACTTCAGCTATGCCTCGCTGACAGCCCGTACACTCGAAGCCCAGCATTGGGTAGTAGCCCGCAGCGGCATCGGTGCCTATCGCAACTATGGCGAAGCTAAAACGGGCTCTCCTCGCTCGTGTATGCCTGTACAATATGAATATACGGGCTATGCCTACGACCTGAGTTTACGCGAAGGCCCCACGTTCTTGCGTGAGAAATGGGACTTCAGCCGCTATCAGCCTGATGTAGTGTGCATTAACCTCGGTACCAACGACCTTTCTACCAACAACTACGATGTGAAACTGCTCAAGCAAGGTTATCAGCGATTGTTAAAGTTGGTGCGCGATCATAACCCAAAGGCAAAAATCGTGTTCCTCTGCGGTTCGATGCTAAACGGCAAGGAACTGGAGATTGCCAAACAGATTCTCGATGAGGTGACAGCAGAAGCCAATAAGGCTGGCGACAAAGAAGTTTACCGCTTTAACTTCACTCCTCAGAACGGCGATTTGGGCATGGGTAACGACTGGCACCCCAGCATCTGGCAGCACGAAAAAATGGCTGCCGAATTGGCAGCCTATCTCCGTGCATTGATGCATTGGCTATAATCTGTAAACTATAACAGTTTATCGCAGAGCCACATCATTAGCCTGATGGAAGCCCATAGCAGTCTGCTCGGCATCCAGCACACCCTGCTCGTTGAGAGCGAACTCACGCTCCTGACCATTCACATCCATGCGAATGCTCTTGCCATCCTCGGTGAAACGGAAGATCTCGCGTGTCTGACCATTCTGGCTCATCGACCAGCTATTCTCTGCCTTGTTATAGGTGAAGAGAGTTATTACGCCGTCAGGTGCAGTCACCTTGTAGCCGTTCTTCAAAGTCTTCACGGCATAGATACGGCCATCCTGACCTATTACCTTTTGTGTCTTACCGACATTCGAAGCCACAGGATTATCACCACTCCAGAACTCAATCGTGTTGAGCACCAGCCAGTCGACGGTCATGGTGATAGAACCCACGATAGGCATGAGGAAGAAGCCCACGATGGCGTTGACGAACTTGTTGCTGGTCATGTCTCTCTGCCAGGCAGCATACTTGTTAAACAAACTGAATGATCCGATGCAGGAGCTGAAAAGACAGCTACCGGCGAGCAGAACAACTGCTACTTTCAAATTCAACTTTTTCATAATCTTTTGGTTTAAAAAACGGTTGGTTGTTGGGGGCAAAGTTACAATTTTTTTTAGACATAAGAATAAAAGAAGAAAAAAAATTTTCAGCAACACCAAACTTTTCACTTTTCACTTTTCACTTCTTTTTTGTATCTTTGCGCCCACAAAATGAGCATCTGCGCATGAAGATTGGTAACATAGAGTTTGGCCCACGTCCCGTTTTTCTCGCCCCGATGGAAGATGTGACTGACATTGGCTTCCGACTGCTCTGCAAGCGGTTCGGTGCCTCAATGGTCTACACGGAGTTCGTCAGCGCCGAGGCTCTGATACGCGATGTGAAGTCGACACTGCAGAAACTCACTATCAGCGACGAGGAGCGCCCCGTAGGCATCCAGATCTATGGACGCGATATCGATGCAATGGTCGAGGCAGCCAAGATGGTGGAGCAGGCTGGACCCGATCTCATCGACCTGAACTTCGGCTGTCCCGTCAAGAAAGTAGCAGGCAAGGGTGCCGGAGCCGGTATGCTGCAAAACATTCCCAAGATGTTGGAGATTACCCGTAAGGTGGTAGATGCCGTTAAACTGCCTGTCACCGTGAAGACACGCCTGGGCTGGAACCACGAGCAACTCATCATCACAGAACTGGCTGAACAGCTTCAGGATTGCGGTATCCAGGCCCTCACGATTCATGGTCGCACACGTAGTCAGATGTACACAGGTCAGGCCGACTGGACGCTCATCGGCGAGGTAAAGCGTAACCCCCGCATCCATATCCCCATCATCGGCAATGGCGACATCACTTCAGCAGAAGAAGCCCAAGCGGCCTTCGACACCTATGGCGTAGACGCCATCATGATAGGCCGCGCCACTTTCGGGCGCCCCTGGATATTCAAAGAAGTACGCGATTTCCTCGATGAAACGAGCGAAAAACCACTTACCTTCGATCAGAAGCTGGACATCCTCATCGAACAATTGCGCATCAATGTGGAGCGCATTGATGAGAAACGCGGTATTCTTCATACCCGTCGCCATCTCGCAGCCACACCCCTCTTCAAAGGTATCCCCAACTTCCGCCCTACCCGCATCGCCATGCTCCGCGCTGAAACAATGGATGACCTGTTGGCTATCCTCGAACAGATCCGTACCCAATTGGCGCCTCAAGCCTTATCCTAAAGAAATCGCGTTTACCAGCCGCACATCTCGGAATTATAATAGTAGTTTGGGGGAACCGTTATTTTATGTTGAATCTCAAGCCGAGGTTCAGATTGAAACTGAAAGGTTTATCCTGATAGTAGGTGGGGATGCTGCTGCCGTTATCGAAATAATAGGCTACACCAGGCTCTGCGTAGATGCTGAACAGAGGACTGAGATTGAATTCCGCACCAAAGCCGCTATTCACCGAGAACTGCAATGGACCGATGGATACACTCTCCGTGCTCTCCAGATTCAAAGCCTCAAACTTGCATTGCTGCCGACCCTTGACCATCTTTTCGACCATTCCACCAGCTGAGACATAGAAATTGACATAACGACTACTTTTTAGCAGATAATTGGCTGCGAGAGGGATGCCGATATACGATAAAGTCTGTTCTGTGTTCACCCTTACATTATTGGCGTTTACGCTGATATCATTGATTCTCTGCACAAAATCGGAACGAAGACGAGTATAAGCTAATCCGCTCTCAAGGCTCCACTTGTCGTTGAGACGATAGCGCAAAGAAAGACCTATGCGAACTGGCAGACGATGATGCACTTCCTCTTCATAAACTACCGTTTTCTGTTGTAAAATAGAATTAGATAAATACTTATTTATCAGATTATCTGAAAGACTCGCCTTATTACTATAATAAAATTCATATTCGTTTTTATGGCCATCAGCATATTCTTCTTTACTATAATAATTCATATTTGCCTTATATGAAGAGTTATCAGACATATCACCAGACAAGCCGTTCGACAGATAAACCTTTGCCATCAGACGATTTTCTGAAGCTTTAGATTTGCAGATTTCATAAGGCTCATCCAAAGTCTGACGTTTGGAAGATTCCAACACCTTTTGAGTTTCATGAGTCTCTTCAACTGAGGATTCCTCAGTCTCTTGAATGGTCTGCTCTTCCTGAGTGATGCTCTCAAGGGTATTCACAGAAGGGGCATCTTCCTGAATCTCAAGGACTGGCTCATGATTCTGTACCAACAAGCGTGGAGTGGTGCTGTTTGCCATCAATTTTGCAGGCGCCTCGTTTACCTGCTGAGACTCGTCGGCCTTTGGTTCGACAGGCGTTTGCATAGGTTTGCTATTCACGGCCTCAACCTTGTTATCAACAGGCGTTTCTTCATGATGAAAGGCCAGATAACCTGCTGTAACAGCCACCAGCGCCACAACAGCAGCCGCGATCCTGCGTATCCACATTGGAACCACCTTCGTCTCACTCCCGGGCAATACTCGCCTATCCGTAGCCTTTTGTCGGTTGCTGGCAAGCGCCTTGTCGATTTCATCCCACGACACCTCAGGGGCTGGCTTCTTGTAGTCTGCCAACTTCTCCTGCATCTGTTGTCTCCATTGTTCTTTCATCGTGGGAACTGTTGATTGTTATATTCTCTGATCATTTTCGCAAGCAGGTTCTTGGCCCTGCTGAGTTGAGAGGCTGAGGATTTCTCCTTGATACCAAGTAGTGAGGCTATCTCCTGATGACTTCTATTCTCGAAGACGTAAAGGTTGAAGACTGTCCGATAGCCTGTTGGCAACTGGCTTACCATCTTCTGGATCTCGTCAGGCGGAACGTCGCTGATAGGCGGATCGTCAGTCTCCGGCTCTTCTTCCACATCGTGATCCAACAACATTAGTTCTTGTCGCTTCGTGTTTTGTAGGAATCTCAACGACTCGTTGACCACGATTCTCGAAGCCCATGCCTTGAGCGAGCCCGCGCCGAGGAAGTTGAAGTCGGAGATATGAGTGATGATTCGGATGAGCGACTCCTGGAACACGTCTTTCAAATCCTGCTCGTCTGGGATATAACGCGAGCAGATACCTGTCAGCAGGTCTGCATAGAGGGAATAGAACTCCCGCATCGCCCCGTTTTCACCGTTGCGAAGCCGCTCTACCAAGCGTTGTTCTTCTTGAATCCCTATCTCAAACACTTACTGTTTTAATCCCCATATACTGTCCTATAAAGAAAATGGCACCTGTTGACTGCTCGCTGATCACATAGAGGAACGGACGGGCGGCGTGGAAATTCACATGCTGAGGTTCGGAAGGTATTGATGCCATCTTCATATTCTTTTTCATCATACTGCAAAATTATAACTTTTCTACCATATAAACCCAGAAATGCCATAATACTGCATGTAATTTCGTTAAATGATGTTAACACCGCCAACGAGGTCCTTCCAGGCTTAAACGGCCTGTTTACTTCCCTAAAATCGGTCATCCGCTTCTTGTAAGTCTGGAAATACTATTCCCAACAATCGAGGTCAGCTTCTATTTCAGGCAGCTGATGGCGGTGGAAAACAGGGTCTTTGATACCCTGACGCTTCTGACGGCGATAGTCATCGAGCAGACGGAAGACATAGCGTCCCAAAGATACGATTGCAATGAGGTTGCAGGCCGTCAGCAAGGCCATACAGAGGTCGCCAAGGCTCCAAACCAGTTCGAGCGTGGCAAGGGCTCCAAACATCACCAAGACTCCAGCCGAGAAGATACGATAAACCGTCACCACTGTCTTATTCTGTGTCAGGAAACGGATATTGGCCTCACCATAATAATAATTGCCGATGATGCTACTAAAGGCAAAAAGCAGAATGGCAACAGCAATGAAGACCGGACCTAAGGAGCCGACCTCTGATTCGAGTGCAGATTGTGTCAAGGCAATACCATTCAGTTCGGGCGTCTGATAGAGTCCGCTAATTAGGATTATAAATGCTGTACAGGAGCAGACCAACAAGGTATCAGTAAAGACGCCCAAGGCCTGGATAAGACCCTGTTTGACAGGATGCGATACGGAAGCTGTCGCTGCCACATTTGGGGCACTACCCTCACCCGCTTCATTCGAGAAGAGTCCGCGTTTGATGCCAATCATCATTGTTGCTCCAATCCCGCCGCCAGCCGCCTGTTCTATTCCAAAAGCATTGAGCACAATGACTTTCATAACATGAGGTATCTGCTCCATGTTCATCACAACGATAACCGCAGCCAGTATGAAGTAACCGATGGCCATGATAGGCACCAATATGGAGCTGACCTGGGCGATGCGGCGGATACCACCAAAAACAATGACCAGTCCAACTGCAGACAGTACGATGCCCACCCATAGCGGCGACCATCCGAAAGCCTGTTGCATGGCACTGCAAATAGTGTTCGATTGAATAGAATTATAGGAGAGTCCAAAAGTGATAGTGAGCAGGATGGCGAAGAGCACAGACATCCACCGGCAATGCAGACCTCGCTGGATATAGTAGGCCGGACCTCCAATAAACCATTCGTTGTAGTGGCGCTTGAAAAGCTGGCCTAATGTCGACTCTACAAAAGCCGTCGCAGAGCCAATGAGGGCGATGATCCACATCCAGAACACAGCCCCCGGGCCACCGATGAAGATGGCCGTTGCCACACCTGCCAGATTACCCGTTCCTACCCTTGTGGCCACAGAGATGGCAAAGGCTTGGAATGAGGAGATATGTCGCTTTCCTTTTCCCGGTGGTATACTCGAGTCAGCCAGCAACCGTATCATCTCGCCCACCATGCGGAACTGCACAAAGTGTGTCCGCCATGTAAACCACAATCCGGAGCCTATCAGTGCAGCTATTAGTATATAGCTCCACAAGAAATCGTTCAGGGAAGCTATCAATTCTGTCATCAATTCACCTTCCAGACATTAAGAACAATGCCGCTGAAACCCTGAGAGAATGATGGCGCACAGACGAAAAGGGAATTATTCAGCCAGCCATACTTGCTATCGGCAGGTGCCTCAAACTGAGGGGCAGCCCTGAAATAGAAAGAGGGGTTGCCGTTGGCATCCTTACTGTTGGCAATAATGCCTCGGTTGCGGACGTGGATATAAACTCCATCGTCGGTCTTAATGCAATAGATGGCTTCCAGTTCCGTACGTCCCTGGGCATTAGCCAGCTGATAGTCAGCGCCGCCGTTGATGATGGTTCCTTTGATACCAGGACCCTCGAAGGTACCACCCGTGATGGGAATGACCGTACGACGTCCATGCTGGGTGTTTTCAATGGAAAAGGCCTGTCCGAGCGTGACTTTCAGCTGGAGGGCGAACTCAAGTTGTGGGGCATCCTTAGGCGCTTCGACCTGTGCATTGACCTGCAACGAAAGCGCTGCTAAAAACGTAATGAATAATAGTTTTTTCATCATCCTTTTTTTTGATTGTTAGTTGAACGTTTATCGATTCTTCTGAATTTGTCGACAAAGTTACGAAAAATTTTGTTTATCATGATGCTTTATGACTTTTTTTTCGTATCTTTGCAGGCAAAACATACAGAAATGATACATCCAGAACTCCGTTACTATGACTTTGGCGAAGGCGTCACAGCCTTTAGCTCCACCCGTCATGGGGGTTGTAGTAAAGGGAATTATGGTGATTTCAACATCAACCGTTACTGCGGTGATGAACCTCTGGCCATTGCACAAAACCGTCAGGCGCTGTGCGAGTTGCTTGGTATCAGCGACGATCGACTGATTATGCCGCATCAGGTTCATCTGACTGAGGTGGTTGCTATCGACGAGACATTTCTGAATCTTTCTGCCGACGAACAGCAGCAACGGCTGGAGGGCGTAGATGCCCTGATGACCAATGTCGACTGTATATGCATCGGTGTCTCTACAGCCGATTGTATCCCCATACTGCTTTATGACTCGGAGCATCAGGCCGTCTGCGCCATTCATGCAGGCTGGCGGGGAACAGTGCAACGCATCGTGGAGGTGGCTGTCAGACAAATGGCCCAGGCGTATGACTCCCGTCCACAGCAGTTGAGGACCCAGATAGGTCCAGGCATCAGCTTCGACAGTTTTGAGGTGGGCGATGAAGTTTATGAAGCCTTTGCGAAAGCAGGCTTCGAGATGCCGCTCATCAGTCGCCACGATGCAAAATGGCACATCGACCTGCCTGTGTGCAATCGCCTGCAACTCGAGGCTTTGGGTGTGCCTCTCCACCAGATTTCCATTGCACCAGAATGCACCTTCAAGCAACCCGAAACCTGGTTCTCAGCCCGACGATTGGGTATCCAATCCGGCAGGATATTTACTGGCATTATGCTCAAACCTATACGTTAAATTTAAATTCAAAAACTATGGAAACAAAGACAAATGATGAACTGCGCATTGCGTGGGATTTCGTGGAACACACGGGACGAAGTATCTTTCTGACCGGCAAAGCCGGCACAGGAAAGACCACCTTTCTGAAAACCGTCGTAGAACAAAGTAAAAAACGCTCGATTGTAGTGGCTCCGACAGGTGTTGCTGCCATCAATGCTGGCGGTATGACCATCCACTCCTTTTTCCAACTGCCCTTTACACCCTATGTACCCAATGCGCGCATTCAGAGCAAGTTTGATTTCGGCAAGGAGAAACGACGCATCATTGCCTCGCTCGACCTGCTGATCATCGACGAGATCTCGATGGTGCGCAGCGACCTGCTCGACGCCATCGACTCCGTATTGCGCAGGTATCGCGACCGCTATAAACCCTTCGGAGGCGTCCAGCTGCTGATGATTGGCGACTTACAGCAACTGACGCCTGTAGTTACACCAGAGGATGAGGCACTTCTGAAACCCTACTACGACACACCCTATTTCTTCGGCTCGAAGGCCTTGCAACAAATTGAATATGTCACCATTTTGTTGAGTCAGGTGTTTCGTCAGGAAGACGCCACCTTCCTCGATGTGCTGAATCACATTCGCGAGGCGCATCCAACAACCAACGACATTGCCGTTCTGAACCAACAATGCCAGCCTGCGTTTATCCCCAAACAAGGTGAGGGCTACATCCGTCTGACCACCCATAACTATCTGGCCGACAATTACAACGACAACGAGTTAAAAAAACTCCCAGGTCACAGCTATACTTTTCAGGCTAATATTGAAGGCAATTTCCCTGAATACGCCTATCCGACGAGCGAGGTACTGACCTTGAAAGAGGGCGCGCAGGTGATGTTTGTAAAGAACGACCCAACAGGCGAACACCGCTATTATAATGGTCGCATCGGCGAGGTTGTGGAAATCAGCGAGAGTCGCGTCTGTGTGCTCTGTGCTGGTGATACGGAGGGCATTGAAGTCGAACCCTTGGAATGGGAGAACGCCCAATATCAGCTGAACCCTGAGACACGCGTGATTGAGACGAAAATTCAGGGCACGTTCCGACAATTGCCTCTGCGTTTAGCGTGGGCCATTACCATCCATAAAAGCCAAGGTCTGACGTTTGAGCGTGCCATTATCGATGCCAACCTCTCATTTGCACCTGGTCAGGTGTATGTGGCGCTGAGCCGATGCAAGACACTCGAAGGTATGGTGCTCTCCGCCCCCATCGAGGCGCGTGCCATCATTGCCGACAAACGGGTTGAGGACTATATCGGCCATCAGGAAGAGGAAGCCCAAAGGAGCATCTCACAACTGCCTCAGCTCAAAGAAGAATACTACCGCTTCCTGCTCTTGGAGCTGTTCGACTTCCACGACATCTTCTATAAAGAAGAACATCTGCTACACCTGATGACGGAATTCTTCTATCACAGCTTTACGGATATCACTGAGCTTCATAAACGTGTGTTTTCCAATTTCAGCGCCCAGACAATGTCCGTATCTGAGAAATGGCTACAGAAAATTCGTCAGTCAACGGTGGAGGCATTGCATTCAGAGGATTTCCAGGAGCGTGTGAAGCGCAGTGCGGAGTGGTTTGAGTCGTCGATTCAAGAGGTTTTTGCCCAATCCATTGACTTGGCCATACAGATCAAGAGCAACAATAAACAGGCCATGAGCCGTTTCCCCGATGCGTTGGCTGATGTACGTCAGGCTGTCCTCTCACGTCGTTTCCTGCTCTCAAAGATTGCTGAACAGGGATTCTCCATCCCTATTTATCTACACGAAAAACAATACTCCCTATTGGATGCCATCGACGAGCAACAGATCAAGAAACCAAGAAAGCAGCGGGCAAAGAAAGAAAAGCCCAAAAAGGAGCCGAAGGAAAAGACGTGGAACATCACCTTCCGGCTTTATAAAGAGGGTCTGAAACCCGATGAAATCGCGAAAATCCGCAATCTCACCGTTACCACAATCATCAACCATCTGGCCCGTTTCATCCCTATGGGTGCAATCACTCTTTCAGAACTGGTGCCACAGGAACATCAGGACGCCATTCTCAGGGTGATTCAGACCATAGGAAAGGGCGAGACGAAGACTACGATTAAGAGTCTCTGCCCGCCCGAAGTGACGTATCAGGAAATAGAACTGATGCTTGAAGCCCAGCCCTAAAAATCATCAGAATTTGTAGTCGACACCCAAGCCAACCACATAGTTGGTGCGGCTATAGGTTTCAGTACCATATGCGGCCTGCTTGTCGTAGTCGCTGTAAAGGCTGGTGAAGAAACCAGCATTGAGGCGAACTTTCTCAGTGACGTTCCATGCGCCACCAAAGCCTACAGAGTAGCTGTCGCAGGCGAATGAGGTGTTTTGCTGATAGCCGTCGGAGAGTCCATAGTCTGTACGTTGTCCGCCACAGCTGATTGTGAACTTGTCATTGATATCGTATTCAACACCTGCCACAATTTCATGGGTGCCGTGGGTAAGTTCATCCTGACGGTTGTTGGCCATTTTGGCATTCTTGTCGTCGAAGAAATGATACTCCAATGTAGCGCGCAATTTCGGGGTAAACTCGTAGCCAGCTGCCACAGAGAGCAGTGCAGGCATGTCGTAACGGGTATGGACACCATCTTGATAAGGGGCCGTATAGGCTCCGAGCTGTTGCTGTAAACCAGCCAGCTTTGCCTGTGCACCTTGAGGATCAGCAGCCATCAGTGCAGCAACGGTAGCACTGCCTAAGCCTGCATCCAGAATATTGGTGTCGTTCTCGGGATTGACCTTTGTGCGGAACTCATAGCGGGCCGTGAGTGTGAGAGGTCCCTGGTGGTAGTTAACACTTACCAACGGTGTGAAGCCCCATCCTTTCTGATCGACATCGAGCAGAAGTTTGGCAACCTCACCCAGCTGAGGATGATCAGTGGCTTTCACGTGGCCACGATAATAGCCATCGTAATAGTTGGCACGGATGCCGACAGCAGCTGAGAGGCAGTCAATCAGTTTATAAGTAAAGTTTATCTGTCCACCATAGATATACTGTTTGCCTTTCATCTCGGAGTCGAGGGTGTATTGGTTGGGGGTGATACCATTGCTGGCGAGCATGCTCGAGAGCAGCACGTTGAACATGGGAACACCTTGTTTGTATTCCACAAAACCACCACTACCCACGATACCAATCATGGTAGAGAGAGCCCAGCGGTCCTGCTTATAAGATGCGAAGAGCGCTGGTACAATGGGAGCAGAGGCTTTACCTTCATACTTCGTCTCGTTGAAGGTAATATCACGATTCTGCCAAGGCTTTTGGAAGTTGAGCGAGAGCTGGAAGCCTTCATGTCCCCAAGCTAGTCCGGCTGGGTTGCTATAAGCTGCATCGATGTCAAATGTTGCGCCTCGTGCCATCATACGGTCGAAGGCGATGTGATAGTTTGTGTTGGTCATCAGACCACCGGCATTACTGGTAGCAAAAGTGCCAAGTGCCAGCAGGGCCAAAGTCAAAAATTTCTTTCTCATAATGATTTGTAATGGTTGTGGTTGCAAAGGTACAAAAAAGAACTGAAAAGTGAAAAGTGAAAAGTGAAAAATTTGCTGCCGCATGCATAAATTATGCATTATACATTATAAATTATGAATTATTATGTATCTTTGCACTCGAAATGAATCAGGCTACCGTTGATTTTATCCGCGAGCATGCTAAGGCTGATGTGCGTCAGCTGGCCCTTCAGGGAACGAAAAACCCTGAGGTCGATCTGACCTTTGCCTTAGACCAGATTGCAGGACGTCAGAAGGCGAAGACCAAGCTTCCTTCGTGGGCTGCTATCGATGGTATTACCTACCCTCCACACCTCTCGATGGAGCAGTGTTCAAGTGAACAGACAGCGCGATACAAGGCACTTATTGCCGGAAAAGGGGCACTTATCGTAGACCTAACGGCTGGTTTTGGCGTGGATATGGCCTTTATGTCGCAAGGCTTCCAACATGCTGTTCATGTAGAGCAACAAGCGACACTATGTGCCATTTCATCGGAGAATTACAAGCTTTTAGGCCTCAACCATATCGAGGTGGTATGTGCCGATGGTGTCGACTATCTACATCAGCTCGACCACGCAGACCTCATCTTCCTCGACCCCGCACGAAGGGACGATCATGGGGCACGTACCTATGGCATTGCCGACTGCACACCCAATGTCCTCGAACTGCACGACGAGCTGCTTCAAAAGGCTGACCGCGTGATGCTGAAACTCTCCCCTATGCTCGACTGGCGGAAGGCCGTAGAGGATTTGGCCCACGTTAATGAGGCGCACATCGTTTCTGTGGATAACGAGTGCAAGGAACTACTGCTTATCCTTTCAAAAGAAGAAAAGCCCCTCAGACTCGTTTGTGTGAACAACGACCAGATATTCGAAGCGAGCGTCCCCCCTCACGAAACATCTGCCATCATCCATCAGCCATCTTCCTTCCTTTTTGAGCCCAATGCCTCTATTATGAAAGCAGGATGCTTCGCTCTGTTAGAACAGCGATTCAAGGTTTCCCAGCTCGACAAAAACAGCCATCTCTTCGTGTCCGACAGAGATATCAGCGACTTCCCTGGCCGTCGTTTCATTATCGAAAAGACAACTTCGATGAACAAGCGCGATCTGAAAGCTACCCTCGCTGGTATAGATAAAGCCAACATCACCGTTCGCAACTTCCCTATGTCTGTTGCCGAACTCAGAAAGCGTCTGAAATTAAAGGACGGCGGTGATCTCTACCTCTTCGCCACCACGATAGCAGGCCATCAGCATCAATTGTTTCTTTGCAGGAAAATAGAATAATACGGGCCTCCGACTACTTTTCACCCAAAAAGTTTGGCCGTTTGGGGAAATCTCAGTACCTTTGCAAGGTTGATTCAAGATGATAGACGAGGATTTCGACATACGTGAAGAACGGTATTCGCAAGGCGAGAAAGACTTTGAGAATGCACTACGACCGCTGTCTTTTAAGGATTTCAGCGGCCAGAAGAAGGTCGTGGAGAATCTGGAGGTCTTCGTCGAGGCTGCCAAATATCGTGGTGAGCCCCTTGACCACACACTCCTTCATGGCCCTCCCGGACTGGGAAAGACCACCTTGTCGAATATCATTGCTAATGAATTGGGGGTAGGCTTTAAGATTACCTCTGGCCCAGTGCTTGACAAACCAGGCGATTTGGCTGGCATCCTAACCTCGCTGGAGAAAAACGATGTGTTGTTTATCGATGAGATCCACCGTCTGTCACCCGTTGTTGAGGAATATCTCTATTCGGCAATGGAGGACTATCGCATCGACATCATGATCGATAAAGGTCCCTCTGCCCGCAGCATCCAGATCGACCTCAATCCGTTTACGCTTGTTGGTGCCACCACCCGTAGCGGTCTGCTGACAGCACCTTTAAGAGCCCGTTTCGGCATCAATATGCACCTGGAGTATTACGATCCTGATACCTTGCAACAGATTATCGAGCGTTCGGCCAGTATCCTTGGTGTGCCCATTACTGAAGACGCTGCGCTGGAAATAGCAGGACGTTCGAGAGGCACGCCCCGTATCGCCAATGCCCTTTTGCGTCGTGTCCGTGACTTCGCCCAAGTGAAGGGTAACGGCAAGATAGATACGAAGATTACCAGGATTGCCCTCACGGCCCTGAACATCGACCAGTATGGCCTCGACGAGATTGACAACAAGATCCTGCTCACCATCATCGACAAGTTCAAGGGTGGTCCTGTGGGCATCACTACCATCGCCACAGCCATTGGTGAGGATGCTGGCACCGTCGAAGAGGTCTATGAGCCTTTCCTTATTATGGAAGGTTTCATCAAGCGCACACCTCGCGGACGTATGGTCACCGAGCTGGCCTACAAGCACTTCGGCCGTAATCCCTACGGAGGCAACATCATGGAGCCGAATCTCTTTGACTGACCAAGTTGTCTGGCCTGAAAAAGAAAAGCGCCTTTTTCAAAGCGCTTTTAATTTCCCTTCACCGTTTCAGGCACAATCGGCATTGCACCGTTCTGTGTGCATACAAAGGCACTGACGGCAACTGCTGTCTTGTGAGCCACCTGTACGGGTTTCCCGTTTAGGATGCAGGCACAGAAACTACCTGTGAAAGAATCACCAGCCCCGACTGTATCAGCCACTTCAACCTTCGGTGTATCCTGGAACGAAGTCAGGCCGTCGTCAGTAAAGACATACGAACCGTTAGTGCCACAGGTCAGCACCAGCATCTTCAGACCATAATCCTGAACCATCTTCTCACAAGTCTGGCGCATGTCTAAGCCATCATAGCCAAACATACGATTCACCACCACCAGTTCCTCATCATTAATCTTCAGAATGTTACAGAGTTTGAAAGAATCCTCAAGGATTTCCTTCGAATAGAACTGCTGACGCAGATTGATGTCACAGATCTTCAGACAATCGACAGGCGTATCAGCCAGAAACTTCCGAATGTTCTCACGAGAAACACCATTGCGCTGAGCCAGCGATCCAAAACAGACAGCACGGGCATTCTTGGCAATTTCAGCCATTTCATCGGTATAAGGGATATTGTCCCAAGCCACACCTTCCTTGATTTCATACGTAGGGATTCCACCCTCGGCCAGTGTCACCTGCACCGTGCCTGTAGGATAAGGCACCCGAGGCATCAGGTAGTTCAGATTGTGCTCTTTCAGCGCCTCGATGGTTTCTTCTGCCAGATCATCCTCACCTAAGGCACTGATGGCAATGGTATCCAAGCCAAACTGGCCTGCGTGATAAGCAAAGTTTGCAGGGGCTCCGCCCAGTTTCTTTCCTTCGGGAAGTACATCCCACAAAGCCTCTCCGAGGCCGACGATGTAACGTTTCTTTTCCATATTCTTTCTTGTTTTGTTTCGAAGTCCTACTTCACCTTATTAATATAAGTAAACAGATAAACCACACCGATGGCCATGATGATAACGGCTCCTGCCTGTCCCATCGCATCGCTCATAAAGCCCATCAGCAAGGGGAAGATGGTACCACCGAAGAGACCCATGATCATCAGACCGCTCACCTCGTTCTGTTTCTGCGGCATAGCCGTCAGGGCCTGGGCAAAACAGATGGAGAAGATATTAGAGTTGCCGTAGCCTACGAGGGCGATGGCCGTATAGAGCATCCACTTCTCTGTGCCAATGAAGAGGCCACACATCGAGAGCGCCATCATCACAACACTGATGATAAAGAAGGTACGGTTGTTCATCACACGGAGGAAGAACGAGCCAGTCAGACAACCGATAGTACGGAAGATGAAGTAGAGACTCGTGGCAAAGGCTGCGTCATTAAGCGTCATGCCCAGACGCTCCATCAGGATCTTCGGGGCCGTGGTGTTCGTACCCACATCAATGCCTACATGGCACATAATGCCCAGGAACGACAGCAGTACGATAGGCGTTCCCAACAGTTTCAGGCACTCTGCGAAAGTAGATGGTTTGCCCTCTATCTTCTGTTCCTCAATAGGTGTGACAGACAACAAGGCGGCAGCGAGGATGCCTACCACGAAATAGATGGCAAAAAGCACGCGCCAGTCGTAGCCGAATGTGGGAATCACCTGCGTGGCACCCCACATGGCAAGGTATGGTGCCAAGAATGAGGCGATGGCCTTAATAAACTGTCCGAAGGTGAGTGTAGAGGCGAGATTACCACCACCCATCACGGTGGATACCAACGGGTTGAGCGAGGTCTGCATCAGGGCATTACCAATACCTAACAACGAAAAGGCGCAGAGCATAATGCCAAAATTCTCGCCAAAGAGCGGCAGCAGCAGCGACACGATGGTCACCACCAACGAGAGGAGAACGGTGTTCTTGCGCCCGATCTTGTTCATCAGCATACCTGTCGGCACACTGAAGATCAGGAACCAGAAGAACACGAGCGACGGGAAGATGTTGGCTGTCGAATCATTCAGCGCGAGGTCTTCCTTCACATAGTTGGATGCAATGCCCACCAGGTCAACAAAACCCATGGCGAAGAAGCAGAACATCACGGGGATGAGGGCTAGTTTTGTCTGTTTCATATTGTTTTTTTGTTTACAGTTTACAGTTTACAGTTGATTACTTCTATCGTTAGAACGGCTTGCCTGCATATCATCTGTAAACCGTCAACTGTAAACTGTAAACTATTAATAATTAATCTCATAAATCGTAGCTTTACCACCCTTTACCTTTATTATATTATAAGGCTCAGAGGGGAAGACGAGATTGGTCATTGCCATCTTGCCGTCTGTATCGAAGACTTCGATAGAACAGCGGTCGATGAAGAGGCGCAGTTGCTTGATCTGCCCATAGGTAGGAGCCTCCGTCACACATGGGAAGGCATCACTGAAACTGACATCACCGCTCTTCATGCGATCCATGCTGAAAGTCTGCTTCTGACCGTCATAGGTCATCACTACCTGCTCACCTTTCGCATTCGACAGCACGATTTCGGCCTGATTCTTCACATCAACGATGATTTCGCAGGTTTCTGCCGGTTTCTTGATCTTGGCACCACGAACGGCCAACATCTCCTTTGAAGGCACCACACTCACGTAAGTCTCCTCCCCACAGGTGAATAGGCCCAAGTCACGAGGAACGGAGTTGCCCGAGCGAAACTGTTTGGTAGGCACCTGATTGGCATACTGCCAGTTCGACATCCATGCCAGCACCACATGACGGTTCTCTGGGGCATTATAGAAAGAGACCGTAGCATAGTGGTCCTTACCGTAATCAAGCCACTTCGTCACCTTCGGCATCGACTCACAAGTGAACTTCTTGCCATCAAAGTCGCCCACAAAATACTGGGTAGCACTTCCACCAAAAGGACCACCAGGATTGATGTTACAGATCAGCACCCACTTGTTGTCTATCTTAAACAGGTCTGGGCATTCCCATACACCACCGTGATTGCCGTACTCCTTGCCAAAAGAACTCTCGTAC